>NZ_LT906662.1:2400000-3000000 GCF_900205865.1 Thermoanaerobacterium sp. RBIITD
TCATGTGAAAAGCGATGAAGTTGTACAATTGTATTTAAAAGATACGGAATCATCTGTAAAGGTGCCGAAGTATGAGCTTAGAGGAGTCAAGAGGATTAACCTTTTGCCGGGGGAGAAAAAGACAGTTAAGTTTGAGTTTAAGCCGAGAGACATGGCTTTAATAGACAATGATGGAAGGTGCATCTTAGAACCTGGATTATTTACAGTGTATGAAGGCGAAAGCCAACCAGATGAGATGAGCCAAGAGCTTATGGGACGGAAAGTGTTGTCGAAAACTTTTGAAATTACCGGTGATTTAAGAGAATTGGTGTATTGAAATTATAAAGATTTAGAAGGAGATAATAGAAGTGAATATAAGTTTTGACTATTATCATGATGGAAAGAGAAAAGCCTTGACGATGAGTTATGACGATGGACAGGTATTTGACAGAAGATTGGTAGAGATATTCAACAAATACGGCATCAAAGGAACATTCAATTTGAATTCAGGTAAGTTTGATACAGAACCTTATGTATCTAAAGAAGAGATAAAAGAGCTATATAGAGGACATGAAGTAGCAGTCCATTCATTAAACCATCCGTATTTGACGTTGATACCTCCGGAAGAATTAGTCTATCAAATAATGGAAGATAGGAAAAACCTTGAATCACTTGTAGGCTATCATGTGCGAGGCATGGCATACCCATATGGGGACTACAACGATATAGTGCTAAATAGTCTTACATCATTTGGCATAGAGTATTCTAGGACGGTTAAGTCTACTAAAAGCTTTAGGATACCTAATAATTTTTTAGAGTGGCATCCAACATGCCATCATGATCAAAATTTACTGGATAAATGTAAGGAGTTTAAAAATATAAGTGAATGGGAGCAGATGCCTTTATTCTATGTTTGGGGGCATAGCTTTGAATTTGAAAGAAATAACAATTGGCGTGAAATCGAGGAATTCTGCAAAATGGTAGCTTATGATGAATCAGTTTGGTACGCAACAAATATTGAGATTATGGATTATGTCGTAGCTATGAGAAACTTGAAATTCAGTGTTGATCGAAAGATTGTATTTAACCCTTCTTCCATACCGGTATGGATTGGTGTAGATGGTGAAGCAATGAAGATAAATCCTGGTGAAAGAGTGTATTTGTAAGAAAATGAAATAACTTATTGCATAATTTTATTTTTGTAAGCGGTAAAAAATAAAATAGGAAGGTATCAAAAAATACCTTCCCAAAGCATGAATCATCCGTTGTAATGTTCATTTGAATAGATAAAACAATAAAGGATGATTTTCATGTTCGAATAAAATTTAAATGAAAATGAAATAAATTTCAAGAGTTTAGAGACAAAAATTTAAAAATGGGATTTAAACCGTTTTGTGATGAGAGTTTTTTACCGTGGTATGTTGCATAATACAGAATGAGTTTACTGAGAACAGATTCACACATTTGCATCGAAATATAAGCGTCACTGGATTTTTTTATTTTCTCAGACAGAAGCTTTACAAAGGAAACCCAGTGTTGGAACAAAATTTTTAAACCGATTAAAATGTCCAAAACATTCCTTGCTTTTTCTTTATTGCTATTCTCACCATTTGGTAAGTCTATGTATGGATTTATTAATCTTAATCCGTGGAATATATGATTTAGATTATTAATCAGCCGTTTTGTATAGAAATATATATGCTGTCTTTCTATCAAGAATCCCGGATTTTTTTTATATATTTTCTACACATTTATTATAATGTACTAGTTAAATCAAGCCTTTTTTTAATACATTCGACTATTACTTTTGGACAATATTGAAAATGAGGAAGGTAGAGATGCTTAAGAGGATTTTATTCCTTAAAGCATCTTTTATTTTGTGGATGTTTATCAATGAAAAGTATTATGGCATATTAAAAAAATTTATAAATTGTTTCTTCAAAAAAATTTTTTTAAAAAAATTAAAAAATAAAGCAGGAATTTTAAAAGTAATGTAGAATAATATTATATAGAAACTAAAAGAAATCAAAAGAAAGTAAAAAAAACAAAAGAAAGGATTGTTTAGATTGGTTGGTGTAAAATATGCAGCAAAATAATAATGAATATATATATCAAGCAGAGAGACAAAAACAAATATTAAATTACGTAAATGAAAAGAAAAAGGTAACAGTAAAAGAGCTCAGTGATTTCTTTGGAGTTTCTAAAGTTACAATAAGGAGGGATTTAAATGAACTGGAGTTAAGAGGACTAATTAATAAAACACATGGAGGTGCCTTATCCATTGATAATGGTATAAACATTGAAATACCATACATAAAAAAAGCGGAACTTTATATTAGTGAAAAAAAGAAAATAGGTATGGCTGCCGCCCAATTAATTAAAAATGATGAAGTAATAATTTTGGATGCTGGATCAACTACTCTTGAAATAGCTCGTCATATAGAGAAAAAAAGAATAACGGTGATAACAAATGATTTAAAAATTGCAGTAGAGCTTGCATGTAAACCAAATATAACCCTAATTATTACTGGCGGTATAGTCGAAAAATACGTTTTTACAGCGATTGGTTCGAATACTGTAGAATTTATATCTAAAATTCATGCTAATAAATTATTTTTAGGTGCTGATGCAATAAGCTTAGAGTATGGAATAACAAATAGAACTTTAGAGGAAGTAGCTGTAAAAAAAGCAATGATTAAAGCTGCTGATCAGGTTATATTAGTTGCCGATCATAGTAAGTTGGATAAAAAAGTATTTGCTACAATATGCAAGATAGATGATATAGATATGATTGTTATTGATGAAATGCAAGAAAATTATAAAAATTTATTTAAAGAGAGGGATATTAAGATACTTATAGCTTAAAATATTATTAAAAATCACTTTTATTAATAGAAGTTCAAATAAATATATAGATATATTGTTGATTATAAAAAAACAGCCAGTTTAATAAAACATACATTAAACAATGTAAATTTTATTAACGGCTTAATAAATAAATTGTGTATCACTATATAGTATTACTGAATTAATAATTAAAGTCAATGATGACTTTTAAAAAGGTGGAATGATGAAATGAATTGGGTAAAAGAATTATTTGGTACTAATAAACCTATTATTGCTATGTGTCATTTAAGACCACTGCCCGGAGATCCGGGTTATGATAAGCACGGTGGCATGCAAAAGATTGTTGATGAGGCTCGTAAAGATTTAATAGCATTACAAGATGGTGGAGTAGATGCGGTAATGTTTTCAAATGAATTCAGCATGCCTTATCTTACTAAAGTGCATACAGTAACTGTTGCTTGTATGGCAAGAATAATTGGTGAACTATACAAAGATATAACTGTTCCTTTTGGAGTAAATGTGCTGTGGGATCCTATTAAATCTTTAGATTTAGCCGCTGCCACGGGTGCGAAATTTATACGTGAAGTATTTACTGGGGTTTATGCAAGTGATTTTGGATTATGGAATACGAATTGCGGAGAAATTGTTAGACATCAGTATTCAATTAATGCAGATAATGTTAAACTATTATTTAATATTGTACCTGAAGCTGCTAAATATTTAGCAAATCGTGATATTGAAGAAATTGCTAAAAGTACTGTTTTTAATAATAAACCTGATGCACTATGTGTTTCTGGAGTGACTGCAGGTAGCGAAACAGATATTGAAATAATCAAGAAAGTAAAAAATGCAGTTCCTGAGACAACTGTATTTGCAAACACTGGAGTTAATATAGAAAATTTAGAACAGCAATTAACTATTGCTGATGGAGCAATTGTTGGTACTACTTTTAAGTACGAAGGAAAATTTGAGAATTTTGTTGATGTAGAGCGGGTTAAAAATTTTATGAAGCATGCTAAAAAAGTAAGAGAAAAGTTTAATTGATGTCTTATATTATAACTTTTTGTATAGAGGATTAAAGTCTTATGAACTATTAACACAATTAGACGTCATTTTAATAAAATATAGGATATTATAAATATTAACATAAATTAAAAAATAAGAGGGGGTTTTATCAATGGACAAAAATACATCAATATTTGTTAGGCAATCAACAGGTCTCGTAAGAGAAGCATCTTTTTTAGATACTGCAATATTCACAGCTGCATTTTCTGCTCCAGTTGGTGTTACATTAGCATTTGGTGTATTTTGGGCTTTAGGTGCCTTTCCTGGTACTGATATTGTATTAGCAACTGCATTGAGTATTGTACTAGATATTCCAATTCTTATAATGATGGCATATATGGCATCAAGTATGCCTCGTACTGGTGGAGACTATATATGGGTTAGTAGAATAATATCACCACCAATTGCGGTTATTAGTAATTTTGCTGCCGCCCTATCTGCATGTATTGGTGCGGCATATTGGGCAAGAGTTTGGGCATCAATGTGTATTGGCCCATCTTTTACTATACTTGGCAATGTATTAAATAACAAAGTCCTTGCAAATATAGGGAAAATCGCAGGTACATCTGGATGGACATACTTTTTTGCAATCTTTCTTACATTAATTTTGGCATTATCTTTGAGTGCAGGTACTAAAAAAATGTTTAAAATTCAAAATATATGTTTCTTTATTGCAATGGGCGGTACACTACTTGCTTTCTTAGTATTTATTTTTGGCAATCAAACTACTTTTATAGGTAATTTTAATCATTTTGCACAACAATTTACTAATTCAAGTAATTCATATAAAATGATAATTGAAAATGCAAAAGCTGCGGGTCTTACATTAACGGCTTCACATTCATTTTCAGCTACATTGCCTACAATTGGTTGTATAATGACTTTTATGTTATGGAATTTTTGGTCAGTATATCTTGCAGGTGAAATGAAAAGTGCCGGTAATAGAAAAAGACAGCTGTCAATTATGCTTACGGCTTTATTGTGGGATGCAGGCTTTATAATAATAGGAGCATTGCTTTTGTTTAGAGTAGCAGGATATAATTTTGTTCAATCAATAAATTTTTTGTATAGTAATGCACCTAAAAAATATCCATTACCTGTACCTCCATATTATAACCTATTTGCTGGAATGATAACTAAAAATTCAATTATAAATATTTTAATAGCAATTACATTCTTATTTTGGAATCTTCCGGCAATGGTTGGCAATACATTTATGCCGATAAGAACATTATTTGCATGGTCATTTGATCGTATTTTACCTGAAAAACTCTCAGAAGTTAATGAAAAAACCCATTCACCTATTCCGGCAATAATTGTTATTACAACTTTAGTTGTTGCCATAATTACATGGTCGACGTTCTCTTCGTCATTTTTTACTTTACTTTCATTAGGCGTAGTATGTGGGATTATAGTAATAAGCATAGTATCTATATCAGCAATTATGTTTCCCTATGTTCAAAAAGATTTGTATAAATCTTCACCGGCTAATGTTAATTTATTTGGTATTCCGGTTTTAGTAATAACAGGAGTATTATCGCTGCTGGTTATGGGGTTATTAACATATCTTTTAGTAATGTATCCGGCATTAGGTATTAGTTCTCCAAAACTAATTATAGAGTTTGTAGCTGCTGTTATCTTAATTGGATTAGCAATTTATTATTCTTCATATATAATTCAAAAGAGAAAGGGAATAGATATTAATCTTGCTTATAAAGAATTACCACCAGAATAATATTTGAATAATTGCGGTAAATATGCCAACTATCATTAATACATAATGATAGTTGGGGTCTTGTTTATTTTTTAAAGGAACTTAGAATGTTTAAAATTATATTTATATAAGCTGTATTTCAAAGTTAGCTATTTATTTAAAATATAATAGTTAACTTAATGTAGAATAATTATTTTAGCATAGTTAAGAGGATGTGATTAAAATGAAGAAAAGCACAAAGCTATATTTTACTGCTGACATACATGGTTCTCAGAAATGTTTTTATAAATTTATAAACGCGGGTAAGTTCTATGGAGTTAATGTTTTAATAATGGGTGGCGATATAACCGGAAAAGCTATTATATTTATAGAAAAAGACAAAAATGGCAATTATAATTGCACATATATGGGGAACCATTATAAATTTCAAAGTATATCGGAAGTAGATGAATTTGTGAAGCTTGTTAAGATAAATGGCTATTATCCATATATTGCAGAAAAAGGAGAAATAGAGACTTATTTAAAGAATGATAAAGCAATGAATGAATTATTTATAAAATTAATGTCAAAAACAATTTCAGAATGGATGGAAATTGCCGAAAATAGACTCAAAAATACTGGAATAAGGTGTTTTATTATGATTGGCAATGATGATCCACCAGTAATTAAGAATATCATAAATCAATCAAGCTATGTTATAGATCCAGAAGATAAGGTTATAGCAATTGATGATTATCATGATATGATTTCTATAGGCTTAAGCAATCCTACTCCATGGCATACTCCAAGAGAGTGTAGTGAGGAAGAGTTAACGGAAAAAATAGATAAATTGATGACAGAAATTTCAAATCCCAATACTTCAATACTGTGTGCCCATGTGCCACCATATGGTACCGGTCTTGATGATGCACCAAAATTAACAGATTCATTACAAGTAATATCTAAATTTGGGCAAGTTCAATTTTCCCCTGCTGGAAGCACAGCAGTTTTAAATGCAATTAAAAAATACCAATACCTATTAAGTCTTCATGGACATATACATGAAGTACATGCTATAAAAAAGATTGGTAAAACAGTATGTATTAATCCAGGCAGTGATTATGGTGAAGGTGTTTTACACGGAGTTGTGGTTGTTTTAGATAAAAATAGATTATTAAGTTATCAATTGGTTTCTGGATAGGTGGTATAAAATGGATTTGATTGTAAGCATTGATATAGGATCTTCTGGAGTTAGAGCATCTGCTTATACGATTAAAGGAAAATTAATTAGTTTTGGCAAACAGACTTATAAGACTTATTATGATAAGCCTGGTTGGGCTGAGCAAGATCCGAATGATTGGAAAATGGCAACGAGAATTTCATTAAAAAAAATGGTCGAAAATCTAAAGTTACCATATAAAATTATGGGCATCGGTTTGACTGGACAATGTCCTACGTATGTACCCGTTGATAAAAATATTAATCCTGTTGGAAGAGCATTTATATATCAAGACAACAGAGCAGTAAATGAAACATTTGAACTCGAAAAAAAATATGGAAGCAGGTTAATTCATGATATAACAGGTCACCGATTACTTGCTTTTTATATACTTCCTAAAATATTATGGCAAAGAGCTAATCAACCATGTTTATTTAAAAATATTGCATATATACTGCAGCCACGTGATTATATAGCGTACTATTTAACTGGCCAGATAGCTACGGATGAAACACATGCAAATGCTACTTTATTATATGAGCTTAAACAACATAGATGGAATAAAAAATTAATGACTGAATTAAACTTAGATACGAACATATTTCCTAATAAAGTGCTTATGCCGTGGCAGATTGTTGGCGAATTACGAAAATCTATTGCAGAAAGTGTAGGTTTAACATCTGGAATACCCATAGTAATAGGAGCAGCAGATAGTCAATGCTGCTGTTTGGGAGTTGGTGCTGTAAGACCAGAGATTTTAAGTGAAATGTCGGGTACATCACCATGTTTAAATAGTACTGTTTTAAACCCTGTTAATGATATAAATATAGGAAATTATACGCATGTTATACCAAATGCATGGTGTACAGAGATAGGATTAAATGCTACTGGAGCAAATCTTGAATGGTTGACAAATATTTTATATAAGAAAGATTCTAATAGGTATAATCTACTTAAGGAAAATATAAAAAAAATTAAAGTTGGAGCTGATGGATTAATATTTATCCCTTATCTAACTGGAGGAGAAAGAGATAATCCCTTATTAAAGGGTGGATTTTATAATTTAAATTTATATCACAATGCTGGGGATATGGCTAAAGCAGTATTAGAAGGTGTTGCATTCGCAATAAGAGAAAGGATTGAGAGACTTAGTAAGTCGACTTGTTCATTTAAATCAATTTATATTTCTGGTGGTGGTGCATTATTAGATGAATGGAATGAAATTAAAACTAATATCTTTGGAGTTCCGGTGTATGCAATAAAAGATGTTGATGGTGCTGAACTTGGTGCAGCTATGCTGGCAGGCATTGGTTCAGGAGTCTTTAAGGATTATCAAGAAGCAATTAAAAATTGTGTATGTGATGGTAAGGAATTTTTGCCGAATTTAAAAATTCATGCAACTTATAATGAACTCTATGAAATGTTTTTAGAAGTTGAAGATAAATTTGTTAGTAATAAATCTCTAGCATGAGGAGTGTTATTTATGGCATATGAAAAGAAGCCCGTTATAATAGATATGGCAAAAAAGTTGATGGACCATATAGAAAAAAATAATATTAAAGCAAAATTACTTGGTGGCGTTGCTGTATATTTGACATGTCCTAGTACAGAATATGCGCCATTGTCAAGGGATATAAATGACATTGATATAGTGGTTTCAAATAATGACGTGAAAGCTTTAAAAAAAGCTTTAGACGAAGAAGGGTTTATAGCAGATCGAAGGTTTAATGCTTTACATGGAGAAACTCGCATGTTGTTTAGTAAAAATGATATTGACCTTGATGTGTTTATAGGGAAGTTTATACAATGCCATGAGCTGAATCTTGAAGGTGATTTATCAAAAAATGGTTATACGATAAGTTTAGCTAATTTATTACTTACCAAGCTGCAAATAGTTCAGATAAACTATAAGGACATACTTGATATTCTTGCTATTCTCATTGATCATCCTGTCGAGAATAAAAATGATTGTAATACTATAAACCTTAATTCTATACTCGATATAGTAAAAAATGATTGGGGTTGGTATACGACTATTTTTGATAATCTTGAAAAAACAGTTTCTATGGCTAAAGATATACTTAATAAAGAAGATATAACGACAATAACAGAAAAGATATTATTAATTAAAACT
Source organism: Thermoanaerobacterium sp. RBIITD (assembly GCF_900205865.1). Taxonomy (NCBI): domain Bacteria; kingdom Bacillati; phylum Bacillota; class Clostridia; order Thermoanaerobacterales; family Thermoanaerobacteraceae; genus Thermoanaerobacterium; species Thermoanaerobacterium sp. RBIITD. Next base: position 2,408,938 of record NZ_LT906662.1, read on the forward strand.
TCTATTGAACAGGTACCTAAAAGCTTAAAGTGGAAAATAAGAGCTAAAATTGGCCGTAAGTTACAATGGTATAATATTCCGGAGGAAAAACATTATGAGTAAAATTAAATTAGGAATTAATAATTGTTTCGCGATTAAAAGATGGCCAGAGCCTGAAGCATGGGTTGATATTGTTGCTAATAAATTAGAATTAAATATAGTTCAATTTTCACTGGATCTAATTGATTTAAATATAGATAAATCAACGATGTTTAAAATATGCAACAAAATCAATGATGTATCGGCAAAAAACAATCTGAACATTCAAAGTTGCTTTACTGGATTAGGTGAATACAGCCATAATCTTTTATTAGATCCCGATGAAGACATTCGAGCTTATAGTGTTAAATGGTATGAAAAAGCAATTGAATTTGCATCAATGCTTAATTGCGAAGCAGTAGGTGGTTTTATGGGTGCAATGAGTATGAAAGATTTTATTGACCCATTTCGCAAAAATTTACTTATTAAAAGTTTGATTAGTAATATAAAATATTTATCATATGTAGCGAAATCAAAGGGCTTGAAATATTTATTATGGGAACCCATGCCTGTAGATAGGGAGATATTGAGTAATATAGATGATACAATAAAATTATATAAAGAAATTAACGAAGTATCTGATATTCCAATATATATTAACTTAGATGTTGGTCATATGTGTTCTTATAACAATTCTGAATATGATAGAAATCCATATAATTGGATTAAAAAATTAGGTTCTTACTCACCTATAATACATATTCAGCAGTGTGATGGAAAATCAGATAGTCATTTACCCTTCATAAAAGAAAATAATAAGAAGGGAATAATCATGCCTCAATTGGTAATTGAAGCAATTAATGCATCTGGAGCAGATGAAGTAATACTTATGCTAGAAATAATACATCCTTTTGAGTACAAAGAGAGTGATGTATTAGATGAACTAAAGGAATCTGTTGAATATTGGAAGATGTATATATGAATTTTATTTTTCTAATAGTATGGCATGGATTTAATATATAACAATTATGTATAAAAATACCATAAAATAAAATAGACAAAACATGAAAAACAATTTAGAATAAGATGAATAAGAAAAGAAATTTTACGCCTGAAGAAAAAGCTAAGATTGTTATTTAAGTCTTAAAAGAGGAAAAAAACGCTGAATGAAATCCCTGTCGAATATGAAATACACCCAAATTAACTGTTATTGTCAATAAAAATTCCTCACTTAAGGTAAAAAAATTTTATCAATTTAATTCTTTTTTGGGTTTTCTTCTGACATAGATTTAATAACATCTTCTCGTTGTTTCATTCTGTAGCTTTTACTTTTAATCACAACAAAATGGCAGTGATGAACAAATCTATCAAGTATTGCAGTTGCTAATACAAGATCATAAAAAATTTTAGCCCATTCTTCAAAAACTTTATTCGAAGTTATTATTACTGAGCCTCTTTCATATCTTTTTGATATAATTTCATAGAAATCATCGACACTGTTTGATTGAGTTTCTTAAGTCCTAATTCATCTAATTTAAGTAGGTCAGGACTTGTATAATATCATAATTTCTGTTGAAAAGAATTATCTGCTCTTGACATACCTATTTTTTTACAGTATTAAGTTATTATGCTCTTTATTTTATAAGTACTAAAAAATTTTTCATGACTTTTACATTATAATCTTGTTGCAGAGCGAATATAAAGGCTTATATTACATTAAATAATGTATCTTTTTCCTGGAAAAATCTCATTACATAGCATATTTCATCATCAGGAATTTTAATCGAATATTTAGTATTTAGGTAGTTTAGTGATTGCTTGACAACATTATACAAAGATATATTGTTTTTAATATATTCTTCTTTGTCTAGAAATTCTATACTTTTCTCGCCTTTTTTGATTCTGCTTACCATGAAAGCAAAATGAAGTATAATACCCAGCAACATGTCATCATCGAAGTAAACGGAAAGTGTATCACACAGCTTCATGATGGTACTTTGTATATCGCTGTACAGCTCTTCTCCGTCAATGTTGTCTATATTTTCTTTTAGAACATACCCCATTTTAAGCAATGTTGTCTTGATATCTACGATTTCTTGTAATTCTTTAATGACTTTTAAACTTAAAACGTCATTCATGCTGTACTGCCTAATGTTTGTATCCAGTGGGAATGATGATACGATAAATGCAATTTCCATATTTTCCTGTATTTCTTCTATTTTCTGCATGGTTATATGCTTATCGAGGCAGTTTATCGGAATAATTTCAAAGAGATCTTTATCAAATTTTAAATTGTTCTTTAAAAAGCTTTTAATTGCAACAGATGCACCTTCACCAGTAAGGCATGCGGTTACAATTGCGATTTTCTTTTTGCCGCTTATTAGTGGAGCAAAATCTATATTGTTTTCTATATACGAGTTTATAGCTTGGACACTCATATATATATTGTTAAGAGGCATACCAAGTAATGCTTTCCTTGTTGCTTCTATAACGTGGAGAGTTGAAATAAGCGGAATTACTTTTACAGGTATGTTAAATTCCTTTTCAATTGTTTCACCAAAAGTCGTAAGAGATCCCATATCTACCAGCAAGAGATATCCTGCTTGATTCATGTCGCTTTTTACATAGTTTTTGAGGGCTTCTAAAACCTCTAGCGGACTTTTGTCTAAATGAGCGTCAATTCCAATTGCATAATTTTCTCCTAATAATTTGTTTGCAACGTCTGCCATTGATGTCGCTGTTGAATTGCCGTGGGCAATTATTATAACTTTAACTTTTCCGAACTGTTTGCTGATGCATTCTTTGTCAGAAATAAGAAATATAGTTATAAATCCTGCTTCATCCTCCGGTATTGACGTATTTAAATACTTTTCGATGATTTTCTTAGATTGCATCGCTACTTCAAATTCTTTTGGGTATAATTGCTTAATTTTTGACAGTTGAGGATTTACAATAGGCTTATTTTTGTTGACCCTTTCAATAAGCGTGTTTAAGTGCAAAGCAAGTGCAGTATAGCTGTTTTGGCTAAGCTCTTTCCCAAGAAGTTCGGATACGAGCTCAGCAATCCTGTCTGTAATGTTTATTATGTCTTCTCCTAAGATATGAATTAAATTCTGTTTGTTTTTCTCCTCAGTTATACCATATATCTGCTTGTGAAAGTACTTTGCTATGTCTTTTTCCAAAATTGATTCAATGTCTATATCAGATATACCTTTTGCTTTTAGCTGCCTCAATCTATCATTTATTATCTCGTAAATGCTGTTATCATTAGATGCGGTTGGAATTTCCTCTGTTTCATTTGTAGGGGAAAATTTAAAAAACTCTATATCGTCACCTATGACTTCGTTCCACAGCATTCTATGCTGTTTATCTGTGTATAGTCCTTTCTTTATATAATCTGGCAAGTCTCTACTGCAGATCCTTATGTCATTTTTCTTATTAGTCAAAAATTCTGAATAGACTTTTGCACATATAAGCTTGACATCGCTTTCTAATTGACCGATGTTGTTTGGACAGTCATAGGAGCAAAATGCCCTCATGGAATTCAGCGACACAAAGATATCCCTGTTTAATTTTATGCTTTCGTGTTTAAAAAACCTTTTTAGAAGGTAAAATCTTTCTTCTAAAGTCCTTTCTCTAAGTGGCGGTATTTTAATTATCATCGGTATTCTTCTTGTAAATGTATTTAAAAGGGATGAAGAAGGATCCTCAGTCGTAGCTGATATGATCAGTACATCAGATGTCCGATTTTCTACGTCGCCGACTCTTCTAAAATACCCTGTATCAAGAAAAGTAAATAATATTTCTTGTCCTTCAGGTGGCAAACGGTGTACTTCATCGAGGAATAAGATTCCGCCATTTGCTTTTTCTATAAGTCCTTCTTTGTCTGTATCAGCGCCTGTATATGCTCCTTTTTTAACCCCAAAAAGTTGAGCCGTCAAAAGCTGAGGGTTGTTGCTGTAGTCTGCACAGTTAAAGGCTATAAAAGGAGCGTCAGGCTTTTTTACTCCCATATCAATGGCATACTTGTGCATTATTCTCGCAAAAGTAGATTTTCCTACGCCTGTTTCACCTAATATTAAACAGTGGATTCCCTTGGGAGGATACAAAATAGCAGCTTTTGCCTGCTCGCCAGCTTGTTTCAAACTGATATTATTTTTAATCAGCATATCCAGCTCGTACAATTTGCTGTCATTTGAGTTGCTGTTGGTGCTGTTAAATACAGGTGAAAAAAGTACTGGTCTGCCGTCTGACTTTATGACTTTTCCTTCCTTGCACAAAAGATTTAATTCATGACTAACGTTTGCTCGAGACATATTTAACTCATTTGCTAATGTCATAGCATCTATACCGTTCCCATTGCTTAACTCTATTAATTTTTTTAAAATCAAGTCTTTTCTTTTCAACTTAAAGATCCCCTTTACCATAAATAACTTTCTATACCTATATCCTATTATATATTTCGCGACAAGTTTTTCAATAGTGATTTACTGGATTAAACACTATCGAAACATTAAAACACTAAGAAAAATTGATAAAACAATATGCAGATTTTTATTAAACACTAAAAAACGCTGTTTATTTTAATATGTTTTGATAGGGTAAAATGCGGCGTTTCTTCATGTTTTAGTGTTTTGGCATGGTTTTTGCATATATTATTTAGTGAATCCCAAAATAGATAAAACCAATTCAAGGAGGAAAATAATATGGATTTGCAGCAAATAGTTATGGAAATCATTATACAATCAGGTGAAGCAAGGGCATATGCACACGAAGCGCTTAGAAAGGCGTATGAAGGCGAATTTGAAGAAGCTGAAAAACTTATGTCACAGGCCAATGAAGCTATCGAAAAAGCACATAATGTGCAGACCAGCATGTTGCAAAAGGAAGCATCAGGTGAAAAACTGGAATTTTCTATATTATTTGTTCATTCACAAGATCATCTTATGACTGCTATATCAGAAAAAAACCTTATCTCGGAGATCATTGAATTAAGGAAGATGTTAGAACCAGTTCTTCATACATGTGTGACAAAATAAAAAATTTAAAAACTAATTTAGGAGGGTAACATGATTAAAGCGGTACAATTCTTAAACCAGGTTCAGGCTGGATACGGAACAGATGAAAAAATGAATATGGAACCTCAATCCCAATTTGGTGCTATAGGATTGGGAATGTTATTAAAAAACACCATGATGAGAAACGGTGGGGATATAATTGGTACCGTAATATGTGGTGATAACTATTTTCTTGAAAATAAAGACGAAGCTATTGAAAAAATATTAACCATGATAAAACAATTTAATCCGGACGTAGTTATATGTGGTCCTGCATTAAATTACAAAAGATACGGTGATTGCTGTGGATATTTGACAGAAGCAGTTATTGAAAAGTTGGACATTCCGGCTTTTGCTGCCATGTCGAAGGACAATACAGGTACAGAATTATTTAGAAAAAAGATATACATCATAGAGACTCCAAATAGAGGAGGCATTGGACTAAATGATTCTCTGAGAAAAATATCGAAATTTGCAGTGAAATTGGCACAAGGACAACCCATAGGATCACCTGAAGAAGAAGGGTATTTCCCACAGGAATAGGAAAAGAGGTGGTACACGTGTTTTTAGATTGAATCTCTTTGGTTTCAAGGGATTCCCCATTTTTGAAGTGTTTTAATAGTGTATGTAGTGATTTATTTAAGTGGGGATATCCTTGAAGATAAAATGCAAAATTGCTTTTACAAGCTAAAGTTTTTTGAAAGGAGGGAAAACGTTAATGCTTAAGATTATTCTCTTTTGCTCTTCAGGTTCATCGACAAGCATGTTAATTGGCAGAATTGAAGAGGCAGCAAAAGCAAGAGGTATAGAGGTCGCTGTTGATGCATACCCTGAAGCACAGATGGAAAAATACGTTGAAGAAGCGGATGTAGTTCTCTTAGGTCCGCAAGTAAAATTCATACTGCCAAAAGCAAAGAAAATATGCAGTGAAAAAGGTGTACCTGTAGATGTGATAAATCCAGTCGTCTACGGTATGATGGATGGAGAAAAAGTATTAGACCAAGCTTTAAGCATGGCTAATAAATAGCTCTCATTTATAAGTTTTAAAACCAAAAATCTAAATTTAAGATAAGGAGTGTTATAAAAATGAGTAAGTTTACAGATTCGCTTGAAGAAAAATTGATGCCTATAGCAGGTAAAATTTCTGAAAATAGGTACTTGACATCAATTCGTGATGGCTTTATGCTCGCTGTTCCACTTATCACAATAGGTGCAGTTTTCTTGTTGCTGGCGTTTTTGCCTATACCTGGTTACTCCGATTTTATGGCAAAGACATTTGGACCAAACTGGAATACATTCTTTATGAGGCCCTTTGAGGCTACAATGTCAATAATGAGCATATTTGTAGTATTTGGCATTGCATACAGCCTCGCAGGGCATTACAAAATTGATGGTTTAAACACGGCTGCAACTGCACTTGTTGCATTTTTGATATTTACGCCGTTTATAATTAATTATACACCTGAAGGCGCTAAAAAAGCAATTGAAGTAAGTGGCGGCATACCAGTTGACTGGATGGGCTCAAAAGGTTTATTTGTTGGTATTTTAACAGCAATTTTGTCAGTGGAAATCGTAAGGTTTGTCGTAAAAAGAGGCTGGGTAATAAAGATGCCAAAAGGTGTTCCACCTGCAGTTGAAAAGGCTTTCTCTGCATTGATACCTGCGGCTATAGTCGCTATCATCATTGATGTAATAAGAATGCTGTTTGCTATGACATCTTATGGCACAATACATCAATTTATCTACACTGTATTGCAGATACCTTTGACAAGACTTGGTGATACACTGCCTGCTACGTTGATTGCTAACTTCTTCGAAGGACTTTTCTGGTCATTTGGTATACATGGTGCAAACGTAGTTGGATCTGTTATGGGACCAATATGGTTAGCACTTGCAGCCGAGAACTTGCAGGCATTCCAAGCTGGTCACCCAGTTCCACACATCATAACACAGCAGTTCCACGATATGTACATGCTAGTAGGTGGTTCAGGAAGCACATTAGGACTTGTACTTGCTATGCTTTTCTTCTCAAAATCAAGACAGGTTAAGACAGTTGGAAAGCTTGCTATAGTTCCAGGTTTATTTAACATCAATGAACCGGTAATATTTGGCTTGCCAATTGTTTTGAACCCTATAATGGTTATACCATTTATATTGACACCTATGATTTTAGCTACTTTGACTTACATTGTAATGTCAATAGGTTTGGTTGGATATCCAACAGGCGTTGTAATACCATGGACTACACCACCTATTATCGGAGGACTTTTGGTCTCAGGTTTTAGTGGTGCTGTATGGCAGATAATTGAATTAGTGATTTCATTCTTCATATACTTGCCATTCTTAAGAGTTGTAGATAGGCAGTACCTTGAGCAAGAGCAAGCAATGGCTGTTGAAAGCCAAAAAGGCTGATATCATTGCAATTAGGCGGTTACAGTCGTAATCGTCTAATTGCTTTAAACATTTTAAAAGGTGTAAGGAGATAAAATTTATGAGTGTTTTGGAAGAGCTAAAAATAAGCTTGTTTATGCCTCAAAATTACAAAAGACTAAAAGGCGAATCTATAATCAAACTTCTCAGGTTTGATCTTATCTTGACGATTTTTGGTGTAGTTTATTTAACACTTATTAAACTTATAATGTCACTATTTACAGGTAATTTTTCAGTGTTTTTAAATAGCTATTCACAACTATCATTTAAAAATATTGTATCTTCACTACTATTTCTGTATATTGGATTGATAGCATCGTCACTTGTACTATCACTTGTCTTTTATGTTGTGGCACTTCTCAAAAAGCAAAAAGAATTAAGCTATTACGATTTGATAGTTTATGCAACACATGCATTGACAATATGCGTAGTATTAGAAGAATTCTTTGGACCATTAGTGATAATATTTTCCATAGGTTATTTTTTAATATCACTAGGTGGGGAAAAATTTATCGCAAATTATGTGACTAACAAAACAAGAGGAGGAAGGAAAAATGGCAAAAGAATATAAATTTCCAGAAAATTTTTGGTGGGGCTCTGCCACATCTGCAACTCAAATAGAAGGTGCTGCAAGTGAAGATGGAAAAGGTATGAATGTATGGGATTATTGGTACAAACAGGTACCAAACCGCTTTTTTAATGGTGTTGGACCTGAAGTAACATCCGATTTTTATCACAGGTATAAAGATGACATAAGATTGATGAAAGAAATAGGGCACAATTCATTTAGATTTTCAATATCGTGGTCAAGATTGATTCCAGGTGGAGTAGGTGAAGTAAACAAGAAGGCGGTAGATTTCTACAATAATGTAATAAATGAGCTTTTAGAAAATGGTATTATGCCTATAGCTACTTTGTTTCACTTCGATATGCCGATAGAAATGCAGCACATTGGAGGTTTTGAAAGCCGTCAAGTCTTGGAAAATTACAAAAACTATGCTAAGACATGCTTTGAGCTTTTTGGAGACAGAGTGAAAAGGTGGATTACATTTAATGAGCCCATAGTTCCAGCAGAAGGAGGATACCTTTATAACTTTCATTATCCAGACATTGTGGATTTTAAGAAAGCTATACAGGTGTGTTTCAATACGGTTTTAGCAAGTGCAATGGTAATAAACGAATTCAGAAAATTAAATATAAAAGATGGAAAAATCGGAATTGTATTAAACCTTACTCCATCATATCCTCGGAGCAATCATCCTGCAGATCTTAAGGCGGCAGAGATAGCTGATCTTCTCTTCAATAGAAGCTTTTTAGATCCATGTGTAAAAGGAGAATATCCTGAGAAACTTGTAGAGCTTCTAAAGAGTTACAATCATTTACCGGTGTATACTGAGGATGATCTTGAGCTTATAAAAAACAATACTGTTGACTATCTTGGAGTAAATTACTATCAGCCAAGAAGAGTCAAAGCAAAAGAAAATATGCCCAATCCATACGGCGTATTTACGCCTGACTGGTTCTTTGATGAGTACATCATGCCGGGAAGAAGAATGAATCCGTATAGAGGATGGGAGATATACGAAAAAGGTATATATGACCTACTCATAAATGTGAGGGACAACTACGGAAACATAGAGTCATATATCTCCGAAAATGGCATGGGTGTAGAGGGAGAAGAGCGCTTCATAAAAGACGGCATAATCCAAGACGATTACAGGATAGACTTTATCAAAGGCCATTTAAAATGGCTTTATAAGGCAATAGAAGAAGGATGCAACGTAAAAGGATACCACCTGTGGTCTTTCATGGATAACTGGTCATTCTTAAATGCGTATAAAAACCGCTATGGACTCGTTTCTGTGGATTTAGCTACACAAAAAAGGACTATCAAGAAAAGTGGATATTGGTTTAAAGAGTTAGCAAAAAATAATGGATTTAGTGAATAAATTTTAATTGTTTTGTTTATTATTTTGCCTTTACAAAAGTGAGGGCATTTTTTTTATGAGTAGATTTATAATAATTATTCAGTATTCGGGAAAAAATAAAAAATTAATGTAGAAAATAATTTTAAAAAATTTTTATATTTAAGAAGGATTTTTAAAAATGACGTCGAATATATTATATTAAGATGTACGTACAATAATAAAATTATACATAAATTATAAGCACGTAGATGAAATTTCTTCATAATCGTTGATAATCTAAGAGAAGGATATCAAGCATAAAAATATTTTAAAAAAATTTAAAAATAAAGAAGGAATTTTAAAAAAGATGTAGAATATATATTAATATAAAATGTACGTATAAATACAAGATATTATTTTAAATGTATATATAAGTATGAATTTGGTAATGATGAAATAAATTTTAATTATGAAGGAGTATTTATATGTTATCCAAAATCGTTATCAATGCAGATAATAAAAAAGGCAAAATCAGTAAAAATATCTATGGCCACTTCGCTGAACATTTAGGAAAGTGTATATATGAAGGTTTTTGGGTTGGTAAAGATTCAGAAATACCCAATATAGATGGTATTCGGAAAGACGTTGTTGAAGCGTTGAAGAAAATTAAAATACCTGTATTGAGATGGCCTGGTGGATGCTTTGCAGATGAATACCATTGGAAAGACGGTATAGGACCTTATGAATCAAGACCAAAAATGATTAATGTACATTGGGGCGGTGTAATCGAAAACAATCATTTTGGAACACATGAGTTCTTTGAATTATGTGATCTTTTGGATACAGAGCCATATATTTGCGGTAATGTTGGAAGTGGTACAGTTCAAGAGATGAGGGAATGGATAGAGTACATGACATTTGATGGAGAGTCACCAATGGCAAATTTGAGAGCCTCAAATGGGAGAAAAGAACCGTGGAAGCTTAAATACTTTGGTGTTGGTAATGAAAGCTGGGGCTGCGGAGGTAATATGCGTCCTGAATATTATGCTGATGTATATAGAAGATATTCCACCTATGTCAGGAATTTTGGCAGCAATAAGATATTTAAAATTGCTTGCGGACCTAATACAGACGATTATACTTGGACAGAAGTGTTGATGAGAGAAGCTGGAAGACTAATGGATGGTCTTAGTTTGCATTACTATACAGTACCAGGTACATGGGAAAGAAAAGGTTCAGCTACAGATTTTGATGAAGAAGAATGGTTTATCACCATGAAGAAAGCGTTGTACATGGATGAATTAATAACAAAGCACTCTACGATAATGGATAAATATGATTCTGAAAAAAGAGTTGCATTAGTTGTAGATGAATGGGGTACATGGTATGATGTAGAACCAGGCACAAACCCGGGGTTCTTGTATCAACAAAATACAATGAGAGATGCTTTGGTTGCAGGCATTCACTTTAGCATATTTAATAAGCATTGCGATAGAGTCAAGATGGCTAATATAGCACAGACTATAAATGTTTTACAAGCCGTAATTCTTACAGATGGAGCTAAAATGGTACTTACACCGACATATCATGTATTTGACATGTATAAAGTTCATCAAGATGCAGAATTATTAGATTTTAATATTGATACACCAGAATATATGCGTGATTCAGAACATGGTATTCCTCAAGTAACAGCAACTGTTTCTTCTGATGATAGTGGAAGAATTCATATTTCTCTGTGCAACCTAAATCCTAAAGAATCAGTTACTGTGGAATGTGAACTTAGAGGAACAAATGTAGACAAAGCAACAGGTACAATATTAACTGCTGATGAAATGAATGCGCACAATACTTTTGACAATCCTAATAAAGTTGTATCAGAAGAATTTGATGAAATTAAAATAATAGGCGGTAAATTGATTGTTTCAATGCCTAAAATGTCAGTCGTTACTTTAGAAGTAGAACATTAAATATATAAAATTTTAAATATGTCTTAAAAATTTTAAGATTATTTTAGTTGTAACAATTTTCAATTAAATTTTTAATGATATGGAGGTATTTGTATGATAAGTAAAAACGAGTATACGGAAATATGTAAAAGAACTTGTGATTATTTTAAAAAAGCGAATATTGCTCTTACAGAAAAAGAAAAAAGAGAAATTGAAGTGGCTGACTTCGGATTAAATGATATTAATAATATTGGTCTTCAATTAGTGGTATATGTAAATAATGATAGATATTGTGCAAAAGAGATGGTGCTATTTCCTAATCAAATTTGTCCTGAACATAAACATCCAAATATTAATAGTAAATTAGGTAAACAAGAAACGTTTCGTTGTAGGTATGGTAAGGTATATTTATATGTTGAAGGTGTTAAATCAAATAATTTGCATTGCAAAATTCCTGATAAATATAAGGATAGTTTTACAGCATTTCATGAAATTATATTAAATCCAGGGGAACAGTATACAATTGAACCCGATACATTACACTGGTTTCAAGCAGATGAAGAGGGAGCAATAGTATCAGAATTTTCGTCCCATAGTGATGATTTATCGGATATATTTACTGATAAAAGAATAAAACGAATACCAGAAATTGGGGAATAAATTTTTATGAAGGGATGATTAAATGTTAGTAAGTGGTAAAAATATTCTTAATGATGCAAAAAAGAATAAATATGCTGTTGGGGCATTTAATGTAATAAATGATGTTATGATCAGAGCTACGGTAGATGCAGCTGTTGAGCTACAATCACCAATAATTTTAGAGTTTGCGGAAATACATTTTAAGCATTCTGATTTTGAATTAATAGCAAAAGAAGTTGTTACTATAGCTAATAGAGTTGAGATTCCTGTGGCACTTCACCTTGATCATTGTAAAGATTTTAATAATTTTATAAAAGCGATAAAGTTTGGTTTTACTTCATTTATGTATGATGGTTCTTCATTACCATATGAACAAAATGTTAAGATGACAAAACAAGTAACAGATATTGCACATTCATTGGGTTATTCTGTTGAAGGAGAGATAGGGCATGTTGGTGAAGGAGTAGAGTACGATCTACCTCAAACATCGAAATTATTTACAACACCTGAAGATGCTTCGAAATTTGCTAAAGAAACTGGAATAGACTTTATGGCGGTTGCATTTGGTTCTGCTCATGGAATATATAAAAGCAAGCCAAATTTAGACATAAATTTATTGAAAAAAATTAACAATGTCGTGGATATTCTTTTAGTCTTACACGGAGGTTCAAGACTCACTGATGATGATTTTAAAAATTGTATTAAAAATGGAATTTGTAAAATAAATTATTTTACTGAATTATCATTGATCGCAAAATATGCAATAAGGGAGTTAATAAATGATAACGATAATATAGTGGGATATCCGGAAATACTTGATGCTTCTTATAAAGTAATTAAAGAAAGAGTAAAAAATCGGATTTTATTATTTGGAAGTAATGGAATGGCGTAATAATATGAATAATTAATTACATTTGAAGTATTGAACATTACTTTTATTATGTTGTTTGAGGAGTGTTACATTATGGCAAAATTTTCAATAGGTATTGACTATGGCACAGAATCCGCAAGGGCATTGCTTTTAAATCTTGATACAGCAGAGGAAGTAGCTTCTTCAACGATGAACTATCCGCATGGCGTCATGGATGAGAGACTTCCAGACGGGACAGTATTGCCGCAGGATTGGGCATTAGAGCATCCTGATGATTATATAGAAGTTTTGAAAAAGATAATTCCAGATGTGATAATAAAGTCTGGAATAAATAAAGATGATGTTGTGGGGATTGGCATAGACTTTACAGCATGTACGATGCTTCCTATAAAAAAAGATGGTACGCCTTTGTGCGATTTACCAGAATATAAATCAAATCCGCATGCATATGTTAAACTTTGGAAACATCATGCAGCTCAACCTGAAGCTAATATGTTAAATAAGATTGCTTCTGAAAGAGAAGAGGATTTCTTAGCAAGGTATGGTGGAAAGATTTCTTCTGAGTGGCTGATACCGAAGATATGGCAAATCTTAAATGAAGCTCCAGATATTTATGAAGAAGCAGATAAATTCATAGAAGCAACTGACTGGGTTATTATGAAATTAACTGGCAATGAAAGGAGAAATAGCTGTACAGCAGGTTATAAAGCGATTTGGCATAAGAGAAAGGGATACCCTTCAAAAGAATTTTTTAAAGCGTTAGATGAGAGGCTTGAAAATGTAGTAGATGAAAAGTTATCAAGAGACATATATCCTTTAGGCACAAAAGCAGGTGAATTAACTGAGGAAATGGCGGAGATGATTGGCTTAAAGCCTGGTATTGCTGTTGCTGTAGGCAATGTCGATGCACATGTTTCGCTTCCTGCAGTAGGTGTAGCATCTCCAGGAAAGATGGTTATGATAATGGGCACGTCTATATGCCATGTAGTTTTAGGGGACAAAGAAGTTGAGGTTCCGGGTATGTGTGGAGTAGTGGAAGACGGCATTGTACCAGGATATTATGGATATGAAGCTGGACAGTCAGCGGTAGGAGACATATTTGCGTGGTTTGTAGATAATTGCGTTCCAGATGATTACAAAAAAGAAGCTCAAGAAAGAGGCATATCTGTACATCAGCTTTTGACAGAAAAAGCCTCAAAGCTAAAACCGGGAGAAAGTGGCCTTTTGGCACTTGATTGGCTTAATGGAAATAGATCTGTTTTGGTTGATGCGGATCTTACTGGTTTGATTTTAGGATTGACACTTAGAACTAAACCTGAAGAAATATACAGAGCTTTGATAGAGTCAACCGCATATGGTACACGGATGATAATAAATACATTTAATGAGTACGGCATAAAGATAGATGAGCTTTACGCCTGTGGCGGACTTCCTGAGAAAAATCCGATGCTTATGCAGATATACGCTGATGTAACAAACTTAGAAATAAAAGTATCGAAGTCAAACCAGACGCCGGCATTAGGTGCGGCTATGTTTGGTGCGGTTGCAGCAGGAAAGGAAAATGGCGGTTTTGACAGCATATTTGAAGCAGCTAAAATCATACCAAAGTTAAAAGACAAGACATTCAAGCCTATTTCTGAAAATGTTGAGATATATGAAAAGCTATTTCAGGAGTATAAACTGCTTCACGACTACTTTGGAAGAGGGGCAAATGATGTAATGAAGAGGCTAAAAAACATAAAAGAGGTGGTTTCAGATGTTAGAAGAGTTGAAACAACGTGTATATAAAATGAACATGATGCTTCCTAAAAACAATTTGGTTACAATGACAAGCGGCAATGTCAGCGGAAGAGATCCTGAGACAAATCTTGTAGTCATAAAGCCCAGTGGAGTTTTGTACGATGACATGACTCCAGATGATATGGTAGTTGTGGATTTGGATGGCAATGTGGTTGAAGGTAAGCTAAAACCATCAGTTGATACTGCTACACATCTTTACGTCTACAGACATAGAAGTGATGTGAATGGAATTGTCCATACACACTCACCGTATGCTACAAGTTTTGCAGCACTTGGCCGGTCAATTCCAGTTTATCTTACAGCTATTGCAGACGAGTTTGGATGTGCAATTCCTGTAGGACCTTATGCGAAGATTGGCGGTGAAGAGATAGGCAAAGCGATTGTTGATTATATTGGCGATAGCCCTGCAATACTGATGAAAAATCATGGGGTTTTCACAATAGGAAATACGCCGGAAGCAGCTTTAAAAGCTGCAGTGATGGTGGAAGATACGGCAAAAACTGTTCATCTAGCGTTGTTATTAGGCACTCCTGATGTGATACCAGATGAAGAAGTGAAAAGAGCCCATGAGAGATATCTTACAAAATATGGTCAATGAAAAATATGATGTGAATTTAATGAAGGAGGATTTTGCATGATAAACATACCAGAAGTTAAAGTAGGAATTGTAGCTACCAGCAGGGATTGTTTTCCAATCACTTTAAGTGAGAAAAGAAGAAATGCGGTAGTAAAAGCATGTATTGAAAAAGGCATATCTATAAATGAAGTCACCACAACTGTAGAAAATGAAATAGATGCCGTGAATGCTCTGAAAGAGGCTAATGATTTAGGCGTAAATGCACTTGTTATATACCTAGGCAATTTTGGACCGGAAGGACCTGAGACGATGATGGCTCAAAAGTTTGATGGCCCAGTGATGTTTGTTGCGGCGGCAGAGGAGACAAAAGACAATCTATACGATGGACGCGGTGACGCATATTGCGGTATGTTAAATGCTTCATACAATTTAAACTTAAGAAATCTAAATGTTTATATACCAGAATACCCAGTGGGATATGCAGATGAAATAGCTGATATGATATCAGATTTTAAAGATATTTCAAGGGTGATACTTGGACTTAAAAAGTTAAAAATAATAAGCTTTGGACCGAGGCCACAGGACTTTCTCGCATGTAATGCACCTATTAAGCCGCTTTATGACTTAGGCATCGAGATAATGGAGAATTCCGAATTAGATCTTTTTGAAGCTTACAATAATCATAAAGATGATAAAAGGATTCCAGATGTTATAAAAGACATGGAAAAAGAATTAGGTACCGGTAATAAGTACGGTGGCATACTGCCGAAGCTTGCACAGTATGAACTTACATTAAGGGACTGGATAGATAAAAATATAGGGGCGTCGCAATATGTGGTCTTTGCCAACAAATGCTGGCCGGCATTTCAAACGCAGTTTGGTTTTGTCCCATGTTTTGTAAATTCAAGGCTAGCAGCAAGCGGCATACCTGTGGCTTGTGAGACGGATATATATGGTGCACTTAGCGAATACATTATAACATGTGCCACAAATTTACCAGCAACACTTCTAGATATCAACAATACTGTTCCGAAAGATATGTATGAAAGCAATAAAGATAAAATTGGTGATTACAAAAATAGTGATCTTTTTATGGGATTTCACTGTGGAAATACTAGCAGTTGCATGATGAAAAATTATACTATGAAGTATCAGCGCATAATGCATAGATTATTAGAGCCCGATAAAGAGCCAGACATAACAAGAGGTACTTTGGAAGGAACTATTAGGCCAGGTGATATTACATTATTTAGATTACAAAGCACTGCAGACACAAAGCTTAGAAGTTATGTTGCCGAAGGTGAAGTACTGGATATTGATCCTATGTCTTTTGGCAGCATTGGTGTATTTGCGGTTAAAGAGATGGCGCGCTTCTACAGACATGTCTTGATAGAAAAGAATTTTCCACATCATGTAGGTGTTGCGTTTAAGCATGCTGGCAAAGTTTTGTACGCTGCTATGAAGCTTTTAGGCGTCGATGATGTTTCATTTAATCAGCCAGCCACAATGTTATACAAGAATGAAAATCCATTTAAATAAGATTTGTAAAATTATCACCTGTTAAGATAATTTCAGGTGATAATTTTATTTAACTATTGAAATAAGTCTTTAAACTCTATAATTATTGACGAATATTTAATGAATATTTCGTCTGATTTGTGATTTAGTTATATTTTTGAGAAGCGATATAATATATGTAGGTGGATATCTTGATGGTGAGGGAGGATGTTCAATTTTGGAAGAGAATGTGCCAAAATATCAAATAGTTAAAGACTATATTACTAATTTAATTATAAAAAATAATATTAATATAGATGAACCACTGCCGACTGAAAGTGAGCTTATGGTAAAGTTCGGAGTAAGCAGACACACAATAAGAAAAGCACTTGATGACCTTGAAAATGAAGGATGGCTTTATAGAAAGCAAGGATTAGGGACGTTTTGCGCTGATAGAAATGCTGTTAAAAGTTATGATAATAAAAATATTGCAGTTATAACGACTTATATAAACGATTATATATTTCCTAGGATAATCAAAGGTATTGATCAGGTTTTGGCTAAGAATGGGTATTCAATATTGCTTTTCAATACAAATAACCGCATTGAGACAGAAATGGATATATTAGAAAACATCCTTGCGAAAGACATCAGAGGATTGATCATTGAGCCTACAAAAAGCGCCTTACCACATATAAATCTAAATTATTTTGATGAGCTAAAAAACAGAGGAATTCCTTATATATTTATTAATAGCTTCTATGAAGAGTTGAACCCATCTTACATCATTCAAGACGATGAAGGTGGTGGATATATGGCAACTGATCACCTTATTAAGCTTGGACATAAAAATATTGTTGGCATATTTAAAAGCGATGATAATCAGGGGCTTAATAGGTACAAGGGATATGTTAAAGCATTGAGGAAAAACAATATTAAGATTAAGGAAGACAACATAATATTTTACACGACAGAAGAAATGAAAACAAAACCTAAAGAAAGGATATATGAGATATACTCAAAATGGGAGAATAAACCGACAGCAATAGTCAGCTACAATGACCAGATTGCTATGTGGATTCTTGATCCAATTAGAGAACTAGGTTACAATGTGCCTGATGATATTTCAATAGTGAGTTTCGATGATTCTGATTATGCAGAGCTTTCAAGCGTTAAACTTACTTCAATTATACATCCAAAAGAAGAAATGGGTAGACTAGCTGCTTCAACTTTGTTTGAACTTATAGGAAAAGGAAAGAAAGCTTTTAATAAGCCTGTGAATATATGTATAAAGCCTGAAATAAGAATCAGAAATTCCACTAAGGAGATTGAATTGGAGGAAGTGCTATGAGTTCTGGTGCCATGATAAAGCAAGTAGAGGTTTGCAGTAATGCCTTATACGATGTTCCTGATATATTGAATAGCTTAGGAATGAAGTATTACGTACTGATTGTATGCGATAAAAATACTTATAAGGCTGCGGGTTCACTATTAAGAGATATATTGATAGATAAAAATTTTGACGTATTGTTATGTATGTTAAATAGGGAAGGCAATCTAATACCTGATGAAAGAGCAGTTGGAGAAGTGCTGACATCACTGGAAAACAAAGTCGAAATAATGATTGCTGTTGGCTCTGGGACGATAAACGATGTTGTCAAATTTGTAAGCAGCAAGACAAAAATACCATATGGTATTGTGGCAACTGTACCATCAATGGATGGATATGCATCATCCGTATCTCCACTCATAGTAAATGGATTCAAGCGGACGTATACTGCAACATATCCTGTGTTCATCGTGGGCGATACTAATATACTTAAAGATGCGCCTTATGACATGATAACATCTGGCTTTGGTGATATAATCGGCAAATTTACGTCGCTTGCTGACTGGTATATAAGCAGTATTATAACAAAAGAAGATTATTCCAAAGAAATTGCAGAAGATACGAGAAAGTCTCTGAATGATTGCATAGAAGTGAGTAAAAGCTTAAAAAGCAAAGATGAAAAAGCTATTAAGAAGTTAATGGGAGCATTGATATTGTCTGGTCTTTCTATGCTTAAGTTTGGAAATTCAAGACCTGCTTCGGGGGCAGAGCATCATCTGTCACATTTCATCGAGATGAAAGAACTTTTAAGCAGTGGTATTCAGCATTCACATGGTGCAAAGGTAGGCATAATGACAAAAATTTCTGCCAGTTTATATAATGCTGTTTTTTCACTAAATGAGGATGAAGTTAAAAAATTGATGGAAGAAAGAAAGCATGAAACAAAAGAAGAATTTGAATTCAGAATAAGAAAAAACTTTGGACCGATGGCTGATGAGGTATTTAAAGATATTGATCATTATTACATTGATGAAGAACTGCGAAGAGTACGGCAAAAGCGCATACTTAAAAATTGGGATACGATGAAAAAATGGGTATTAGAAAATGTGCCATCAAGTGATTATATAGATGAGCTTTTAAATGATGTTGAAGCGCCGTCTGATATATCTTATTTAGGTTTGCAAAAAGGCGAACTTAAAAATATTTTGATGAATGCCAAAGAAATGAGGAAAAGATATACAATATTGAGACTTGCAGAAGATATAAACGTAGATAGAATATTAGATTTAGCAATAAAGAATTGAGAGCTTATTTGCCTCAATTCTTTATTTATTGTATTCTGCTTATCTATAGCTTATTCTAGACATCTCCTAATTTTGGTTTAAGATTCTGTTTTTGTATATCTTCCCTAGTTTAAAAATTTTATCATTTTTTAAAAAGTTTTTGAATTCGGTGCACCTTTAGAAATGGCCATTTTACTATATTGAGATAAAAATTAACGGAGATCTAATAATAACAATAGCAACCGTATTGATACTAATTATGAGAGAAAGCACACTTGGACTTTTTATCGTATTTTTTGTAAATTAGAGTGTCTTTATTCATACTTTAACCATACATTATAATAATAGAACTTTAAAGGAATTTTTAAGGTTAAAACCAGGTAAAGCAGTGAAGCAACAGTATATGTCGAGGGAAAATTATCTCTTTTAAAAAATAAAAAATTTTTAAAAGTATTGGACATAGCAATTTGATGATGATCCTTTAAAGATATCCGAAACAATAGAACTATCAAGGTATGCAAAAGATGCTGCAAGACAATTATAATGTAAATCAGCTTGTAATAATGGTAAATTCCTTTAAAGTCTATAAATTTTCGACAAGGAGGACATTTGATGGAAGAAGCAAGGAAAAAATTCGAGGAAGTGTCAAAAGTATTGAGACAGACTGTTGATGTATCTTTTGAAGAGTATGAAAAAGATAAAGCAGTAAAGAATGAAATGGTAATTTTATGGCAAGCAACAATAAGCGATTTTTTACAATATGCGGTAAAGATGAGTGAAAAGCACAATGCGAAGGATTTATATAAATCAATTGCAAGAGCACTCATATTTGGAAAATAACGATTTTATAATTAAATTTTAATAGGGTAAAATAATAAGAGAACCTATGAAGGGAGGTTTATTTCCATGGGAATTTTAAAAATGATTGGAAGCCGTGGCTTCTTTTGGGGTATTGGTGCTGCAGCACTAAGTTATATATTATATCCTAAAGTGAAAGAGACTGTGAAACCTGTTTTAGACAAAGGCGTAAAGGGTGCAAATGATATAGCAGGTAAGACTGCTGAGATATACGATAAAGGCAAAGAAAGAGTATCAGAAATGTTTGAAGATACTGTAAAAAAAGCGGAAGATATCGAGCACAATGCATATAAAACTCAAATTGATAATTTAAAGCTGGAGAGAGAAAAAGCTGTAAAAGAAGTAAATGAATTAAAAAGTAGAATAGAGATGTTAGAAAGAGAAATAAGCGCTTTAAAAGATAAAGAGTGAATACATTTAGCCCAACGAGAAAGTTGGGCTTTTTCAAGTTTATATAAAAAATTAAAATATTGTGAACTTTTAAAAGATGACATTTTTTATTAAACAATATAGTAATATTATCATATATAACAATTTATGATAAAGATATATTATAAAATAAAATATCTGTTTTTTATATTCTTGTTAGAAAAACAAATTCGGAAATATGTAAATATTTAGACATTTAAGAATGATGATTGAACTATAAAAGGAAATATGTTAAAATACTAACAAGGTACTTTAAAAATACTAAAGGAGGCCTAGTGATGAATTGTGAGGAAAGATTAAGATGCCAAAAACTTAAAGATAAGGTTATGTCAGCTGATGAAGCCGCATCTTAT
The DNA here is from genome assembly GCF_900205865.1 of Thermoanaerobacterium sp. RBIITD. Lineage (NCBI taxonomy): Bacteria > Bacillati > Bacillota > Clostridia > Thermoanaerobacterales > Thermoanaerobacteraceae > Thermoanaerobacterium > Thermoanaerobacterium sp. RBIITD. The sequence continues at coordinate 2,429,936 of NZ_LT906662.1, forward strand.
ATAAAAGATGGTATGACAATAGGAACAAGTGGATTTGCTACAGGCTGCCCTAAAGCAGTTCCATTAGCACTTGCAGAAAGAGGCAAAAAAGAAAGATTTAAAATAAATCTTTATACAGGGGCACTTGTAGGAGATGAGCTCGATGGTGCTTTAGCGCGTGAAGATTTGGTTTTTAAGAGGATACCATATCAGACAAATAAAGACATGAGAAATGCTATTAATAGCGGTGCAGTTGAGTATATAGATATGCATTTGAGCCATATGCCTCAGCAAATAAGATATGGATTTCTGGGTAAAATAGATTTTGCAATTATTGAAGCTGTTGCTATAAATAGTGATGGTGGAATTGTTCCTACAACATCCGTAGGTAATTCACCTACATTTGTAAATATGGCTGATAAAGTAATTGTAGAAATTAATACTTCACAACCATTAGAGCTTGAAGGAATGCATGATGTATATGAACCAAAAGACCCGCCTAATAGGAAACCAATTCCAATAACAAGTGTTAGTGACAGAATCGGAACACCGTATATACCCTGTGATCCGGATAAAATAGTAGCTGTCGTCTTTACTGATATTAAAGATACAGTGCTACCATTGACACCTGTAAATGACACATCAAAAAAAATCTCAGATTATTTAATAGACTTTCTTCAAAATGAGATAAAGCATAATAGACTTCCAGATACTCTTATGCCGTTACAATCTGGAGTAGGTAATGTAGCTAATGCTGTTTTAGGAGGACTTGTTAATTTAAAATTTAACAATTTAGCTTTTTATTCAGAAGTTATTCAAGATTCGGTTCTTGATTTAATTGATGCCGGTAAAGTCGATAAAGTGTCGGGTACAGCACTTACATTTTCAGAAAATGGACTTAAAAGATTTTATACTAATATTGAAAAATATAAAGGTAAAATTATATTGCGCCCGCAAGAGATAAGTAACAATCCAGAAATAATAAGAAGACTTGGTGTAATTGCTATGAACACGGCTATTGAAGTTGATATTTATGGAAATGTTAATTCGACACATATTTTAGGCACAAAGATGATGAATGGCATTGGTGGTTCGGCAGATTTTACTAGAAATGCTTATATATCAATTTTTGCAACACCATCCACAGCAAAAGATAATAACATTTCATGTATTGTACCCATGGTATCACATGTAGATCATACAGAGCATGATGTTATGGTAATAGTAACAGAGCAAGGTTTAGCTGATTTAAGAGGGCTTAGTCCAAGGGAGAGAGCGAAAGTTATTATAGAGAATTGCGCACATCCGGATTATAAAGATGCACTTATGGATTATTACAATAGATCTATTAGAGTAACTGGTGAAGTACAAACACCACATATAATCGGGGAAGCATTTTCATGGCATGAAAGATGCATAAAAACAGGAACCATGAAAAAATTAGAAGAGGCAGAAACTAAGTAAAAAAGGTTGTTTATTATGGCAGCCTTCAGATTGTTGAAAAAACCCTATGTTTTTTAAGAAAATTATAACATTAATAAAAAAATCATACTATAGCAATAAAATAACAATTATTAGCAAATTAAAATTTAATTTTGTATAAAATAAAATAAATAAGCGGGATAATATCCCCGCTATTTTTGTGTGGGCGGAATGCGCGTAGCCTTGACGGTGAAAGTTCGTTACGTGGACCGTTAGCCTAAGACAAATGTGTCCGTCGTGAGGCCGGGTACCAACTATAGTCGGATTGTGAAAGAAGTAGATGACGGTTAATAAAATAATTAATTACATCCTACTAGGTTGTTATTAAACTGGAAAAGATCAATACAAAAAAAGTTAAATAAAATTTGATGAGGATAAATTTTATTCTAAATAGGCACCTACACACCTATAATAATGAAGAGAAATTTTAAAATTTTATTAAGTAGTTTATTAAACTTAAAGAAATAGGAAAAAAGAAGAGGATATAAGAGGTCATCTTTGTCATTTAGATTTGTTATTAGTTAATAATTATATATCAATATTGATTCAAAAATATATGATGATATAATTCATTAAAGAGTATATAAAGTAAGGAGTGAGAAAATGTAGACCTTTCTAAAATAAATTTTAAAATAAAATGAAAAGGTGTTGAGTTTATGGGTACTCTAAAAAAACTCTTTGGGTACATGAAACCATATAGTAAGTACTTTTACTTAAGTTTAATCCTACTTATAATCAACATAATATTAGGTATGGTGAACCCATATCTTCAAAGGTTACTTGTAGATAAGGTACTTTTAAAGAAGGAAAATAATTTTTTAATATATCTTGTTATGGGTATGGTTTCTATAAGCATTGTTACATCGTTATTTAGTTATCTATTTACTTTGCTTGTAGAGTATTCTTCACAAAAAACGATATCTTCAATAAGGCATGATATGTATAAGCATTTGCAGGAACTCTCTTTTAGCTTTTACGACAAAGCGAGAACAGGCGAACTTATGTCGAGGCTTACAGGTGACCTTGAAGGTGTTAGGATATTTGTTCCAGGCGGCTTTTTACAATTAGTAAATAGCATTGTAACATTTGCAATAACACTTATAATATTATTTACGATAAATTACAAATTAACACTTCTGTCATTAGTATTATCTCCATTTCTCATATATATTTCAGGAATTTTTAACAAAAAAATAAAAAATGCCTTTGATGAACTTAGAAGAGAGTATGCAGTATTAAATACTACAATCCAAGAAAATATAACAGGAATAAAGGTTGTCAAAGCATTTGTACAGGAAGTTGCTGAAATAGCAAAGTTTAAAAAAGAAAATAAAGAGAATATGATGAAAGGTATAAATATTGGGTATATATCAGGTAAATATGCACCTGTAATGTGGTTTATTGGTGACATGAGCTTTGTTATCCTCATTTGGTTTGGTGGTTTTCTAGTTCAAAGACATGAGATTACCCTTGGTGAGTTAATACAATTTAATGGATATTTGTGGGCAATGATATGGCCACTTAGAGCATTACCAAATATATTAAATATGTATGAACAGGCGAATTCTTCTGGCGAAAGAATATTTGACCTATTAAATTATAAAGTTCAGATAAAAGGTCCGGATAATCCTATAAATATTGAAAAAATAAAGGGCAATGTTGTATTTAAAAATGTCTCTATGAGATATGATGAAGGGTATGCCCTTAAAAATATCAATATCAGCGCTGAAAAGGGCAAAAAGATAGCTATAATGGGTGCAACGGGTGCAGGGAAGACGTCAATTGTGAATCTTATAGGTCGATTTTATGATGCGACATGTGGGAAAATATTGATAGACGGAATTGATATAAAAGAGCTAGATTTAAAGACATTAAGGGACAGCATTGGAATTGTAATGCAGGAGACTTTCTTATTTTCGGATACGATTAAAGACAATATAGCGTTTGGCAATCCTGATGCGACGATGGAGGAAATTATTGATGCTGCTAAGGCTGCAGATGCTCATGATTTTATCATGGAGATGCCTGAAGGATATGATACAATTGTCGGAGAGCGTGGTGTTGGACTATCTGGCGGTCAAAAACAAAGAATCGCTATTGCTCGTGCAATACTTAAAAATCCTTCTATACTAATATTGGATGATGCAACATCAAGTGTAGACATGGAGACAGAGGCATCCATACAGGAGAACCTTAAGAATTTAGAAAATGGTAAGACTACTTTTATTATTGCTCATAGAATTTCGTCTGTTAAAGACGCTGATGAAATAATTGTATTGGAAAATGGAAGTATAGTAGAAAGAGGAACGCACAAGGAATTAATAAAAAAGAGAGGCTTATATTACCACAACTTTAAAGAACAATATAAAACAATGTTTAGCGATGAGATGATAGATAACATATTGAAAGAGGTGGGTGCCTGATGGCTGTTAATAGATATAATGATGATGAAGAGCTTGAAAGACCATTTAATTTACATCAGATTCTACGGCTTATTAAGTTCGCTCTGCCATATAAAAAGGAGATTTTTATATCAGCATTTTATGTTATACTTATTACGATTGGTGGCCTCGCTGGACCATATATTTTGAAGATTGCTATAGACAATTATATTAGCAAAAATGATTTTATCGGTCTTTCGAAAATATCTATTTTATATGTAGCAATAACGCTATTTGTTATGTATTTAAATAGATGGAAAACCTACATCCTGTCAAAAGCGGGTCAAGAAATAATATTTAATATGAGGCAGAAGCTTTTTGAGCATGTACAATCATTATCATTCAAGTTTTTTGACAGCAGGCCAGCCGGCAAAATAATGATGAGGCTTGTCAATGATATAAATGCACCTGCAGATTTGATTACAAATGGATTTGTTAATGTATTAAGTGATGTTATTACACTTGTCGGTATAATTGTAATTATGATTGGTATGAATATAAAATTGTCGCTTGTTACATTCTCTGTTCTACCTATTTTAATGGTTGTCATAAATGTACTTAAAAGAAAGATAAGAAAGCGATGGTTCGAGGTAAGACAAAAATCTTCAAATATGAATGCATATCTCAATGAATGTATTCAAGGTATGAAAGTAACACAAGCTTTTGCGCAAGAAGAGGCAAATGAAAAAAATTTTAATATTTTAAATATCGATATAGTTAAAACATGGATGAAAGCTATAAAATTAAATGGACTCTTTGGCCCATTTGTAAATGTAACAGGTGCCGTAAGTACAGTAATATTGTTTTTAGTTGGTGCTAATATGTACTTTAAAGGTGAAGTTACGATAGGTGTTATATTCGCATTTTTAAGTTACATCGGTAGGTTTTGGGGACCAATAAATGATATAAGCAACATATATAATCTCTTGCTTGTTACAATGGCATCTATTGAGAGAGTTTTTGAGCTATTTGATCAAAAGCCGGATATTGTTGATGAAGAAGATGCATTTGATATTCCTTCAATAAAAGGTAAAGTTGAATTTAAAGATGTTTCATTCTTTTATGACCCCGAAAAGCCTGTGCTTAAAGACATAAATTTTACTGTAAATCCTGGTGAAACTATAGCACTTGTAGGTCCAACGGGTGCCGGAAAGAGCACAATTGCAAATCTTATAAGCAGATTTTATGATCCAGTAAGAGGTGCTGTATATATAGATGACCTTGATATAAAGAAGATGACATTAAAATCTCTGAGGTCAAAAATTGGCATTGTACTCCAAGATACCTTTATATTTGCTGGTACCATTTATGACAATATAAAATATGGAAGACCTGATGCCACATATGAAGAAGTCATTGCTGCGGCAAAATCAGTCCATGCACATGACTTTATTATAGAATTAAAGGATGGATATAATACACAAGTAAATGAAAGGGGTTCAAGGTTATCTGTTGGACAGAGACAACTTATATCATTTGCTAGGACATTGCTCGCAAATCCTGCAATACTAATACTTGATGAAGCAACATCGAGTATAGACACACACACTGAAATATTGGTTCAGAAGGCATTAGAAAAATTGCTGGATGGTAGGACATCATTTGTAATAGCGCATAGGTTATCTACTATAAGAAATGCGAATAGAATTTTTGTCGTGGAAGATGGTCGAATAATCGAAGAAGGTACACATGATAAACTAATGTCCCTTCATGGAAAATACTATGAATTACAGGTATCACAGATAAAATTTGCTGTTTAAATTTTAAAAAACTAAAACCGCTCTATGTTCAGCAGGGCGGTTATTTTTTCTCTTAAAGTCGAGACTATATTTAACATTCCTAAATATTATCATTAAAGATAATGCCTGATATCAATATTTTTTTGATTTTATATTGATTTTATTTTGACTTAATGCTATTATGAATATAAAAGAAATGTTCACGTGAACATTTTAACGTGAACAAAAATAAATAATTGGAGGCATCATGATGAAAAAATTTAGGTTTGCAATAATAAATGTAGTAATTGATTTGTCCAATGTAGTGTAAAACTGTATTCAGATGCATATGTTCTATTAAAAGATTATATTAAATACATGCATGTGAAAGATGCAAAATTTGAAAATGGTATTGTAACTTATTAATGTTATTCACTGTTTCTTGTACTAAAAGATTGAAAGGAATGAAATGTTATATGAAGAAATTTATGGATGATGACTTTTTGCTATCAAATAAAACTGCGAATGAACTTTATAATGACTATGCAAAATATATGCCTATATTTGACTATCACTGTCACTTGGATGCGAAAGAAATATATGAAGATAAAAGATATGAGAACATAACACAGTTATGGCTTTATGGTGACCATTATAAATGGAGACTTATGAGAAATAATGGTATTGATGAAAAATTTATAACAGGTGATGCCGATGATTATGATAAATATATGGCTTGGGTAGAAACACTTCAATATTCTATAGGAAATCCGTTATATCACTGGACACATTTAGAACTAAAAAGATATTTTAATATAGATGAAACACTGAATGTAAGCAATGCCAAAAAAATCTGGGATAATACAAAATCCCAGTTGAAAAATGATGACGGCTATAGCGCAAAAGATTTTATAACGAAATCCAATGTAAAAGCTGTAATTACGACAAATGATCCAACAGACGAATTAATTTATCATAGAAAATTAAAAGAAGATAAATCTTTCAATGTAAAAGTAATTCCTGCATTTAGATTTGATAATGCACTTGATATAAATAAAAGAGGTTTTACTGAATGGGTAAAAAAACTAGAAAATGTAAGTAATACAAAAATAAATAATTACGATGACTTTTTATCGGCATTAGAAAATCGGATGGAGTTTTTCAAGAGTAATGGTTGCCTCGCATCTGATCAGTCAATGAGGTATATGCCATATGTAGATGTTACAAGAGAAGAAGTAGAAGAGATATTTAATAAAGCTATAAATGGAGAAAAGATATCGACAGTTGAAGAAGACAAATATAGAACATACACTTTAAATTTTGCCGCTCAAAAATATTATGAGCTCGGATGGGTTATGCAGTTGCATATTGGAGTAATTAGAAATAATAATACGCTGATGTTTGAAAAAATAGGGCCCGATACGGGTTTTGATTCGATCAATGATGCATCAATCGCATATTCACTTGGTCAATTTTTAGATTTACTTGAAAGGAAAGGCGTACTTACAAAAACTATTATTTATCCACTTAATCCGGTTGACTTCTATGTCGTAGAAACCATGATAGGCAATTTTCAAACAGGTGGTATTGCAGGAAAAATGCAGTTAGGACCAGCTTGGTGGTATAACGATTGTATAGATGGAATAAAGATGCAGCTTAGGACAGTTGCAAATTTAGGATTATTAAGCAGATTCATAGGAATGCTGACAGATTCCAGAAGCTTTCTTTCATATGTCAGGCATGATTATTTTAGGAGAATCTTATGCGATATGATAGGAAGATGGGTTGAAAATGGAGAAGTACCTCGTGATTATGATTTGCTTGGTAAAATAGTTAAGGACATCTCATTTAACAATGCAAAAGAATATTTTAATATCAATATTTAGAAAGAAGGTAATATCATGTATATGACATTTAGATGGTATGGCGATGACGACAAGGTTACACTTGAAAACATAAGGCAAATACCTGGCATAGTAGGTATCGTATCTGCAATATATGATGTTCCGGTAGGAGAAGTGTGGCCGCTTTACAAGATTATGGAGGTGTATAGTAAAAAATAAAATCCACTTTTGTTATATTAGTGATTACAAAGATCCTCAGATATAAAATAAGACATTATATTTATTAAAAGAAAGGATTATAAATGGGAGTTACAATAAAATATATAGCAAAGCTTGCAAATGTTTCACATACAACAGTATCAAGAGCACTTAATGATAGTCCTCTTGTAAATGAAGAGACAAAAAACAAAATAAAAGCTATTGCGAAGGAACTACATTATGTACCGAATGTTAGTGCGAGAAGCTTAGTAACACGTAAATCGTTTAATATTGGACTCTTCTTTTCAACAATGGGTGAAGAGACAACACCTGAATTCTTTTATCAGACAATAATGGGTGTAAATAGTGTTATTAAAGGCAACTATAATTTAGTAGTAAAAAGTATAGATGATTATAATGACTTTTCATTTATTGATAAGAAGAACTTCGATGGAATTATAGTTATGAGTCAGAGTGACAATGATGATAATTTTATAGATTACGCACATAATAAGAAAATACCTGTTGTCGTTCTTAATAGGTATATAACAGATAATTCCATTGTAAATGTATTATCGGCGGATATGGAAGGAGCATATATAGCGACAAAATATCTTATAGAAAATGGCCATAAAAATATAGCTTTTATAGAAGGAAAATTAGGATTTAGAGCATCGAAAGAAAGAAAAAAAGGTTTTATAAAAGCATTAGAGAAATATAATATCAAAATATGTAAAGAATATTTAGTTCGAGGCAATTATACTATGGAAAGCGGATATAAGGCTATGAAAAAGCTTCTTGATATAAAAGACAGACCAACAGCAGTTTTTTGTTCGAATGACGATATGGCGGTAGGGGCTATGAAAGCTTCTTTTGAAGCAGGTTTCACCATACCAGATGATATATCAATCATAGGCTTTGATAACAGTAGTTTTTGCAGATTTACAATACCAGCATTGACAACAGTAAAAAGAGATATAAGTGGTGTAAGCAAAAAGGGCGCAGAAATACTTTTGTCAGGTAAGGATTGTAAAAATAAGAAAATATATATTGATACAGAGCTTATTGTAAGGGAATCTGTAAAAAAGATACGATGATAAAGAATGGTAAGATGATATTGAACAGTTTATAACTGTGATAAAAAAGTCGGTTTTGTCTTAAATCGGCTTTTTTTTTATATTTAAATTATAAATCATTTATGTTATACTCAAAATTAATAAAGTATTTAAAATAAATTAATAAACATAATATGGAAATAAAAAGGAGGCATATTGTTGTGGGTATTTATTTTGATGAAGTAAATAAAGTCTTCTACCTTAATACAAAAGAAACATCATATATTATGAAGGTACTCGATACTGGATACATTACAAATCTTCATTATGGTAAGAGGATTAGAAATGTAAATGTCAAAAATCTTTATCAAATGAAATTAAGAGCATTTTCTCCTAATCCAATTCCTGGAGATATACAATTTTCTCTCGACACATTGAGACAGGAGTATCCACAATACGGTAATTCTGACATGAGAATTCCCGCATATCAAGTACAACTTGAAGAGGGCAATACGATATCGGATTTAAAATATTTAAAACATAGAATATATAAAGGCAAAGAAAAGCTTGAGGGCCTCCCTGCCACATATGTTGAAAATGAGAATGAAGCTACGACACTTGACATTGAATTATATGATGATGTAATCGATCTTAAAGTCATACTAACATATACGGTTTTTGAAGACTATAACGCGATAACGAGATCTGTTAAATTTGTTAACGAAGGTATAAAAGATATAAAGTTATTAAGAGCATTAAGTATGAATGTAGATTTTAAAGACGATGACTTCGACATGCTACAGCTTTCAGGTGCATGGGCGAGGGAAAGGCATATAGTAAGAAGGCCATTAACATCGGGGTTACAGGCAATAGAAAGCAGAAGAGGTGCCAGCAGCCATCAACAAAACCCATTTTTGTGTTTAATGAGGAAGAATGCTGATGAATACAATGGCGAGGTTTATGGCTTTAGCCTTGTTTACAGCGGAAATTTTGCTGCATATGTCGAAGTGGACCAATTTAGTACAGCAAGGGTTTCAATGGGTATTAATCCTTTTGATTTTACATGGCTTTTGAAGAGTAATGAAAGTTTCCAGACACCTGAAGTAGTTATGGTATATTCTGATCAAGGTCTAAATAAAATGTCAGAGATATATCATAAGCTCTACAGGGAAAGACTTTGCAGGGGAAAATTCAGAGATATGGTAAGGCCAGTCCTCATAAATAATTGGGAAGCTACATATTTTAAATTCAATGAGAAAAAACTTCTTGATATTGCTAAAGAAGCGGCTAAACTAGGAATAGAGCTTTTTGTCCTTGATGATGGCTGGTTTGGCAAAAGAAACTGTGACGATAGTTCACTTGGGGATTGGTATGTTGATAAAGTAAAACTTCCTGATGGATTAGAAGGTTTGGCAAAGAAGGTTAATGAAACTGGATTAAAATTTGGATTATGGTTCGAACCTGAGATGGTATCACCAGATAGTGATTTATACAGAAAACACCCTGATTGGTGCCTCCATGTACCGAATAGAAGCCGCTCACTTGGAAGAAATCAATTAATACTGGACCTTTCAAGGGATGAAGTCTGTGAGTTTATCATTAAATCTGTATCAGACATATTAAACTCTGCTAACATATCATATGTCAAATGGGATATGAATAGACATATGACAGAAATAAGCTCAGAATTATTACCACCTGAAAGGCAGAAAGAGACTGCACATAGGTATGTGCTTGGACTTTATAAAGTATTAGAGAAGATTACAAGTAGTTTTCCAGACGTACTTTTTGAAGGATGTTCTGGTGGTGGCGGAAGGTTCGATCCTGGTATGTTGTACTACATGCCACAGATATGGGCAAGCGATGATACAGATGCAATAGAGAGAATAAAAGTGCAATATGGGACAAGCATAGTATATCCTATATCAACTATATGCAGTCATCTTTCAGCGGTTCCGAACCATCAGATAGGACGTATAACGCCAATAAAAACCCGCGGTAATGTAGCAATGTCGGCAGAATTTGGATATGAATTGGATTTAAGTAAATTAAATGAAGAAGATAAAGAGGAAATCAAAAATCAAGTTAAAACATACAAAGAAATACGGAATATAATATCATTCGGCGACTTTTATAGATTAGAAAGTCCCTTTGACGGCAATGAAGCGGCATGGATGTTTGTCACAGAAGATAAAAGAGAATTTATAGTCTTTTACTTTAAAGTGCTAGTAGTACCGAATGCACCTGATAAATATCTTAAATTAAGAGGAATAAATGATGACTTTAACTATATGTTAATAGACAACGGTGAAATTTACGGCGGCGACGAACTCCAAAATGCCGGTTTATATATACCGGATATACCTGGAGATTTTCAGAGTGTAATGTTAAGATTTAAGGCTGTGGAATAAATTATTGGAATATATCCTGACTGAATTATCAGAATATATTCTTTTTATAAAATTTATTCTGTTAGACTTAATTAAAATATTGAAAAAAGTTATTATATGTAGTATTATAATATTAAGGAATGCAAATTAATGTGAAAGGAATGGATTTAGATGGATATCAATAGCGCCGCATTTAAGATAGAAGAATTGCTGCAGTATGCACTAAAGCATGGTATAATAGAGGATATCGATATGATACAGTGCCGCAATTCGCTTCTTAACATATTAAAAATAAATGAGCCATATAACGGACCTATACCAGATGTTGATGTGAAGGATCCCCATGAAATACTTGATGCACTTTTAGATTTTGCATATGAAAATGGCATCATACAAGATAATACAATTACTAGTAGGGACTTATTTGATACAAAGATTATGGGGCTATTGATGCCACGAGAATCAGAAGTAGTGAAGAAATTTAACGACATAAAGAAAAATGAAGGGATTAAAAAAGCAACAGATTATTTTTATGCATTATCAAAAGATTCATATTATATAAGGATGGATCGCATAGCAAAGAATTTATATTGGAGGACTAACACTGATTATGGTAAACTCGAGATAACCGTAAACCTTTCAAAACCTGAAAAAGACCCCAAAGATATTGCTGCCGCAAAGTCAATGAAGCAGACAAATTATCCTAAATGTCTTCTGTGTGTTGAGAATGTAGGTTTTAGTGGAAACTTAAATCATCCGGCAAGACAGAACCATAGAGTTATACCCATAACCGTTGCAGGGGAGCAGTGGTATTTTCAGTATTCACCATATGTATATTATAACGAACATTGCATCTTATTATATGAAAATCATGTACCTATGAAGATATCTGAGAAGACATTTATTAGGTTACTTGACTTTATCGATCAATTTCCTCACTATTTTATGGGGTCAAATGCCGATTTGCCGATTGTTGGTGGGTCAATTTTAGTACATGAACATTTTCAAGGTGGACGCCATGTATTTCCTATGGAAGAAGCTGCAATAGAGCAGTTTTATAGAAATAAATCTTTTCCGGATGTTAAAGCTGGGATTGTAAAATGGCCATTATCTGTAATAAGACTTTCAAGTAAAAATAAAGATAAGCTTATTGAATTATCTTCATTAACACTTAAAAAGTGGAGAGACTATAGCGACCCATCTGCAGATATTTTGGCATACAGCGAAAAAGATGGAAAAGTAGTACCACATAATACAATTACACCTATTGCAAGAAAAAATAAAAATGATGAATATGAACTTGATTTAGTCTTAAGAAATAATAGAACGACAGATAAATATCCTTATGGAATATTCCACCCCCATGTAGAGTTACACCATATAAAGAAGGAAAATATAGGCTTAATTGAAGTTATGGGGCTTGCAGTTTTACCCGGAAGGTTAAAAAATGAGCTTGATGAAATAGAAAAAATATTAACAGGGGATATGAAATTTGATAAAACTAATGTTGATGAAGGTAATATGCTTTTTAAACATATTCCGTGGATAGATGAACTAATTGACAAATATGGTACAAGGCTTAATAAAGATGAAGCAGAAAATGTACTTAAAGATGAAGTAGGCAATATTTTCCTAAAGGTATTGATGGATGCAGGAGTTTATAAACGAGATGAGAAGGGTAAATCGGCATTTGAAAGATTTTTAAGTGTTGCAGGGTTTAATAAAGATTAAATCAAAGGAGGAATTTTAATGCCAGCAAAAGTAATTGAACAATTAAAGAGTATTTATGGTGATAAAGGCGAAGAAATTAGGCTATTTTATTCACCAGGTAGGGTTAATTTGATAGGGGAGCACACTGATTATAATGGAGGATATGTATTCCCTTGTACACTCGATTTTGGAACATATATGGCAATAAGAATGAGAAACGACGACAGAGTTTTATTGACTTCATTAAATTTTGATTTAAAAGTTGAAACGAGCATTAATAATTTAGTATATGATAAAAAAGATGATTGGGCAAATTATCCCAAAGGTGTTCTCAAAGTACTTCAAGATGAAGGACATCAATTGAAGGGTTTTGAAGCAGTTTTTGAAGGCAATATACCTAATGGCGCAGGGCTTTCCTCATCTGCTTCAATAGAGCTCGTAACAGCTGTGGCTCTTAATGAGGTATTAAATCTCAATATAGATAGAATTAAACTTGTAAAACTGTGTCAAAAAGCTGAAAATACTTTTGTAGGTGTTAATTGCGGTATCATGGATCAGTTTGCAGTTGGAATGGGAAAAGAAGACTATGCTATATTTTTAAAATGTGATACATTGGAATATTCTTATGTTCCACTAAACCTTTCGGGATATAAGATTGTAATATCGAATACGAATAAAAGAAGAGGACTTCAGGACTCAAAATACAACGAAAGGAGAAGCCAGTGCGAAAAAGCTCTAAGCTATCTTAAGAAAGAACTAAATGTTGACAATTTGGGGCAGGTTACAGCAGAAGAATTTGAGAAATACAAGTATTTGATACCGGATGATGTTTTAGTAAAAAGGGCAAGACATGTTGTGACAGAAGATGAAAGAGTTCTTTTAGCGGTTAATGCTCTTAAAAATAACGACATTAAAGAATTCGGGAAGCTTATGATAGAATCACACAATTCTCTAAGGGATGATTATGAAGTAACAGGAAAAGAGTTGGACACTCTTGTTGATGAAGCATTGAAATTGGATTTTGTCATAGGTTCAAGAATGACGGGTGCAGGATTTGGCGGCTGTACTGTAAGCCTTGTAAAGGAGGAATATGTAGATGATTTTGTGAATATTGTTTCAAAAGGATATGAAGAAAAGATAGGATATGCTCCATCAATGTATGTAACAGGTGTTGGTGATGGAGCAAAGGAGATAAAAGAGTAAAAGGAGGAATTTTAGATGTCAATATTAGTTTGTGGTGGTGCCGGTTATATAGGTAGTCATACAGCATATGAGCTTGCTAAAAAAGGTGAAGATGTAGTTATAGTTGATAATCTGATAACAGGGCATGAAAAAGCAGTTATTGATGGTAAACTGTATGTTGGCGATTTAAAGGACAGCGAATTTATGGATAAGGTCTTTAAAGAAAATGAAATAGAAGCCGCTATAGATTTTGCAGCTTTCTCATTAGTCGGTGAAAGTGTTGAAAAACCCTTAAAATATTATGAAAACAATGTATATGGCACATTATGCTTATTAAAAAAGATGAAGGAATATGGTGTCAAAAAGATAGTCTTTTCATCGACTGCTGCAACATATGGTGAACCTGAAAATGTACCTATAAAAGAAGATGACAAAACATTTCCGACAAATCCATATGGCGAAACGAAATTAGCTGTTGAAAAAATGCTTAAATGGTGTGATAATGCATATGGAATAAAGTATGTCGTGTTGAGGTATTTTAATGTGGCTGGTGCAGATGTAAGCGGGAAAATCGGTGAAGACCATAATCCAGAGACACATTTAATACCACTTATACTACAGGTCCCACTTGGGAAAAGAGATTGTATTAATATATTCGGTGATGACTACGATACGAAAGATGGCACATGTATAAGGGATTATATCCACGTTACAGACTTAGCTGATGCGCACATTTTAGCACTTAATAAACTAAGGCGCGATAATTTAAGTGCCACATACAACCTTGGAAATGGGGAGGGCTTTACTGTAAAAGAAGTAATCGAGACAGCGAGGAAAGTAACAGGACATCCTATACCTGCTAAAGTTGTTTCAAGACGTGCAGGAGACCCTGCTAGACTAGTAGCATCATCAGATAAGATTATAAAAGAGCTTGGTTGGAAACCACAGCATGATACACTTGAAGAAATAATAAATACAGCGTGGAAATGGCATATGACACATCCAAATGGTTATAAGGATTAATTGGAGTGATAATATTGGCGGATTTGATACCTGTAAGTTATAAGCTATTAAAAGGCATGAATGAAAGTTTAATATTAAATGTTATAAGACGAAATGGGTATGCTTCAAGATCTGAAATAGCGAAGATTACTAATCTAACACCACCCACAGTTACAAATATAATAAACAGGTTAATTGACAGTGGGCTCGTGAAAGAAGATAAACTTGGCGAATCCAGCGGCGGAAGGCCGCCTGTTTTTTTAAAAATAAATAATGAAGCATTTAATCTCATCATCCTAATAATAGGTACTAATGCGATGGAAGGATATTTAGTAGACGCCGAAATAAATATTAAAGATAAAAAATATGTAAATATAAAGAATGAAAGCCAAGATAGCATTCTTGGATTATTAACGAAAACAATTAAGGAAATAAAAAAATCATCAAAGAATAAAATAGCTGGTATTGGTGTTGTTGTAAGGGGGCCTGTAAGATCAAGTCAAGGTATATCAGTTTTTTCGCCTAATATAGGCTGGAGAAATGTCCCTATTAAAGAGATGATTGAAAAAGAATTTGATATTCCAGCATTTGTCGAAAATGATGTTAGATCAATGGCATTGGGAGAATTCTATAATGGTGTTGCTAAGGATGTTGAAAATATGGTTTTTTTAAAAGTAAGTTATGGCATAGGTGCGACGATAATATTGGACGGGAAAATATACAGAGGGATAAATGACATAGCTGGTGAGATAGGGCATACGACAATAGATGTTGCTGGCCCAAAATGCAGCTGTGGAAATTATGGATGTTTTGAAGCAGTAGCATCAGAAAAGGCCCTTATAAATAATGTAATAAAAAGGATAAAAGAAGGTTCTAAATCAATAATTTACCAGTATGTAGCTGGTGATTTTGATAATATTACACCTGATTTAGTTTATAAAGCTGTAGAAGAAAATGATGATATTGCATCAGCTGAATTAAAGAAGATTGCTATATACCTCGGTATAGGAATCGCAAATATAGTTAATGTATTTAATCCAGAATTAGTTTTGATTACAGGTGGAATTGCTAGAGCAAAGCAATATATAGAAGATGTTGTCATTGAAACGATAAAAAACCGTTCTTTTGAAGCATCATATGCAACATGTAGAATAGAATTTTCAAATCCTGATTACAACGCAGCACTTATGGGAATTTCAAATATAATCTTGGATGGTATTTTATAAATGCCATCCTAATTTTTGTATTTGAAAATTGATATAATAATATTTATAATAGAATTAAAGATTTATATAGGAGGAAAACGATGTTTGGAAACTTTTTTAATAGGATGTATTATGGTGATCCACATAGACCTGATTTAAATGCAGATGATATTCCTAAAAAAGGTGTAGCACTATTTTTTGATATTCTCAAAAACAATTTCTGGCAGCTTATTAGTTTGAATCTATTATTTATTATATTTTGTATACCTATTATTACAATAGGACCAGCATTGGCTGGATTTAATAATGTGCTGCGGAATCATGCCCTTGGTAGAAACGTTTGGCTTTGGAATGACTTTAAAGATGGCTTTATAAAGAATTTTAAACAGAGCTTTATTATTACCCTGATTAACGTATTAGCGGCGTTTATCCTTATAAATAATTTTAAGATTTATACAACATATAGCTCAGGATTTATAAAGATCGCTGGGACTTATATAACAATTTTTATAGGATTTATATTTATCTTAGTTAATGTGTATACTTACCCTCTGATGGTTACGTATAATCTTAAAATTAGGCATATATACAAGAATGCATTTATATTTTCAATTATAAGATTGCCTCAAACAGTTGGAATTGTTTTATTAAGTATTGCAATAATCTTTATTAGCTTTATATTAGCTTTAATACCACTATTAGTTATAGGTTTTAGCTTGGTAGGACTTATAATAAATGTTTATGACAGGGGATTATTTGAAAAATTTATTGATTCTAGAATGACAAAAACAAATAAAGAAGAGAGTGATTAGAAAGATAAATAAAAAGGCATTGGAAAAATGAATAAGAATTTCCATATTGGATAATATTATCTATTATTAAAATATATTACTCAGTGCAGTAGGAGCATTTAAACGGATCAATTGGAAAATGAAATAAATGAATTAAAGAAAAATAAAGAGTGATATAGAATTCAAGATTTGAATATAGATAGAGTAAGAGGTGGATTTTATGAAAAAGCCTTTTACTCTTTTTATGATTATATTAATTATAGCGTTTTTATTGTATTGGCCCCATTATATGTATCTATTTGAAACAGGGAAAATAAAGACAGAGCCACTGGAGGAACAAGGATACAGGGGGATCATTACCCTTTGGGATTTCCCGCATCCATCAATAAATGACCCAGATGGTTTTAACTTTATAAAGAAAAAGATACAGGACTTTGAGTACAATCATCCGGGTGTAATAATTGAATTTGAACCCCTTCAATACAAAGATGGATTTGATAAAATTAATAAATTGTTGAGCGATAGTACAAGGCCAGATATAATACCAATTGCGGCTGATAATCCAAATATATATGAAGGTAAACTAGAACCATTAAATAAATATTTAGATAGAAATTATGAAGACATGCTAAAGGAAAGGGTTATTAATACATTCACATATAAAGGAAATATATATGGACTTCCACTTGGTATGTACACTAATGTATTATTTCTAAATCTAGATATGTTCAATAAAAGAGAAGTAGAATTACCAGAAAATGGTGAGTGGACATATGATAAATTTGTTGAGGATATGATGAAATTGACATATCATGCAGGTAAAAAGGATAAAATAAATTATTACGGTCTATCAACATATATTGATGATAATAATTATAATGTATGGGGGTTTTTGATGTCAGATGGCGCAAATATTGTAGATGATAAAGGCAAAATTTCTTTTGATGGTCCTCAAGCACTATCTGGAATACAAAAATTAGTTGATTTAAATAAAAAGGGAGTTTTAAATCCTGTATCATTTGAAGGTGACTATAATAAAGTATGGGATAGTTTTGCAACGCTAAAAGAAAGTGCGGTATTGGTTGACGAAAGCTATAAAATAGCTAATTTGAAGTACCTTCAAAGTAGAAATAAGCTTTTTGAGTTTGATGTTGCATTATATCCGGAAGGGGATGGTGATATCCCATTTACAATATCTTCAAAAGTTTATGGATATGGTATTACTAAGCAAAGTGATAAAAAGAAGTTAGAATTGGCTTACAAATTTATAAAATTTATAACAGATTCACAGAAAGATGTTGAGGACATGGGTTATATTCCAGTAAAGAAAGGTATATCAGTTAGTGATGAGTATATGAAAAGAATTGAAAAAGCCATTAATTATACAAATTACGTTCCAGAAAATTGGCAAGATAAAAATATAAAAATCAATAATACAATTCATGATGGACTGAAAAATAATGATAGTGCTGATGCAATATTAAAAAAGATAAATGATATTATACATCAGTAATTGTTATTAATAGTGTTCTTTGAAATCAAAACTAATTTGGCAGTAAATTTATTATTTTTCAATCTTTTGAATCCGTCAGGATGGAAAATAACGAGGAGTAGCATTTCATAATATGTAAAAATAAATCTTTCGAGAGGCGATTTTATATCTCTGACTTCAAAGCCCAGTAATTCTATTCCTTGATTAAAAAGAGAATAACCCATAAATACATTAATATTATCAAATTCACGGTTTTCATTTATATACTTTTTAAAGACCTTAAGGGACTTTTTAAATTCCCTTAGAGCGGTAATTCCTATAGAAACGGGTGAGCTATTTTTTGATGTTATTTTTGTCAGCATTTTATTGTTTAAATGTAGTTCACCATATTTATCACCGCGACTTATTGTAGTACCGTCTTTTAAAATTATTTTTTTGCCATGATATGTTTTGATTGCAATTCTAAGTGCGGAATCATCATCACCAACGTTATGAATCCTATCTATTTTTGCAAAAATGTATTCCCATAACGACCAAATGTATCTAAATATTTTTTTCATAAAAGCTACCTCACTTAAGAAAAAATAAATTAATTTATGTCGACAATTTCTAAATGTTTTTCCTTGATCCCCTTTATGATCTCATCGAGAGCTTTTATCATTGTTTCCGGTGCTTCTTTGTCAGATGCAATATTAGTGCTGCTATCATGGAATATTAGGATATGTCCGCCTTTTACTCTTTTTAAGATGTTATTTACTATTAAATCAGGGTCTTTAACCTTCCAATCCCAGCTCATGTAGCTCCACAATATAATCTTAACACCGAGCTTTTTTGAATAACGGTATATAAATGTAGTAAATAATCCCCATGGCGGCCTGTAATATGAAGGGTATTTTCCGGTTATATTATATATAATTTCTATTGATCTTAATAATTCATTATAAGTCGCTTTCGGGCCCAAAAACCAATTCACATAATGCTTATAACCATGTATTCCTATCTCATGTCCTTTATTAACTATCTCTCTAGCAAGGTCGGGATATTTTTCAACTTTATCAGCGAGTAAAAAAAAGCACGCCTTAACATCATATTTATCAAGTAGTGAAAGCAAAATAGGTGTGTATTCTGGATCTGGACCATCATCAAAGGTTATTGTAATCCATGGGAGTTTTTTTTTGTTGTTGTATATTACGTTATAATGAAATATACGCCCAAGAATTGTTGGTAACAATGCTACAAGTACAAGATATAATATGTAAATTTTAATCATGAATTCTATCATGGCCTCAACTTCCCCCTTACAATAAAATTATATACGTAAATATGAAAACTTACAAGTGAATATATTAACAGTAGAGTTAGTTGAAGTGTAACTGAAAAACATTTATAATAAAATATGTGATTTTATTATAGGACATTGAAGGGATTGTATAACTTTATGAACCATATAACTGAAAAGTTTCTAGCAATTATGTTAATTTCAGTGATTTCTTTTTCATTGATTGCTTGTGGAAATGATGATAAGCAATATACAAGAACGGATTTTATGATGGACACTGTGATGCAAGTTACAGCATATGGAAAGAATGCTAAAAAAGCTGTTGATGAATCTATGAACAGAATAAAAGTGATAGATAATCAAATGAGCAGTCAAAAAGATGGAAGTGATATACAAAAAATAAATAATAATTCTGGAAAAGATTTCGTAAAAGTGAATCCTGATACACTTTATGTCATAAAAACAGCATTGAAATATGGCAAAATTAGCGATGGGAATTTTGATATAACAATTGCACCACTTGTAAATTTGTGGGGAATTGGCACAAAAAATGCCCATATTCCACCAGATAATCAGATTAAAGATGCCATGAAACTTATAAATTATAGAGATGTTTTATTGAATGAAAAAGATAACGAGGTAAAATTAAAACGCCCAGGTATGGCAATAGACTTAGGTGGTATTGCTAAAGGCTATACCGCTGATGAAATTGAAAACATAATGAAAAAATACGGCGTTAAACATGCTCTTTTAAACCTTGGTGGAAGCAGTGTTTATATGCTTGGGTCAAAACCAGATGGTTCAAATTGGAATATTGGTATTCAGGATCCATTTGGCGATAAAGGGAAATATTTCGCAATAGTTTCTGGCAAAGATATGCTTATAGATACATCCGGTAATTATGAAAGATACTTTATTAAGGATGGTAAAAGATATCATCATATATTAAATCCTTATACAGGATATCCGGCAGAAAGCGGTGTTGTAAGTACGACCATAGTTTCTTCTAATATTAAATCTATCGATGCCGATGCATTATCTACGATAACATTTATTCTTGGCGTTGATAAAGGTATGAAGCTTATTGAGAGTATGCCTGGTGTTGATGCTATTTTTGTTACACCAGATTATAAAGTGTATGCAACATCCGGACTCAAAGGGAAATTAAAAATAACAGATACGAGGTTTAAACTGTATGAAAATAGGTGATAAAATCTTAATAGGCGTATTGATTGTAACTTCAATCATTTCGGGATACTTCACATATTATAAGGCATTTAACAGGAATGGCAGCAAGGTAATAATAGAAGTAAACGGAACGAAATATCAAGAATTGTCACTTAACATCGATAAGACTATTACAATTCATAATGGCAAACACATAAATATAGTAGAAATAAAAAATGGAAGAGTTAGAATGGAGGAGGCTGATTGTCACGATCAAATCTGTGTTAAGACAGGATGGATTGATAAAGAAGGGCAGCAAATTGTATGTCTTCCAAACAGAGTTGTTGTCAGAGTTATAGGTAATAAAGGTGAAGTCGATGATGTAGTATATTAATAGCCGTAAGAATTTACGGCTATTTTTTCACTGAAATATATCTTAATGTATTTGATAATATATCTTTTACAACAGGTGCTGCTATTTCTCCCCCCATATGTCCATTTTTAGTAGGGTTTCTTATCACGACAATAACTGCGACTTCAGGGTTATCTACAGGTGCAAATGCAGCAAAAGATGCAGTGTACTTTCCCGGCGAATAGTTTTCGGTTGTACCCGATTTTCCACCTACAGTAACACCTGGTATCTGGCAGGCCTTACCAGTACCTTCATCGACAACTTTTTGAAGTAATGTTTTCATTGTATTAGATGTATCTTCTGATATAACTTGTCTTACAACCTGTGGCTTAAATTCTTTAATGACTTTATCATTATTTTTTACCTCTTTGACTATATTTGGTTTCATCAAATATCCGCCATTAATAGTTGCTGAAAAAGCATTTAGCATTTGCAGTGGCGTCACAGCAATACCTTGTCCAAATGATATTGAAGCAAGGTCAACTGGTTGAACTTTACTCTCCTGTATAATCATCCCTGATGCTTCGCCTGGAAGAGGTATACCTGTTTCTTCACCAAATCCAAAAGAATGTATGTATTTATACAAGGTATTTAATCCAAGTCTTTCTACTATAATTTTCATAAAGACAGTGTCGCTGGACATTTCAACTGCTTTTGCAAAATCTATACTACCGAGATTTGTCCAGCTATTTATTCTATGTCCTGCAACAATGTAATATCCAGGGTCATAAAACTGCTCATTTGGGGTAACAACTGCTTGTTCAAGTGCAGCTGATGCAGTTACGACTTTAAATACAGATCCTGGTTCATATAATCCTGACACTGCAGGATTTGACCAAATATTATCAGAGCTGACTTTATATGGTTCATTTGGATTAAAATCTGGTTTGCTTGCCATTGCAAGTATATCTCCTGTTTTAGGATTTATTACAATTGCAGTTATACCATTAGCAGGGCTATAATTTTCATAAGCTTTTTCAATGGCAGTCTCGGCATATCCTTGTATAACCGAATCAATAGTAAGAACAACATCATTTCCCCTCTCTGGTTTATAAAGTTTTTCCGGAAGGCCAATAATATGTCCTACTTCATCGGTATTTGCGATTTCAAGACCAGGTATTCCCTTAAGATATTTTTCAAAGGAATATTCTAACCCATAAAGCCCATTGCCGTCTGAGCCAGTAAAACCCAGTGTCTGCGATAATAAGTTGTTATCAGGATAACTTCTGATGTTTGTATCATCTATGTATATGCCTGTTAAATTTAGTTTTTTAATCTTGTTTATGTTATCTAAAGGTACATTCTTCTTAAGCATCGCCCATTCAGATGTTTTATTATTTAATATTTTATAAAGGTTATCCCTTTTCATATTTAATAATTTATATAATTCGTCAGTAACTTTATCAGGATGCTTTATGTTTTTTGGTGATGCAAAGACATCACCACCAGGTACATTTGTAGCGAGGATATTTCCATTTGCATCATATATAATACCCCTTTGAGGTTTCAATATGATGTTTGATGTAGTCTGCCTCTTAACGGCCAACGAATACTTCGATGACATTATTACTTGTAACCATACAAGGCGTATTAAAATGAGGAATATCAGAACCAAAAAAATTAAAAGTATAATTAAAATGCGCTTTTTATTCAATGATGACAATTGAAAGTATCCCCCTTTTTAGATTATAACTTTATTTTAAAACAAT
Organism: Thermoanaerobacterium sp. RBIITD; assembly: GCF_900205865.1. Taxonomy (NCBI): domain Bacteria; kingdom Bacillati; phylum Bacillota; class Clostridia; order Thermoanaerobacterales; family Thermoanaerobacteraceae; genus Thermoanaerobacterium; species Thermoanaerobacterium sp. RBIITD. The sequence goes on from NZ_LT906662.1 coordinate 2,452,992, forward strand.
GTAATACATATTTCAATTGGTTTATACAAAACTGCATTCTTCAGGCTTTACATCATATACAAACTCTATAAAAGAAGGTGCTCTCATTTTAAAGTTTTCTGACCATTCCATGAATTTTACTTTACAAACAATGGCAGGCTTAATCCACTGTATATTTTTTTCTTTTAAATGATAAAAATCATTGTTGGTTTTAATATCATTTGCTACATCTATGAAAGCTTTAAGCTCGATTTGTGATATGCCTGATTCGACACTTCCAATTGGAACAATTTTATCATTTTCATCATAAAGACCAAGTATAAGTGATATTTTATCAGTCCGATATCCTAAAATGACAGCATTTATTGTTATGAAATGTTTTAATTTAAGCCATAATCGGCTTCTCTTTCCAATATAATATTTAGAATCTGCTTTTTTTGCCATTACACCTTCAAGACCTTGTCTACCCGTTTCATCAAAAAGAGCTTTTCCATGTTCATAGATAAAGTCAGATATTTTTATGATGTCACTTTCATTCACAACTTTATCTAATATTCGTTTTCGTTCAATCAGCGGTAAACCTATTAATTCCTTTCCGTCCATATATAATATATCCCATGTTACAAACATGGCAGGCAATGATTTGCTTAAAAGATCAATTTTCAGAGAATTTTGTTGATGCTTACGCGACATTATATTTCTGTAACTTGGTTTTCCATCCTTTAATACAATTAATTCCCCATCAAGTATCGCTTCATCAGAATTAATACATTTATTGAGTTTCATAAGGTCTGGAAACTGATGGCTTATATCAACAAGTCTTCTATCCTGCAATCGGGTTTTAGATGAAAGAAATGCGAGAGTCCTCGAACCATCCCACTTTATCTCATATATCCATTCAGAGCTATCAAATACATTTCCCGGTGATGCTAACATCGGTGATATTTTTTCTTCGATCATTGACATTATTTTTTATGCACCTTTCTTTTTACGTACTTTTTTAGAAGTTGTATCATTTTTCACAGAATCTATGCTGGCTTTTAATGCACTTACAAGGTCTAAAACATTTTCTACAGCCGGAGCTTTCTCTGGAATTTCTATCTTTTTATCCTGAATCCTTGATTCAATGACCTCTATTATTGCTTTTCTATAATTGTCATCGTATTTTATTGGATCAAAATTAGCTGTCAGTGCATCAATAAGCTGTTTAGCCATTTTTATCTCATTTTCATGCAAATTGACATCTCTTATAGGTGGCAGTTGTTCTGTATTTCTTATCTCATCGGGAAAATGCATTGTTTCAAGTACCATGTATTTATCATTATAAACTCTAATACATGCTAGATCTTGCTTTGCCCTTATTACGACCCTTGCAATTGCTACACGATTAGTTTCTTTCATCGAATCTCTCAACAAAACATATGGTTTTGCTCCAATGTCTTCGGGTGCAATATAGTATGTTTTATCATAATAAATAGGGTCTATCTTATCTATATCTGTAAAGTCGAGGATATCAATGCTTTTTACTGTCGACATAGGAATCCTTTCTAAATCTTCGTCATCTATGATAACATACTTTCCAGGTTCATATTCATAACCTCTAACAATTTCTTCATCTGATATTTGCCTATTGCAAACAGGACAAATCTTTTCATATTTTATAGGTGATTTACATTCTTTGTGCAGCTGTTTAAAATGTATAGTATGGTCTTCTGTTGCTGCATAAAGCTTTATAGGTATACTTACAAGGCCAAAACTTATAGCACCTTTCCACATTGAGCGCATAATACTACAACTCCTTATAAATAATTTTTATTATTCATATTATATCCACATATTATAGAAAACTTCTGGAAATAAATAGAATTCGGTTGACATTAAGATATAACGATTGTATAATATTAAATAATTATTAAAATAATAAATTTTTTATTAAATTTATTAAAAAATTATTAAATGCCTAATCGAAATGAACGGGGGATTTTTTAGGGGTGAATCCGCATTGCGGTAGGGTTACTCTTTACCGAACCCGACAACTAACCTCGTAGGCGGAAAGAGAGGATGAATCTATTGAATCACAAAAAGTTAGTCGCATCAGTTGTTATATCAATAACACTTATGCAATCACCAAGTGTTTTTGCAATGGAAGTACTAAAATATGGTTCAAGAGGACAGGCAGTGTATAATTTACAAGAGCAATTAAATAGACTTGGTTTTAGCACAGGTGGTATTGATGGAATCTTCGGCAGTGCTACGAAGAATGCCGTAATGTCTTTACAACGTAAATATGGACTTGCTGTTGATGGCATAGTAGGTGCTGCGACAGAGGCAGCAATTCAAAGAGCGGCAGGAAGCGGAAGTGCTACATCAAGAGGCTCCTATGAGCGTACATCAAATTATGACATTGTAAGTATAGCAAAACAGTATTTGGGAACTCCATACGTATATGGCGGAACAACGCCATCAGGTTTTGATTGTTCCGGTTTTGTGCAGTATGTGTACAAAAAAGCAGGGAAGAGCATTGGCAGAACAACATATGACCAATATGATGGTGGAAGGGCAGTAAGTTTATCAAATTTACAACCGGGCGATATAGTATTTTTCTCAACATCTGGCAATGGTCCGACACATGAAGGAATATACATAGGTGATAACCGCATAATACATATGAGCGATTCGAGAAAGCAGGCAGCATATGATGATTTTAGCGGTTGGTTTAGACAATATTATATAGGTGCCAGAAGATATTATTAAGAATAAGAAGATTGCATGTATGTGTACCGTTAATAGTACATATACATGCTTTTTTTCTTTGGAAAAATATTTAAGCTTAAATAAAATCTTAATGGAAGTTCTATATAAATTTGCAGATACATTTACGATTTTCTTAAAATCTTTGCCGATTTGTTAAAAATCAATTTGTACTTTATATAAAGTCAAAAATTGTCGAACATATGTTTTTAATATAAAATTAAAGCACAGTGCAGCGCTGAAAGGGACCGGTCCTCACTATTTTGTGAGGTGTATTCCATGAGAAGTTATAATGAACTGTGCTTTAAGGCAAAAAATGGCGATGAAACATCAACTGAGGAGATTTTAGAAAGGTTTAATCCGCTTTTAATTTCACTTGCAAAAAGATTTCCATACGACGATTTTAATGATATGCTTCAAGACGGAAGAGAGGTTTTGTTAAGGGCAATTAAAGAATTTGATGTGAATAAGGGGAAGGAATTCATAGGTTTTGCCAATATGCGTCTTAATTATTTCTTCATTGGAAGATATAGAAAGAGAAATTTAAATTTATCATTAAATGTTAAAGCAGGTGACGATGATGAAGATGAGATAATTGACTTAATCGAAAGCAGAAATTTGTCGCCCGAGGATGAATTTTTCCAAAATAATTTAGATGAAAAATTAAAAAATGCATTCAAGAAATTAACGGAAAAACAAAAGAATATAATAGAATTATATTTTTTTGAAAATAGATCAATGGCAGACATAGCAAGAGAAATGGGGATAGGCTATCAAAGCATTGTTAAATTAAAAAATCGCGGTATAGATAGATTAAGATTTGAAATAAAAAATGATATAATAATTTAATAAACATTATGAAAGGATGATTGTAATTATGGCCGCAATAAATAAAGGAATTGATGAAGAAATTTTTAATAGTATATTAGAGGTAAATAAAAGCACCAGCTACCACAGATTAATTGATATGAACATTACAGAATTAGGGATGGGACAATCCATAATGGAAGTAAAAATTACTGATAAGCACTTAAATCCACTTGGTATAGCCCATGGTGGTGTATTATTTTCTATTATGGATACAGCTATGGGAATGGCTGCAAGGACACTTGGGAAAAACATAGTTACACTTGAGATGAATATAAATTTTATTAAACCTGTTATGAATAACGATACAATAAAGGCGATCGGAAAAGTAGTCCATACTGGTAAGTCAACGACTATTGCAGTATGTGATGCATATAATCAAGAAGGAAAATTAGCTGCGACGGCGAGGGAGACTTTCTATAATATAAAATGAATAAAGAGGCCAAAGCGGCCTCTTTTTCTATTTCAAGTTTTCTCTAAACTTATGTGGAGAAATACCTTCGATTTTTTTAAATACTTTGCAGAAGTAACTTGAATCCATGTATCCTACCTTTAGTGCGATAGAATTAATGCTTAAATCTGTTTCGGCTAGTAATTTTTTTGAAGAATTTATTCTTAATTTAGAAATATAATCAATAAAATTCATATTCATAGTCTTTTTAAAATATCTACTTAAATACTGCGGGTTTAAATGTATATATTTTGCTACATCTTCAAGTGTTATATTTCTATTATAATTTTTGTCAATGTATTTTAGTGTCTCCTTAATTAGAGAAGGTTTATCTGCCTTAATATTATCATTTATCATTATATTAAAAAGCATATCAATATGATCGAAAACAACTTCCTTTATTTGAGCTACATCTTCCAATTTACTTATTTCAATTGAAAATTTGTCACCAAGTTTTATAAGTTTATCTTCAATAAAATCATTTTCATTCGATATAAAATCTATCATCTTAATGAATAGAATAATCAAAAATTTTTTAATATCGTCGGATTTGTTATGTAAATGCTCTTCAATTATCTTATTAAGTTCAATTTTTACTGCCATTTTGTCGCCTATTTTTATTTTTTCGTATAAAGTATTGTTTTTATTGATATCGAGATATGTCTTTAGATTTTTGCTATTAATAGGAAATGCATCTTGCGTTTTAAACATAACTGCATCACTTATGCTTTTAATTAGATCTTCTGGACGAGCGGGTTTCAACAGATAATCAACAGCGCCAATTTTAACTGCTTGCTGAGCATATTGAAATTCGTCATAGGCAGTTAATATGATTGTTTTGACATTAGGATTTGTTTTTAGTATTTCTTTTGTTGCTTGAATACCGTCCATTTCCGGCATTTTTATATCCATAAGTATAACATCAGGATTAAGATTTTTTGCCTTTTCTACAGCATCAATGCCATTTTTAGCTTCTCCGATAAGTTTAAAGTTATTATTTCTTTTTAAAATAATATTTATAGCCCTTCTTTCAATGCTTTCATCATCTGCTATAAGGACTTTATACATGTTTGTCACTCCTTATAAAAGGTATTTTAATTAGTACTTTGGTACCTTTGCCAGTAATACTCTCGATTTTTAATCCACAATCATTTGTAAAAAAGTGTTTTATTCTACTGTCAACATTTTGTATGCCAAGTCCCGTTGAGCTTGAATCGACCTTTTTATTTTCTTGAAGAAGATTATTTAGGATATTTTTAGGGATTCCTGAACCGTTATCAATAATTTCTATAATTGCAAAATTATTATCCCTATAACCATTAATTTTAATAAAACCATTTTCTACTTTGCCTTCGAGCCCATGTATTATAGAATTTTCGACGAGTGGCTGTAGTGTCATAACTGGAATTTGGGCTTTTAAAATTTCGTCACTGATTTCAATAGAATATGATATTCTGTCGCCATAACGAATATTTTGGATAAATAAATATTTTTTAATATTGCCTATTTCAGTTTCAATATCAACAAGCTGGTCAATATTTTTAAGACTATATCTTAATATATCTGATAAATCATAAATAAGTTCTTCAGTTTGACTTGCATTCTCAATTAATGCCATACGAGCAATCGTATTCAATGTATTGAATAAAAAGTGTGGATTTATCTGCGATTCCAGTGCTTTTAATTCCGTATTTTTAAGTAATCTTTCTAATTCCATCCTTGCCTGCATTTCATGCATCAGATTCTGCTGCGTAAGATTTGCAAGACCGGTTTTTGCAATAAAATTAGCAAATAGATAAAGAAAATCAACGGCATCCTTTAGTTTTTGATATGCTATTGTATGAGTTCTTTTTAAACAATCATTTAATTGTTCAATAGGGAGGGACAGTTCTTTTGAAAGCTTATCAGGTTTTAAATGGTCTTTATAGTCAAATTCATCAACCATAACTTGACCACATAAAACACAACCAAGATATTGCCCATTTACTATAATTGGTGCGGCTATATCTGTTAAACCTGAATGACAATAATAAACAAATGGCTCACCAGCCCTCATTGCTTTGAATCCACCAGTTGCATCTGAGCGCATACATCTATGGAGCCCATGTGGTGATGTTCTTACCAATTTACAAAAGTCAGAGAAATTACTGGGATTAACTACAGGTTCTCCCTTAACATCGACGGTTACGACAGCAACATCCATTATTTTAGCGAATTTATCTTGTAGGTCTTGCAAAAATGGTATATCAATAAGGTCTTTTAGTTTATATTTATTCATATGTATCACCATGTCCAATATTATTATACGTTAAATATATATGCAAGGACTTTTTAATAGATATCAATTAAATACAAAAATCAGTTAATATACTACTTATATTTTATCACTTAATAAATTTTAAGTAAATATGTTATAAAACAAACTCAATAAAGTCCAAAAAAATATCAATGTTATCAATAGGCAATTAAAAATTAATGTTGAATTTATTATATAGAAAAATAAAAGGAGGTTTATGTATGGGTCAAGAAGCACTTGGAATGGTTGAAACAAAAGGCTTAGTTCCTGCAATAGAGGCAGCAGATGCGATGGTAAAAGCAGCTAATGTAGTGCTTATAGGTTACGAAAAGATTGGCCATGGCCTAGTAACTGTTATGGTACGTGGTGATGTTGGTGCTGTAAAATCTGCAACAGACGCTGGCGCAGCCGCGGCAAAAAGAGTTGGCGAAGTTGTGTCGATTCATGTAATCCCGAGACCACATTCTGATACCGAGAAGATTTTACCCAAAATATAGGTTAAGGAGGAATGTTTATGGATGATAAAGTTCTCGAAAAAGTTATGGAAGAAGTGAAAAAAAGGCTTAATCAAAATGTAACTGCTTCCGATAAAGCAGAAAATATAAAAGAAGTAGAAAAGGAGGATAATGTTATGATGCCTACAGTGGGACTAACCGAATTCGTCGGTACAGCAATTGGCGACACAGTGGGGCTTGTAATTGCCAACGTCGATTCGATGCTCCACGAAAAAATGGGCCTTGATAAAAGGTTCCGCTCAATTGGCATATTAGGTGCAAGAACAGGTGCGGGTCCCCAGATAATGGCCGCAGATGAAGGTGTCAAAGCCACAAATACGGAAATTGTATCTGTTGAACTTGCAAGAGATACAAAAGGTGGAGCGGGACATGGAAGTTTGATAATATTTGGAGCAGAGGAAGTATCTGATGCAAGAAGAGCGATCGAAGTCTCGTTGAAGGAACTCAATAGAACTTTCGGCGATGTATATACATGTGATGCAGGACATCTTGAGCTACAATATACTGCAAGAGCAAGTTACGCGATAAATAAAGCATTTGGAGCACCAGTCGGAAAAGCTTTTGGCCTTATTGTTGGAGCACCAGCGGCAATCGGTGTGTTGATGTCTGATACGGCAGTTAAGACTGCTAACGTAGAGATTGTGTCATACGCGAGTCCCGGTGCTGGAACTGCCCACTCAAATGAGGTAATAATCTCTGTTACAGGTGATTCTGGAGCTGTAAGACAGGCTGTTATAGCGGCAAGAGAAGTTGGCATGAAGGTATTAAAAGCTATGGGGCAAAATCCTGTATCGACTACACAGCCATATATATAAACGAGGTGATATAAATGAAGAGGTCGAAAAGGTTTGAAGTTCTTGAAAAGAGAGATGTGAACAAAGATGGTTTTGTCAAGGACTGGCCAGAAGTTGGCCTAATCGCAATAGGTAGTCCCAATGATCCTAAACCAAGTATAAAAATAGAAAATGGTGTAGTTGTTGAGCTCGACGGTAAGAAAAGAGAGGACTTTGACTTTATAGATCAATTTATAGCTGACCATGCAATAAATAAAGAAAATTGTGAAAAGGCAATGGCTTTAAATTCGGTTGACATAGCTAAAATGATTTGCGATGTAAATGTTCCACGAAACGAAGTTATAAAAGTAACGACATCTATAACGCCGGCAAAGTTAGTCGAAGTAGTTGATAAAATGAATGTAATAGAAATGGCAATGGGACTTCAAAAAATGAGAGCGAGAAGAACACCATCAAATCAATGCCATGTGACAAATTTAAAAGATAATCCAGTGCAGATAGCGGCTGATGCAGCAGAATCGGCAATAAGAGGCTTTGATGAAATGGAGACGACAGTCGGACTTACAAGATATGCACCATTTAATGCAATGGCTCTCCTTATTGGATCACAGACAGGCCGCGGCGGTGTATTGACACAATGCGCACTTGAAGAAGCAACCGAATTAAGACTTGGAATGAGAGGGTTTACAGCATATGCTGAAACTATATCAGTATATGGAACAGAGAGAGTTTTTATAGATGGCGATGATACGCCATGGTCAAAATCATTCCTTGCATCATCATATGCTTCAAGAGGGTTAAAAATGAGATTTACATCAGGTACAGGATCAGAAGTGCAGATGGGATATGCCGAAGGAAAATCGATGCTTTATCTTGAGGCAAGATGCATAATGATAACAAAGGGTGCCGGCGTACAAGGGCTTCAGAATGGTTCCATAAGTTGCATAGGTGTACCAGGTGCCGTATCTGGTGGCTTAAGAGCAGTAATAGCAGAAAATTTAATAACAGAGCTACTCGACCTTGAAGTAGCATCTGGTAATGATCAGACATTTACACATTCACCAATAAGAAAAACTGCAAGAACTCTTCTATATATATTGGCCGGAACTGATTTTATATTTTCAGGTTATAGTGCTGTTCCCAACTATGATAACATGTTTGCTGGGTCAAATTTTGATGCAGAAGATTATGATGATTATTTAATATTGCAAAGAGATTTTAAGGCAGATGGCGGGTTAAGGCCTGTTACAGAACAGGATGTTATTGCTATGAGGCATAAAGCGGCTAAAGCATTACAAGCGGTATTTAAAGAACTTGGACTCCCTCCTATAACGGATACTGAGGTTGATGCTGCAACATACGCACATGGCAGTGAAGACATGCCATTAAGAAACCAAGCAGAGGATATGAGAGCTGCTCAGGATTTACTAAAGCGTGGAATAACTGGCCTTGATATTGTAAAAGCCCTTGCAAAAAACGGCTTTAATGATGTCGCGGATAGAGTTCTCAATATGTTAAAGCAAAGAGTCGCTGGTGATTATCTGCATACATCTTCAATTTTTGATAGTAATTTTAATGTTATAAGTGCGGTTAACGATGTTAATGATTATACAGGACCTGGTACAGGATATAGGGTTGAAGGTAAGAGATGGGAAGAAATAAAAAATATTAATCAAGCAAAAGGCCCAGAAGACCTTGTATAAAAGGGGGTTTTAAAATGGATGTTAATGATGCTTTAATAAGACAGATAACAGAAGAAGTCCTGAAAAGGATTAATAACCGCGATATCAAAACTGTTGTTGCTCCAAGCAAACCTGATCATTCAGGAAAGCTTAAGCTTATAGAATTAGGTGAAGCCCAAAAAGGTATAAATAGCGACGAAGTAGTTATAGCAATAGGGCCGGCATTTGGAGAATACCAAACAAAAACAATAGTTGGAATACCACATGAAGATGTATTGAGAGAAGTATTAGCAGGGATTGAGGAAGAAGGCATAAAGTCAAGGGTAATAAGAGTTCTACGTACATCTGATGTTGGATTTATGGCACATGATGCGGCTTCTTTGAGTGGTTCGGGCATAGGCATAGGCATACAGTCTAAAGGAACAACCGTCATTCATCAAAAAGATTTAGCACCACTTGATAACCTTGAATTATTTCCACAAGCTCCATTAATCGATAGGCAGACATATAGAGCAATAGGCAAAAATGCCGCGAAATATGCAAAAGGTGAATCACCATCACCTGTCCCGGTTAAAAATGATCAAATGGCGAGACCAAGATATCAGGCTATTGCTGCTGTGCTTCATATAAAAGAGACAGAACATGTTGTCCCTAATGCTAAGCCTATTGAACTACAAGTTGAATTTAAGTAAGGGGGATTTATGATGCAGGATGAGATGTTGGAAAAGATAATTCGCGATGTGCTAAAGACCATGGGTGAAAAAACTGATAACAAAAAGGAAGAAAATTGCAATAACATCTGTAAAGTGACATATAAGGATTATCCACTCGCACAAAAACGTAAAGATTTAGTAAAAACGTCCACTGGTAAAGGACTTGACGATATAACGTTAGATTCAGTTTTAAATGATAAGGTAACACCTGATGATATTAGAATAACAAGTGATACATTACTATATCAGGCTCAAGTCGCTGAGTCTGTTGGAAGACACCAATTTGCAAGGAATTTAAGAAGAGCTGCGGAGCTTACAAAAGTTCCTGATGACAGGGTGCTTGAAATATATAATGCTTTAAGACCGAGAAGGTCAACTAAAGATGAACTTTTGTCAATTGCTAACGAGCTTGATGAAAAATATGGTGCGAAGATGAATGCTGACCTTATAAGAGAAGCTGCAGATGTTTATGAAAGAAGGGGCATTTTAAAAGCTTGACAGAGGTGATAATAATTGAATCTGATTGCTGGAATCGATATAGGAAATTCGACAACAGAAGTCGCCATAGCAGATATTGAAAGTAAAAAATTTATATCAAGCGGTATAACAAAGACAACAGGCATAAAAGGAACTGTTGACAATGTCCCTGGCATATTAATAGCACTTGACAATGCAGCTTCGAATGCCGGCATTAACCTAAAAGACATTAAGATGATAAGGATTAATGAGGCAACACCTGTAATCGGTGATGTAGCTATGGAAACAATAACAGAAACCATAATAACAGAATCTACTATGATTGGCCATAATCCTACTACACCAGGTGGAGTTGGGCTTGGAATTGGTACAACGGTTTATATAGATGAACTCCAGAATTTGCACGCTGGTGATAATGTAATATGTATAGTTCCGCCAAACATGGATTTTGAAGAAGCTGCAAATAGAATAAATAGTGCGTTAGATAATAATGTCAATGTTAATGGGGCAATTGTTAAAAAGGATGACGCAGTTCTCATTTGTAATAGACTTAAAAAGAAAATACCTATAGTTGATGAAGTTGAATTGATAGATAAAGTCCCATTAAATATGAAAGCAGCTGTCGAAGTTGCAAATCCGGGTGAAACACTAAAAGTTCTTTCAAATCCATATGGAATTGCAACGGTATTTGAATTAACCCCCGAAGAAACAAAACACATTATACCTGTTGCAAGGGCACTTATAGGTAATCGCTCAGCCGTTGTTATAAGAACTCCTCAAGGTGAAGTCAAAGAGAGAGTAATTCCAGCAGGTAAATTAATATTATTCGGGAAAAGCAAAATAGAAGTGGAAATTGGCAGTGGTTCAAAAAAGATAATGGAGAGAGTTGATGAAGTTAAACCATTAATAGATGTATCAGGAGAACCGGGGACTAATGTCGGTGGTATGCTTGAAAGAGTAAAGCAAGTTATGTCGAAATTGACGAAGCAGCCGATAAGTGATATGCATATACAGGATATCCTTGCAGTTGATACATTTATACCACAAAAGGTCAAAGGAGGCATTGCTGGGGAGTTTTCCTTAGAGAATGCAGTTGGCCTCGCTGCAATGGTTAGAACAAATAAATTACCAATGCAACAAATAGCTAAAAAATTAGAAGACGAAACAGGAATAAAAGTTAGTATTGCCGGTGTCGAAGCGAATATGGCAGTACTCGGGGCACTTACTACCCCTGGAACAAGTAGACCCCTTGCCATACTTGATATGGGAGGTGGTTCAACTGATGCAGCATATATTGATAAAAGTGGTAAAATAAGGTCAATTCACCACGCGGGTGCTGGTGATATGGTAACAATGCTTATTAAATCTGAGTTAGGACTTGATAGTTTTGATATTGCAGAAAACATCAAAAAATATCCACTTGCAAAAGTAGAAAGTCTATTTAACATCAGATTGGAAGATGGAACAGTTCAATTTTTTGAAAATCCTTTAGACTCTTCACTTTTTGCAAGAGTAGCTGTTATAACCGAGAATGGCCTTGAGCCAATACCGACAAAGTATAGCATGGAAAAAATAAAAGTTGTCAGAAGAGATGCTAAAAAGAAAGTTTTTGTATCAAATGCTATAAGGGCACTTAAAGATATTTCGACGACAGGCGATATAAGGGGCACGGAATTCGTAGTTTTGGTAGGTGGTTCTGCATTAGATTTTGAAATTCCTGATATGATATCTGATGCGCTTTCTAAATATGGAATAGTATGCGGAAGAGGCAATATTAGAGCAAAAGAAGGACCAAGGAATGCTGTAGCTACAGGGCTTGTACTATCATACTTATATGGAAGTGAAAACAATGGGTAATGAAATACCATCAATAGTTATTTCAACAAATGGTTGTAATGATAGAATCTTAAGGGAAATAAAAGCTGGGATAGAAGAAGAAGGTATACCTTATAAAGTATATGTCGATAGTAAGGAATTTTATAAAACTCCGTATAATACAGCACTAATCTCAAAATTTGGGATAGGAGCAAATGCTAATAAAAATAATTTAACATTGTATTATTCAAAAATGCCTGATAAAAAGCCTGTTTTTGATATCAGTATTGGTGATAGCGATTATCAGGTTGCGAGAAATTTTGGAACAAATGCTGCAAGATTATATAAAGGATTACCCTTTAAATTACTTCAAAAAACTAAAAATGATACAGCAGATAAAAAGAAAGATAACACTGATATTTTAGAGAATATTGTTAAAGAAATTGTTGAAAAATATATATCCAGCAGATAAGGCTGGAGGTGATTCTGTGATAACAAAAGCATTAGGATTAATTGAGACTATAGGACTTGCCGCCGCTATAGAGGCATGTGATACAGCATTAAAATCAGCAGACATCACACTTATTGGATATGAGCTTTCAAAAGGTGGTGGCATGGTAACTGTTAAGATACAAGGTGATGTTGGTGCTGTTAAAGCTGCAGTTGAAGCTGCAAAGATAGCTGCTTCAAAGGTTAACAAGGTATACACAAGTGTTGTAATACCGAGGCCAATTGAAGGTATAAAAGATATGGTTGTATCAGCCGAAACTGTTGGAGTAGCAAAACAACAATATGATGTTGATAATTCTGATAATAATCTGAATTCAACAGACAATGTAATCAAAATTAGTAAATTAAAGGAAATAAAGGCCAATAAAGATGGAAATAAAACTAATAAAGCCGAAGAAGCTGAGGAAGAGAAAGACGAAGAAGATGAAGTTGAAGAAATAGGAGAAGTTATGATTGAAATAGAAAATAAAGATGAGACAAAATTAGACGAAATTGCAAATACAAAGGATGTATGCAATTTATGCAAAGATCCGCTTTGCCCGAGAAGAAAAGGGCAGCCGAGAAATTTATGCATACATTACAAAAAATAATAGGAGGTAATTTATATGACTGGTGAAGCACTTGGTATGGTTGAGACAAGGGGACTTGTTCCCGCTATAGAGGCTGCAGATGCTATGGTAAAAGCAGCTAATGTTGTACTAATTGGATATGAAAAAATAGGCTCTGGATTAGTTACTGTTATGGTAAGAGGCGATGTAGGTGCTGTAAAAGCAGCTACAGATGCAGGTGCAAATGCAGCAAAGAGAGTAGGAGAAGTTGTATCTATACATGTTATTCCTAGGCCACATACAGACACAGAAAAGATACTGCCAAAGCTTAATGTTGAAAAAACTGAATAATAACTTTTGGCTCCACATATTGTGGGGCCATATAAAAATACTTCATGGAGTGATGTAAATGGAGGAAAATTTATCGGAAGTAATTGCTAAAGAAATATTAAAAACAATATCGATAAAAGATCGAAGCTATTCTATACCAATAGGCATATCAAACCGGCATATTCATCTGACACAGGATGACCTTGAAGTATTATATGGTAAAGGGTATGCTCTAACAGTGAAAAACAAAGTCAATCAACCAGGACAATTTGCGGCTAATGAAACTGTTACAATAGCGGGGCCAAAAGGTTCTTTGTCAAATGTCAGAGTTTTAGGCCCTGTGAGAAAATATAGTCAGATAGAGATATCAAGAACAGATTCTTATATACTTGGCATAAAACCACCTGTAAGGGATTCTGGAGACCTTAAAGATTCTGAGACACTTGCAGTAATTGGACCAAAAGGTTCTTTAATTTTTAAAAATAAAGTGATATGTGCGAAGCGACATATTCACATGCTAAAAGAAGATGCGGAAAGATATGGTGTAAAAAATGGAGATTTTGTTGATGTGGAAACACAAGGTGAAAAAGGGATCATATTCAAAAATGTATTAATACGGGTAAATGATAAAAACAAACTTGAAATGCATATCGATACAGACGAAGCGAATTGCTGCGAAATAAAAAATGGCGATATGGTCAGAATTGTAAAGATATATAAATATAATGAGGAATGATAAAATGGATATCGAAAAGTTAATTGATGAAGTATATGCTGAAGTAGTAAGACGTATTGGACGGAAAGTTTTATTATTTTTTAGTGGTACACCTCTCAATATTGACTCTATTTTATCTGACCTTAAAAAAGCTAAGAAATATAATATATGCTACAAATCTGTTTTATCAGATGCAGCAAAGAAAGTCATAGGAATTGATAAAATATTAAGCATTAGCGATGTTTTAGAAGAAAAGGATGATATTACGACATCTATAAAAGAGGCGGACTTTATTTTAGTAGCATCTCTGACAAGAAATACACTTGCAAAGGTAGCCCTTGGCATACAGGACACTAAAGTTACACTTGGCTTAGCCGAAGCCTTTATGTTTAATAAAAAAATCATAATTGTTAAAGATGGAGCAGATTTTAAAAACCAATTTAGGATATCAAAGGGAATGACAAAAAATGAGGCATATAATAGAATGCTTTTAAATTATTTTAAGATACTTGAAAGCTTTGGAGCTACTCTCGTTAATTCCAGTGATCTATTTGATGTTATAAAAGGTATATTTGATTTGAATTTTCAAAAGAGAAGTTATAAAAATGACATTTGCGATGATACAAAATTGAATTCTAATGTAGTAACACTCCAAGATTTACTTAATATTGGCAAATCGAAGACAATTTATATAAAAAAGAATGCATTAGTAACACCTCTCGCGAATGATTACATAATGGACAACAAAATAAGGCTTATAAGGGAGGAATAAAAATGTTACTTGGAAGGATCGTAGGGAATGTTGTATCAACAAGAAAAGATGATAAGTTGGTTGGATATAAATTACTTATTGTACAACAGATTGATTTTAAATGTAATCCAATAAGATATCCGATGGTCGCGGTAGATACAGTTGGTGCAGGTGTTGGAGAATATGTCCTTTTATCGACAGGCAGTAGTGCACGATATTCATCAGGAGAGAAAAAAGAATCCCCAGTTGACTTATCTATAGTAGGAATTATAGACAATATTGAATATGATAGAAATTTGGACAAAGAAATGGGGGATTCAAATGAAAATTTATACAAAGACAGGGGATAGTGGAGAAACATCTTTACTCGGAAATATTAGGGTACCTAAATGTGATATGCGAGTCGAAGCATATGGCACGATTGATGAGGCAAATTCTTATTTGGGACTTGTAAGATACAGCATTATAGATAAAGACCTAAAAAATATTATAATAAACATACAGAAGAAACTGTTTGATGTTGCAGCTGAACTTGCTTCTATAGATAGAGAGAGGTTTCCAGAGAAGATAAGAGAAGAAGACGTCCTCGAGCTTGAAAAAATTATCGATGAATACTCAAATAAAATTCCTAAGCAACAAGGTTTTGTAATACCAGGAAACAGTAAAAGTGCTTATTTTGACGTTGCAAGGACAATTATACGTAGAGCTGAAAGATGTATAATTTCACTCAACTTCAAAGAAAGAGTAAATCCACACCTCATTAAATATATAAATAGATTATCAGATTTAATATATATTTTAGCCAGGTTTGTTGATTATAGCGAAATATATGAAAAGGTGAAAAAAGTGGTAGGTTTATCACCAATTAAAAAGATGAATCTTGAGTTAGCAAGGAAAATAGCTGAAAGTGCCGAATATATGGCAGAAAAAATAGGTATACCGGTAGTAATCACTATTGTTGATGATGGAGGAAATCTTGTACTACAGGAAAGAATGGACGGAGCACTTCTATTAAGTATTAATATATCGAAAGGAAAGGCATATACAGCGGTTGCGCTAAAAATGAATACGGAAGATTTAAAAGATATGACGGGGCCGAATGGTGAGCTTTTAGGCATAAACACAGTTGACAAAAAAGTTGTTACATTTGGAGGTGGAATAGCTTTAAAAATTGGAAATGATGTTATAGGTGGTTTAGGTGTAAGTGGAGGAACTGTTGAACAAGATATGAAAATAGCCAAAGCGGGTTTCGAAAAATTTAAGGAGGTAATGTACAATGGAGATTAAGGATGATATGATATCTGAAGTTATAGAACGTGTTCTTAAGGAGATACAAGAAAAAAGTATAAACGATAAGTATCAAAATGGCATATATGACCGAATGGAAGATGCAATTGAAGCGGCATATGAAGCACAAAAAGAACTTATGAAAATGTCAATAGAGCAAAGGGAAAGGCTTATATCGGAAATGAGGAAAGCAATACTTGATAATGCAAAAAACTGTGCTAAGTTAGCAGTTGAGGAAACAGGAATGGGCAGAGTAGATCACAAATATCTAAAATTAAAGTTAGTTGCAGAAAAGACTCCCGGTACTGAAGTGCTTACAACAAAAGCTTATTCCGGTGATAAAGGCTTGACACTCGTAGAGATGGCTCCTTTCGGAGTAATTGGCAGCATAACACCATCGACTAATCCGGCAGAGACAGTTTGCTGCAATAGCATTGGAATGATAGCTGCGGGGAATTCAGTTGTATTTAGCCCACATCCAGGTGCAGTTAAATCATCTTTAATGGCTGTTGAATTTTTAAATAAGGCAATAATAGAAGCTGGGGGACCCGAAAATTTAATAACATCTGTAAGAAAACCATCACTTGACGCTACAAATGTTATGATAAAACATCCTAAAATAAGTCTCTTAGTTGCAACTGGCGGACCTGGTGTCGTAAAAACAGTATTATCTTCAGGGAAAAAAGCTATAGGTGCTGGCGCGGGTAATCCACCTTGCGTTGTTGATGAGACAGCTGATATAAAAAAGGCTGCAAGGGATATAATTCTTGGTTGTACTTTTGACAACAACTTACCGTGCATTGCAGAAAAAGAGGTAATAGCTGTTGAACCAATATATGAAGACTTAATTAATAATATGAAAAAAAATGGTGCATATGAATTAACAGATAATGAGGCAGAAAAGCTTGTTAATATAGTGTTAACTAAAAAAGAAGAGTTAAAAGCAGAAGGTTGTTCAATAAAAAGATCTAAATTTGAATATGCTGTAAATAAAAAATGGGTTGGAAAAGATGCTAAAGTTTTACTTGAACAAATAGGTGTTAATGTGGGTGATGATATAGTTTGTATAATTTATCGCTGTAATAAAGAACATCCTTTTGTACAGGAAGAACTAATGATGCCGATACTGCCAATTGTCAAAGTAAAAAATATAGATGAGGCAATAAATGTAGCTGTAGAAGTAGAACATGGAAATCACCATACGGCAGAAATGCATTCAAAGAATATTGATAATTTGACACGTTTTGCAAGAGCAATAAATACTACGATATTTGTAAAAAATGCACCTTCATATGCTGGAATAGGATTCGGTGGTGAAGGATTTACAACATTTACAATAGCTGGTCCGACAGGTGAAGGTTTAACATGTGCAGCAACATTTACCAGACAGAGAAGATGTGTAATGGTTGATTCATTTAGAATTGTATAATATGGTCTTATGATAAATAAGAGGGTGAAAAAATGTCACAAGGCAATTTGTTTACTATGCCTTTTATAACTTTAATCGGAAAAGATTGTCTTCTTAATTTAGGAAATAAGATATCGAAAATATCTGGTAAAAAGGCTTTGATTGTTACAGATAAGTTTATGATAAAAGCAGGATTTACAGAAAAAATACAAAAGATCTTAGGTGAGTATAGTATAAAAAGCACTATATTTGATGGAGTTATTCCAAATCCTAATGTAAGTGCAATAAAAAATGCAGTAAAATGTTTCATTAACAATGAATGCGATACATTAATATCACTGGGGGGAGGGAGTGCACACGACACTGCTAAAGGTGTTAAATTAGTTCTTTTAAAAAACAATGAATTATGTGAAGATAAAAATATTAAACTTGTATGTGTTAATACAACAGCAGGAACGGGTAGTGAAGTCACAAGATTTTGTGTTATTACTGATGAATTAGAACACCGAAAGATTACAATAGTAGATGAAAAAGTGATCCCAGATATTGCAGTTGATGATCCTCTTTTGATGATAGGATTACCACCAAAATTGACGGCAGAAACAGGTATGGATGCTTTGACACATGCTATAGAGGCATATACATCTGTAGACCATTATGTTTTAAGTGATATATCTGCATTAAAGGCAATATCCTTGGTCTTTGACAATCTTTATGAATGCTACTCGAATGGGAAAAATATAGATGCGAGGGAGCAAATGGTATATGCGGAATATTTAGCAGGTGTAGCTTTTAGCAATGTAGGAGTTGGCCTTGTACATGCCATGTCACATCAACTAAGTGGTCTTTATAATTTACCGCACGGCCTTTGCAATGCTGTTTTACTGCCCTTTGTTATGGAATATAATCTTGATGTCAATTGTAGAAGATATGCGGATATCATGAGAAGCCTAAAAAAGAATATATATGATATTTCAGATAGCACGGCCGCAGATAACTTGATATGTGATGTCATAGAGTTAAATAGAAAATTAGAAATCCCATCAAATATTAAAGACTTAAAAGTAAATGAAAGTGATTTTGAATTATTATCTGATATGGCACTTATTGACAATACTTTAAAGACGAATGCAAAAAAGCCAAGTAAAAAGGATATAATTGAAATATATCGAAAAGCCTATTATGGTATTCACAAATATTAAATTATTCTTAAAAAAGAACTCGACTAATGAGTTCTATTTTTATATTATAATATGGTATAATCTTATTTAAGAGGTAGCTATGATATGTTTTGTGATAAAATCTACAATACACATATAAAGATTATTTAGAATGGTATATTGATGATAGATATGAATTTATAGTCAGATATTTATGCTGAAAAAATAACTAGCTATTTTTTAAGCGATCTATTATCTAAATATATTAGAAGGAGGCGTAATTAAATGAATTTTGATAGTTTTTTGTACAATACAAGGCCATTTTTGAATTACTTATTTGATTTTTATGGCAATCTCGATGAAATGAAACTAAGTTCGCTTATAAAGGATGCCGGTGGTGTCGATAATGTATCACTACTTGTTGTTGACATGGTAAATGGATTTTGCAAAAGTGGTGCACTATCAAGTCCAAGAGTTGGGGGTATAATTGAACCAATTAAGAATTTAATTAATGCATCATACAGAATGGGCATAAAAAATGTATTTTTTATAAATGACACTCATACGGCAAATGCTATGGAATTTGCTGATTATCCTAAACATTGCGTTGAAGGTACAGAAGAAAGCAGTATTGTTGAAGAATTAAGAGAGATAATAAAAGGGGAACCGATAATATATGAAAAAAATTCATTAAATGTATTTTTTGGTGGCGAATTAGAAGGTGGAAATTCCTTTTTGAAAAAAATAATTGGCATGCTCAAAGAAGGAAAGTCGACATTTATTGTCGTTGGTGATTGCACAGATTTGTGCGTATATGAAACAGCTATTTCATTAAAGATGTTAGCAAATGCAAATGATTTAAAAATTAGTATTTTCGTACCCGAAAATTGTGTAGAGACATATGATATTAGTGTCAAGACAGCTGAAAGGCTTAAAATTATTCCACATGACGGTGATTTGACACATACTATGTTTCTATATCATATGAAGCTTAATGGGATAAATATAGTAAAAGAATTATTAGAAGAGTAATATAATAAACTGGAAATTAATTATGTAATTTAAAGGAAGGAATGCAATCAGATGGATTTTGATGAACTTGCGGAAATTATTAGAACAAGACGCTCAATAAGAAAGTGGCAAGATAAAGAAGTGCCAGATGAAATATTAAGAAAATGTATTGATATTGCTACATATGCACCAAGTGGTGGAAACCATCAGATGTGGAAGTTTTATGTTATTAAAAATAGAGAATTGATTACAAAAATTGCTGATAGTGTTCAGGAAAAGACGGATATGATGGCTGAATGGCCGGAAGCTGATGAATATGTAGAATCTATTGAAAGATGGAAAAAAAACTCATCATTTTTTAGATATGCTCCCGTTTTGATTGCCTCTGCTGTTGGCAAATATTCTTCAGCGGCAGATAAAATATTAAGGGCGAGAAAGGACAAGGATATTGAAGCAAATAAAATGTTTGAAGCGAGAGAATTATGTGCTTCAAGGATACAATCTATATCAGCTGCTATTTCATATCTTTTATTAGGTTTGCATACAAACGGCATAGGCAGCGTATGGATGACAGGACCTGTTCAAGCGAAATCAGATATAGAAATGTTAATCAATTTACCAGATGACCTTGACTTTATAGCACTTATCGCTGCGGGATACCCAGATTATGAGCCAAGGCCTAAAAAAATGAGACCGCTTGAAGAAGTTCTTGAATTCATTAAATAGTATTTGCTAAATGTAATTACTTGCACCAAGATATAAAGTCTTTCTATAAATTATAGAAAGACTTTTTTAGTAACCAAATTATTGTCTAAAAAAGTAATTAATTGATAATATTGATAGTAAATTTAAGATATCAAAATATTATGACATATTTTTATTCATAACCGGCATGATTACTATATGCTATATGAAGCCGGTTTATGAATTTACTTATTATCACCATAACGTGGCGATGGAATAATATTTGGATTTACAGTTTGTATCATATTTTACAAAGTATTAACACAATTTTAATATTATTTAACATTATCTTAAAACTAATTTAACAAATAACTATTAAAATAAACTTAGCGACATAAAAATGGGAACGTTCCTAAATAGAAGTAGGTGACTAAAATATCAACAATAATTGATATTGCAAGATTATCAGGTGTTTCTAAATCTACTGTATCTAGAGTACTATTGGGTGGGAGTTGCAAAGCTGCTACAAAACAAAAAATTTTAGAAGCAGCCAAAAAGTTAAATTACCAGCCAAATAGGTTAGCAAGAGCTATGATAACAAAAAAGACAGGTATAATAGGCGTTGTTATTTACAGAAAAAATAAACCTTTTTTATCGCATCCTTTTTATGGTGAAATAATTGAGTCAATTGCTAAAGAAGCTAAAATGGAAGGCTATAGTATGATAATGATGGCTGATGATGAAATAAACAATATGTCCTTAAATCATTTGATTCAATATAGGGTTGACGGATTCATTCTGATAGGTTATATAACTCTGGAACTGATAAATATTATAAAAAAAACAGAAGTACCGTATGTGCTAATAAATAACTCAACCAACGTAGAGGATGCAACAAACGTAATAAATGATGATTATAATGGTGCATATGATGCTGCAATACATTTGATACAAAAAGGATATATAAATATAGCTTATTTATCAGGCCCTATTGAACACATGAGTTACAAGAGGCGATTGGATGGTTTTCAGGCAGCATTACATGAAAATGGATTAAGAATTAACCAGCATAATTTATACATTAGTGATTCTACAGCTGAATGTGGGATTGATGGAGCTATGAAAATACTCCAATCGAAAAATATGCCAGATGCTATTTTTGCCAGCAATGATATGATGGCAATCGGTGCTTTACAAGTATTTAATTCCGCAGGATTAAAAATTCCAAATGATATCGCTGTTATGGGTTTTGACGACATTTATATGTCCCAATATACAGTACCATCATTATCAACGGTTCATGTAGATAAAATAAAAATTGGTTCTATAGCAATGAAAAAGCTTTATACAATGATGAATGATTGTAATTATATTGATGAATGCACTGTTATACCTGCTAAAATAGTTATTAGAAATTCCACATAAATTTCTTATTGCGGTGTTTAAGTTAAATTGAAAGATTTATAAATTAAAATAAATAATGGAGCTTACAAAAGATGGAGAAAAAGAAAATATACATTACGGCTCATGCTGGATGCATGAATACAAAAAGAGACAGTTTGGAATCAATAGTTGCTGGAATAAATGCTGGTGCAAATATAGTCGAAGTAGACATAAGATTTATAAATAATTGTATACCCATATTGAGTCATAATAAGTTAAAATTGATTCAAGTGTCATAAGAAGCATTTTTTTAAGCTGCTAATGATAACTTTGCTTGATTTTTACCTGATTTTGTAAGAATAAATTTGATTTTGATATTTTTATACAAAGTTGCAGCCATCTCCGCTGCCATTTTCAGTATTTTTTTTGCATTTATGGCTCCTATTTTGAATGAAAACCAGATTTTTGAGCGCACTAATCCCCTTACAGGTATCACATCTACATAATATTTGCGCCTTAGTATTGATGGAATACCCTCCACTCCATTTCTTATCTTTTGAAGTACACTGTATTCTTCTGTTGACATCTTTTTCAAATAGCTTGCTCTTTGTATTGTTTTTGCTGTTATCAGTACATATGCCGATTTCTTTTGTAGCTTCGCTCCACATTTTTCTCTTAGTGGACAATGTTCACATGTTTTTTTATTGAAGGATGCTCTATATAATCCTGTTTTTTCATAGTATCTTGTTTTGTATGGTTTTTCTCCTCTTGGGCATTTGATTATTTCATGGGTCGTTTCATCTAATTCAAATTCGCTTTGTATTTCATCTGGCAATTTCCCTATAAGAGCTGTTGTTATTAGTTCGATATTGTTTTTATCTGCAAGTTCTATGTTTTCAATGCTGCTGTAAGCTCCATCTGCTATTATTGTTATTTCTTTTTCTTGTTTCCCTAGCTTTTCTATTGTTTCTTTGCAAAAGCTGCTATCGCTGTGTGTGTTTACATCATAGTCATAGCTGGTTATTATGGAGCCTTTTTCGTCTATTGTTTCTACTATGTTAGCTACATAGCCTTTATGGTCTTTTCCTGCTTTTTTGCGATATGTTGCATCTGGGTCGCTTGGGTTTTGAAGACTATCAGGGCTTATTTTTTCTTTTTCTACTGGTACTATCTTGCCTTCTTCTGTTATTTCTGTTTGTTCTTTTAGTACACGCTGTAATAGCTGATATTCTGGTAATTCAGCGTATGCTTCTCCTAATTCTTTTATTAGTGTATAGGCATCTTCAATTATTTCTTGAAGTCTTTTTGTTATTTCTTCGTTTTTTCTATGATAGATTGTTTTGTTTCTGTCGTCTTCATCTAGGTAGTGTTCCATGTTTTTGAGGTGTTGATATTCTCCTGTTTTGTATACTGCCTTGACCATATTTGCTACGCATGTGTATAGTATTTCTAATCTGGACATTTTTTTGCAACTGGATGATACCATAATGCTGTCCATTCTTTTTACTGATGGATTTATATTAAAGTATTTTACAAATACGTTTGCCATGGCTTCCATTTCTTCATGAAGAAGGTCTCTTCCTGTTTCTAGATTGTAAAGATATAGCCTTTCACGAAAACGGCTAAAAGTCCTATCACTGAAAGGTTGACTTTTGAAGCTTGTAGTGTGAAGGGCGTATTGGAAACGGACATCACATAGGATGCTTGCTAATAGTTCGTCATCTGTGAGATTAAACATTTCTTTTAGTATTAGGGCTCCAATTATTGCGTTTACAGGACTGTTTGGACGAGAAGCGGGATTGTCACTGTACAATACGGAAAAGCGTTTCTCATTGATTGCTGGAAATATGATTTCAGCAAAGCCTTTTGCCCATGAATTTAAAACAAACGTTTTTGTTCTTTCATCCAAGTTTAAGAATCTATCATCAATTGTGATTTGTTGATATTCGTTTGGTTTGAATGCCATGGCTATGTATCGCTCCTTCTATTTCCTTTTGTTTGTATTTCTATTTTACCATATTTTTAGTTTATCATGAAGGAAAAATACTTTTGACACCTTAATCAAAATTTAAAATAAGAAAACATATCATAAGGCTTGAAGAAGTGCTTAAAATTGTAAAAGAGTTTAATAATATAAAAATTAACCTTGATATAAAAGAAATTGAAGGCATTATATATTTGAAAGAGCTTTTATATAAGACTGGAATGAATAATAGAGTGTTTTTAACCGGGATTTCATATGATTTAGTTGGACAAGTCCTTGAAAAACACATTGATATTCCATACTTTTTAAATATTGATCTTAACTTATTTAATAGAACTAACAAGGATTACATTATTGAACAAATAAAAATGATAAACAATTTGGATGTACTTGGTATTAATATTGACTATCATCTTGTTACTCCTAAGCTGGTTGAATACATACATAATGTAAATAAAAAACTGTCTGTGTGGACCGTTGATAACATTAATGATATCTTTAGAATGATAGAATATGGTGTTGATAATATTACTACAAATAAGGTTGATTTGGTTGCTAAGATTTTAAAAGAAGAGAATCTATATTTGGATTCTAATAGCACTCAGGAGTGATATTGATTGAGATTATTTAGTATAAAAGGATTTTATTACGCACTAGGAAAGAAGAGATTTTTAGAATTTATTGCATTTACAATTTTTCTTTTGTTTTTCTTTGGACCATTGATGAATGTAATTATGTTAGCTTTTTCAGATGAATATCAATATCCAAATTTCTTTCCATCTGCATTATCGTTGAAGTGGTGGCAGTTTGTTTTATCACAAGATAATCTTGTAAGTTCAATGATTTTGTCATTTGTAGTAGCTATTACGACAACATTAATATCAATAATAATATGTGTTCCCGCAGCCTATTCATTTGCAAGATTCAAATTCCCTTTTAGAAGACTGTTTCTTTTCTCGTTTCTAGTAACAAATGCTTTTCCTAAAATAGGTCTATATGTTACAATAGGCATACTATTTTATAAACTCAACCTTATGGGTACCTTTTTAGGGGTTATAATAATTCATTTAATAAATACAATGATGTATATGACATGGATACCTGCGGGTTCATTCAAAAATGTTCATAGACAACAAGAGGAAGCAGCAAGAGATATTGGTGCTTCACCATTTCAAACGTTTATGCATGTTACTCTTCCAATAGCAATGCCTGGTATATTAGTTGCTTCGATTTTTACATTTCTAGAATCATTGGAAGAAGCACAAGGAACTTTATTAGTCGGCGTACCTAATTATAAGACAATTCCAGTAGTCATGTATTCGGTAATATTTGATTATCCAGCGACAGCTGGAGCGGTATTTTCACTTATCCTTGTTATACCGACAATAATTCTTCTATTTATTCTTATCAAGTATTTTGGTACAAACATACTGGCAGAAGGGTTTAAAATAAAATAAGTTTTTTTGTTAAGATAATGGAGGAAAAAATAATGACAGAAATAAAAGGAAACGGTCCTAAACTTATACTAAAGGATATAACTAAAAAATACGAAAATGGTGATGGGGTAGAACATATAAATTTGGAAATTTACGAAGGTGAACTAGTTACTATCCTTGGTCCTTCTGGATGTGGTAAGACAACAATTTTAAGGATTATTGGTGGTTTTCTTGAGAATGACTCAGGAACTGTTATACTTGACAATATTGATATTGGGAAATATCCACCAGAAAAAAGACCTACTGCTATGGTGTTTCAGAATTATAATCTTTGGCCTCACATGACGGTTTTTGAAAATCTTGCATTTGGACTTCGTTTAAGAAAGCATACAAAACAGAGGATTAAAGAAGAGGTATCTAATGCATTGAGGCTTGTTAAAATGGAAGGCATGGAAAAGAAATATCCATCGCAATTATCTGGAGGTCAACAACAAAGGGTAGCAATTGCTAGAGCATTGCTAATTAAACCATCACTTCTTCTTTTAGATGAACCATTTTCAGCCCTTGATGCAAAAATAAGAGCACAGATGAGAGAAGAACTTAAAAGAATTCAGAATGAATTAAATATAACAGTTGTCTTTGTGACACATGATCAGGAAGAAGCTATGGCTATATCAGATAGGATTGTTGTTATGAATAAAGGCGTAATAGAGCAAATTGGCACGCCTGCGGAAGTTTATGACAAACCCGTAAATAAATTTGTAGCTGAGTTTATTGGTAGCATGAACTTTATTTCGGGCAATGATTCCAATGACATTATTGCAGTACGACCAGAAAACGTCAGCGTTAACAAGTATGGTGAAGGAGAAATTGATGGTAAAATTAGTACAATAATGGTGCTAGGACATTTTGTTGAAATGAATGTAGAAACTCAAAAGGGTATTATTAAGACCTTTTTACCAAGGGAAAATACAGAAACATATAAAATTGGCGATTATGTGAGTCTATCTATAGGAAGGCATTGTATTTATAAAAATAAATAATAATATAAAAAAGGAGGATAAATCATGATTAACAGAAAGATATTGTTAATTCTAATATCAATTTTTACAGCATTATCTATTTTAGTAAGCGGTTGTGGTTCAAAAAATACTGCGACGAATAATAATTCAAGTAGAAATACTAAGTCGACCATAAATCTTTATACAGGTGGTTCTGATAATGTACGTGCTACTTGGGAAGCAGTTTTAAAAGCATTTAAAGATAAAAATCCTGATATAGATGTAAAGTTGCAATATTTAGCATCAGGCACAGGCGGCGTAGGAGGTGTTGACAAGCTGATATCTGCAATAAAAGCAGGACAAAAAGAAACAGATATTGATATATTAGAAACAAGTGATAATGATTTAATAAGGATATTCAATGAAACTAGAAAAGACGCATTAACTACTCTTTCAACTGATAAGATTCCAAATATGAAGAATATTGTACAAAAGTCGACTATTAGCGGAGACAAGGCTATGGCTTTTCGTGGTACTACGGTATTACTAGCATATAATTCAGATAAAGTACAAAACCCCCCAAAAACTGCCGATGAATTGTATGATTGGATAAAAAAACATCCGGGAAGATTTGCATACAATGATCCTACAACAGGCGGTGCAGGTGATTCATTTTTAATAACTGCCATATATAATAAACTTCCTGAAGAAGCATTGACTTCAGATGATAAAAAGTGGGAAGACCAATGGAAACCGGGATTTGATCTTCTAAAAGAATTACATCCATTTATGTATAAAGCATCCGGAAAAGTACAGTATCCGAAGAAGAATCAGGGGACACTTGATTTGCTTGCCAATGGGGAAGTAGATATGATTCCAGCATGGGCAGATATGACTCTTGATCAAAAATCACGCGGATTGCTACCTAAATCAATAAAATTAGCACAAATTGACCCTCCTTTTACAGGTGGAATTCAAACACTTGTTATTCCAAGCATGTCTAAAAATAAAGAAGCTGCATACAAATTACTCAATTTTGTAGCATCACCTGAAGGGCAAAAGATTTTCGTAGAAAAGATGAAAGCCATTCCAGTAATAAAAACGTCATTACTCTCTAAAGATACACTTGATATGCTTTCTGGTCTTGATATTAAAAAATTGAGGACATATACCATAGGTGCGCTCGATGGTGAAGCACAGAAGAAATGGCAAAGCGAGATTGCTACACTTAATTAAGAATCCATTTATTAAAAACATCGTGTCGGCATTTAATGTCGACTCGATGTTTTGTAAAAAGAAGGTGGTTTAATTTGAAAAAGAATATTGTTAATAAATTTATTGGAATAGGACTCGTTTTACCATCAATTTTTATCATAATCGTTGTAATTACAATACCCATTATTCAATCAGTATTGCTAAGTTTTCAGTCAAAAGATGGAAAATATTCTTTAGAAAATTATGTTCATTTATTCTCTGATAGAAGTTCAGTAAATAATATAATATATACTTTGAATATTGTCATAATTACAGTTATTTTTACAATAATCTTCGCATATCTGATGGCTATGTATTTAAGATTTTGTAAAAGTTGGTTTTCAAATGCAATAGGTAAACTTTACTTAATTCCAAAGTTTATTCCCGGAATTGTCGCAGTATATGCTATGATGGGAGTTATTAATGATGCGGGTGCTATTAACAGGCTTTTACTTATATTCGGTATTCATTTTAAACCAAGTTTAATGTATACTCCACAAGGAATTATACTAATGAATTTATGGTTTAATATTCCATTTGCTACAATAATAATCAGTGCAGCACTATCTAGCATTCCAAATTCTATAATTGAAAGTGCCAGAGATGTTGGCGCAAGTAAAGTAGAAATATTTAGAAGAATAATATTACCTTTAACCGCGAAATCTGCTTTAGTCGCAATCACATTTGTATTTATGAGCAATGTAGGATCATTTACAACACCATTTTTGATGGGATCAAATTCACCTATTATGCTAGGTGTATCACTATATCAGGAATTTGGTGCATTTTATAATTTACAAAAAGCAGCAGCGATATCTGTCTTCATGTTTATTATTTGCTCGATAGTTGGTGCTTTTTATATATATTCAATAATGAAAGAAGATAAATGGAATATCCAAGAGTAATTTACAGTTTAAAATCTTATTAAATATAAGGATGATGATTATGTTAAAAGAGATGATGAAACACGAATATCCAGATCTAATAAAAAAACTTGTAAAAAGTGAAACGTGGGATAAATTGGAAGATATGGATATTTGCGATTTGAGTATATTGATAAATAATTTATTAGCGTTATCATATCCTAATGATCCCGCTCCGTTGGTGAGAATAGGAGAAGCATTTCATATAAAAAAGGATTTACTCAAGGCTGGTTTGTATTATAAAAAAGTATTAGAGATGGAACCGGCAAAAGTGCCAAATGAGTATGATATTAACATGATGCTTAAATATGCTCCTATTCTTTATACAACAAAAAATGAATATTTTAATCTTAAAGATATAATTGCTATACACCATCCAGAAAAACCTTTAATAGCATATCATTTATTCTGGGATGATGACTATAATTACCCGGATGATTATGAACCATGTGACCATGAAGAAATTTGGGTATCATATGATGTTAAGACAAAGCTTGTTGATGGAGTTTGGACTTTTTATCATAGTCATATACTATCATCACAAGAAGCTATTGATAAAGCAAATAGAGATGAAGGACATCCAAGTATTTATATTGAATGGGGGATACATGGTTCAATAATTGATGGATGGGAAAACATCATTATAAATGATATGGGCATCAAATTATCCGATTTTCTTAAAAATACATATCGCGATTTATCAAATGGTGGAAGAATGAAAAAACATCCGATAAAACAAAGATGGCCGGAATGTTTTAAAGGCAGTTTTGAAGATTATACAACTTTTAATAAGCCAATATATACTTACGATTATTTAAAGAATAAAAAAATGTATATTAAATATAGGTGGTCTAATCCAATAATTCAACAATATTTTCTTCCATACAATTTTGCGCCAAAATATGATTGGCCATTTTAAATTTATAAATTAAATATGTTTAAAAACAAAACTATGTTAGGTGATATAACGATGAATTTAATTTATAAAACTGAATCAATTGTGACACCTTTATGTATTAAAACTCATATAACCTATAAATTGTATTTACCTATGGTGTGTAAGAAATTGATTATTGAATTTTCTTATAATCCAAAAGAGTTGGATAACGCGGAAGAAAGTATGAAAATTATTAAAAAAGCATTAAAGAATTATGTGAATGAAGAAGATATGGTTTATTATAAAGAGAATCTAGGAAATTATCTACCATTAAAAAATTTGATTACCCTGTCATTTGATGATAAAAATGGATTTAGAGGATGTGCACATCGGCAAGATAATGTACAGAAATTATTTATATCTAATAAAAGTGCGTCACCGGGATTAATTCAAGGCTCAATACCGGCTGGATATTTTTTTATAACGCTGAGTTTACATGCTATAGTTACGGATTTTTGCAAATATAAATTGTTTATTTGGGAAGGTAATGATGAATTTGAATGAATGGGTTCCTTTTGAATTACATACACATACAATTCATAGCGATGGTAAACTAAGTCTTATAGAGCTTGCTGAGTATATAAAAAGATTAGGGTTAAATGGATTTGCACTAACTGATCATAACACTAATTCTGGGTTTAAAGAAATTAAAGAAACTGAATCTAAAAGTGGTATTTCAATAATTCGTGGTATAGAATTAACGACATTTTTTGGTCATATGCTTGTACTTGGAATTAATCATTATGTTGACTGGAGAGATTTAACCGCATCAAATCTTATAAGTAGAATAAAGGAAATACATAGTGAAGATGGTATCGTAGGAATTGCACATCCATTCCGTCCTGGTTTTCCAATGTGTACGGGGTGCTATTGGAAATATGTAATTGATAATTGGTCCGAGATTGATTATTTAGAGGTCTGGTCGAGGACTTTCCCTTCTAATAAAAGAGATAATTTGAGGGCTTTTAGATTATGGACAGATTTACTTAACCAAGGATATAAAATTACTGCTGTATCTGGTTTAGATTTACATTATTATGAATCAAAAAATGATCCGATTGCGTCAACATATATTAAGAATTCGGGAAACGAACTAAGAAATGGAGAAAAAATAATAGAATCTTTACGGAATGGTTCTGTAATTGTGTCAATGGGACCTTTACTGACATTTAATATTTTTTCGATTAATCAAAATATGGAATGGTGTATTGGTGATATAGTATATTTATTAAATGATAGCGAGAGACTTGGGATTAAAATCAATATTGATCTGTCTGTTAAGACAAATCACTGGGAAATTGAATATGATTCATTAAAAGTTAAATTAAATAGTAATTTAGGTTATTTAAATGAAAATAAAATTAAAAATAGAAGTGGAGAACTTATTTATGAATTAGATATACCTAGAAAGTTATTATGGATGCGAGCAGAATTATTTGGTATTATGTATGGAACGCATGTTATGATTGCATTTACTAATCCAATATATTTTAAATTTAAAATTTAAAGATGAATTTAGCCAAAAATATCAGATATAATAAAAATAAGCTATATGGGCGTTTAGATGAAACAATAGTAATAGTATAAGAGTTTTGTGTAACTTTTTTTAGTAACCAAATTATTGTCTAAAAAAGTAATTAATTGATAATATTGATAGTAAATTTAAGATATCAAAATATTATGACATATTTATATTCATAACCGGCATGATTACTATATGCTATATGAAGCCGGTTTATGAATTTACACGATTATATTAATCTTGTAATTGCACTTTCTTTACCTCTAACATAAAAACCTATAATCTCACGATAGCCTTTTTCATCAATCCCAATGGCAACGTATATTACTACACTATGTTATTGTAATTATTCTGTAATATTGATAGAATATAATTGAACATGCCTAAGAAATATAAGAGCTAGCGTGGGATATTGTATTAATCAGTAAATAATGTATAGTGTTTTTATGTGGTTAGTCGATGAAGGAAAGCTATACTTATGTAGAAAGTAAATAATGGAATTATATATATTTTATATTCGAGAAAGAGGGGATCTCGATGCCAAAGCCACTAAATAGCAACAGTAGATATATGGCAGGGCTTGATGGGCTTCGTGCAATAGCGGTACTTGCTGTTATTGGATATCATTTGAATCTAAGCTTTATGCAAGGTGGATTTCTTGGAGTCAGTATATTTTTCGTGTTATCAGGTTATTTAATTACAAATTTATTGACAGTTGAATGGGAAAAAAGTAATAAGATAGATTTGAAGAATTTCTGGATAAGAAGAGCTCGTCGTTTATTTCCAGCTCTTTTTATAATGATAGTATTAGTTGTTAGCTGGGTGACACTGTTTGACAGTGAAAGACTTTCCTCAATAAAAGGCGATGCATTAACAAGCATTTTATATATCAACAATTGGTGGCTTATTTTCCACAAGGTATCGTACTTCGCAAAGTTTGGCCCGCCTTCTACATTCGGCAATTTGTGGTCGCTGGCTGTTGAAGGGCAATTTTACGTAGTTTGGCCATTTTTATTTATAATCGGATTTAGATATATTAAGAAAAAAACAACTATTTTGTGGACAACAATATTTCTCGCTATAGCATCTGCTATTGAAATGGCTTTGATATACCAACCTGGATTAGACCCAAGCCGCGTTTATTACGGTACAGATACCCGTGCATTTGGATTATTAATAGGTTCTACACTTGCATTAATTTGGCCAAGCGGGAAGCTTTCAAACAATATATCAAAGCATGCTATACTTGCTATTGATGTGATTGGATCTATTTCACTATTATCCATTTTTATAATGTTTGTTGTTATAAACCAATATGATACATTCTTATATAGGGGTGGTATGTTTATATTATCAATAGCTGCAGCAATAACTATTGCAGCAGTTGCACATCCGGCAAGCCGACTTGGTAAAGTATTAGGTTGTTTGCCACTGAGATGGCTTGGTGCAAGGTCATATGGTGTTTATCTTTGGTACTTCCCCATACTGATTTTGACAAGCCCATTGGTAAATACCAATGGAATAAATGTTGTCCATGCTATAATTCAGGTAGTATTTATTATACTAATAGCTGCCATATCATGGAAATATATAGAAGATCCTATAAGACACGGTGCACTTAAAAATATATGGCACCAGCTTATGTCACTTAAACAAAATAAGAAAAGGTGGACTTTATTACCAATAAAAACATGGGTAATAATGTTAACAGCGGTATTTACTATTGGAGTATTTATAATAGGAATGACCGGAATAGCACCTACCGCTGCAACTACATCAGCTTTAGGTAAAGGAAAAACCATACATATTAATCAGAGCAATACTTCCAGTGTTGCAAGCAAAAATATTGATGAAAATACAGCACATACTGTGCCAAGTCTACCTGATAATAAAAGAGATGTTAAAGTTAATCCATATAATGGTGGGAAAACAGATTCACAGAACAATAATGGAGGAAATAATGAGTCTATAAATGTAATTGAAGGTAAGCAAGAAGTTAAAGCACAAGATGGCAAAGGCATAACAGTTATTGGCGATTCTATTTTGATTGATACCGAACCATATTTAAAAGAATTACTGCCAGGTATTGTTATTGATGGCAAAGTTGGACGGCAACTGTACCAAGCAGTGGATGTCGTAAAGAACTTGAAAGCAAAGGGAGAATTAGGCAATACATTGATAATCGAACTTGGTACAAATGGCCCATTTACAGAAGATCAGCTGCTATCTTTGCTTAAATCGGCGGAACCAGTTAAACAGATAATATTAGTGAATGTACGTGTTCCTCGACCATGGGAAAGCATAGTAAATGCTACATTATCAAAAGTAGCTTCAAAATATCCACATACAGCAATAGTTGATTGGTATAGTGCTAGTGCAGGACATGATTCATTTTTCTCAAAGGATGCTGTCCATCTACAGCCATCTGGAGCAAGATATTTTGCTTCACTTATAGTAAAGACCATAAATGAAAATAAATAGGCAATTGGGACAAAATATAGGATATATGTAATAATAAGACGAAGAGAAATATAGCTTATTTTTACAGCTGTAAAAAATATAGAAAAAATATAACCATTTGAAAAAGCCGCTATTAAAAGCGGCTTTAACTTTAGTTTTCTAAAACTTTTCTAATCTCATTTAATTTAACTGAATCTTTATGTTTCATATAGATATAAAATGGTATGCCACACATAAGCATTATAAATCCATACATTACCGTCTCTGCACCAGATCCATATATTGTCCAGATTGCATAAACAAACCCAAGAAGCGGTACGAAAGAATTTTTTATGAAGTTAAATACATTTATTTTCTCTTCTCTTTTTATAAGAAGCATAATCTCGGCCGCAGCCGTAAATGCATATACTGGTAAGAAAGAAAGTGTAGCAAGCAATATTATGAATGTAAATGCAGATACTAACGACTTTGTATAATTCATGAACAGCAATATGTTAACTAAAATAGACCCGACAATTAATGATATATGTGGGGTTTTATATTTAGGATGTATTCCTGCAAAGATTTCCGGAAATAATCCGTCTTTGCCTGCAGCATATGCAACACGAGCCGTCGAAAGAAGCCAACCTACTGTTGTCCCAAGTACGCTTATGACAGAACCTATAATGACAATATTTGTTATACTTCGGCCTAAAAATTGCTTCAATATGTCCGCAATCGGTGATGCACTTTTGGCAAGTTCTGATTGTGGCATTGCACCCATTGCAAAGAAGTTAATTGCAAGGTACATTATTACTGCTATCAATATGCCAAATATAGTGCTTAATTTGACATTTCTTTCAGGATTTTTAATTTCCTCTGCTGTTATTGAAGCTGATTCAAGTCCTACAAATGCCCATAATGTCGATGTAGCAGCAGCCGAAAGTGTACCAATACCTTTTCCTGCCGGGAATAAAGGCATTATATTTCCTGGCTTAAAATGAACAGCAGAAACAACAATAAAAAATAAGAACAAGCAAATCTCAAATATTGTAATTGTTGTTTGTGTCGAACCTGCTCTTTTTACACCTATTATGTTTATAATTGTAAAAATCCATAAAATTGCACTTGTGTATAAAAATGCTGCCAGATGACTTTGCGATAAAATCGGGAATAATGCACTCGAATAGCTAGCAACAGCTATGACGACAGCGGCATTACCTATCCATGAACCATTCCAGTAAAGCCATGCATTGATAAAACCGATAAAATCCCCAAAGGCTAACTTTGAATACTCATAGGGCCCTCCTGCCTTTGGAATCCTTGAACCGAGATTTGCGAAAGAAAGTGCAAGAAAAATTGAACCGATACCTGTAATTAACCATGCGAGTATTGTTGATCCTGGTCCGGACTTTGATGCCAATGTTGCCGGAAGCATAAATATACCGGAACCCATCATATTGCCCGTAACTAATGCTGTTGCGATAAATAAACCAATATCTTTTTTCAGCTTTTGCGATTTATCCATTATGTATGATTCCTTTCTTTGACATATTAACATTATAAAATTAACATACTAGATTAAAAAAGTCAATGAATAAATTAACGTTTACTAGTACTTACAAACAAAGAATGAAGTTGTAAATCCTTCATTACAAAGTAAGTTTAAATAAAAAAGCATATTTATATAATGTATAAAAATACAAAACAGTAAGTTTTTATTTAATTCTATTGATGTCATATGGAGTTTCCTGATATACATAATAATTAAGCCAATTAGAAAAAAGCAGATTTGCATGGCTTCTCCATTTAACTAAAGGTTCTCTCTCGGGGTTATCTCCCGGGAAATAATGCTTGGGTATATTGATAGCTATTCCCTTTTTTATATCTCTTTCATATTCTGCTTTAAGTGTCAATGGATCATATTCTGAATGGCCTGTAACAAATATTTGTCTACCACCTTTTGACCCTATTATATATAGTCCTGCTTCATCTGATTCCGCAAGTATATCGAGGTCATTGACCAATTCGACATCTTCTTTTCGTACTTCGGTGTACCTTGAATGTGGTGCATAGAATTCGTCATCAAAACCCCTAAGCAAATCGACATTTTTTTTGACAATCCGATGTAAGAAAACACCAAACATTTTCTCTTTTAAGGGGTATTTGGGAATTCCGTAATGGTAATACAAACCTGCTTGTGCACCCCAACATATATGAAATGTCGAATAAACATTATGTTTACTCCACTCCATTATTTCTTTTAATTCTTGCCAATAATCGACATCTTCAAATTCCAATGTTTCGACAGGTGCACCTGTTATTATGAGGCCGTCAAATTTTTCACAGTTGACATCGTCAAATGTCTTATAAAATGTTTTAAGGTATTCTGGTGAGGTATTTTTTGATTTATGTGACGCCGTATATAGCAATACTATATCAATTTGCAGTGGATTATTGCTCAATAATCTTAATAATTGCGTTTCTGTAACACTTTTTGTTGGCATTAAATTAAGTATTGCAATTTTAAGCGGGCGTATGTCCTGATGAATTGCTCTTTCTTCACCCATAACAAATATGTTTTCGTCTGCGAGAATTTTTATTGCAGGTAGTTTATCAGGTATTTTTATTGGCAATTTTATCACCTCCGGTTTTATACATTAAAAATGCCTCTTTGAGAAGAGGCGCGAAAATTCACATCTTCTCATCTTCCAAAGCAAATTGCTTTGCTGGAATTAGCACCATTTTCAGAAAAAGCTGACGGTTGCCGGGTTTCATCGGGCCAGTCCCTCCACCACTCTGGATGAGATATTTCATTATCAATTTAAAATATTAAATTAATTATATATTTGTTATGCTTTTATGTCAATAAAAATATAAGCCTACGTCTCATCTTTTGTAGATATACCAACGAGATCGTAGAAAAAGCAATGGCCTAAAAAACCTTCCATTGCCCAACAAAGGCCCATTATGCCCATGAGTTTACCTGTCTGTGTTTTTCTCTTAAAAAGCCCTAATGCAGCAATAGCGCTGCCAGCTGCTATTCTTATTGCCCTATCATATGGTCCAACATTTTGTTTAAGTAACATTTGTAACCCTCCAATTACTCTTTAATTTGTGTATTTACATATATCTCAATATTTGTGTTAATTATAATGTACTTTACTTTTAGAATAATTTTTTTATTCTCTATCGACAAAATACGACCTTCAAATATATTAAAAATTAAATCAGGATCGACTTTATCGATTTGCTTTCCATATACATCTTTAAGCTTGCTTTTTATGTATTTTTCCACTTCTATTTTAATTTTATTATTACTGCTATTAACACGCGGTGTAATATCTGTTACTACTTTATATGATTGACTTTTTAAAGATTCATTTAATTTATCGATTTTTTCATGTAACATTAAATTATTCATTTTATATGATTCTTTTTCAAAAGTGATTTTTTCTATTAATATACCATTTATAAAATTAACGATTGCACCACCAATGATTATACCAATAAGTAAAACACTAAAAGATTTAGCATATTTTTTCATTTGATTTCACCTATTAAAAAAGATATGATTTTAAACCCAGTAAATGACCCTAAAAAGGCACCTAAGAGTATTAACCCTTGTTTTGCAAGTTGTGTAAATTCACCGCTTAATCCTATTTCAAGACCTCTTATTGTTGTAAAAGAACCGCCAAGACCGACAAGTATACCCCAAAGCCTTATATCTTTTAATATAGAATTTATTATTTTAACAGGTGATTCAAATATAAATATAGATGAGAGAGATCCTATTATTGTACCACCGATTACAACGCCAAGTGATGTGAAATACGGGATGCAAAAGACCCTTATTATTTTTATTAACATAAAACCACCTCATATATTTATATGCATTAAAAATATTTAAATATCTATTATGATTCATATTTGAATTACTCAACTTTGCAATTATAATAATTATAGAGGTGAATTAAATGTATGATACGATAATAATTGGCAGTGGCCCTTCCGGTTCAACACTGGCTAGAAAATTATCAAAAGATGGCTATAAAGTATTATTAATAGAAAAGCACAGTTTGCCGAGGTATAAGGCTTGTGGTGGTGGCATAACATCAAGATGTTATAAATTGTTAGATTTAGATATAAGAAATTATATTGAAGATATTACTTATAAGATTTTATTTATATTTGATAACAATAAATCTATTTGTTTAAAGACAGATAAACCAATTATATATCAGATCGATAGAATTAAATTTGACAAATACCTTGTCGATAAAGCCGTTGAATGTGGATGCAAAGTACATGATGATGAAAGATTTTTGGATTTTTATAAAACTGATAAAGGCATTGTTGTAAAAACCGACAAAAGTGAATATGAAGCAAAAGTTTTGGTAGGCGCGGATGGGATTAATAGCAATGTTGCATATAAAGCTAATTTAAAAAATGGGAATAAGGGCATAGCACTTGAAGCCGAGGTATACACAGAAAAGGAAAATATTGAAGAAAAAAAGGGAGAAGTAATAGTTGATTTCAGTGTAATTAAATGTGGCTACGGTTGGATATTTCCTAAAAGCGACAGACTATCTATTGGCGTAGGAACTTTTTTGAATAAATCAGCTGATATAAAGGAAAAGCTTAATAATTTACTTACAAAGAATATGATAGGTAATAACGCTGAAATTAAAGTATATGGACATCAATTATCTTTTCCAGATGGTAATGAAGGAATCTATAATAGCGACAAAATAATCTTAATAGGTGATGCTACAGGACTTGCAGATCCATTTACGGGTGAAGGTATATATAATGCAATACTTACGGCTAATATATCATATGATGTTATTAATAAATATTTAAATAAAAAATGCGAACTTGACGAATATACTGAAAGAATAAAAAAGGAAGTTATACCAGATATTAAATGGGCATACAGATTATCATTATTTGCCTATAACAATATGCCATTCATACAAAAAGCAATTAGATTCTTTCCAAATGTATTATCATACTTTATAGATATAATAATGGGGGATGATAATTATATTAATTTTAAAACAAAAGTGCCTTTATACGCTGTCCATCTTAAGCAATCTAAGACAAAAACTAAGGTGATAGCGAAAAGTATGATTAAATCATCTATGCAATATGAAGACATATGAAAGATGAAAATTATATCCCTATTGGTCAAGATGAGCCAAAGCCAGTAAAAGCTGGTGAATATGCCTATGTCGACGATGCAAATGATATAATATGCAGGCTTGAAATAAGGCAGGTGGAAAAAACTAAAGTTACATTAGATACAAAGAATTGCTTTTATATACTTCAAGGTAATAGGGCTACAAGCAAAGAATATTTGGAAGAAGCGGCAAATAGATTAATAAATCTTACAAAGAGGTTTCTTGGTGGTAAGGAACATATTTTGTATATTCCGAGATAAAATCTGGTGAGGTTTGGGTTATAAAAATTATGACGAAATATTTATGTTCCAAAACAGGTTGGATATAGTCTGTCTTCCTAACAAAATAGTTGTGTCTTTTGTAGGAGATAATAATTCAAATGTCGATGATATAATATATTGACATTTGGAGATAATTAAACTAAACTTAGTATAGGGGATACCCCTAATAAGTATATGAAAGGAGATTATGCTATGAGTTTATTTGGACCAAAAGGTGAAACAACTACAATAGACGTAAAAGGCATGTCATGCAACCATTGTAAAATGTCTGTTGAAAAAGCATTAAAAGAGCTTGACGGCGTATCAAAAGCGACGGTCGACCTTGAAAAGGCTAATGTCACTGTGACATATGATCCAAAAAAAGTTACTATAGATGATATGAAAAAAGCAATTGTTGATGTAGGCTATGAAGTATAGCAATAAATTTTAAAGGGGCGTATCCTATATGTTTAATTGGGTAGAAAAGTTCTTAAAGAAGCTCGAAAAGGCAAATAAAGAAACATTTAAAGGTGAAGTACCCGACTGCTGCAAATTAAATAATGATAAGAAAATTAAAAAATAGTGGCCGCTGATGCGGTTATTTTTTTACATAAAATATATAATAAAAATGATAAAATATTATTTACAAATATGTTAAATTGCTATATAATATAAATACATAAATTCATAGCGGAATACTAGAATATAAAAAGGAGAGGATATAATGTCAAAGATAGCAAAAAGCCTTACAGATCTAATTGGAAATACACCATTACTTGAATTAACAAACTACAATAAAGAGAATAATCTGGAGGCTAAGCTAATTGCTAAATTAGAGTACTTCAATCCATTAAGCAGTGTAAAGGATAGAATAGGATATGCAATGATTAAAGATGCAGAAGAAAAAGGATTGATAAATAAAGATACTGTCATTATTGAACCTACCAGTGGTAACACAGGTATTGCTTTGGCATTTGTTGCAGCAGCAAAGAGATATAGGTTAATCTTGACAATGCCTGAAACAATGAGTGTAGAAAGAAGAAATTTACTTAAAGCACTTGGGGCAGAAATTGTATTAACACCAGGTCCTGAAGGAATGTCAGGTGCTGTAAAGAAAGCTGAAGAATTGGCAAAAGAGTATGGAAACTCATTTATACCACAGCAATTTAAAAACCCGGTAAACCCGGAGATACATAGGAAGACTACTGCTGAGGAAATATGGAGAGATACAGATGGAGAAGTTGATATATTTGTCGCAGGTGTTGGTACCGGTGGTACGATCACAGGTATAGGTGAAGTTTTAAAACAGAGGAAACCTGATGTAAAGATTATTGCAGTAGAGCCATTTGGTTCACCTGTATTATCAGGTGGGAAGCCAGGACCCCATAAGATACAGGGTATCGGCGCAGGCTTTGTACCGGATGTATTAAATAGAGATATAATTGATGAAGTTTTTCAAGTAAAAAATGATGAAGCTTTTGAGACATCAAGGACACTTGCAAAGACTGAAGGGCTTTTAGTAGGTATTTCGTCAGGTGCGGCTGTATTTGCAGCAACACAAATCGCTAAAAGACCAGAGAACAAAGGCAAAACAATAATAGCTCTGTTACCAGATACAGGTGAAAGGTATCTATCAACGACATTATTCCAAGATTAGTGTAAAAAACTTTAACGTAATTTGTTTTGTAATTTATAGGGGCTTTGTATTTCAAGCCCCTAATTTTTTATATATTAATTATTATATCTTGTACTCAATCAAAGAGTTAAAATATTTTTATAAGCATTACAAAATATTAAGATTGACACTACTTAAACAATGTGTTAAATTATACAAAAGAAATTCACAAATTCATATCAGTTTACTATGAATTTAAGGAAGGGATAATATGATTTCAAGTGATGATTTAGTAAAGACATTAAAAGATGGTGGATTCATTAAACAAAAGCAAAAAGATTACTACTCAATAAGAATAAGAGTGGTCGCCGGCAATATTACCGCTGAACAGATGAGAAAAGTATCTGAACTTGCTGAAAAATACGGTAGGGGATATGTTACCTTTACAGTAAGGCTCGGAATAGAGATTCCATGGGTTCACTATTCCAAATTACAAGAGGTAAAAGAAGAAGTTGAGAGAATTGGACTTGCAATGGCTGGTTGTGGACCGAGAGTAAGACCGATTGTAGCCTGCAAAGGTACTATTTGCCCATATGGATTAATTGATACGCAAGGTTTAGCAAAAAAACTCGATGACGAGTTCTTTCCAACACCTGGTTTCCCTCATAAATTTAAGATGGGAATTTCAGGTTGCCCTAATAATTGTACGAAGCCTCAATTTAATGATATCGGATTTCAAGGGCAGGTAGAGCCTGAACTTAATGAGGATTTATGCACAGGTTGCGGACTATGCGCAGATGTCTGTGACGTGAAAGCAATTATGATTAAAGACAATTTAGCCAGAAGAGATGATGATAAATGTATTTATTGCGGTTCATGCATTAGAGTGTGCCCAATGGATGCATGGAAGAGAAAAAGAAACGGCGTAGCAGTTTTTGTGGGCGGCAAGTTTGGCAAAAAGTACAACTTTGGGTACCATATTGCAGACCTTGTTGATGTAGAAAAAATACCAAACATTATTGAGAAAACAATGAATTTTTACAAAAGCAATGGGATCAGCAAAGAAAGGCTTTATGACACAATAAATAGAATTGGACTTGAAAATTTCAAAAAAGAAATTTTAGAAGATGAAAATATAAAGTGAGGAGTGTAACTATGAATATCAAAGTAAATGGCAATGATCAAAAAATTGACAGAGAGTATACTGTAAAGGAATTGTTAGATGTATTAAATGTTAAAATGAAAGAATATGTAACGGTTCAGCTTAACGATGAAATATTGTCAAGAGATGATTTTGATAAAATAATTGTAAAAGACGGAGATACAGTTGAATTCCTTTATTACATGGGAGGAGGAAGTAGATGAATTTTTCTAATGAACAGTTAGAAAGGTATTCACGTCATATTATATTAAAAGAAGTTGGTGCAAATGGGCAGCAAAAAATATTAAATTCAAAGGTTTTGATAGTAGGGACAGGTGGCCTTGGAGCGCCAGCAGCTATGTACCTTGCGGCAGCAGGTGTTGGAACTATAGGATTAGTAGATTATGATAAGGTGGATTTATCAAACCTTCAAAGACAAATAATTCATAGAACAAAGGACATTGGCAAAGATAAAGTTATATCTGGTAAAGAGACAATCAACGAGATGAATCCTGATGTAAATGTAATAACATATCATGAATGGATAAGCTCTAAAAACATAATTGATATCATAAATGATAAAGATTACGACTTTATAATTGATGGTACGGATAATTTCCCGGCAAAATTTTTAATAAATGATGCTTGTGTGCTTATAAAGAAACCTTTCTCACATGCCGGAATAATAAGATTTGAAGGTCAAACAATGACATATGTACCTGGTGAAGGACCGTGCTATAGATGTGTTTTTCAAGATCCGCCGCCGAAGGATGCCGTTCCTACATGTAAACAGGCAGGAGTGCTTGGAGTCATGGGTGGGATAATTGGTACGATTCAGGCAACAGAAGCATTAAAATATATACTTGGAGTTGGTGAACTTTTAAAAGGCTATTTATTGACATTTGATGCGTTAAAAATGGAATTCAGGAAAATAAAAATATCAAAGAGAAAGAGCTGTCAAGTTTGTGGTGTCCATCCTTCAATAAAAGAGTTGATAGATTATGCAGGGCCGCAGTGCGATCTTAAGGAGGATCATAAATGATAATACTGTCAAGGAATGATTATGAAAAAATATTAAATCATGCAAAGAAAGAAAGTCCTATTGAAGCATGTGGCTTACTTGCAGGAATAGTAGATGGTGAAAAGAAATTTGTTAAGGAAGTTCGTTTACTGACTAATATAGATAGAAGTCCTGAACACTTTTCAATGGATCCGAAAGAACAATTTGAGGCTTTGAAGCATTTCAGACAAAACAAATTTACGCTTATCGGGAATTTCCACAGTCATCCTCAATCACCTGCAAGACCTTCTGAAGAAGACAAAAGATTGGCATTTGATAGTAAACTCAGCTATTTAATATTGTCACTGATGGACAAAGAAAACCCTGTCTTAAAGAGTTTCATAATTGAGGATGGGAATAGCTATGAAGAAGATATTTTAATTGAAGATTAAAAATTTTGGAAAGGAAGTATAGTCATGAAAGATATAAAAGCTGACAGTTTTATAGATATAACTGATGTAGTATGCCCTATTACTTTTGTCAAAGCAAAGGTGGCTATAGAAGAATTAGAAGATGGGCAAATCCTTGAAGTAAGAATGAATGAAGGAGAGCCGATTAAGAATGTACCATCCAGCTTTAAAGATGAAGGACATAAAATATTAAATGTTATAAATAACCGAGATGGAACTTATACGATATTTGTTAAAAAGGGAGGCCTTGTCAATGAGGTTTAATACAAAGCTATTACATCTGAATTATGGACCTGATGAAAAGACTGGAGCCTCATTGACGCCTATATATCAATCTACATCGTTTAGCCATTCAGCAGAGGAACTGGAGAATATATTTAAAGGCAGTGAATATGGCTTTACATATACGAGAATAAATAACCCAACTATTGAAGCTTTTGAAAGAAGGATTGCATCACTGGAAAGTGGAATAGGGGCAGTTGCATGCTCCTCAGGAATGGCTGCTATAACTTTAGCC
This sequence comes from Thermoanaerobacterium sp. RBIITD, assembly GCF_900205865.1. Classification (NCBI taxonomy): domain Bacteria; kingdom Bacillati; phylum Bacillota; class Clostridia; order Thermoanaerobacterales; family Thermoanaerobacteraceae; genus Thermoanaerobacterium; species Thermoanaerobacterium sp. RBIITD. The sequence goes on from NZ_LT906662.1 coordinate 2,496,801, forward strand.
ATTTTAAATATCTTGAAGACTGGTGATGAAATACTATCTAGTTCAGGAATATTCGGTGGGACGTATGAACTATTTAAAGATTTCGAAAACTTTGGCATTACTGTAAAATTTGCAAAAGATAATTCGATAGACGCTTTTAAAGAATCTATAACTAATAATACAAAATTGATTTATATCGAAACGATTGGAAATCCTAAATTAGATGTTCCTGATATAAAAAGTCTTTCAGTTCTGGCACACGAAAATAAAATTCCTTTAATTGTGGATAATACTGTAACTACTCCATATTTAATTCGACCGATAGAAATGGGAGCAGACATCGTTATACATTCAACATCAAAATTTATAAATGGACATGGGAATTCTATTGGTGGAATTATAGTCGATTCTGGTAAATTTAATTGGGATTTTAATAAGTATTCAATGTTGAAAAAGTTTGAAAAATATGGGCAATTTGCTTATCTAGCAAAGCTTAGAAAAGGCCTATTTAGAAATATTGGTGCGTGTATGTCTCCATTTAATGCATATCTTAACAATTTGGATTTAGAAACGCTTGGAATAAGGATGGAGAGGCTATGCCAGAATGCTTATGAATTAGCTGTTTTTTTGAAGGAATTTGATAAAGTACTATCAGTTAACTATCCGGGGCTTAAAGAAAGCCCATTTCATGATATTGCAAAAAGACAGTTTGGTGATAAATTTGGTGCGATATTGACAATTCGTGTAGGTTCTAAAGAAAAAGCTTATAAAATGATTAACTCTTTAAAGTATGCAACAAATATCACGAATATAGGTGATACACGTACGCTTATAATTCATCCATCATCTACGATTTTAGCTGAAAGCAGTGATGAGGAAAAAAAGTTCATGGGAGTGTTTGACGATTTAATAAGAATCTGTGTTGGGCTGGAAGATATAGAAGATTTAAAAGAAGATTTTAAGCAGGCTATTGATAGACTATAATTTTATTTTTATGCAAATTATAAGTAATTTGATATGCATACTTATAATTAAATTGCTACGGTGAGGTGTTAATATGGATCATTTAGATATGTTGGAAGCTCAAAGTATATACATATTAAGAGAAGCTTATAAAAGCTTTGGTAAACTCGGTATGTTGTGGTCGATTGGGAAAGATTCTACAGTAATGTTGTGGCTTGCGAAAAAAGCTTTTTTTGGACATTGCCCGTTTCCTTTTATTCATATAGATACGACATATAAAATACCCGAAATGATAAGATTTAGAGATAAGATTGCAAAGGAGTATAATCTCGACCTTATCGTCTACACAAACTGGGATGCTATAAATAATGGCATGGGTCCAGAAAAAGGCAGATTAGTTTGCTGTAAGGCACTAAAAACAGATGCATTGCAGCATGTGATAGATAAATATAAATTTGAAGGATTGATTGTAGGTGTGAGAAGGGATGAAGAAGGTTCAAGATCAAAAGAAAGGATTTTTAGTGAACGAAATAAAGAGTCTGAGTGGAATTACACAAACCAGCCTCCAGAGCTTTGGGATCAGTTTAAGACAGATTTTCCAAAAGGTAACCATATCAGGGTACATCCTATATTAAACTGGACTGAGTTAGATATTTGGGAATATATAAAGAGGGAAAATATACCGGTTGTGGATTTGTATTTTGCAAAGAATGGTAAAAGGTATAGAAGTCTTGGATGTGCACAATGTACAGGACAAATAGATTCAAATGCCTCAACAGTTGATGAAATTATAGAGGAATTAAAGCACACAAATATAAATGAACGTGCTGGCAGAGCACAGGACAAAGAAGACGCATATGCTATGCAAAAACTGAGGAAAGATGGTTATATGTAAAAGGAGGAAAAATACATGCTTAAGTTTAGGGAGACTCTTAAGATTGTTGTTGTAGGTCACGTTGATCACGGAAAGTCGACAGTTATCGGAAGGCTTTTATACGATACAAAGTCATTGCCGGAGGGGGCAATTGAAAAAGTAAAAAGAATATCAAAAGAAACTGGTAAGCCATTTGAATATGCGTATTTATTAGATGCTTTTGAAGAGGAACAAAAACAAGGTATAACCATCGATACAACGCAAATTCAATTTCATACAAAAAAAAGAGATTACGTAATAATAGATGCACCGGGACATGTAGAATTTTTAAAAAATATGATATCTGGTGCAGCTAATGCAGAAGCTGCGTTACTTGTTATCGACGCCAATGAAGGTGTAAGAGAACAGTCAAAAAGGCATGGATACATTCTTTCATTGCTGGGCATAAAAAAAGTTTATGTTCTAGTTAATAAAATGGACTTAATAGATTATTCGGAAGAAAAATTTTTAGATGTAAAAAGCGATATGGATACCTTTTTAAAAAGCATTAATGTCTTTCCACAAAAATATATACCCGTATCCGCTTTTTATGGTGAGAATATAGCTTTAAGGTCAAAAAAAATGCCGTGGTATAAAGGTGATACAGTCTTAGATGCTTTAGATGTTTTTGAAAAGGATAAAGAGATAATCGATAAACCACTGAGGTTACCTATACAAGACGTTTATAAATTTGACAATAGAAGGATTATTGCTGGCAGGATAGAATCTGGCGTACTTAATGTGGGAGATGAAATAGTAATATATCCAAGTAAAAGAACGTCTAAAATAAAAACCATCGAATACTGGCAAGAAAAAGACAAGACGACAAAAGTTGAAGCGGGAATGTCAGTCGGAATTACGCTTTTTGATGAGTTTTTTTATAAAAGGGGAGAATTTATAACCCGCAAGGACGATGAAGCTCCGCTGGTAGGAGATACGTTTAAGGCGAATATATTCTGGATGGGTGAAAAAAGGCTGACAATGAATAAAAGATATAAACTTAAATTAGTTACACAAGAGACAGAATGTGAAATAGCCGCAATTAACAAAGTTATAGATGCTTCTACGCTTTTTTCCAATGACAACGCAAAAGAAGTAAATACTAATGAAGTCGCTGAAGTTGTGATAAAGACTAAAGATAAAATTTGTTTTGATGAATTTAGAAATAATCATGTAACAGGGAGATTTGTTATTGTAGATGGTTATGATATAAGTGGTGGGGGAATTATAAATGGCCTAGAGATTTTAGATGCAGCAAATAAATTTGTAAAAGGAAATGTGGAACTTCCAATAACCTGCTTTGATGAATATTATTATTTAATACCATACAACGAGATAAAGAAAGTAGCTGTTGAAAGAAAATCCTATAAAATAGGTGATGATTTGCCTGTAAATGGAGACACATATTATTACCCTGATAATTTTGATGTCATTGACTTAAATATTGAGCTATCTGCATTAATAAGGAATGGTAAGTTGATTGATTTAATCAATTTAAATGAGTATAAGTATGAAGGTTATCCTGTATATAGCAGTGATGGATTTTTGGCAAAGGTAAAAAATCAAGATGATTTTATTAATTTTAAAAATGATTTTAAGGAGTCAAAATACGATTTAGTTGATTTTGCAAACAAGTGGTATGATCCCATGGCTAATAAGCGGATTGTATATAAAGCAGTTTAAATATATGTAGGAGGTTGGTACATTGAATAAACATATGAAATTTAAAATTTTAACTTTATTTACTATTATAGGAATTTTAATTTTAGCTACCGGTTGTTCAAATAAATCGGGAAATGGTGAGGTATCAACGGTTAGGATAGGATTGTTTCCAAATATAACACATGCGCAAGGATTGCTTGGTAAAGAAAATGGAGCGTTTCAAAAGGCACTTGGAGAGACAAAGATTGATTGGAAAATATTTAATGCAGGGCCATCTGAAATAGAAGCGTTGTTAGCTGATGAAATTGATATAGGATATATAGGCCCGGGACCTGCCATAAACGGTTTTGCAAAATCAAATGGTGCTATTAAGATAATTTCTGGTGCTGCAAATGGCGGTGAAGTGCTTGTATCAAGAAAAGATCTGAAAATCGATGATGTAAAAGGATTAAGCGGCAAAAAAGTAGCTGTTCCACAGTTTGGAAATACACAAGATTTAACTCTTCGTCATCTTCTTAATGAATATGGATTAAAGGATACAACTAAAGGAGGTACTGTCGAAATAAGGCAGGCAGAGAACCCTGATATTGAGACATTAATGGGGAAAGGAGATATAGATGCAGCGTTGGTGCCTGAGCCATGGGGATCTATACTCATAAAAGAGATAAATGCAAATGTAGTGCTTGATTACGATAAAATTTTAAGAGGTGGTGATTATTCAACTACAGTAGTTGTGGTCAGAACACAATTTTTAAAAGAGCATCCAGATATTGTTGAAGAGTTCTTAAAGGCACATGTTCAACTGACAGATTATATAAATAAGAACAAGAGTGAAGCCTATACAAGTATCAATAAAGAAATCTATGAATTGACAAAGAAGCCATTGCCAAATGATATACTTAATACGTCTTTCAACAGATTGAAAGTAACAGTTGATCCAGAAAAAAGTTCAATTAATGATTACATTAATCTATCAAAAGAAGCAGGTTTTCTTAAAAATGATGTAGATGTCAATAAAATGATAGATACTAGTTTGCTAAATAAAATTTTAGGGAATATCAAATAGATATTTAAGAGGTGTTTAATTTGAGCCTTGTCATAGAGAATATATCGAAGAGTTTTATGCTAGATTTAAAAACAAATATAGTGTTGGACAATGTGAATCTTTTAATAAATAAAGGAGAATTTATATGCATCATAGGTCCTTCTGGCTGCGGTAAGTCTACACTACTTAATATAATTGCCGGCCTCGAAAGTGCGTCATGCGGTAGAATTATTTTAAATGGTAGTGTAGTAAAGGATGCAGGTATTGATAGAGCAGTTATGTTTCAAGAACCTGCCCTTTTTCCTTGGCTCACAGTGATAGATAATGTAGAATTTGGGATGAAGATGGCGGGCATAAAAAAAGAGGAAAGAAAAAGAAGAGCTATGAAATATTTGAAAATGGTTCATCTTACAAAATTTAAAGACTCATATATTCATCAATTGTCTGGTGGTATGATGCAACGTGTTGCACTTGCAAGAGCATTAGCCATTGATTCTGAGGTGCTCTTAATGGATGAACCATTTTCAGCCCTTGACAGTCAAACTAGGGATATTTTACAGTTGGAATTACAGCGGATTTGGATGGACACAAAAAAGACAATTGTCTTTGTTACACATAATATAGAAGAAGCGGTGGTATTAGCGGATCGCGTTGTCGTAATGTCTACAAATCCAGGAAGAGTTAAAAAAGAATTTAAGATAGAACTTTCTAGGCCAAGAAAACCAGAAAGTCCGGACGTAAATTACTATGTAAGGGAAATAATGGATGAGTTAAGGGAGGAGGTAGAGAAAGTTGCAAAATCTGAATATGACGGCGGCTGGAGTGTTGAAAAGGATTTGTTTCTATCTAATGTTGATAGCAATATGGGAATTGGTCTATAAAATAGGCGCAGATATTTTAAATGTTTGGAAGCCTTACATGTTTCCTTCTCCAATTTCAGTTTTTACATCCATAACAGGCTTATTAAAGGATAATACACTGTTAATTGCAATTTTAGCCAGCCTGAAAAGACTTATCATAGGGTATTTCATATCGGTTGTAATTGGTTCTACAATAGGATTGTTGATGGTTCGCTTTAAATATATAGATGATAATTTCCGTTCATTAATTCTCGGGCTCCAAACTTTACCTAGCATTGCATGGCTGCCTTTTGCAATTCTCTGGTTTGGCCTCAATGAAAGTTCAATTATTTTTGTCATAGCTGTTGGATCTATATTTTCCATTAGCCTTGCTGTAGATTCAGGCATTAAAAATATAAATCCGATTTATTTAAAAGCAGCGAAGACAATGGGTGCTAAAGGATATAAATTATATTCAAATGTGATTGTTCCTGCAGCGCTTCCAAATATTGTATCAGGGCTTAAAGAGGGTTGGTCATTTGCTTGGAGAAGCTTGATTTCTGGCGAAATGTTGGTAGCTACAACAGGACTTGGACAGATTCTTATGGTTGGAAGAGAGTTATCTGACATAAGCCAAGTTGTTGCTGTTATGCTTGTAATTTTAATTTTAGGTTTAGTCATAGATAAATTTGTATTTGGAAGAATAGAAGGCTCAATAAGATATAGATGGGGATTGAATATGCGCAAAGTTTTATAGAAGAGGTGAAAATAATGAACATAGACAAATTAGATCTTGAATTATTAAACAATGAATATAAAAATAAAAGCCCATTTGAAATTATAAAGTATGTTTATGATAAAATTGGTGCATCACGTGTGGCATTAGCTTCAAGTCTTTCAATAGAAGATCAGCTTTTAACAGATATACTATTGAAGATTGATAATAAGGCAAGGATATTTTTTATCGATACTGGAAGACACTTTCAATCCACATATGATCTGATGGAACGAACAATGAGGAGATATCATTTTAAATACGAAGTGTATACTCCTGAAAGCCAGGACTTAGAACCACTAATTAGAGAATATGGTCCAAATCTTTTTTACCAAAGCGTTGATCTTAGGAAAAAATGCTGTGAAATTAGAAAAGTAAAACCCCTAAAAAGAGTTCTTGCTACGGTTGATGGATGGATATGTGGCTTAAGAAGAGAACAATCTGTAACTCGTGAGAATATAAATATATTTGAGTGGGACTACGTTCATTCTATATACAAGATAAATCCCATTGCATTTTGGACTGAAGATATGGTCTGGGATTATATAAAAAAAGAAAATATCCCTTACAACAGCCTTTATGATAAAGGCTTCAGAAGCATTGGATGTCAGCCTTGTACAAGGGCTGTAAAGCCTGGAGAAGATGTTAGAAGCGGAAGATGGTGGTGGGAGGACCCTGATAAAAAAGAATGTGGACTTCATATTCAAAATAAAACTGTTGAATAAGCAAAAACCATAAAAACTCGTTTAAGCTATGCAGTTTAGATGCATAAATTTAAACGAGTTTTTTTGATTTTTGATGCATAAACGTACAAAACTTTATAAATTTGATAAAAATTTTAGAAGGAATTTCTATACTTTTATAGAAAATATATATAATATAAGTGTAAGTGATAGAGGAGTTGATATCAATGTATAATGAATCAAAATATGAAAAGGATTTTTTTGACACAAAAAGGAAAACATATAATATAAATATTGATCCAAACAAACATATTTTTGATAATTCGATTAATGATGAAGAATTGAAATATGAAAAAAAGAAAAACAATTTTTTGATATCAATGCTTTATAATGCTATTGCAAGATTTGTTGGATATGAGTCTCTTCTCAAAAGAGGGTACTTTTTTATTTTGTGTAATAAAAATGGATATATAATAAAAATTATCAATAATAATGAGTTGACTAATTATTTTAAAGAGCTGAATTTTAAAGAAGGTAATAGTTTACGAATTGAAGATTGTGGGATTAATGCAGTAAATCTTTCTATGAAATATAATAACTTAACTGAATTATGCGGTAATGATCATTATTGTTACCTGTTAAAGGATTGGTATTGTACGGCAATGCCAATTAGGGATGGTTACTATGGTAGAGTAATTGGATATCTTGATGTTTCACGAATTGGAATTAACAACATTGTTCATCAAAATACACTTCTTAAAAATATAGTTTCTTTTCTTGAAGAAAAAATATCCATTAAAAGCGAGAAGATCTCGCAAATATATGTGGGTCTTGATGATATTGATGCATTAATTCTATCATCATTATTACGTAATGGTGTGAGAAAAGCAGTGCTTGAAGAAATGGGCATTTCGGAGAGAACACTAAGAAGACGGATTAATAAACTTTATAATTTGTTAAATGTAAATAATGATATTCGATTAATTATAAATGCTGTGTATTTAAGGATTATAAACTGTTATGGGGATATATTATAAAATTAATATAATTCTTAAAATATTATATTTAATCGATGACTGAAAAAAGGTTACAAAGAGACTTTCCATATTTTGAATTAAACTTTATAATACTAATTAACAGTTAGTAACGTTACAAGCTGTTAAAAATGTTATAAAGGGGTGATATTTTAAAATGTTGAAAAAATTAGTTTTACTACTTCTTGTTATGCTTCTATCAGTTTCTACATTTAATTGTATATATGCATCAGAAGTTCAAACAGATTCCTCGCCTTTTTATGAGGAAAAAGGCCAGGTTATTTTTGACTCTGTTAAATTAACAAATGAAAATGGTCGAATCGAAATCCAGAAAAGCACTAATATCGAGCAATCACAGAAACTATCACAGAAACTAGATGATCCAGATATACAAGACATTCTCTCTAAATATATGGGTGAAGGTAAAACACCAGTTGCTATAGGTTGGACAAAAGTTTACTTAAAAGATTCAAAAGATCCTAACAATAAAACCGGTGTTGTGCCTATGACAATAGAAGATGTTGAGAGACTTTCAGGTAATATTGCAAATCCAAATGCTGCATCTGGAACACCAACAGTGAAAGGAAATTTTACGTTATATACTCTTGTTGGATATGATAACTATGATCCTACAGCATTATATGCTGAATCAATAGGGAAATGGAATGGTGGGCAGTATGGCAGCAATGGTCCTGCAAATGATAATGATGACTTTATGACTATTACATGGCCGAATGGATATGTATTGACGTCTTCAACCATTTTTGGTGATTGTTCTGGACCTTACAAGAAAGACGAAGCTTATTCCAGTGTTGTTTGGGGTTTTGGTGAGGAATCAGGAGAAATTATACTGGCGAGCAATGGTCGTAATGATAGCAGTTCTGGTACACGTAAGTGGGTTAGCAAGTATGTTCATACATGGGCAGAGACTGTTCCTTCGTTTAACTTCTCACTAACTGATGTTGGTATCACATTAACTAATTCCAGCGCATCTTGGCAGATTGCTAGTTCTCTAATATATTGATGGTATATATTGCTTAGATGTGTAGGAAATAATAGAGGTGATGCTTTGAAAAGGAATAAGAATATTGTTAGACTAATTGGTCTATTAGTAATTGCTGCCATGTTTTTAATCGTTGTCGGCAAATATTTTTTTACAAAGACAATGAACCCAGAAGAAATTTTGAGAGACAAATACTCAAATAAACCTAGTTATGATATCAAGTTACAAAAGGCAAACGAGTATTTTTCAGGTTTCCTCGGACAAGATGGAGAAAATGTTTATTTAGATTTGTTTAGAGATGGGAAATACTTTGGAGGATCAGTAGCATCAATAAAGCAAAGAGATTTGGTATGGGTTTATCAATTTCAGCAATATGAAACTCTTGTTGTTGTCTATGGATATAATCCTGATTCAAATTATCTTTCATATTATCTTGAGGTTTCCAGCACTACTACCGAACCCAAAGTAATTAAAAAGGATATATCAAAAGAAAAATATATCCTTGATATATATGTATTTGATACTAAATATAATGGAACAGCTAATCTTGAACTTATTAAAAAGCCTGGAAAATAAAAATATTTTAGAACTAAAGAGAGCAGGATCCCTACATCCTGCTCTCTTATGATGCTAAAACAGCAATCTTTAAATTTCCTAATTATATTACCTGACTTTTGCAGCAAAAAGAGATAAAAAAAGCCTTAAACCTCTTTAAAATAAAGGGTTTCGGGCTTTTTAAATTTGTCCCAAAGATGTAGTGAAAATTAACTTTTTTTCGTTTCTCCTAAAATTTTTTTAATCTCTCCAAGTGTCATAAACTTTTTACTAAAATCAATGTTTAACTCTTTTCCGATATCTTCAAGTACATCATTATAAAAATCAAAAAGATAATAGTTCTCCTTAACATGACTACAAGATGCTTTACTTAAGCTTTCAAGCATTTCTGTTACTGAATATTTGCCCTTCGATCTGTGTTCCAGTATCCTTACAATTACAAGAGCTATAAAACATGTCAGAAAATGAGCATCAATATGCTCCTTCAACGATAAATAAACTGGCCTACTCTCAAAATCACTTTTTGTTACCTTGAAGGACTCTTCTATCTTCCAAAGTCCACGGTACATCTCAATGATTTTCTCAGGTGTCTCTTTGTATTCACTTGTAACAATAGCATAATAACCGTCGAATTTTTCTTCTTCACGTAATTTTTCTTCGTCAAAAGTCAAGCTTTGATGTACGTTCTCAGATATTTCACCTGTATCAGCATCAAATGTAAGGTTTTTCACATATTTGGCTGCACCATAAGATATAGATTTATTATACTTTCCAGGATTTTTAATCAGGTCCATTGCTTTAGCTAGTACAGCAGCACGATCTTGCTTGGCCTTTGCTGCATATTCAGGACTATAGAAAATAACCTGTTTTTCATGTACTACCTTTTTTATCTTTTTACCATTCGTTGCAGTCACTTGAATTTCCCTAGGATAAAGTCTTGATTTAATTTTAAAACCATTACCTTTGTTAATATATCCATTTTCATCAAGAACATAATCCTGAAAATCTTTATCTGCACCACGAACAGAAATTTACCCGAAATCATTAGTAGAATAAATGGTTTCGGGTTACATCACTTTAAGTTTTGCTGTAAAATTAGGGTTGACATTTCATGTTTTTTTATGATAAAATTAAAAAAAAGACAAAGTGATAAATTAAATATCTATATAAAAATAAGGCAATGAAGCTTATGAGTGCATTATGCATTTATAAGCTTTTATTTTTAAATACAAAACTGGGTAAGGGTGCTTGTTCTTTTATGAGTGGACACCCTATATAATTTTAGAAAGGGTGATATATAAATGAGTATTAAAGAAAGTACATTTAACACACTTAAAGAAGATGCATTAAACTTTTTAGAAGTTGTTGCATTGTCAGTTGCAATTATTGCACCAACTTTTGCTATGTCAATGAATGTTGGGCTAATGGCACAACAAGTATCCTTTTCGGTTAGTACCGTATTTTTTATCTCTGCCATATTGGTAGGTTTTGTTACTCTTTCATTTATTAAATTCAATCAATATTTTTCTTCCGCAGGGTCTGTTTACACATTTATTAAAAAATCATGGGGCAAAAATGCTGCATCTGTCTCTGGATGGATTCTATCTCTTGCATATCTTTGTTTCGCATGTGGCTGTTCTTGTGCGTTTGGCTCACTATGCAGTAACTTTATTCAACATTTCAGGTGCAAAAGTTCCATGGCTGATTTTTGCAATTCTATGTGAACTGATCATTTGGTTCATTGCATTTACAGATATAAAGCTCAGTTCAAATATTATGCTGCTCGTAGAAGGTATCTCTATTATCTTAGTGATTGGAATTTCACTCGTTATTCTACGTGAGATAAGTTTTACAAAAAGCTTGAATTTTATTCCTTTCAGCGTCAGCGAAAATGGGAAAAATTTTTTAAATTATGGTACTGGCATTGTCTATGCAATTCTCTGTTTTGGCGGTTTTGAAGCTGCCTCAAATTTCGGGGAGGAAAGCAAAAATCCGATATTTTGGCAAGAGAAAGATTTGGACATGGCAGCTGATTTTTCCAGTCATTGCATGTATGGTATTTATTTTCTCATTCTATTCCAGCATCTATCCGGTTCCAACTTGCCCGATGGACCTTCCTCCTTATGTTGTAATTGTATGGATTCTTATAGGTGTCATTATTACCACTTTCAGCAGGAGCCAATTGGAAGAAACAAGCATCAACAGCAATCAAGAAAATCAGTAGAAATCTAAAAAAATATAATATAAAGGAGTTTTGAAAATGAGTACTGAACTATGGGATTTACTAGTAAAACTGAAAAATCACAAATGGGTCGATTTAACCCAAGGATTTGGTCCCGATACTCCACATTTTCCGGGATTCAATCCTGCTAAGTTTGAGACAATTTTCACTCATAAAGATGGGTTTTTCGTCAAACAATTCACTTTTCCTGGCCAATATGGCACTCACATGGATGCCCCGGTGCACTTTGCCCCCGGATTGCGCTATGTTGATGAAATAAGTCTCAAGGAAATGGTACTTCCGCTTGTTGTAATAGATTGTTCGAAAGAAACGGCGAGCAATGCGGATTATGTTCTGACCAAAGAGCGTATTCTTGAGTGGGAAAAACAATATGGAATAATTCCTGAAGGTTGCTTTGTTGCAATGAGAACGGATTGGAGCAAAAGGTGGCCTAATCAAGATCAATATACCAATACAGATGAAAAAGGCAATGCTCATTATCCTGGATGGGATCTGGAAGCGTTGAAATTCCTGTACGAAGAACGTAAAATTGCAGCAAGCGGGCATGAGCCTTTTGATACAGATGCACCGATCAATCAGCGTAAAACAGGCTTTGTTTGTGAAGATTACATTTTGAGAACAAATCATTTCCAGCTTGAGGTAATGACCAATCTTGATCAGTGTCCTCCAATTGGAGCGATTATCTTCTGCATTGTACCAAAGGCGGAAAAAGCGCCAGGTTTTCCAGTTCGTGCTTTTGCAATCTTGCCATAAACAATTAAGTGACAGACTTATAGTAGTCTATACGTTGTTGTGGTTTAACTTACTTTTTCACACAATATAAATTATTTAAAATTAGATATGAGCATAATCAAAAAATCAATCCAAAATAAAAACCAGAATAGGCAGGTTATATAAATGATAAAGGCTAAAAAATATACTATCGATTGAAGACCTGTAATCAGTAGATATAGAAGTATATTTAATGCAACCTCTGTACTTTTTGCCATTGAAGTATTTAGGATGATGGCATGGGCAAAGAGAATCATCTTTTGATTTATAGTATTTACAACGATGTTTTTGCTTAATAAAACCATCAAAATACTCTTTGCCATCTTTAATCATTGGAATACCTGCATCACAAACAACATGACCATCATTAGTCAAATTATGCTTTTTAGAACCTCTCTTATTAAGAGGGATAAAACAATGGCCACGGAGGGTGTTTCTTGCAAAATTATAGACTTTCTTAACATCATAGCCTTTGTCAGCAATGAAATTGACACCTTCAAGATTAAACCAATTGTTAGTTTCAGATAAAAGAGGAATTGCAGCATCAAAATCGGGGATATTAGCAGGAGTGGTTACTTCAGCAATAGGAAGACCAGACAAACAATCAATAATAATGTGGTTTTTATATCCCCAATAAAACTCATAATTTTTATTAGAAGAATCATTAGAAGCAGTATGAACACCAAGTTTACAATCCTTGTCAGACTTAGGCTGATTATCTGAATTTATTTTTAGAAAAATACTTAGGATTGTTAAACTTAGTATTAGCCTTAATAGGGGTAGAATCCAAAGAAATAGATTCACCAGAAATAAGGCCAAAATCCTTAAGAATATTTACTTAATTCTGCATAACATAAGACAAATATTTATGGTCAAAATTCTTAAGGAAACGCTCAAAAGTCCAATAAGAAGGCAGCTTTTTAGTAATATCAAATCCGCAGAGGTGAGCAATAATAAAATTATTGCGAAGATAATCAATGAGATCAGAAATCTCACCGAATTTCTCAGCTTTCATAACAATTAAGCTAAAGAGAGCATGGCGAGAATAGCCTATAGGGCCAAATTTAGAAGGCGGGAATTAGGAATGGGAGATAAATCAAGATTACTAAATAAAGAAGAATAAAAATCAATTTTAGGTTGAGAAGTAAAAAGGTCTGTAAGGTTTAAAACTTGTTGAAGCTGGTACATGTAGGTTTTCCTCCTTTAATGCTTAATGATGCTTATAATACTATAATTTAACAAAAAAGGTAGGAAACCTTACATATCAGATAAAAATTTTTAGGGTGATAAGAAAAAAGCATATCTCAGAAATAGCTTAAATCAAGGCTTTTGAGATATGCATAAGTCTAATTTAAAATCAATAAGAGGGTGAATATTTATAGAATGAATAAAATTGAAAAGGTTTCGGTTATTGGCTTGGGAGCAATTGGCAGCACTTATTTGAGCCAAATGTCAAAATTTATTTCCAATGAAAACATCAGTGTAATCGCAGATGGTGCGCGTGCAGAAAAATACAAGGCAAATGGTATTAATGTTAATGGTATTAATTACAGATTTAAAGTGATAGATCCTTCAGAAAAATGTGAACCTGCTCATCTGTTAATTTTTTCAGTTAAATTCAATCAGCTTTATGAGGCTATTGAACAAGTTAAAAATCATGTAGGCTCTGATACTATTATTATTTCATTGTTAAATGGTATAACAAGTGAAGATATTATTGGTAGAGCTTATGGAATTGAAAAGGTGCTTTATTCTGTTTCTCTCGGCATTGATGCTGTACGGGTTGGTAACTCCACTACCTTTAAAAACTTAGGTATTATTTCATTTGGAGAAAAGACAAATATTCCAGGTCATTATACGCCAAAAGTTTTAAGATTAAAGGAATTTTTCGAAAGAACAAGGATAAACTATACTATACCAGAGGATATGATGAGGATGTTATGGTATAAATTCATGATCAATGTTGGCGTAAACCAAGTTTCGGCGGTGCTCAGGGCACCATATGGCGTGTTTCAAAATGTTAAAGAAGCAAGGGATATTATGATTGCATCTATGAAGGAGGTTGTCAACATCTCAAAGATGGCTAAAATCAATCTCAATGAGTCAGATATTGATGAAGCAGTTAAAATGTTATACAAACTTTCCCCTATTGGAAAAACTTCGATGCTTCAGGATATGGAAGCCGGGCGGCAGACTGAAGTGAACATCTTTGCAGGTACTGTCATTGAATTAGGCAAAAGGTATAACATCCAAACACCTGTGAATAAAATGTTATATGATATTATCAAAGCCTCAGAGGGTATGTTTATGTACAATAAATCTTTACATGGGAGGTGCATTGATGAATATAAAAATTGAGAAAATCAGCAATTTAGAGCTTAAACCCCTTGTCACAGACAATAGTAAGCTTGGATTTGGGCAAGTCTATACCGACTATATGTTTACCATGGAGTGGACTGAAAGCACAGGATGGACAAATGCGAAACTTTCCAAGTACAAGGATTTGCCGTATGATCCGGCCTCGGTCATCATATAATATGCCCAGCAATTTTTTGAAGGAATGAAGGCGTATTGTGCGGGTGACGGCAGAATTCTGCTGTTCAGGCCGGGAGAAAACGCAAAACGCATGTATCGTTCGGCTCAACGCCTCTGCATGACACCTGTGCCGGTGGTTTTATTACAGGAAGCTGTAAAAGCTCTCGTGAACATCGACAAATGATGGCTTCCGAAAGGTGGTGGCACATCCCTATATATCAGACCAACGCTGATCGGAAATGGCGTAAAGCTGGGTGTCCATTTTCAGATAAATATCTCTTCTTCATTGTTATGACGGCGGTTGGACCGTATTTTGTAAGTGGATTCAATCCGATCGGCCTTTATGTTGAAGAAAACTATATTCGAGCGTGTGCAGGCGGTGTGGGCAATGTAAAAACAGGCGGAACTATGCTGCAAGCCTGCTAGCGGGAGCAAAAGCTGAAAAGAAAGGCTATTCTCAGGTTTTCTGGCTTGATGGAATGTTTAAAAAAATATTGAGGAAGCAGGCTCCATGAATATCTTCTTTGTTTATGCCAATAAACTTGTAACGCCACGGCTGACTGATTCCATTCTTCCGGGTATAACCCGTGATTCCGTGCTAGCTCTGGCTCCTCAACTTGGTTACGAGGTCGAAGAAAAAGATATTTCGATCGATGAAGTGTTAAGTGATATTAAGAGCGGAACTCTTACAGAGTCATGTGGAACCGGCACAGCTGCCGTGTTAGCTCCAGTTGGGGAGCTTTTCTACAAAGGCGAAAAAAATATAATCAATGACAACAAAGTTGGCAAGGTCACGAGAGATCTTTATAAAAGACTGGTTGGTATTCAATATGGTATAGAGAAAGATGTCTTCGGCTGGTTTGATGTTGCCGGTAAAATCTAATAAAATGATTTTAATTATCTATATTGATCAAAACCTTTTGGATATTGTATTTACAACAACACTCCAAAACATGAGATATTATAAATATAGCAGCCATGATGGTTATTTTTTACAGAAAAATGAGTACAAACATTATTTACCTCCTCAATCGATGATATGAAAGATATAAACCTTGACATACTTCGAAGTTACATCCATACCTACAAAAGCTCATTTAAAACCATTGCACCTCTTTTCAAAGGTAATGCAGTAAGAAGAAGTTAATTTATGATAATTCTATCAATCAGATTATATAGCAACTTTGCAATTAGCTCTTAATTTATAAACCCCTGTTGCCAGGGGTTTTATATATAACAAAAAGCAGATTTTGTGTTCTAATGTTATATTTAAGATACGAGATTTTCTAATTAAAATGTGTAAAACTAAGAAAATGAGGGATTATTAAAGAAAAATAAACTTACTTAATAGAAGAAGGAGGTCTAATAAGTATGTTCACAAAGGAAGCCTTAAAGATGACTGCAAATGCATATAAAAATAGCAATTTTGATAAGGCTATTTTAGCGGTGGGGTCTTGTGAAAAACATGGGGAAGCACTTGCCATTGGGAACAGATACTCTGGTATCATAAAATCTTGTATTGAAAATCGCAGAAAGAGTAGAAGGACTTCTTGTGCTTCCTCCAATATCAATAGGTTATAGTGAATATTATAGTAGATTTCCATTTACCCTTTCCTTACGGGCAGAGACACTTATAGAAGTATTGAAAGATATTTTGATTTCTGTAATAAAAAATGGTATTACAAAAATTATATTGTAAATGGGTATGATGGTAATATTGCTTCTATAGAGGTTGCGACACGTTCTGTAAAAATGCAATATCCTGAAGTTAAAATAGCTTCATTAGATGCATGGTGGGTCACAGCAGGACAGTTACTTACCAAAGAGACTTTGAAGTATGGGGAGGTCTTGGACATGCGGGGGGAAGGAGAGACATCTATTGCCCTTTGGATGTTTGGAGAATTAGTAGAAATGGAGTATGCAAAAGGAGTTGTTCCAAGTCTTCCACCTTATATAGATATAAAGTGGGATTTTGCTGAACTTACTAATTGTGGTGCTACAGGGGATCCTACAAAAGCTACTCCAGAAAAAGGGAAGAGGATGGAAGAAGTATTGATAAACGTTATAGTAGATTTTATAAAAAAGATGGATGAAAATGAATGGAATTATAAATCGGAAAAATCACTAATTTAATTTTGATTTTACTGCTAAAACCAACTCCAAAATCATGACCATCCGTTTAATGGGTGGTTATGATTTTGGCGGGAAAATTTATAAAAATTTAATATAAGAAAGAAGGATATTAAGGTATTATGACGAATTATGAAATTATAGAATAAAATATCAAATTTACAATTTAGCAAAAGAAAGGATTTAATATTATGACGTTTTTTATCATTTTATTACTTGTTACAAATGTTGTTTTTCAATAATTTTAATGATATCATCTACAAAAGGTAATTTTGAAAAAGTGTTAAAAGCGGAAATAGCACAAAATAGAAAAGAACTTATGGATAATCTAAGCCAAAGCAGAAAAGAAATAAATGATACTTTAGGCAGAACTAATTCAATTACAATCAAGCAATTGTAAGCAATGAACAATGTAAATAAAAACCAATTAGATACATTTTCCAATCAAATAATTTCACTTAAAGACACTACACAGCAAAATCTAGAATTATCGGCAAAAATTCAAAAAGATCAATTGCAGCAAATAGCTGATCAAATATATAAATTAAACACCACTAACAGTCAAGAACTAAAACAAATGAGAGAAACAATAGAAAATAAGCTTACATCAATACAAAAGGATAATAATGAAAAACTTGAACAAATGCGTGCAACTGTTGATGAAAAATTACATAATACACTAGAAACACGACTCGGTGAATCATTTAATAAAATGAATGAATGACTTGAATCACTGTATAAAGAATTAGGAGAGGTACAAAGTCTTTCTACAGGCGTAAATGATTTAAAAAAGTCTCTTACAAATATCAAGACAAGGGGAACATGGGGAGAAATTGCACTTGGCAATATAATAGAAGACATGTTAAGTCCAGAGCAATATGCTGAAAATATAATTACTAAGAAGGGAAGTAAAGATAGAGTTGAATTCGCTATCAAATTACCTGGGCGTGAAGACAATAATAAAATAGTTTATCTTCCTATTGATGCAAAGTTTCCTCAAGAAGATTATCAAAGATTATTGGATGCAGAGGAAGAAGGCAATAAAGAAAAGATCGATGAAAGCATAAAACAACTAGAAAAAAGAATTAAATCTGAGGCTGCCGATTTATATAATAAATACCTTGGTCCGCCGAATACAACTGATTTTGGTATAATTTTTCTTCCAACAGAAAGTTTGTTTGCTGAAGTTTTGAGAATACTAGGATTGCTTGAAACTTTGCAATTACTGGACCGACTACATTATCAGCTATATTAAACAGTCTGCAAATGAGCTTTAAAACACTGGCAATTCAAAAAAGGACAAGCGAAGTATGGGATATACTGCGTTTTGTTAAAACAGAATTCGGAAAATTTAAGAGTATCTTAATAAAAACGCAAAAGAAAATACAAGAAGTTAATGATACGATTGATAAAGCAACAAAATCTACAGAAAAAATGGAATGTAAACTTAAAGATGTAGAACAATTGCCAGATGCAGAAGTTCAATATTTAGAGGAACCAGAAGATATTATGGAATCAGATATCTTGTATCGGAAAGTATAGAAAATTGACAGTATTAAGGAGAGGGGAACTAAAATGTCAATTATTGATAATGCTATATATACAATGCTAAATGGCAAAAGAACAATAACTAAGCCCATATTCATTAAAGATTTTGACGCAGATAATAAGCAATTAAATGACCTGATAGAAATATCAAAAAATGTTTCACCAGAAAAGAGAAGGTTGATAGAAAAAGACATAAAATTATTAAAACAAGGATTGGAAGGCGAAAAAAATGTTTATTATGAGCTGAAAAATTCATTTTTACCAATGCTTTGTCTTTATGATATAAGACTTGAGTATGATGATTATATTGCTCAATACGATTTTATTATAATAACGAGAAAATTTATGTATGTTTTAGAAACTAAAAAATTAAGCGGAGATATAGAAATAACTAAAGATGGAGATTTTATTCGCATTATAAAATCTGATAACGGCAAAATAATTAAAAGAGAAGGCATGTATAGTCCAATATCACAGAATGAAAGACATGTAAAAATATTAAAAGAAGTATTAGCGAAAGAAAAACTGATTAAAAATTTTCCAATAAAATCAGCAATCGTCATAGCTAATCCTAAAACTATCATTGATAAATCAAAATGTCCTAAAAGTATTAAAAACAATATATATAAGTACGACCAAATTGTCAATCTAATTAAAAAAGAGTTGGAAGACAAATCAAATGAAAGAGATTTACTTGAAAAATTTTTATATAACATAGCAGATTATTTAATAAGTAATAATAAACCAATAACGTATAATTACGCTGCAAAATATTCTCTTGACAATGAAGATGTTAAAATTAAAGAAGAACCTAAAAAAGAACAGAAAAATAACAATTTAGGTTCTGATAAAAGTAATGATAAAGCCCAAATATATGAAATGTTAAAAAAATATAGGCTAGAAACGGCTAAAAAAGAAAATATAAAGGCATATTGGGTGTTTACAAATGAAGAATTAAATTCTTTGATAGAAAAAATGCCAAAAACTAAAGAAGAATTATTGCAGATAAAAGGGTTTGGCCAAAAGAAAGTAGAAAAATATGGGGATGAAATTTTATCAATTTTAAATAAAAGGGGATAAAGCTATGGCTCAAAGTTATGGAAAAGCTGGAAAGTATGTCAAAAATATAGGAAAGAAACAAGTTTATATAAAGTACATATTCATTTTAATTTCAATTATACTATCATACATTTTTTACGAAATTTATATAATAATCCCTTCAGTAAACTTTTACTTAAAAGTTGTCAAAAATGTTTTTGGTGCTTTTTCTATTGGATCATTGTTATCAATGTTCATACCATTATTTGATGATAAATTAGACATAAAAATTAAAAATGCTTTTAATGGTGCAAAAGGAGAACAAGAAGTACAGAATTATTAGAGACTTTACCTGATGAATATGTTGTTTTTAATAATATCTTTTATGATAACAAAAAGATAGATCATATTGTAATTGGTCCTACGGGAGTTTATATAATCGAAACTACAAGCAGCCGTGGAAAAGTGGAGATAAAAAATAATAATATTTTGATTAATGGATATAAATATAAATTTCTCGGCAGAATGTTTTCAAATGTATTTTGGTTGAAAAATTTCTTAGGAGTAGATTTTGTGAAAGGCATCGTAGTATTTACTAATGCCTTTGTCCCAATGGATTCCGAAATTAAAAATATAATGATAATAAATAAAAAATATTTGATTAGCAAAATAACAAATGAAAAACAATATATGGATAGTGATACAATAGAGTATTTAAAGAATAAAATTCTATTGTTATATAGGGAAGACAAAACAGATGTCCTTTCTAAAAATGACGCAATATGACCTATTAATATGCTATAATGTGCTTATGTAAAATATGGTAAGCGATGGTGAAAGGTGTATAAAAAGATTCTGTCAGTCTTTTTAACAGTTCTTTTTATACTTTCTTTTATAGTGCTTTCTCAAACTTATTCAGGTAATATCATAATTATAATTAATTGTTAATGAGTGTAGGTCTAGTATGACGGGTGCAAAAAGAAGAAATAATATTGGCGAAGATAGACTGCTATATAGCATCATTACTAGTTCCTTTGTGATGTTGAAAAAACATATTGCATACAGATTTAGCTGATGTATTCAATTTTACAAATACGGAAGGAGGAAAAGGTACATTCCTTTTTGCGCTATTAAGAGATGAAGTATCCTGTACCTAATTTGATGAAGGGAAAAAAGAAAGTGAAAGTTATTATCAAAGAACCAAAAAAGATACTGCCCGAACAAAAAGATTTATTAGATAGCCAATTTATGGATTGGACAGTAGAAGAAGTAAAGATTCCAATAGATAATTGGACTCTAGATAAAAAGAAAGCCTTTATAAATGAAGCACTTAATGTGGATTGGAATGGGATATTTACTTTTTATATTTTTGTATCATATGACTCTTATTTGTACTCAAATTTAAATTTCTATAGTAATCGTGGCGTACTTACAAGAAAGATAAAAGAATATACACCAGGAATAAATATCAGGGTTGGTGCATTCCGATACAGAAACCATGAAGCAATCAATCTTCGCGGAGAACGAGTATTGTCGGTTATTTATCCTCGTGATTGGAAGATGCCAGTAAAAGTAATTGGAATGAGTCATGGATATCCCGCAAAAGGGTTTCCGTTGCCTGAAAAGTATCATCAAGTGATAGATAGTATAGGATCTGTGTATATATTGTAGATTTTAATGATTATAAGAGAAAAAATAAAATTATACCAGCACTAGTTGTTTGCGATTCACTTAATATAAATTTAAGCGATTATAAACGCAACTGGAGATTACTGGAAGATATTAAGGTTGTATCAGGACGTGAAATATATTCATCGCCATTTTATAAATTGTATGAGTGGAATCTCCAAGCAAGCAGTATAGAAAAACTAGATGAGAAAATTGCAAAGAAAATGATTATTTTTAAATAAATCAAAGTAACTGGTCAATTATATTATAATTAAACGCAACAAATAGAAAACAGATTTTAAAATATATGTTTAAGGAAAAAGAAAGCTAAAATGTGATTATAAATAAATAGATACAAATATGAAAGGGGGTAAAAGGCACATACCTCTCTAATTTTTAAAAGATGAGGCTTTTGTGCTGAATCTGGTGAAAAAAGTTATTTACGCTGTTTACGGATCTAACTTATTAGAAGAAAGATTTTTAGCTTATATTAAAGGTGGCTTCTATGAAGGAAAAGAATATAAAGGCTGTACTAATAAAAAAGAACCAATAGATTTAGGTTGGATGTATATTCCCCACAGATTATATTTTGCTAAAAATTCGTCAAGATGGGATAACAAAGGAGTAGCTTTTATAACTCCCAAAAAAAAGAAGAAAATACTAATTTCCATACCATCGTGAGATTATGGAAGGTAACTGAAGAACAATTTAAAGAAATTCAAGAGCAAGAAGGAAAAGCTTGGTATAATATAATAGTAGATTTAGGCGAAAAAGATGGATTTAAAATATTAACAATAACTGGTGACTGGCTAAATGAAATTGATTTACCTTCTTCAAGATATATTGAAATTATCAAAAAAGGTCTAAAGGAGACCACAGAATGGCCAGACGAAGAAATTAAAAATTATCTAAAGAAATTTATAAATAGCTAATTAATATTGTTTGATAAAAAGTCCTATTTAAGAAATACTTTTTGTGATGCTGACATTAATATATAAATATAAACACAATAACTAAACAATGAAAAACATAAGTCATATAGGTTAAATAGAGTCTATTAGAAATCAAAAAATTGGTGCGTGCAGATGAAGATAATTGCAAATGAAGAAGATAAAAATTTATTGCTTAAGGATATCTTATTAAAAAGGGGTTTTTCGTCGACTCGCATTAGAAGCTATAAACATAGCGGAAAATTTTAGTAAACAATCAAATATCAATGGTAAATAGGATAATCAAAAAAGGGGATATTATTGAGCTTTGCTTAAATGATGAAAATACATCTATAAAGCCAGAGAAAATTGAATTAAATATTTGCTATGAAGATGATGATATTCTTGTTGTAAATAAAGAGGCTGGCGTTGTAGTTCATCCTACAACAGGATATCCCGAAAATACTTTAGCTAATGGGGTAAGCATGGTATTATGCCGAAAATAAGATAAAAACCTCAATAAGGCCGGTTAATAGGCTTGACAAAGATACATCTGGTTTAGTCATTTTTGCAAAAAATCCATTTATGCAAAACTATCTGCAAATAGTATGTCCTATTAAGAAATTATATGTTGCTATAGTCCATGGAAATCTAGAAGAAAAAGGGACAATTGATTTGCCGATATGTAGAAAACCGGGAAGCACCATTGAAAGAATGGTTAGAGATGATGGAGATAAGGCAGTAACAGATTTTTGCGTATTAAGAAGAAGTGAGAAATTAAGTCTTGTTAAATTGGAGATAAAAATAGGTAGAACCCATCAGATAAGAGTTCATTTAAGCCATATAGGACATCCTATCATTGGTGATACACTATATGGCTCAGATGCTTTTTATATAAAAAGGCAGGCACTACATGCATATAGAATCACATTCAATCATCCATTTCTGAATAAGTGTATTTCATATATGCACCTATGCCTGAGGATATGAAAAGCGTTTTAGACTATGCCTTTTAAATCAAAATCAGGTATATAATTTGTCGATGCGCTCTTATCATCCTGTACATATCCGTTTTCTAAACCTATTTCAAAGAAATATTCTATTGCCTCTTCGTATTCTTTTTTGCTTATTTTTTTTGTTTATTTCGGGATATTTATATGCTTCAAAATATGGGATATATTGTCCCATAAGGCTTACATATATTTCTTTAGGGAGATTATCACTTATCCATTTTAAAATTTCTTTTGTTTCATTTAATTTCCCCGGCAATATTAGATGACGTATAATCATTCCTTTTTTCATTATGCCTTCGTTATCAAAGACAGGGTTACCTACCTGACGATACATTTCTAAAATCGCCTTTGTAGCATATTTGAAATAATATGGTGCTCTTGAGTATTTTAAAGCCGTTTCATTACTGTAATATTTTAGATCAGGTAAGTATATATCTATAAGGCCATCTAAGGTTTTTAGAGACTCTATGTTTTCATACGCATTTGAATTGTAGACTATAGGTATATTGAGTCCTTTATTTCTAGCTATGATTATAGACTCTTTTATTTTTGGAATAAATATTGTAGGCGATACAAGATTGATGTTGTGAGCACCTGATTTTTCTAAATTCATAAAAATATCAGCAAGCTTTTCAGGTAAAACATTTATTCCAAAATTTTTTTGGCTGATTTTATAATTTTGGCAGAAAACGCATTTTAAATTACAACCTGTAAAAAATACTGTTCCAGACCCTCTAGTACCGCTTATGCAAGGCTCTTCCCATTTGTGAAGATATGCTTTTGCTACTTTTATATCGTTTGACATTCCGCAGAAGCCCTTCTCTGTACTGCGGTCTACATTACAATTTCGTGGACATATGTTGCAATTTTGTGATATCATATAAAACACCTCAATAAGTATTTTAACACATTAATCAGGAGATAAGTAATTTTGATTTATCGAATTATCTGTTTATGTTACACTAAAAGTCTAAAAGTACCCAAGTATTTCAGTTGAAAAATCTCCCTTTAAGATAGAATTTCTCTCATGAGATAAGATCATGAAGGAATGGTAGAGTTTAATCAATGGGTAAATAAACAAGAAATCATATTACATATATTAATGATGGTAAATTTCAAAGACAGATATCTAGAGAAACTAGTGTTGATAGGCTATTATCTATTATACATATATTTTACCAACAAAATGAATTGATAATGTGTCTATAGATTGTATTAGTTCAGATTAAGGAGGTACAAAATTGTATGACGAAAAACAAAAACATGATGATGAATTTATAAAAATATATATGAAGTACAAAACACCTGTGTATTTTTATCTTTTATCTATCCTGAAAGATGCTGGACTTTCAGAAGACATCATGCAAGAAACATTCATAAGAGTGAGAACAAACGTCTATAAATATGGCTCTATTAATAATTTACGAACATGGATAATGAAAATTGCTCGGAATCTTGCTTTAAATTGTTTGCGGGATAGAAAGTTTGAATTATTAAATTATGAAGAAATAAACGCTAATGTTGAAGAAGCTGTAAATGTTGATGAGTTTGTGACGGATTCTATAATGATAAATGATGTGCTGAATTATCTCAGTAATGATGAGAGAGAAATATTTTCGCTACATGTCTTTGGATGTTATACACATAGAGAAATCAGTGAGATTTTGAATATTCCACAAGGTACTGTACGGTGGAAATATTCCATAATCAAGAAAAAACTTCGTAAATTATTAAAAAAATATTAGGAGATGATATCATGAAGTTGTATAACCTTTATAAGGAGTGTCGCAAGTATGCTAATGAGCATACGCCTGATGTATTAGAAAAGGTATTGAAAGCACCTTTAAACGAAAATACAGAAAATACAAGCGTAGAGTGTCAAAAAAGATCAGTATGGAATTATTTATTGACATCATTCATAGCAGCAGCTATTTTAATGTCTTTGTCAATAATATTTGTTAATATACATTTTTGGGGATCAAATAGGGAAAATGGAATAGTTCCTAAGGTTACTTTAAGTACATCGTATAATATTGTCTATGCTATGCAAAAAACTTATGACAATATTAAAACTATTGTAATTGAGGGCAAAGAAATATCAAAAAACATGAAGACAAATGTGGTTTTATCTAATAATTCCTGGAAAGAAATATATGCTGGCCCATTAAACTATCGATATGAAACGCCTGATTTTATAAGAGTCGTAAATGGTGATAAGTCATGGAATTATTATAAAGACTTGAATCGGATTGAAATAATTCCTTCAGATCCATCTGGCTCACCTTTCTTAGCCCTTAAATCAAAAATAGATGATATAGCAAAAAATGATAGTTATAAATTGGTAGGCAGCGAAAAAATAGATGGAATTGATACCAATGTAATTGAAGTGAGATCAGGTAATTCTAAGAATGATAGCTGGGTAGACACTTATTGGATAGATAAAAAGACAAATTTCATTTTAAAACAAGAAACTCTCCATAACGATATTAAAACTGTAATAACGTATAAGACAGATTTTGCTTCTGACATTGACGAGGAAAGTTTAAAACCTAATTTTCCTTCAAACGTTCCTGTAATTGATAGATTAACCGAGTTTGATATTTTTCATTCGATTAATGATGCACAAAAGGCTGTTAATTTTGATATAATTGTACCAGATAAGATTCCTAAAGGTTTTAAGCTATTTGAGGTACGGAAATATAAAAATGAAAATGCTATTGAGCTTGACTACTACAACGAGGATTTTACAAAATTTATATTTATACAAGAATACCATAAAGATAAGACAACTGTAAATATTATGTCAAATTTAAATGACGACGTATTAAAACGATTGAAGGATGATTTGAAATCAAAATACAAAAATATTGTTATTAATATGAATTAAATAATAGGTATCACCCCATATTGCAACTGGACCGGCATTATATCTTTTTACAAGATGATCTGAAATTATATTTCCGAAAATCCCGTCGGCAGTTATATTGTCCCAGGTCTGAAAAGACATTAAATCACTTTTAGTTTCTGGTCCAAATATGCCATCTGTTTCGCAATGACAGCTTGAAATTAAATAGTATCTGCCGACGGCATTTAATGCATATTGTAATCTGTACACATCTAGTCCAGCATCGCCTTGAGATAATATACGTGTGAAAGGATACGTCATTTTTTCACCTCGCTTTTATTATTTTTTAAAAGGAATTCATCGGCCGATTTACCCTTCTATATAGAAAAGAGTGTTTTATTTTTAAAATACAACCTTTGCTAAATATGTTTTTAAAATTTAATTTTTTTTAATCATTTTTAATGTTTATGTAATATTTTACAGTTCAATTAGATGTATAATAATGTTAAAAGTTTTAGGGAGGATGTGAATATGAAAAGATTTTTAGTTTACCTTTTGATTTTAGCTTTATTTTTAACTGGTTGTGGAATTGGTACAAAACAAAGCAATACAATTAGTCAAAATACAATGTCTAATAATTTTTCAAAAGCAAATAAATCTGATATTAGGTGGAAATGGTCTTTTAAAAATGACCAAAATACATTAGAGAATTTGCAGATTTTCAAGTCAACAGATAAAGGTAACTCATGGATTGAAGTAAATTTACCTATAAACACTTTTCCAAAAGATGCATATAGTGACGTTTATGTAGAAAATGTTGTCCCATATTTTTTAGACTCTGATAATGGTTGGATTTCATGGATAAATAATAATGATACAGCATTGTATATTCTTAAAACAACAGATGGAGGTAAAACGTGGAGCAAATTAAGTTATAAACTTCCGCAGTTAGCACAAAGCATCTCGAAAATCCAATTTGTAACATCAAATATAGGCTGGCTTTTAGCTGTATCTGATGCAGCAGCCGGGCAACAAATAAAATATTTATTCAAAACGATTGACGGTGGAAAGACATGGGAAAAGGTCAATGTTACAACGACAGGATCTTATTCAGGCTTACCCGATATAGGAACATCGACTGATATGATATTTTATGGTGAAGATAATGGATGGATAGGTGTTTCAAATCCGATATCAGCGGATGTAATCTTGTACAAAACAGGTGATGGAGGCAATACGTGGAGTAAAGTTTCAGTTCCTACACCACAAGGCTATGAAAAGTATTGTATCGTGTCGGCTTCAGTACCTGTATTTAAAGACGATAAAAATGGAACATTAAATATCGATTTTTATAGAACAGACAATGGTAAATCTGAAAATCATACTGTAACTTATGTGACAAATGATGGAGGAAATTCTTGGTCAACAAATGTATACGCGGGTGATGAAAATAAACATATATTTGTAAAATTAAACACAAAAGGTGAGATTAAAAAATTTGATTTGACAGATTATGTAATAATGAAAGATTACAAGATTACAAGTATTGCTGATGTAAAATCTGTATCTCTGTCTTATGACAACAAATTCATATATGTTAATTTTAATTTGCCTGAAGATACTGATAGTATAATAATTCAGGTTAATGATGGAAAGTTTATTAAATTTGGTGATAGATATGGAGGCGCGACTAATGGGGTTTGGTCTCCTAACCATGATGAATTAGCTTTTACATCCGGTACTATAGGTAAAGGTGGAGTATATTTGTACGATGCTGAAAATAATGTTTATAAAAATTTTCATGTTCCTTATCTTAATATTGCGAAAATTTTTTGGAATAGCGATGGTGATCGCATTGCTTTTATAGGCGAAAAGAATAGTGATTTTGAATTATGTACTATTGATTTAAAAAACGGCAAATATTCAGTTATCAATAAATTAAAACCCGAAGATATAAAATCATTTAGCGAGAAATCTATTATATGGAAGTAAAGGCAGGTTGCCCTGCTCGTCGCGATATAATATTGTTAAAAGTTTCAAGAGGGAGGAAGATTACATGAAAAGATTTTTTATCGCTTTGTTGGTTTTAACAATATTCTTAAGTGGGTGTGGAAGTATTAATAATACAAATATTCACTCAAAAGATAACTCTTTAAACAATAAAGCAAAAGCAGAAATTAACTCAACTTCAAAAATTAATTCGAAAGAAGCAGATTTGCAAAAGTCTAAAATAGATAATAGTAATATTTATGATGTTTTAAAAACAATTAAACCTCAAATACAGAAAGTTACGAATGTGCCAGTTATATTGCCAACCTATGTGCCAACAATTGAAACACTTAATTTTCTTGGCTCTTCTGTTAGAAATAATAAATACTATGCCATTAAATATGAAGCTAATAAAGATTATTATTTTATCGCTATAGATACTATAAATGCGATTATTCCTATTAACGATGAACGTTTAACTTATGTTCCGGTCGGTTTAGACCCTCTCACATTTTTTTTGCTTTCGGCTGGTGAAAACAAATTTAAAGATGAGATTAAATATCCAATAATTAAACCTAATAAATCATTTAAAAAGGTAGTAATTGACGGTGTAGAATTTTTAACAGGCGAAAATTTTCCTGGACAGTTAGCATATACAAAATATAATAATTGGGATATTTATATACGGGGTTATGATAATAATGATATGATAAAAGAAGTTAAAAGTTATTTGTCATATTTTCGATTATTTAAAAGTGATATAAAAGAAGGAGAAATTTTTATTGAAAATAACTCTTTCCAATACATAAAATGGACATCAAAAATAGGTTACAATTATTGGTTATATCCACATGCCAGTAATATGGACGTGATCAAAATGTTTAATAGTTTATTTTAATGAAAATATTCAATAGATCTTACTTATTTTTCAGATCTATTGAATATTTTTTTAATTAGATCCTAAATCCGCCGTAATTGCCAGGTGAACGGTCTTTATCTACTTCTACATTACATAATTTAACAGGATTTGACTTCGTACTGATTTCGTATTGATAAATATTATATCCTGGATAAATATTTCCATTGCTCCATGAAGATGTTTGCCAAACATAAGAAACTCCCCACTTACCTTTTATATAGTTAACAACTGCATAACCTCCATACACACCAATATACCATTTGCTTCCGCCATTCATTTTTTCATATTGTTGCATCGCATCACCTACACCATGGAAATAATTATTTATGTTGGGTAAATCATTGCTTGCATCGTAATCAACAGCAAAATATATAGCACTATTGTATGGCTGTCCTACTTCTCCTGCTCTGGAAACTGCATCAAGGCAATCATTATAGCCTTGGTTATAAGTAAAATAGCTTGCATATGTCGGATTCGTTTCATAAACAGTTACTATATCAATCCCGTTACTAGATATTGTTTTTGCTTCACTTTGTGTCAAATTTTTTGTATTATTGCTAGTAGCATAATATCTGCATATAAATTTTATTCCATTTTGTGCAAAGCAACTAACAGTGTTAGCTGGAACTGCATACATATAATCTACACCTTCTACACTCATCATTTTCACCTCATTTCGTTAGTTTTTTAAGAAGGATTTTATCGGCCGATTTACCCTTCTATATATGAAAGAGTGCTTTATATTGAATTTAACAACCAATTCTCAATGATTTTTTTCTAAAAACTTTCTCATTTTTTCTAAAGCTTTCTTTTTTGTCTTGCTTACCGCTTGCTGTGATATATTCAATTTGGCTGCTATATCTGTTTCTTTTTTTCCATATATGATTGTCTCCAGTATTATCTTTTTTTTGTAATGGTGTAAGCTTATTCAAAGCCTCTTGTACAAAGATTTTATTCTCTATATTTTCATATTCAAAATTATCAACTATAATTTCTTTATCATCAAGAATAAAAAATTCATTTTCTTTTATTTTTACATTCTTTTTTGAAAGTCTTATATATTCGTTTTTCATGCCTTCAGCTATATAAGCTATAATTTTATTGTCATCAAAATTTATCATTTTTCTCACCTTTTTTATACTTTTTAACAGTTTTTACAAGCCATAAAATTATGTCTTCTTCCGCACCGTCATAGCCCAATTTTCTTTTATATTTATTTATCAAAGGCTTAAATCTCTGAATTAGTTCCAATAGTGCATCTTTATCCCCTGTATTTATATCGTTAATCAACTCTTTTAGACTTTTTTCCATTTTCACTATTAATAGTATGATAAGTACCTATAGCCGATGATGCAGCCAATATAGAATTTAATAAATACAGGGGAATATCCTTAAAAGAAAATTTACCAGTTACAGCAGATACAAATATAATGATGGAGAATGAGATAATAAGGACAAGCAGCTGTGTTGGAATTTTCTTTATTAATTTTAACTTTTTTATGAATTGGACTATGAGGATTGTTGCTGCAATATTACCTGCCAACGTGCTAAGAGATGTATAATTGAAAAACTCTTGCAACTTCAACACCTCCATTAAAGGAAAAATTTTAAAATTATCTATTTTCCTTTTATCTATTAAAGAGTGCCTATATATAAAAAATACAACCCATTAATTGTAGTTTTTAGGAAAAACAATCATATAAGTAAGAAAGTAAAAACAGGGCTTAATAATTTATTTGCCCTGTTCCCCATAATTTTAAAATCAAAATCTATTATTTTGTGCATATTATAGCATAATTTTAAATTAATGTAATTTATTTTAATAATTTTTAATCATTTGTAATATTTGCGTAATAAATAATGAAACGATTAGTTGTATAATATTGTTAAGAATTTTAAGTGGGAGGAAGATTACATGAAAAGATTTTTTATCGTTTTGTTGGTTTTGACAATATTTTTAAGTGGGTGTGGAAGTAAAACAAGTAATGTTATAAAGAATAAAATTGCTAAGCAAACATATGATTTTCAGTATATTAAAATGACGACACAATACAACGGTTGGGCTTTAGGGAAAAATAAAATTTATATTACTAGCGATAGGGGTAAGACATGGATTGATGTATCACCTGCCAATAAAAATAACATTTTTTCATGGTACTTTTTAAACGAAAATTATTCTTGGGTGCTTTATTCAGATGGAACTTTATATGAGACCAGAAATAAAGGTAAAAGTTGGGTTGGTTCGAAAGTTCCTTTTACAATGGGTAAATTATTTTTTCTTCAAAAGAAAGATGGATTAAGTGGTTGGATGTTAAAAGAATATGGGCCGGCATCTGGAGATAGTCCTGTTGACGTGTATAAATTAATAGATAGCAAATGGATTCTAATCAGCAAAGGGGAAATTCCAAATAATTCGTTAAAAGATGATAATTCAATTTCATTTGAAGGAGAAAAGATATCTTTCATCTTTTTATCTGATGCTAAGACTGGTTTTATTACAGTAGAGTATCGTATACCAGGGAAATATGGATTGTACCTAAGCAGTGATAGTGGTTATACATGGAATAAAAAAGACATACCATTACTTTCGGAATTCAAAGATGATAGCATATTATTTTATTCTCCTAAATTTTTTGATTATGAAAAAGAAACTATCGTAATTTTACCAGTTTGTATTTACGATATTAAGCATAACGACTACCGAATAATTTTTATGGACAGTAGTGATAATGGTTCAACATGGAAAGAAGTATCGTCATTTTCAACGAAAGAAAAACCGATTGAGATAAATTTAGTAAATAAAATTAATTGGAATGTTTTAATAAATAATGTATTATTTATCACAAATAACAACGGTAAAACGTGGAATAAAGTTAATCTCCCTAAGAATACAGTACAAATACAATTTATAGATTCTAAAAATGGATGGGCTTTAGTTAAATCACAATTGGGTACAAATTTATATTACAGTAAAAATGGTGGATTTTCATGGGAAAATCTTTTTTAAAAGAAGAAGAGAAGGCACTAAGTCTATTATAAAGCCTTCTCTTCTTTGGTAATTATAATTTCCATCCACCAGCTGCATTATTTGATGTGTCTAAATCTACATTTATCGAACAAAGTGATTGATTTGAAGCTGTCTGTCTTAAATGATATCCTGACTATGGATTTGCATTTCTGCCACCACTCCAACCCGGTGCATATGCTTGGAAAAAGTAAGATGCAATTCCTTGATCTTTGCACCATGTTAGTACATCATAACTTCCATAAACACCAATTTTATAATGTACAACTTGTTCGCCAGCCTTTTGGCGTTCGTAAATATACTGAAGGTATCCATCATTAATTCCTTTAAAATAATCCAAAATACTTTGCTTTTGGGTCGTAGTAGCATCAAAATCAACTGCAAAGTATATAGGAGTATCAGCACTTTGCTCTAAATCAGCGGCATAATTGAATGCATTATCTCCATCTAATTTTCCCTGATTATACGTAAAATAACTAGGACTATTGGCAGGACCATCCTCCCATATAGATACGATATATAACCCTGCCGAAGAGATTTTTTGTACTTCATTTGCTGTTAAAGCTTTCCATGTATTTGTAACTGCAAAGTAACGTCCTATAAAGGTCTTACCTTGATTTTTTAAACATGTTAAAACGTTTGATACATTTGTTGCTGTATGAATTCCATTACCCATTTTTTTTACCTCACTTTCGTTAGTTTTTTAAGAAGGATTTTATCGGCCGATTTACCCTTCTATATTATAAAAGAGTGTTTTATTTTTAAAATACAACCTTTGCTAAAAAATTCTAATTCAATTTGGCTAGAAATTTAATTGTTTTTTAATCATTTTTAATATTTATGTAATAATTAACAAATTGATTAGATGTATAATATTGTTAAAAGGTTACGGGGAGGATGATCGATCACATGAAAAGATTTTTAGTCGGTTTATTGGTTTTGACATTATTCTTGAGTGGATGCGGAAGCAAAACGAGTGAAGATAGCAGTAGTAAATTGCAAACAATTCAAACTTCAAATACTGCAAAAAATAATAGTGATAGTATAGGCGCGCCACACATTAATCAATATGTTCCACAGTTAATTACATATAATGGAAATCATATATCTGCTTGGGTGAATCAATTCTTATTTGTTGAAAATGGTGACTTAAAAGAAAGCTATAATAATGATAAAAGTTATATAAAACTTAGTTATGTAAAAGATAATACCATAAAAACTATTGATTTAACTTCATACGCATTAAAGTACGATTTGTTTAATGGTATTGACTATATAACTGCTTCTGCATCAGGTAAATATATTGTTTTAGAGTTTTCATCAGACGTTCCAATTAGTATTATTGTTGATACTTATACAAGTAAAAGCAGTATACTGTGGTATGATGAGTCAAAAAAAGAAAGCATGATGAGAATTTCATTTAACCCCAATAATGATGAAGAGTTTGCTTTTTTGCCGTCAGCAGAAATAAATGGGCTTAATGGCAGTCATTCTTTAAAACTTTATGAAATAAAAACTCATAAGATAAATACAGTAGGTGAAATTTCAGAGAAAGATATATCAATGCAAAATTCAATGATACAATGGGGAAAAAACACAATCAGTGTCATTTCACTGGATAAAAACAAAATATTTAATTTTACTTATAATAATAAATAATAATTAAAAAAGGACAAATATATCTCTCAACATATTTTCCTAATGTTAATGTCAGTTGTATAATATTGTTAAAAGTTTTAGGAGGGGTTATTGCTTATGAAAAAATTTTTACTCATTTTATTAATTTCGTTATTACTTTTAAGCGGGTGTAAAAATAATAAAGGCAATAATATTAAAGATTCGATAAGCACTATCTCAAATGTATATACAGTTCAGGAAAATAAACATATATTTGTAAAATTGAACTCAGAAGGTAAGACTAAAAAATTTGATTTAACAGATTATGGAATAATGAAAGATTACAAAATTACAATGATTGCTGATGTAAAATCTGTATCTCTGTCATATGACAACAAATTCATATATGTTAATTTTAATTTACCTGAAGATACTGATAGTATAATAATTCAGGTTAATGATGGAAAGTTTATTAAATTTGGTGACAGATATGGAGGCGCGACTAATGGGGTTTGGTCTCCTAACCATGATGAATTAGCTTTTACATCCGGTACTATAGGTAAAGGTGGAGTATATTTATACGATGCTGAAAATAAAGTTTATAAAAATTTTCATGTTCCTTATTTTAATATTGTGAAAATTTTTTGGAATAGTGATGGTGATCACATTGCTTTTATAGGCGAAAAGAATAGTGATTTTGAACTATGTACTATTGATTTAAAAAATGGCAAATATTCAGTTCTCAATAAATTAAATCCCGAAGATATAAAATCATTTAGCGAGAAATCTATTATATGGAAGTAAAGGCAGGTTGCCCTGCCTTTTGCAATTATAGACTATTATTTACGTATAAAACACCTAATCCTTCTATAGATATACTTTTTATTTTTGCAATTAATGCTTGTTGATTATTATTTGATAGTCTTATACATCCATATGTTGGCCTCAAAGGATACCATATATCATTTGCATTTGTATCTGGATCTCCACCATGAATAAGAAAACCACTTCTACCATTATTAGCAGCTAACAGAGCATTACCACCAACTGGATCTAATTCTATTACAGGATTAGGTCCATATGTTTATGTTACACTAAAAGAAATTCAATAAAATTCACTTGTATCACCTTTTCTATACATTATATACAAAAATTATAAAGCAATTATAGAAAAAAAGTAAACTATGTGGCAAAGAAAATATGTGCGTTTTAGTTTATTTATAAAGCTTGCAATACAGAATAATATATATATATGTATTTAATTATATGTGTTTAATTTTTATGGAAGTAGAGTGAATGAAAAGTGAATGGTGATATTGATTTAAAAGAAGTCGGAATGCGTATAAGAGAAGAAAGAGAGCGAATAGGATTAACAAGAGAGCAGTTTGCAGAAGCGGTTGGAGTCTCTGCTATGTATATTGGACACATAAGAGCGTGCTCAACGTGTGATGAGCTTAAAGACATTTGTGCGGATTGCAAAAAGCCTTCATGTATCAGCTGATTATCTTTTATTCGGAAAGATGAAGTGGAAAATGAAAATAGCGAGTAAAAAGAGGACGTATTAATAGAGCTGCTTAATAAATGTACGGATAGAGAACGTAAAATTGCTGAAGAGGTTTTAAAACTTTTTGTAACGTATGTAAAATAGGTAAGATGCAATTGATATAGCATCTTATTTTTTTACTTACAGTTTCTTAACCGATACTTTTTCTCCGTAGTCTTATCCATAGATTTAACAAAAAATAAATTATTTGGGAATAAAAAAACAGTGAAAAGTATTTTTAATTTGGTATTTTATTTTCACTGCTAAATTTTGATGCTATAATAGAAAAGTGCATCGGATTATAAAAGAGAAAAGCCCCAAAAAACCGCATCGGATCAACGATTTTTCGAGGCGTTTATGGATTATTTCATTATACACAAATAACAAATATTTATGCAATTTTAGAAAAATAATTTTTGGTGCCGCTGGTCGGATTCGAACCGACACGTCCAGAGGACACTTGATTTTGAGTCAAGCAAGTCTGCCAATTCCATCACAGCGGCATATAAGGAAGTTTAAAAGACCTAATAAATATTAAATTATGTGTATAACCACATTATGCCATTAATTAGTGGATTTTGAGTCCAGCGCGTCTGCCAGTTTTACCACTTCGGCACGTCACATAAAATATATTAACATATTAAAAATGAAATTTCAATATCTAATTTACTGTAATTGTAATTATTCTGTGATAATGTCATATTGAATTTATTCTGATAAAATGTCATATATGAGAGAAGGAGATATTCAATATAACTCAAAAAGAAATAACTCGTCTTAGAGTTATCAATCAAACTATTGATAAAGTCATAATCATCAGAGAAGCTGCTGAGCTTCTGGGCTTCAGTGAACGCCAAGTAATTAGGTTAAAAGGAGGGGTTTTAAAAGATGGTCCTGCGTTCATAATTCATAAAAATAGAGGTAGGAAGCCTCAGCACGCTCTTTTGGATGAAATCAGAACTAGAATTGTTGAATTAAAGCAATCGAGGCTAATTTCATGCATTTTTCTGAGCTGCTTGAGGAACATGAAAATATTAAACTGAGTTATTCAACAATATATAGGGTCCTGACTCAAGAGGGTATTAAAAGCACTAAAAAACATCGTAAGCGTAAATCTCATCATCGAAGAAAGAGAAAACCTCAAAAGGGAATGCTGGTTCAGATTGATGCTTCTCCTCATGAGTATATCATAGGAGGTAAATCATTTACTCTTCATGAGGCAATAGATGATGCTACCGGTGAAATTCTTGCTCTTTTCTTCGCTCCAAACGAGTGTATGGAAGGGTATTTTGAAATTATAAGGCAAATAGTTAGCAAATATGTTGTCCCTATGAGTATATATTGTGACCGTCACTCTATTTTTGTCTCTCCTAATAGTGGTAAACTATCTATAGAAGTGCAATTAGAGGGAAAGACAGTTAATCTTACTCAGTTCGAAAGAGCCATGGGAGAGCTTGGAATCAATATTATTAAGGCCAATTCTCCACAAGTTAAAGGCCGCATTGAAAAGCTATGGGATACGCTTCAAAACAGGCTTCCTGTCGAGTTTAAGATTCATGGGATTGACACTATGGAAGCTGCTAATGCCTTTTTATCGCAATTTATTGTTGCTTATGATGAAAAGTTTGGTGTTGAACCTGAAAATCCCGAGTCTGCTTTTAGGCCACTTGATTCTAATATTAACCTTGATTATATTTTATGCGTAAAGGAGGAACGTACTATCATCGAAGGGTCTGCTTTTTCTTACAAGGGTAAGTATTATCAACTTATCAAGAATGGTAAAAAAGGCTCCAGCTATGCCCAAAGCTAAACTTACTGTTTTAAGTAAGCAGTTCTAAAATAGGCTTAAAAAGCTTTGTGTGCTGATGTTATATTGATACTTTGCTTCTTGATGAACGTCCGAAAAAAGAATCTTTAAAATCATCTAAAGAGAAAGCTGTAAAACGGACTATAGTAAAGCCAAGTGCTGATCCCCCATGGCGACAAACACAAAAGAAGAAGCCCAATTGCGCGTATGAAGAAAGCGATCGTAAGATCGTTGAAATGCTTAATCAGCTTTTCAATTCTACGCGTGCATGGGCATAGAAAAATATTGTCATATATTATGATACTCGCTTTGATGGTATTTATCAAGGCTTAATTTCCTATGCCTTTTTAAGGCTTTTCTTTTAAAGATATGTATAGAATAAATTGCATGTTTTTATGTCTATAGATTACAAGACATAACATTCTATACATAGTATGTCTACAATTAACGCGTGCTTTAAAAGGCTTCTTCGACAATTTTATATTATTATCAATTTAAAATCTTTTGCTACAATTTTACTTCGTTTTAAGAAAAAATTTGTTACCATCACTGAAACATAAAAGCATATTTAAACATGGACATTTTTACTGAATAAATTTGCTCTTTTTTAGGTGACATTTTCACAGACTATTGACATATCTTTCCTTCAATGTATCTAATTTGTCAAGAACACTTTAGATGTATTTGAACGCTATCACATCTTCTTGATAATCTAATTCTTTCTTATATTTATTAATTTTATAATTCCGCCATAAATGAGAGAAAATCCAATTATAGCTGGTACTGCAAATGAAATAATATTTAATACATCAGTATTATTAATTATCTCAATTATTGTAGGTATTACTATTATCAAGCCAATAATCAATTGCATAATAGGATATTTGCTGATTCCTTTTATTGGCTTTGAAATCCGTCCTGTTCCGATATAATAGCCGGGATTGTACTGGTTTTCTTCCCATTCTTTCAAGTCATTTAATTGCTTCTCAAATTCATCGTTTTTATTCGACTCATTGCTTTTTTTCATAAAAAAACACCTCTATTCATGGAATGTATTGAAACATTCTAACTTTAGAATTATTATACAACTTTAAAAAATGCAATTCCAGTATTTACTGGAATTGCATCAACATATTACAAGTTATTGTCTAATATCTCGACTTTATAACTATTTCTTAATGTATTTTTGTATTGATCAAAGTATTTATTAATTTTATCAATATCCTTTCTATCATTTTCCGGCAACGTAGATATAATTTTATTTTTTAATTTTGCAACTGTTAAAACTCGTTGATAATCTTTTATTGACTGATTCCAATATTCATCTTCAGACATTCCTAATCCTTTAATATATTCTTTGAAATTATTGATATCATCAATAGCTTCTTTCTGATTGGCACATTTTAATTTCCCGCTTATAATAGCATTCATAGTATCTCTTGTGTTTTCCATAAACTTTTTAGCTTCATCATAACTAATACTTAAACCTTCTTTTTGTGCTTCTTCATATAAAATATCGTTATTGATTAAATCATTTAACACATCCTCTTTAGTAAGACTTTGAGTTGAAAGAATATTATTGCTGCTTTGCAATTCAGATGCATTTTCATTTAAAATGTCATTTTGAAATTTTTTGAACAGCATTTGTGTTTCAACATCTCTTTTTGTTATTTCCATATCTCCAACTTTTGCTACTACAACAGTGCTGTCATTTTTCAATTTTGAAATATTGTTGCCAAGCAAAAACCATGAATTTGAACTTTGTGCTACTAATATTGATGCAACTAATAATGCCATAATTGTTGTCAGTATAATTATAATATTTTTCTTTTTAATCATCTTTCTACCTCTTAAATGAATCAAATTTGGATAACTGCATTATTTTGTCTTGAGAGCATGCTAATATATTTCATTGTATCGCTTTTATAATAATTATAAGCTACAACTAAATAAATGCCAAATATTAAGCGTTTCTGGTGCTATAACTTCTATCTGCCCATTTTCACTCCATGTATCAGCTAATACATCGAAGGATAA
This sequence comes from Thermoanaerobacterium sp. RBIITD, assembly GCF_900205865.1. NCBI lineage: Bacteria > Bacillati > Bacillota > Clostridia > Thermoanaerobacterales > Thermoanaerobacteraceae > Thermoanaerobacterium > Thermoanaerobacterium sp. RBIITD. Next base: position 2,535,908 of record NZ_LT906662.1, read on the forward strand.
ACGATCGTAGTTATCACCACTAACACAGATGTCATCTTTCTTTATCAATTGCATTATTAAAAATTTTTTTATTCGGATTGATATTCATTTGCAATGATTCTCCATATGATAGTGTTAATTCTGTGCATCCTTTTTTTATCACAATTTTGCTTATCATATTTATCATACACCACCTAAATTCAACCATTACATACTTAAAGCTTATATTCTACAAAAACTTAGAAATTCCTCCTTCATTTTATGGGGGTCAGAGATTTCGCACTTAAAAAAGTTTATGAGGCAATAGCCTGTTGATTTATAAGGATTTACGAATAGTCAATGGGAATATGATAATTTCCGATTTTTACTGGAAATTATAGAGAAAAATTTGCAAAATAAAAGCATCCTTTTTATAATGGTTTTGTCACAAACTCAATAAAAAGGATGCTGATGAAATGAACAAAAGTTATTTAAAACAAATGCTTACCTACCTTTCTAAGATATACCATCTTGGAGAAAAATCAATACCCTAAAAGATAAAAGTGTAAAATCTTCAGTAAAAATTTCAACAATTACCTTTGTAGTATTGTTTGGATTTATGCTTCAAATTAGAAGCTTTAATAGATTAGAACATTGGCTTGAAAGAGGAAAGCGTTTGATTAATAGGCTATATAAAGAATTTCATCATTTTGCAGATATAATAGTAGCTGACGCTTTATACTGCAAATCTAGTTGGATTAAAGAGGTACTCTCCATAGGAATGGATGCAGTAGTAAGAGTTAAAGATGAAAGACTTCATATTGTAAAAAATGCGTTAGCATTATTTAAATGCCGTAAAGCAAGGAGAATTAATAGAGGGAGGTATAACTATTTTTACGACCTATCGGTCTGTATCATTACCAAATTTTAAAGTAAATATAAAAAATTTAAGTAAAAATAAAATTTCTACTGAATTTTGGTGCGAAATCTCTAAAGTGTTGCATTTAATATTGCAATTTACAGAAACTATATTGTATAATATATAAAAATGCAATAATACTTATTGTTGGAGGAGAATTATGGATAGTATTATGTACGTTTTACGATTCTTATACGTTCTATTTTTATTTATTGTAATTATTAAAATTTTAATGAATATAGCAAATCATATCGGTGAGAGGGTAGGATTTGAAGAGTTTTTCATGCACTTATTACAATTACAAAAAAAGAAAAAATAGATTTCATAGAATTGATAATGTAACCTGCAGTATGAGGTTCCATTATTAATTATTAATGTACAATATCAACATTATTTTAAAGATATTAAAAGCAAGGTTACATTACCATGGATTAATATCTGTTTATTAAATATATGACATATCTCAATTAGTAGTTGAAGTTATAGTATTACTATTTATTTTAACAAGATCAATGTTACTTACTCCTACATACATATCTAATCTAACTTCTGCATTCAATGTTATATAATCCGAATTATATGTTCCTTGCATACTTATAGGAGTTACTTTATATACCATTAAAAAAGAGTCTGTATCTACACTAACAGATGAAGCTCCAACACCTGTCCAGTAAGGTGTTCAAGAAATACCATAATAATCATAATACCCTAAAATTGAATAGGTTAATGAATATCCATCCCCACTATATGTATAATATAATATCTTAGAATAACTAGAAGATACTGTATTATTGGGTAAAATATTAGTTTTTGATATGGAAGATACCCAATATTTGGAGAAACTTTGTTTTTTGGCACTGTAGTTTCTGATAAATTAATTGTACTAGGTTGTGCTTTTGCTTGATTAATAGCTTTTTCTAATTCCCATACAGTATAAACACTTTTTCCCGTTACTTTCGTTCTTTCAAAATTATTGCATCAATACCTAAATATTTGCAAACCTCTAAAATATTATTTTCTGTAATTATAGTATTTGAAGATATTTTTATTACTTTTTCCTTTGACAGAACTTCTGAAGCAAAAACAGAACTAAAAGTTGAAACTGAAAGAAGCATAACAACAAGAAATAATGAAACCAACTTCTTTAACATATTTTACTTTCTCCCCTTTTTGAGTCGCAATACCATTTTGGTATCTAAACAGTATTACTAACTACATTTTTTATTAAACATCCAACGGCCATCTTCTGTTTGATTCCATTATAAACCATATTAATCTATTTGTGAATGAACCAAATTAGGTCATTTAATTGGTATTATTAGTAAATTAGTGAACCCTTTTGGTTCAAAAATCATTTTTAAGTTAATATATTGCCGTCAAAATCTACAATACCGGTTTTTAAAGTATGATAGCTATTCCTATGCCGTTATTCGTATTAAACATATTATAAAGTTTATATGAATGTTATGTGGATAAAAGTTATTTACAAAATTACGTTTTAAGTGGTATAATATTATTAGATGAAAGTTCGAAGCTCGAACTAATTTTTTAAAGATATTTGGTTCGGACTGTGAACTAATTAGGGGGGTGATAGATTGACGCAGTACCGAAAGGGCACTAATTATCTTATCAAAAATATTAACACGGCAAATGTTTTGGATGTCATTAAAAAAATGCAGCCTGTCTCACGAATTAAAATTTCTAAAGTTCTTAATATGAGCAAGTCGACGGTATCTGTGATAGTTGATGAATTAATCAAGGAAGGGCTTGTAAGTGAAGAAGGGTATGGCAAGACGACATCAGCGGGTCGAAAGCCTATAGAGCTTACTTTTAATCCTAATGCGAAGTTTTCAATAGGTATTGATATAGAATCGACAAATACAATTGGAGTGCTTACAAATTTGGAAGGAAAAATAATAAAAAAGATAAAAAGACCGACTGGTGTGAAAGATGAAGCTTTTGATAACGCTGTTGGCATAATTAGAGAACTATTAAATTGTCAAAAAGAAATAACAGGCATAGGAGTTGGAGCTCCTGGCATAACAAATATAGAAAAAGGAACAGTGTACGCACCGGGGCTTTCATGGGTTGATTTTAATCTCCTTCCTAAGTTAAAAGAAGCGTTTGACTATGACATATTTATCGACAACAGCGTTAATTACGCAGCACTAGGCGAGAGATGGGTTGGCTCCTGCAAAGATGTCAATGATTTTGTACTTGTAACAATAGGAAATGGAATAGGTTCTGGAATATACATTAACGGAAAACTAGTAAGAGGGCACAAATATTCGGCGGGAGAAGCTGGATACATGGCTATAGGCAAAGATATCTTTAATAAAAAGTATCTGTATGAAGATTATGGATATTTTGAAAGCAAAGCATCACTTTTAGGTCTTCTCTCGTCTCTAAAAAATTTGTCAAATGGAAAATTTAATACGATGGAAGACTTTATTAATGGCTATTTGGCAAAAGATGAGATTTGCATTAGGGTTTTTAACGAATTTATAGAAAATTTAAGTATGGGTTTTGCTAATATCATCAGCATATTAAATCCGGAGCTTATAGTTATAGCAGGTGATATTATAAATTATGACATTGATATAATAGAAAGCTTAAAAAGACTGATTGAAAGGATAGTTCCTTTTGATGTAAAAATCATATATACAAAGCTAAACGAAGATGCTGCCGCAATAGGTGCATCTGCGTATGTTCTTCTTAAAACTAATTATTTAATTTTAATATAAATATGAAAGGATGAATGTTTATGAAGATAATGATAACAAATGACTATGATGAGATGAGTAGAGCTGCAGCAGAAATCATAAAAGAACAAATAAATAAAAAGGCAAACTCCGTATTAGGTCTTGCTACAGGTTCTACACCTCTTGGGACTTATAGAGAGTTAATTAATATGTACAAGAATGGAGAGATTGATTTTTCGTACGTCATAACTTTCAATCTTGATGAATATGTGGGCTTGCCGGATGATCATCCTCAAAGTTATCACTACTTCATGTACGAAAATTTGTTTAATCATATAAATATAAAAAAGGAAAATATTCATATTCCAAAAGGAATTTCAGATGATTTTGATAGAGATTGTAGATTGTACGATGAAGCGATTGAAAAGTTTGGAGAAATTGATCTTCAAATATTGGGTCTGGGTGTCAATGGACACATAGGATTTAATGAGCCTGATGATTATATAAATACCAAAACTCATATAGTGGAATTGGCGGAAGAAACAATAAATGCTAATAAGAGGTTTTTCAAAAGCATTGATGAAGTTCCCAGAAAGGCAGTTACAATGGGATTAGGCACGATAATGAAGGCGAGGAAGATTATGCTTTTGGCATCCGGAAAAAACAAAGCAAAAGCTATAAAAGAGACTTTGAATGGCTATCTTACAACAGATGTTCCTTCAACAGTGCTGTCATTACATCCTGATGTTACGATTATTATTGATAAAGATGCTGCATCATTAGTTGATGTAGAGAAAGTAAAAGAAAATGATGATATTGTTTTTTTGCTATAAACAATTGTTTATAGCTTTTTATTTGTTTTTATGAATATAATGTAATATAATGAAAATAAACAACCCCCCTATACAGGGGGATAAGGGGGATTTAAGTGTCTTTATTTGCGGCGTTTTTAGGTGGTATTGTTTCGTTCTTTTCACCATGTATTTTACCACTAATACCTGTTTACGTAACATATATTTTTGGCGGGAAAAAGAAAAATTTTTTTAATCTGTTTCTGTTTGTATTAGGTTTCAGCATTGTTTTTATTCTTATGGGTGCGACAGCCAGCCAATTGGGGAAGATTTTTGTTTCATATAAAGTTCTTTTTAGAAAGGCAAGCGGCATAATAATATTATTGTTTGGGCTTTATATGATGGGAGCTATAAGGCCGATGTTTCTTAATAAAGAGGCTAAGCTAAATGTTTCTGGCATGAAAGAAGGATATTTAAGCAGCTTTATTTTTGGTATAACGTTTGCTGCTGGATGGACACCTTGCGTGGGGCCTATTCTCGCGACTATTCTTTTATATGCTGGTACTACAAGTACAGTGTCAGTAGGTGTTATTCTGCTTTTTGCATATTCATTAGGGTTAGGACTGCCGTTCATAGTAGCTGCGATACTTATTGACAGATTTAAATCATTTTACAAAAAAATTAATTCTATTATGCCGTATATAGAAAAAATCGGCGGTTTGATTTTGATAATTTTTGGAATTCTTTTGTATTTTAATTTAATAATAAGACTAGAAAGTTATATCAATATTCTGGGGTGATTTAGCATGAAAAACAATAAGTCTAAGGATATTAAAATATCAGGTAAAAAGAAAAAAAATATTAAATTTGCTGCATCCGTATTTATAATTTTAATATTAGGAACATCAATTTACTTTTTAAATAGCTATGTAATGTCAAACCAATCAAAAAGCAATAGCCAAAATGTTTCCGGCGTGAATACTGCTGATGAAAAAGTACAAGTCGGCACTGAGAAAGGAGATTTAGCACCAGATTTTTCATTAAAAGATATAAACGGCAATACAGTGACTTTGTCAAAGCTAAGAGGCAAAAAAGTTATATTAAATTTCTGGGCTACAACATGTCCATATTGTAAAATTGAAATGCCGGAGTTGAATAAGTTTTATCAAAACAATAAGAAAGATGTCGTGCTATTAGCAATAGATATAGGGGAAGAAAAATCTACAGTTGAAAATTATCTTGAAGGCAAAGGGTATGGTTTTACGATACTTCTAGACAGTGATGCCAAAACTGCTATAAACTATAAAGTTCAATTTATACCTATGTCATTTTTCATTGATGAAAAGGGAATAATAAGATCTATAAGCAATGGTGCAATGACGTATGATGAGATAGAGGAATACTATCAGACGATTTCTCAATAATTACAGAATTTCATATATTCCGATTGACTTTTAATAGATTAGATGTTATTATAATGAAAGGATACCTAATAGGGGTATAAAGTACCAAAGGAGGCGCGAAAAATGGCAAAAGATCCTGTATGTCGAATGGATTTAAGAGAAGAAGATGCCGCAGCTAAAACAACATATAACGGGAAGGAGTATTTCTTCTGTTCGAATAGCTGCAAAGTAGAATTTGAGAAAGATCCAGAGAAATATGTTAATGACCAAAAAGAACATCTGCATCAAGTACATCATCGCCATGGTAATCATGGTTGCTGTTAATTTGTTTTTGGAGTGATAGCAATGAGTAGGGTTTGATAAATCAAATCCTATTCATTTATGTGGACTTATTTTCTTGAATATCCGACGCAGTGGCACATGGGCTTACTATAAGACAAGCAATAGGAGGAATAGGTTGCGATGTATTCGGTTATGCGATGGCACGTCCATGGCCATGTGGTGTAAGAGTAGATGGACAATTATTGCACCCTGCACAAGTTTATGAATTTTTACTTGACTATATCATGTTTCTCGTGCTATGGAGAAGAAGGGGTTAGATAAAATACAATGGGCAATTATTTATCATATATATAATCTTCTTCAATATAAATAGGGCAATTGTGGAATTCTTCATGGCAAATCCAATGATTTTACCACCATTTAATATAGCGCATCTTGCAAGTGCAGTATTTATAGTAGCAGCTCTGATTTCAACACATTATATTAAAAAATATAACACTGTTGAAAAAGATGAAATGCCAGTACAAACTAAAAAAGGTTATACAGACATTATAGTTATAGTAATGCTAATGGTAATGTCGACAGCTTTCTTTTACTATATACATTAATTAAATTTAAATTTTAATTTATGAAAGGAGAATCATAGATGAAGTTTTTATCATACATTTTACCATTTTTATTTCTACTATTATGTCCATTAATGCATCTTTTTATAATGAAGGGAATGCATGATCATAATCAAAATCATGATCAAGAAATTAATAATGAGCAAATCGAAAAACCCGAAGATAAAGAGAATATAATATAGGCTAAATATTGGTCTTCTCTTTTCATTTGGAGAAGTGGTATGTAACATTTAATAGTTTTTTAAGAGGTATTTCATTAGATCTTCATAGTTTTGATATATTATTAAAATATAAAATTTAAAAAGGAGAGATTTATATGAGTATAATAAAACGCATATCTACAATCTTTAAAGCAAAGGCAAATTATATAGTAGAAAAAATGGAGGACCCAGAAGATACTCTAAATTATTCATTAGTGGAGATGAGAGAAAACTTATCAAAAATAAAAAGTTCCATGGTAGAAGTAGCAACGGTAAAGAAAAGATTAGAGAACGAATTAAATGAAATCAATATTAAGGTATCAGAATATGACAAAAATGTGGAATTAGCATTAGAAAATGGTAGAGAGGATTTGGCGAAAACATTGATACAAAATAAAAATGATCTATTAGAAAAAAAGACAAATCTTGAAATACAGATAAAAAGCATCGAAGAACAGCTTAAAAATATAGAAAAAAGCAAAGAGCAGATGGAAGAAAATGTAGTGAAATTACAAAGCAAAAAAGAAGAACTTATTACAATGAAAAAAGTAGCGGATGCCCAGGTCATGATTAAGGAAACATTGACAGGAATTGCAGGTGATTCAACAAATATAGGGGAGAGGATAAAAAATGCGGAAGGAAAAATTAAAGAAAAATATGCTAAATCACAGGCTATAGATTATATGGTTGATGAAGGTATGCTCGATAATATTTTAGATGATGGAGATAATGTTGAGAAGGAATTAAAAAATATTGAAAAGGAGAAAAAAGTCAATGAAGAACTTGAAGAACTAAAAAAACGAATTATGGAAAAAATCAAATAAATAAGGAGTGATTTTTATGGGATGTGGCGGAAGAGGTTTCTTCAAGATCTTTGATTTTTATGATATTTATGGAGGCTGTGGAAGTGGTGGTTACCATCATGAAAGGCATTATGAATATGACAGATATGATGAAATGATCACAGTAATAGATAGATTATATGCAGAAGGTAAGATTGATACAGAATTGTATTCAAGATTAAGAAAAGATGCTGCAAGTGGTAACCTTACAATTGATGATTTAATGAGAATCGAGATAAATAGCCGTAAGAAATCAAATAGTGAATACAGTGAGACTGATTTTGAATTAAAAAAGTATTATGACAAATTAAATCAAATTGATAAGGCTAAAGAAGAATCATTGAAGATAAAAAATGAATTAATTTCACAGATTGAAGATTTAAAAAGAAAAGCAACAAATCTTGAAAAAGCGGCAGAAACAATGCTTTCCGCAGACGAGTCTTCAGCTAAAGACTATCTTAAAGAAAAAATAGACATGGAAAGTAAGATATCTACACTTGAAAAGAGAAAGCAAGATCTTGATAAAGATATTTCTGATATGGATGAACTTAAAAATGAATTGAATCTCAAAATCCTTGAGCTAAAATCATTAAAACAAAGAGAAAAGCTAAATGACTTAAAATTTGATATAAAGAATGTAAAAAAATAGAACTCTTTATAGGAGTTCTATTTTTATGTGGGTGGCATGCGCGCAGCCTTGACGTCGAAAGTCCGTTATGGGGGGATAGCACATAACCGTTAGCTAAAGATAAGGGTGTCCATCGTGAGGCCGGGTACTCAACATAGGTAGGTTGCGATAGAAGTAAGCAGCAAAATCATGGCGTGACGAACAGAAACTGCATATAAGACATATATGCTGGTTGCAAAGCGTAATCCCTTGATAGTTGGATTCAAAGAAGACTAAAAGCATATATTAAAACAGTGGAAGAAAGTCAAAACAAGGCATGAAAATTTAATAAAACAAGGAATTGAAAGACATGAAGTTTGAGATTATGCCGATACAAGGAAAAGTTATTGGAGGATTTCCATTAGGTAATTTTAGATAAAACTTTAATTTATTGTGAGAAAAAAAGAGCCATAAGGCTCCTAAATCCTAAATTATTTTTGTGACCCATTAGTTGTATTTTTTAAAGAATTCGTGCAGGCATTAAGCATATTTTGTGCATCTTTTTCGTCTATTTTTCCACCCATCATATTTTGCACATCTTTTGCTGTGAGTCCTTTCATGTAATTATACATTGCTTTATAGTTGAGATTTGTGCTCATCATGCCATAGCCATAACCATTATTTGAGGTATCTGCTTTTGCTCTTAATGCAGGTATTTGTGTAAATACTATTGCACCTATTAATAATACGCCTGCAATTATAGCTAAAACTTTCTTCTTCATCATAAATTCCTCCTCAATTTTTTATTATGCTTTTATTATACAAGGTAATTATAAAGATCTTATGAAGATAAAAATATTAAAAAACTTTTATTATTTTGCATACCCAGAGGTAGTTTATATGGTATTATCTTAATAAGTATATCAACAATATAAGAGTATTTCCTCGTTAAAAGTAATAATCCGAATATAGCCACAATTGTATTCAAGATTCTTGAAATTGTTCCTATATACTTACTAACTTTAGTTAATCCTGAAAGTATTCTTCCATCTATAAAAGCCTTTAAGATTCCCGCATTAAGTTTTTAGGAAATAAAAGAGAGCCGTAATTTTATGGCTCTTGATTCATATTCTTTCTATTTAGAAGGTTTATAGAATTTTACATTTGGTATTAATTTAAAATGCTTGTCAAGTGTATATATAGATATTTCAGCAATCAATATATCTGTCATTGGTATTGTACATAGCCTCGGTTTCCTTAATTAATTCTTCTGAAATATTTATTGTAGTCCTCATATTAATCAACTCTTTCATACATATTTTACATCATCTTTATATGAATATTAATATGCGAAATACAATAAGGATTATTCTTGTGAACTATAACAAAAAGTATTATAATTATAATGTAAAAAAAAAGGGATGAAGCTCCCTTATGAATTGCTGATAACGGCTGATGGCTTCTACGAGAAAGAGTAGATGGCTATCGGCCTTTTTATATGAGTTGGTTTCAAAGGGGAGATTTTTTATGTTGCTGAATTTATCTATATGTTACAAATGCGGAATATGTTGCAGTTTATTTGATACTATAAATACCCAAGGAGGTGTTATAATTAAATGACTTTTCAAAGCATACTATTTAAAAATATTGAAAACAAGTCAAAAAAAAGAATTATTTGAAGAGCCTGAATTTTTTGCGGATTTACATCTTGATCAGATTATAGAAGCTATAACATTTGGCAGAGGAGAATATAATCTAAAACCATTTTTTTATACTTTATTAAATGACATCAATGCAATCAGGTATCGTCAAGAAATAATGGAAGATCTTGAAAATAAAGTATTATTTGAGTATATAAAATCATTTGCTCAAAAATTTCATGAAATGCGTGAACATCTGGCACAGGCAGATAAACTTTACTATAAATACCAAAAGGAAAGTTGGTTTTTGGATGCAGTTGAAATTTATTGTGAAGCTGTAACTTGCTTAGCACGTGATTTAACACTTGTAGATTTAAAATCAACTGGTTTTCTTGCATTTCGCGAATATCTAGCGAAGTATGTTGAATCTGAATCTTTTACTTCACTTTTGTCTGGGACAAAAAAGCTTAAAGCCGAATTATCATCTATAAAATATTGTTTGCTTATAAATGGCAACTGCATCAAGGTTTGTAAATATGAATCAGAAATTAATTACAGCGATATAGTTGAAAAAACATTTAAAAAATTCAAAGAAGGAGATGTGAAAGACTATCGGATGAAATTTTCCGAATATACGGAAATGAACCATGTTGAAGCAAATATATTGGATTTTGTAGTTCAATTATATCCAGAAATATTTACAAATCTTGATAATTATTGCATAAAAAATATCAATTATATAGATGAAAAAATAAGTGTTTTTGATCGTGAAATACAATTTTATATGGCCTATTTAGAGTTTATATCGATGTTTAAACAAGTGGGATTAAAATTTTGTTATCCGCAAATTTCCAGTACATGCAAGGAAGTTTATGATTATGAAAGTTTTGATTTGGCTTTAGCTAATAAACTTATATCTAATCAATCGCCAGTCGTCTTAAATGACTTTTATCTTAAAGGGAATGAAAGAATTTTCGTCGTATCTGGTCCTAATCAAGGTGGAAAAACAACTTTTGCTCGCACATTTGGGCAGGTACATTATTTGGCTAGTATAGGCTGTCCTGTCCCCGGTAGCGAGGCACAACTTTTCTTATTCGACAAGTTTTTTACACATTTTGAAAGAGAGGAAAACATAAATGATCTTCATGGTAAATTAGAAGACGAATTGATTAGAATTCATAACATTTTTAGTAAATCTACACCAAATAGTATTATTATAATAAATGAAATATTTACTTCCACTACCTTAAAAGATGCAGTTTTTTTAAGCAAAAGGATAATGGATAAAATAATTAAATTGGATTTGCTTTGTGTTTGGGTAACATTTATAGATGGATTGTCTTCTTATAGCGGAAAAACTGTAAATGTAGTTAGTACAGTAGTACCAGATAATCCAGCAGAAAGAACTTATAAAATTATAAGGAAGCCGGCTGATGGGCTTTCATATGCTTTATCAATTGTGGAAAAATACAGACTCACGTATGACTATATAAAGGAGCGGATAAAATCATGAAGACATTTCTTATGTTTAGAAACCGTGATTTTGATTTAAAACAAGATTTACCATGGAATGAGCAAATATTGATACAGGATTTGGAATTAAAGACGCTTTTTGATACAATGGCACAAGGTGACGAATTTTTGTTTAATGTTGCTAAAGAAGCTATTTTATCTAGCTTAAATGATATTGATGAAATACTTTACCGCCAGTATATTCTCAAGGATTGCCTTAAGAATCCTTCCGTTGTCAGAAATATTTATAATATTACAGTAGAAACGATCGAAAACGAGAGGAGAAATTTTTGGAGCATTTTTAGCAATTATTCAGGATCCATATTGCATAGTTCAATTGAAATGATGCAGATGTATTTGGATATGCTAAAAAAATTAAGGAATGTTGCAGATGAGAATGCTCATAATTTTGAAACAGAAGGGTTTAAATCACTATTTTCAATGCTTAAAAAAGAATTGAATGATGAATATATATTGAAAGTGTAAAAGATCATTTAAAAGAGCTGAAATTTGATAATGGTGTACTAATAAGTGCAGAACTAGGAAAGGGCAATAAGGGAATTCATTATATTCTTCGTAAGTCAAAGGAGATTAAACAAGGCTTAATTGAGAGGATTTTTTCAAAAAAGCCACCCGCATTTACTTTTTACATCAGTGATCGGGATGAAAGCGGCATGAAAGCATTGTCAGAATTAAAAGATAAAGGGATAAATCTTGTAGCAAATGCGTTAGCACAATCTGCTGATCATATTAACGGCTTTTTTAATATGTTAAGGGCAGAATTGGCCTTTTATATTGGTTGTATCAAATTATATGAACAACTCATTCAAAAAGGAGAACCAGTATGCTTTCCAGTACCTGTATCTCCTGATGAACGCAAGCTTTCTTTTAAGGGCTTATATGATGTTTGCTTAGCAATAACTATGAAGCAGAAAATTGTAGCAAATGATTTGAATGCTAATGATAAGGATCTTTTTATTATAACTGGTGCTAATCAAGGCGGAAAAACCACTTTTTTAAGAAGTATTGGCTTAGCACAATTGATGATGCAATGTGGCATGTTTGTGCCAGCTGAAACATTCTGTTCAAATATCTGCAATGGTCTTTTTACTCATTATAAACGGGAAGAAGATATTACAATGAAAAGCGGGAAACTTGATGAAGAACTTAGGAGAATGAGCGATATTGTAGATAATATAACATCAAATTCTACGATACTCTTTAATGAATCATTTGCGGCGACAAATGAAAGGGAGGGTTCGGAGATTTTTAGGCAAATAATAAGTGTATTATTAGAAAAACGAATAAAAATCATCTTTGTTACGCATTTATATGAACTCTCACATAGCTTATATGATAAAAAAATGGATAATGCAATTTTTTTAAGAGCAGAAAGGCAGAACACAATTTCGTATTGACATTAGCAACTAATTGATTTAGTATAATATACAACATTGTATCAAGATTAATAAAAGGTTATTAGCTTGCATAAAAATGCTCTTCCATATTAATGGATAAAATGATATAATATATTTGACAATAAAAAAGAGGATGAAGCTCCCTCATTTAAACTGCTGAAAAGCTGATGGCTTCTACTAGTAGAGTAGATAGCTGTCGGCTTTTTAATTTTTAGATGAAATATCCTTTTAAGTATCGTTCTAATTATTTTAGGAGGTGCGATGAAATGACGTTTCAAAGTATCCTGTTTTTAAATACCAATGATTTGTTAAATAAAGAGGTACCTAGTGAACCAGATTTTTTTCAGGATTTGAATATTGATCAAATAGTAGATGCTATAACATTTGGCAGGAGCGAATATAACCTCAAACCATTTTTCTACAAAACGCCTAATGACATTGATACTATAAAATATCGTCAGGAAATAATGAGGGATCTTGAAGATAATAAACTTTTTGAGTGCATAAAATCTTTTTCTGAGAAATTTCAACATATGCGTGAAAATCTGATGCAGGCAGATAAACTTTACTACAAGTATCAAAAAGAAAGATGGTTTTTAGATGCAGTTGATATTTATTGTGATGCTGTAGCTTCTCTAGCTAACGATTTAACGCTTATGGATTTAAAGTCTACTGGTTTTATTGCATTTCGAGAATATATCTTGAAATATGTTAAAAGCGATTCTTTTGTATCTTTGAATGAAGCAACAAAAAAGCTTAAAGACGATTTGTCATCTATAAAGTACAGTATACTTATAAGGGGAAACGGCATAAAAGTAAGCAAATACGAATCAGAGATAAATTACAGCGACATTGTGGAAGAAACTTTTAAGAAGTTTAAAGAAGGAGAAGCGAAAGATTACAGAAAGAAGTTTTCAGAGTATGCAGATATGAACCATGTGGAGGCAAACATTTTAGATTTGGTAGCTCAATTATACAAAGAAATATTTGCAGAGCTTGATGATTACTGCCTTAAAAATAGCGATTACATTGATGATAAGATAGGCGCATTTGAACGAGAGGTACAGTTTTATATGTCGTATTTGGAGTTTATTTCAAGGTTCAAAGAGATAGGATTGGATTTCTGCTATCCACTTGTTGTCAGCGAATCTAAAGAAGTTTTTGATTATGGATGTTTTGACTTGGCTTTGGCCAATAAACTTATTGCCAATAAATCGACAGTTGTCACAAACGATTTTTACCTAAGTGGCAAAGAGAGAATTTTCGTTGTATCTGGACCTAATCAAGGTGGGAAAACGACATTTGCTAGGACATTTGGGCAAGTTCATTATTTAGCAAGTATTGGGTGCCCTGTTCCAGGTTATAAAGCGCAGCTATTTTTATATGACAATATTTTTACACACTTTGAAAGAGAGGAAGACGTAAATGACCTTCATAGCAAATTAGAAGATGAATTGATTAGAATTTACGATATCCTTTTAAAAGCTACATCAAATAGCATTGTTATATTGAATGAAATATTTACTTCTACTACATTAGAAGATGCGATCTTTCTCAGCAAAAAAATAATGGATAAGATAATAAAATTAGATTTGCTTTGTGTTTGGGTTACATTTATAGATGAATTATCCACTTATAGCGAAAAGACTGTAAGCGTAGTTAGTACAGTGGTACCAGACAATCCTGTACTTAGAACTTATAAGGTTGTAAGAAAACCGGCTGATGGATTATCTTATGCTATTACAATTGCGGAAAAATACAGACTTACGTACGACTATATAAAGGAGCGTGTAAAGCAATGAAGACATTTCTATTATACAAAAATCGCGATTTTGATATGAAGCAGGAATTGCCTTGGAATGAACAGATGCTGATACAGGATTTAGGTTTGAATGTGGTTTTTGATGCTATGGCACAAGGTGATGAGTTTTTGTACGATGTAGCTTATAGAGTCATTCTAACAAGTCTAAATGATATTGATGAAATCCTTTATCGTCAAGATATTCTCAGAGATTGTCTTAAGAATCCTTATGTCGTCAGAACCATTTATGGCATTGCAGTTGAAACAATAGAAAATGAAAAGAAAAATTTTTGGAGCATTTTTAGTAGCTACCCGTCATCAATTTTGCATAGCTCCATTGAACTAATGCACATGTATATTGATATGCTTAAAAAATTAAGAAACGTTGCGGAAGAAAATATTCATAATTTTGATTCTGATGGTTTTAAGTCGCTATTTTCAATGCTTCAAAAAGAATTGGATGATGGATATATTGAAACTGTGAAAAATCATTTGAAAGAGCTGAAATTTGATAATGGCGTACTAATAAGTGCAGAACTGGGAAAGGGAAATAAAGGAATTCACTATATTCTTCGTAAGTCAAAGGAGACTAAACAAGGCTTAATTGAGAGGATTTTTTCAAAAAAGACACCCGCATTTACTTTTTACATCAGTGATCGAGACGAAAGCGGTATGAAAGCATTATCAGAATTAAAAGATAGAGGCATAAACCTTGTAGCGAATGCTTTAGCGCAGTCTGCAGATCACATTAACGGCTTTTTTAAGATGCTTAGGACGGAATTAGCATTTTATATCGGTTGCATTAATTTATATGAGCAACTTACGAAGATAGGTGAGACTATATGTTTTCCCGTGCCTTTATCTGCGGATGAACGGAAACACTCTTTTGTTGGTCTATATGATATTAGTCTGTCTCTGACAATGAAACAGAAAGTAGTGGCAAATGATTTGAATGCGGACAAAAAAGACCTTTTTGTCATAACAGGAGCTAACCAAGGGGGAAAAACGACATTTTTAAGAAGCATTGGGCTGGCGCAGTTAATGATGCAGTGCGGGATGTTTGTGGCGGCAGAGAAATTTTCATCAAATATATGTATTGGCTTATTTACACACTTTAAAAGAGAAGAAGATGAAGAAATGAACAGCGGTAAATTAGACGAAGAATTAAGCAGGATGAGTGATATTGTTGATAATATAAAGCAAGACTCAATGATACTTTTTAATGAATCATTTGCAGCTACAAATGAAAGAGAGGGCTCAGAGATTTCAAGACAGATAATAAGCGCATTGCTGGAAGTCCGAGTAAAAATATTTTTTGTAACTCATCTTTATGAATTATCTCGCAGCTTGTATGATAAAAAAATGGACAATGCGATTTTTTTAAGAGCCGAAAGAAAGCCTAATGGTGAAAGATCTTTTAAATTAGTTGAGGGTGAACCGCTTAAGACAAGCTATGGCGAAGATTTATACAAGAGAATATTCAGAGAATAATAGTATTGTTTTTAGAATAGGAAGGTGTGGCCGTGATGAAAAAAGTATCATTTGAAATAAGTGACGAACAAATCGAAGAAATAAAAGAATTAAAAGAGGATTTGGAAAGGGACGGTTTCAGCAGTGATGACTGCTATAGAGCTATTTTTGAGATGGGAATAAAGGCATATTGGATGGAGCGGAAAAATCCTGATGATAAAGATATAAGAAAGCAGCTTATAATGTTGGCATCAAAGTATTCTGCGATGAGATTTAAATATTTCCAGCTAGTAAGAGATAATCAAACACTGGATATAAAATTGAAAGGGTATGAAGCAGAAAACAATTATTTAAGAGGTCTTTCTGGCATAAGGACTGATGAAGAATGAGGTATATATGTCCTAACTGCTTTAAAATAGCAGACATTGGCGATGAAAAGTGTCAAAAATGCGGGTATGATTTTAAAAATATTGTGAATGATGATTATAGTCGAAAACTTATAACGGCTTTAAATCATCCTGATTATAATGTTCAGTATATGGCAGCGAAAATTATTGGGGAACTTAAGATTAAAGAAGCAAAAAGTGCTTTAATAGAATTTCTTAAGAAGGATAAAAAAAATAGGGATCCATATATTGAACAAGCCATTGTAGCGGCATTAGGCGAAATAGGCGATAAAACTGCATACGACTATATTTACAACAATATAGATAATTTTTCAATTTTAACAAAGAACATCGCTTTAATTGCTTTAGAAAATATTAAATCAAGATTTAATTAAGGAGGTAATAAAATGGACAACAAAGAAAGACCAAATAAGAATACAGTCAATAATATTAAAACATTGGGATGGGTTGCCTTTTTTGGCGGCTTGAGTCAAGACATGATACAGCCTATTTTGCCAACATTTTATACTCAGATATTGGGTTTAAGTAAAGAAACCGTAGGGTTAATTGAGGGAAGTGTAACAACAATTGTCAGTATTATGAGGATAGTTTCTGGCATAATATCTGACAAACTTGGAAAGAGAAAATCAATCGTCTTTATAGGATATCTATTTTCTGCAATAGGAAGAATTTTTCTATCATTGACTAATGGTGCGGCAATGACGTTTGGATTGCGCTTTACTGATGGCATTGGTAAAGGTTTAAAGGATGCGCCAAGAGATGCACTTGTTGCAAAGTCATCTGAAATGAAAAATATGGGCTATTCATTTGGATTTCAAAGAATGCTTGATACGTTAGGCTCATTTATAGGACCACTTATCACAACAGGGTTAATGGTTTTGCTAGCTAAATATATAGATGAAACGAAATACAGGATAATATTTTTAGTTGCAGGGCTTGTTGGCTTTATCACAATATTGCTTATTGGATTATTTATAGTTGAAAGAAAAGGGGAGAATATCAGTACACCATTTAAATTTGATTTTACTATATTCAAAGGAAAATTTTTGTTGTTTTTTATAGTTATGCTCATATTTACACTTGGAAATAGCAGTGATGCATTTTTAATATTAAGAGCTCGTAGTGTAGGTGTAAGCTCAGCCATGATACCTATTATTATTGCTATGTTTAATCTTTTTTATGCTTTATTGTCTATACCGAGCGGAATGCTGTCTGACAAGATTGGGAGAGTTAATGTAATCAAAATCGGATGGTTAATTTATGCAGTTACGTACATTGGATTTGCATTAGCCAGGGTGCCTTGGCATATATGGGTTTTATATGCAATTTACGGTGTTTATTATTCTACGACGGAAGGTGTAGCAAAGTCTCTTGTTGCACACCTTGTAGATGAAAATAGTAGAGGAACGGCTTTTGGATTATATAATGCCTCTATTGGTATTCTTGCACTGCCTGCCAGTTTTATTGCTGGATATTTGTGGGATAAAGTCACACCCTCTGCACCATTCTATTTTGGTGCAATATGCTCATTTTTAGCCGTAATTCTTATAACAATGTTTAAAATAGAAAAATAAATTTTTTAATTTATTTTAAAAGTGCATATAAATTTTTAATAAATTACTTATATTTATGAATCGTAATATCGACTTAATTATATTAAGTTTATATTGCCAAGAATAATGGCTGATAGAACTTTAATGAATAATATTGAAATATAAGGTAAATGGAAAATTAGTTAAGACCATAATGGTAAATCATACTTCAGTACCTAAATATGATAAATTCAACTTTAGGGAAAATACAGGAACAATAGAATATTTATAATAAAAAAGCATTGGTTACCCAATGCTTTTTTATTTATCTTGTTCTGAATGTTGTACATTCAGTTTCTGCACTTGTCTTTGCTGTTGGTGTTTTAGGATTTACTTCTATTGATTGTGCATGGCATTTCATATCTTTCCAGTATGTGCAAGTATTAACTCCGCATTTAACTACGCTTTCCGCGTTCATAAAAAACACCTCCAAAAATCAATTCAAAATTATTATTTACAATTTAATTAATGCTATACATATTTTATTGGGATATTTACAAAAAATAATATTGACATAATTATATCGGAATAATATAATAACAATAGAGATACCTATAGGGGGTATTACTAATACAAAAATTAGTCCAGTAATACAGCTAAAAATTTAAGAGGTGAAGATATGCAAGTAAGTTTTTTATATTTCGAAGGATGTCCTAATTCAGAACCTGCATTAAAGCTATTAAAGGAAGTTTTATTAGAGAAAGGTTTTAAAGAAGATATTGATATTATAAAAATAAATTCTGAAGAAGATGCAAATAGATACAATTTTTTAGGTTCACCATCAATTCATGTAAATGGTACAGATATAGAAAAAGAGAGAAAAAATGACGAGCCTCTTTATGGTTGCAGGGTATATAAAACCAAAAATGGATATTCAGGTATACCTTCTAAGAAAATGATATTAAATGCTATAAATGAAGCATTAATATATAAAAATCAATTAATTTAATAGGAGATGAGCTATATGTCAGTAAAAGCAACTTTAAAGATATCTGGGATGTCCTGCGCATCATGTGCAGCTAAGATAGAAAAGGGCCTTAAGAATATGGATGGCATTAGTGAAGCAAATGTCAATTTAGCCATTGAAAAAGTGACGGTAACATATGACCCTGAAAAAGTTAATACAGATGATATGACCAAAAAAATCGAGGATTTAGGATATGGAGTAATTAAAGAAAAAGTCGAACTAATACTTATAGGGATGTCATGTGCATCATGTGCAGCTAAGATAGAAAAAGCATTAAACAATTTACCCGGTATAAATAGAGCGACAGTTAATTTTGCAACTGAAACTGCAACTGTTGAATATGATTCAAGCAAAGTAGATGCCGCTACTATGATAAAAGCTATTAGAAATATCGGTTATAATGCAAAAGAAAAGACAGAGATTGGAATAGATACAGAAAAAGAGGAAAGAGAAAAAACGATAAAAACATTAAAAAAGTTAGTTATTATTTCAACTATATTAACAATACCATTACTTATATCAATGTTCGGGAGGATATTTAATTTTTCTGCAGGTATATTAGATAATCCATGGGCTCAAATAGTAATATCTTTTCCAGTGCAATTTATTATTGGATTTAGTAGTGATAGGTAAGGCTTTGAAGTTATCTTTGCCTTTTCCCCCACTCCAAACCGTACGTGAGACTTTCGCCTCATACGGCTTTCCAACGATTAGTCGCCTTTACGGGGACAGGCGTTAGTGTCGCCACTATTACCTGCTTGCAATAATTCTCTGAATTTATTGATTTTCACTTTCTGTCTATCCGTATAGTTGCTTGGAATTGGACTTCCATGTACAATATGATGGCATTGTTCGCACAACCATGCTAGGTTAGGCACCTTGTTTACCTTATCAGATTTTAGTTGTGGTTGGATATGATGACATTCCATGTTGCATTTTTCCAGCCATTTTCCGCATATCCTGCATTTGCCTTTATCACGATTATAGGCGTATTCTCTATTCATAAAATATTCAAAATTATATAGTTTATTATTTTTGTGGTGTATTAGAGTCTTTATATCGTATAGTGGCGGTCTATCCAAAGGTACTTTCTCTTTCTTTTTAAACTGCTTTAAATACAGGTTTCTGCCTTCTTCCGTATATGGCGTCATCTTTTGGTTGAACGGATATTTTGTCCACTGGCTATGAGTGATAAATGTTTTGGTGATGCCAATGTACTGGTCTTTAACTTTGACCGCAAATGTTTTGGTCTTGTAGCCTTGATGTCTCTGCGGTCTGTTTGCCAATTTTTCCAGTTCAACTTGATGTTCCATATACGTTTTAGGATAGAGCTTTTGGAAAGTTCGGAATGCACAGCGATATATTTTATTGTCGATATATTGATAAGTGTTGCTGCATATTCCTGTTTTCCAATATTCTGCCATGCCTATAATCATAGAGTTAACCTTCTCAATTTGGATGGCTCTGTCAAGCTCTTTAGGTACATCTTTCAATTTACGTATCTCCTTATTGATTATTTTGACCTGCTCTTTGACTTTCTTGAAGTCAGGTCTTGATTTACCTACGAGCTTGGTAGGATGTGGATTGTCCGGAGATGGCCGCTTATAGTCCGCCTGTATAAGGAAGCCTAAAAATTTGACATATTTTTGTGTCATATCCGTTATGATCGTCTTTTCTTCGGAAAGTTCAAGTTTAAGCTTATGCTTAAAGTATTTCCGGAGATACTTTAACAGTCTGTTGGCTTCTTTTTCAGT
Source organism: Thermoanaerobacterium sp. RBIITD (assembly GCF_900205865.1). Taxonomy (NCBI): domain Bacteria; kingdom Bacillati; phylum Bacillota; class Clostridia; order Thermoanaerobacterales; family Thermoanaerobacteraceae; genus Thermoanaerobacterium; species Thermoanaerobacterium sp. RBIITD. The sequence continues at coordinate 2,556,799 of NZ_LT906662.1, forward strand.
CGTTGTCATTATTATCCAATCGTCAGCGTATCTGACTAGGTACTTTGGTATTGTGCCCTGATTCTTAAGTCTTGCTCTATCATGGTTTAGTCTTTGATATTGTTGCTTTGGTTCCTGATACATTCTACCAATGGTCCAGTCAAAATTGTTTAGATATATATTCGCTAAGATTGGTGATATAATACCACCTTGTGGCGTTCCTAGTTCTGTTAGGTGTTTAAGGTCTGTTTCTATATAACCAGCCTTGAGCATTTGTTTAATTAGCATCAATATTCGTTTATCATGTATACCTATGCGATAGCATTTGTTTAATAATATGCGATGGTTGATGTTGTCAAAGCAACCTTTGATATCGCCTTCTATTGCATATTTAGGTACATCCTTTTTGGCCTTGTTGATGTTATTAATGATATCAGCTATTGCATGTTTGGTAGCACGATAAGGTCTAAAACCATAACTGTGAGGATAAAATTTTGCCTCACAAACAGGTTCTATGACTATGTGGATACATTCCTGAATTATTCTGTCTAACATGGTAGGAATACCCAGCGGTCTCTTCTTGCCATTCTTTTTAGGAATATATATCCTTCTGACTGGTTGTGGCTGGTAGTTTTTAGCTGTGTTTTGCACAAGTTCTATGAGTTCCTGATATGGCATTTGCAAGTAATAGTTTATGTTGTTTTTATCCACACCGGGAGTGCTAGAACCTTTGTTGGCTTTGATGTTGTGTATGGCTGTGACTATCGTTATAGGATTAAATGCCAATTCATAAAGTCCATGAAAGCTTCTTCCTTCTTTACTTTTAGCGTAAATTAAATCAAGCCTTTCTTTAAGCTGTCCTTCACTTGCAATCTTGTTGTTTATATGCATAAGGCAACACCTCCTTATGGTTCATTACCTATATTTCAAGGACTTTCAAGATTGCGGTGAGAATTATTTGCAAGAACTAACCGTCTGGTGTCCTTCGTTCAGTATCATTTGTGTTATGATACATCATTACTACTATGACACCTCCGACTTCCTACATGCTTCATCATGTCGCTACATTCCACATGTAGGCTCTCCTGCGTTCCAGCTCATCTATCCTTAAATGTGACCTTTAGGAGGGTACTTTACTCCGGGAAGCTCACACCAATGTTTGAGTTACAGTTATTCATTGGCTCTTACAGGCTATTTCATGCTTGTACTTGTATAATGAAGTATCAACATTATACAAAGCTTCCATCGTTTCCACGTTTCCATGGCACATTTTGTCGGAGCTTTAATCATACCTTTCTTGCGTCTCCATAGGTCACGGATGTCCGCACCATTATTATCCATGCCTTACATGATGTAAGGTTTAGGTTTTCAGGTTACGACTTTACCTGGCTTCTGACAATAGTGTGTAGCGACACACTGTTGCCAGCAGGAGTCTCAACACGCACACCGTTTCGGCTTTGATTTGCCTCATTAGCGTTAACTCTGTGTGGCAGAGGAATTTCACCTCTGATTTTGATGAGCTAGTTATCATGTCATTTCTGACATGTTGACGTTTTTCTTACCTTATCAGGGCAAGATTATCGCGCAAACGCAGCGCACGATACTATAAAGGTGCATGGCACAACCTCAAAAATAAATCAGCAAATATGGATACACTTGTAGCACTCGGTACATCGGCAGCATATTTTTACAGTGTATATAATGTATTTACAAAACCTATGTCAGAAATACACAACTATTTATATTTTGAAGCTTCGGCTGTTATAATTACTTTAATTACTCTTGGGAAAATGCTTGAAGCAACTGCAAAGGGTAAGACATCAGAAGCAATAAAAAAACTTATGGGACTTAGAGCAAAGACCGCAAGAGTCATAAGAAATGGTCAAGAAATAGATATACCGATCGAAGAAGTAGAAGTTGGAGATATAGTTGTAGTAAGACCTGGAGAAAAAGTGCCTGTCGATGGAAAGATTATTGAAGGATATTCAGCGATAGATGAATCTATGATAACAGGTGAATCAATTCATGTTGAGAAAAATATAGGTGATGAGGTAATTGGTGCAACAATAAATAAAACAGGTACATTTAAATTTGAGGCAACAAAAGTAGGTAAAGATACAGTACTTTCTCAAATTATAAAAATGGTAGAAGATGCACAAGGCTCAAAAGCACCTATACAGGAAATAGCTGATAAGGTATCTGGTGTATTTGTCCCAATTGTTATGACAATAGCATTATTAACATTCTTAATATGGTATTTAGTATTGGGAAATATAAATTCGGGTATCATAAGCGCAGTATCAGTTCTTGTTATTGCATGTCCTTGCGCATTAGGTCTTGCAACACCTACATCCGTTATGGTTGGGACAGGTAAAGGCGCTGAAAATGGTATACTTATAAAAGGTGGAGAATATCTGCAAAAAGCAAAAGAGATAAAAGCTATAGTACTTGATAAGACAGGTACAATAACAAAGGGTGAACCTGAGGTTACAGATGTGATATCAACAGGTGATATAAGCGAAGAAGAGCTAATAAAATTAGCAGGAATAGCCGAAAAAAACTCTGAGCATCCGCTTGGCGAAGCAATCGTAAATAAAGCAAAGGAAAAGTACAAAAAATTGTCAGATCCGGACAAATTTGAGGCTATACCGGGCGAAGGTATTTATGCTATAATAAACAATAAAGAATATTATATAGGTAATAGAAGGCTTGCAAATAAACAAAAAATCGATATAGATGTAATCGAACCTGTACTTCAACGACTAGAGGATGAAGGCAAAACTGCGATGATTGTTATGTCAAAAGACAAAGTGGAAGGTTTGATTGCTGTTGCGGACACAGTAAAAGATGATTCATTAAAAGCAATAAGAGAATTACAGGCAATGAATATAGATGTGTACATGATAACTGGTGACAATAGAAGAACTGCCGAAGCTATTGCAAAACAGGTAGGCATTACAAATGTTTTAGCAGAAGTTTTACCTGAAAATAAAGCGGAAGAAGTTATTAAATTGCAAAAAGAGGGTAAAATAGTTGCAATGGTTGGCGATGGAATCAACGATGCACCAGCACTTGCACAATCAGATGTTGGTATTGCAATAGGAACTGGCACAGATGTTGCTATTGAGACAGCTGACATCACACTGATAAGTGGTAATCTTTTGGGATTAGTTACGGCTATAAAGTTGAGTAGGGCAACAATGAGAAATATTTATCAAAATTTGTTTTGGGCTTTTGTTTATAATACAATAGGTATACCATTTGCTGCTATGGGGCTTTTGAGTCCTGCTATAGCAGGGGGTGCAATGGCATTCAGTTCAGTATCAGTTGTATCAAACGCCTTGAGGCTGAGGAGGTTCAGATCAGCTAAGTAGTGAGGTGAGTAATATGGAATGCCCGAATTGCAAAAGCACTAATGTGGGCAAAATAGGCAATAACCTGTATTTTTGTAGGGATTGCAATTGTGAGATTAAAATTAAAAAATGTACAGCTGTTGTTAGTGTATATGACTCTGAGGGCTGTATAAGCAAAAGATTTAAAGTTTGTTATAATGTTTGAGAGGGGATAGCTTAACCCTCTATTATTTTTGCCTTTTTTGTGATACAAAAAAGTGATATACTATTTAAGATAGAGCCAATAAAAAGGAATTAAAGTAAATGATAATTGATAAAATATTACTATGTAATAATTTTCTTGTAATTCCATATAGGGAGTGATATGGTGATAGATATTATTAACAAATTTAAAGGGATAATATCAGAAGAGAACATTTTTATAAATGAACCAATGTCAAGGCACACTTCATTTAGAATAGGGGGACCTGCCGATTTACTTTTGATACCGCAAAATAGGGATGAATTGATAAATGTACTTAATGTCATTAGAAATGACAATATACCTTATTACATACTTGGCAATGGAACAAATATTATAGTTTCTGATAAAGGTATAAGAGGTGTAGTAGTTAAATTGACTGCCATGAGAAAGATATCAATTATTGGTGAAACAATAATCTCCGAGACAGGTGCATTATTATCAGCAATCGCAAATGCAGCCCTTGACAACGAGCTTACAGGGTTTGAATTTGCTAGTGGTATACCCGGTACACTCGGTGGGGCTGTTACAATGAATGCTGGTGCATATGGTCCTGAAATAAAGGATGTGATAGGGATGGTAGAGGTCATTGATGGAAAGGGAAATATTTATGAACTTGAAAATGGCAAAATGAGATTTGCCTATAGAAGTAGTGCTATACAGATAGACAAATTGATTGCATTAAGAGCATGGATAAATTTAAAAAAAGGCAATTACAAAGACATAAGAGCCAAAATGGATGAATTAAACGGTCTAAGAAGGATGAAGCAACCATTGGAATATCCAAGTGCTGGTAGTGTATTTAAAAGACCTGAGGGATATTATGCGGGTAAATTGATACAGGATGCTGGCTTAAGGGGTTATATGATAGGTGGTGCACAAGTATCCGAAAAACACTGCGGTTTTATAATAAATAAAGGAAATGCAACAGCAGAAGATGTATTAAAATTAATTGAACATATACAAAAGGAAGTAAAAAATAAATTTGGAGTGGAGTTGCAAACAGAAGTAAGAATTGTAGGGGAGAAATAGGCATATGAAAGGAGCGCATACAATGCATGAAAATATTTGCCGATTATCATACACATACGATATTTAGCCATGGCCATGGTACTATAGAAGAAAATGTCAAAGCTGCTTTGAAGAAGGGATTAAAAGAAATTGCTATTACAGACCATGGCCCAGGTCATATATTTTTCGGTTTAAGAAGGCCCAATTACAAAAAAATGAGAGACGAGATTGATAGGCTTAATGAAAGATATCCTGATATTAAAGTACTTATGGGAGTTGAAGCAAATTTAATAAGTCTAGATGGAGATATCGACGTAGATGACGAATTGATGAGATATTTAGATATTTTGCTTATGGGTTATCATACGGGGGTTGCACCAAAGGATATCTATAATGGATTTAACATGTTTGGCAAAAATACAATGATAAAATTAATAAAATCTTTAAGGCCTGTAATAAGGAAACAGAATACGGATGCAATGATTAAGGCAATAAATAAGCATAAAATAGACATTATTACACATCCTGGTGCAAAAGTCGATATAGATACTGAAAGGCTTGCAGCGGCGGCAAAATCAAGAGGGACTTCCCTTGAAATTAATTCAGGTCATGGTTATATGACTGTAGAATATGTAAAAATTGCAAAGGCTGCAGGGGCAAAATTCGTAATAAATAGCGATGCACATACGGTAGAACGTATAGGAGATTTTGAAAGAGGTTTAGAAATAGCAAAAAAAGCAGGGCTTACAGTAAATGATATAATAAATGCGGAGGTGTGATTGTTGTGAGATTTGTTATAATTACAGGCTTATCAGGTGCTGGGAAAAGCCAGGCATTAAAAGCAATGGAAGATATAGGATTTTTTTGCATTGATAATTTTCCACCTGCACTAATACCCAAGTTAGCAGACTTATTCTATGAATCGAAAGATATTGATAAAGTTGCCCTTGGTATGGATTTGCGTGGCGGACAGTTATTTAAGGATATTTTCTCAGCACTCGATTATCTTAAAAAGAACAAATATGACTATGAGATTATATTTTTAGAAGCTTCGAATGAGACATTGATTAAAAGATTTAAAGAGACCAGAAGAAAGCATCCATTGTCAGACGGGGGTTCAGTTATAACTGGTATAAATGATGAAAGACAGAAGTTAATCGATATAAGGCGTATGGCAAACAGTATAATTGATACGACAAACTTAACTGCTGCACAGCTCAAACAAGAATTATTCAATATATTTATAGAAGGCAGAAAATTTAAAGGAATTATAGTTAACGTTATGTCATTTGGTTTTAAATATGGAATACCACTTGATGCTGATCTTGTATTTGATGTTAGATTTTTACCAAATCCGTATTATATTGATGAATTAAGACTATTGACCGGCAATGATAAAAAGGTAAGAGATTATGTAATGAAGTGGGAAGAAGCTAAGCAATTTCTTAACAAATTAGAAGATATGATTGAATTCTTATTGCCCTTTTATATAAGAGAGGGGAAGTCACAGCTTGTAATAGCTATAGGGTGTACAGGCGGTAAGCATAGGTCTATAACGATAGCAAATGTACTTTATGAATTATTAAAAAAGAGAGATTATACTGTTGTTATTACCCATAGGGATATAGGTGAAGAGTAAGCTTAATAAAGGTATTCTAATATACTTACAATTAGACGCTCATCCCTCAAAAACTAAATTATATTTTAGTACCATATTGTATGTGAGCATTATAGTTTAATCGAAAATTATCAAAATTACATAAATAAAGGGGTTGTATATAATGAGGGATAATAATGGGTTTTTATATGGTCCCAAAATTGTCGTTATTGGCGGTGGGACTGGGCTTTCTACAATGTTACGTGGATTAAAACAATATACACATAATATAACAGCCATAGTAACAGTAGCTGATGATGGGGGCGGATCAGGCGTACTAAGGGAAGACCTTGGAATGCTACCTCCTGGTGATATAAGAAACTGTATACTTGCACTTGCAAATACAGAGCCTACGATGGAAAAACTTTTACAGTACCGATTCAAAGATGGAATGTTAAAGGGTCAGAGCTTTGGAAACCTATTTTTAGCTGCAATAAATGGCATATCAGAAAATTTTGAAGAAGCTGTTAAAAAAATGAGTGAGGTACTTGCTGTTTCAGGCAAGGTTTTACCTGTTACGCTGGACAATGTTAAACTAAAGGCCAAGCTAAAAAATGGTATAGTAATAGGTGGAGAATCATTGATACCTAAAATGCAGATAAAGGAAAAGAGTCCTATTGAAGAAATATGCCTTGAGCCAAAAGATGCAAGGCCTGTTGATGAAGCACTTTTAGATTTAGTTAATGCAGATGGAATTGTATTGGGACCTGGTAGTTTATATACAAGTATAGTACCAAATCTTTTAGTTGATGGTATTTGTGATGCCATAGAAGGATCGAAGGCATTAAAAATTTATGTATGCAATATAATGACACAGCCTGGTGAAACTTTTGGATATGATGCTAATGAGCATGTAGAAGCACTTTTTTCGCATGGCTTAAAATCCCTTGATTATGTAATTGTCAATAGTGCCGAAGTACCTAATGAATACAAAAACCGTTATAAGGAAGATATGGCGCAGCCGGTTTCGTATGATTTGGATAAATTCAATCAAAAGGGTATAAAAGTGATAGAGAAAGATGTATTAGCTATAAAAAATAATTATATTAGACATGATGAGCAAAAGCTTGCAGAGGTAATAATCGATTTATTGACATAACATAAAATTTTAGTTCTAATTTAACAAAAAAACCTATTGACAATTGTAGATGTAAGATATAAAATAAATTTAAAGGTAAGCGCAACCGATTGCAACTGAATGCGCTTAAATGTTTCCCATTAAAGAAAGCGGTTGCTGTAATAATATGACATTATGCGGAGGTGATGAAGGAAGTATATACATTTTTAATTTATATGAAAACGCTTTAAACAAGTTTTGTTAAAGCTTTAAAATGGTTGATAACAATTATTATTGACAAGATAAAAAGCTTAAGAAAATAGTTGTTTAATGGAGAAGTATAATTTAACGTGTATTAAGTACCGCTTAAATTTGTCCTTTAACTTTTTGTTATTAAATTAAAAAGTAGAGGGCAATTTAAAAATCAATAAAAATTAAATAAATCAAAGGTATACGCCAAAATAATATAAAAATTTTGACGATACCTTAAAATTGAGGAGGTATTTTTATGAAACGTACCGTAAAGGGTATAGCTCTAATTTTGGTGTTCTTAATGGCTTTTTCAGTGCTCATTTCTGGCTGTAGCAGTAATAGCAAAACAGAACAAAATAAATCGACAAAAACAAATTCACCGGTAACATTGGATATATTCCAGTTTAAGGTGGAAATTAAAGATCAATTACAAAATGCGATAAATACTTACATGAAAGAGAACCCCAATGTCAAAATTAACCTTGAAACAGTTGGTGGAGGTCAGGATTATGGTGCAGCACTTAAAGCAAAATTTAATTCGGGGTCGGAACCGGCAATATTTAATGTTGGGGGTCCGCAAGATGTCGAGACATGGAAGTCAAAATTAGCAGATCTTAAAGATACGAAAGCCGCAAAAGAGGCATTAGATGGCACTCTTAAGGGTGTAACATTAGACGGCAAAATTTATGGTTTACCATTTGACCTTGAAGGTTATGGCCTTATTTACAATAAGCAAATATTTAATAAGGCTGGTATAGATCCTCTAAAAATAAATTCATTTGAAGCATTGACAAATGCGGTAAATACACTTGATTCAAAGAAGAAAGAGCTTGGTCTTGAAGCAGTCTTTGCTTTCCCTGCTAAAGAGACATGGGTAACAGGATTACATCTTTCTAATGCTTTTTTGTCACCCGAATTTACTGGAGATGTAATGAAAGCATTTAATGCAAAGAATGTAGAATTTAAATATGCAGATGCTATGAAAAAAATGATTGACCTTCAAAACAAATATTCAGTACAGCCTACGGCAAGCCTTGATTATAGCACACAAGTTGAAAAACTATTTTGTACAGGTAAAGTTGCTATGATTCAACAAGGCAACTGGGTATATCCGACAATAGAAGGATTTGATAAAAACTTTGCAGAAAACGATATTGGAATACTTCCATATCCAGTTCCTGGATTTGTAGAAGATAGCTATCCTGAAGGTGTTCCGATGTATTGGGGTGTAAATAGCAATAAATCAAGTGAGGTGCAAAAAGCAGCTAAGGATTTTCTCGATTGGCTATATACTTCTGATGAAGGCAAAAAAATAGTTACTCAGCAATTTAAGTTTGTGCCGGCATATAATGGATATGATAAAAGCAGTATATCTGATCCATTAGGCAAACAATTATTTGTTGCTGCAAGTAAAGGTAAGACATATGGCTGGGTATTTATGGGTTATCCAAATAATTGGGGCCAGAATGTACTTGGTGCTGATATACAGCTGTATGTTAGTGGTTCACTTGATTGGAATAAGCTGATTGAACATGCTAAGCAAACGTGGGCAGATGCTAGAAAATAATTGTTTAATTTTATAATTAAAAAGTGGGAGACGTATATTCTCCCACTTTTATAAATCATAGGAAGGAAGGGATATTATGTTATACAAAAAAAAATATACAAATAGTGGAACATGGTATTGGTTTTTTATAGCACCTACTCTTTTATCACTTATTATTGTTGTATTAATTCCATTTATTATTGGTATATATTATTCATTTACTGACTGGGATGGAATAAATCAGCCGTTGTTTATTGGTCTTAAGAATTTTATTATGCTGAAAAATGATTATGCATTTTGGAATTCAATATTATTTACCGCAAAGTTTTCTATAGCATGTATAATAATAATAAACATTATAGGATTAGGTTTTGCAATGTTAGTTACAAGAAAAATTTCTGGTAGAAATTTAATGCGTACGGCTTTTTATTTACCAAACCTAATAGGAGGGCTTATATTAGGATTTATATGGAATTTCATTTTTGTAGATGTATTTCAGTCGATAGCTAACGTTACTCATATAGGTTGGCTTAATGGATGGCTGTCTACTACTAACACTGGTTTTTGGGGTTTAGTTATAGTGACTTCGTGGCAAATGATCGGATATGTTATGGTAATTTATATAGCATATATAGAAAGCGTTCCAACCGAGTTAATTGAAGCATCAAAGATCGATGGTGCAAATTCTTGGCAGCAGTTCAAAAATGTTATATTTCCATTAATATCTCCAGCATTTACTATAAGCCTATTTATTACACTGTCGAATTCTTTTAAGCTTTTTGATCAGAATCTTTCACTTACCGCGGGTGCACCGGGAAATACAACGCAAATGATTACCTTAAATATATACCAGACGGCATTTTCAGCACAAGAAATGGCTTTAGGCCAAGCAAAAGCAGTAGTTATGTTTGTAATAATTGCGATTATTTCAATTGTACAGGTTTATTTTACTCAAAAAAGAGAGGTTGAGATGTAATGAGGAAAATAAATATTCATAAATATATATTAACAATATTTGGTATTTTATTATCTTTAATTTGGATTTCACCATTTTATATTATTCTTGTTAATTCATTTAAAACGAAAAAAGAGCTATTTATTAATACCCTTTCTTTACCTAAAAGTTTATTATTAGATAACTATAAAATAGCAGCTGCAAATTTGAATTTAAGTGAGGCATTTTCTAATTCTCTATTGATTACTATTTTAAGCATTTTAATAATTGCTATATTTTCTTCGATGACGGCATATGCTTTACAGCGAATAAAAAGAAGGAGCAGTACTTTAATATATATGATTTTTACACTTGCTATGCTTATTCCGTTTCAGGCAGTAATGATACCACTTGTTGCAGAATTTGGTAGATTTCATATGCTGTCAAAGTCTGGGCTTATAATAATGTATTTAGGCTTTGGTTCTAGCCTTGGCGTTTTCCTTTATTATGGCGCTCTAAAAGGAATACCAAGGTCGATTGATGAAGCTGCACTTATTGATGGTTGCAGTAGATTTAGAATATATTGGAATATTATTTTACCTTTATTGAGTCCAACGACAATTACTTTAACTGTACTTGACATAATGTGGATATGGAATGATTATTTATTGCCATCATTGGTAATAAATAAAGTAGGCTCAAGGACTTTTCCATTAATGATATTTTACTTCTTTAGTCAGTATACTAAGCAATGGAATCTTGGCATGGCGGGTCTTACAATAGCTATTATGCCGGTATTAATATTTTATTTTTTAGCTCAAAGAAAATTAGTAACTGCTATAATTGCAGGTGCTGTAAAGCAATAATAGAAATGACGTCTAATGATCTAAGGAGGCTTTGCATACAATTCTATAAATAACAGAGCCTCCACTAAATTGTAATAAAATATTATTATTTATAATAAAACAAAAAAATCTATTGACATTTGTAGATGTAAGATATAAAATAAAATTAAAGATAAGCGCAATCGATTGCAACTAAATGCGCTTAAATATTTCACATTAAAGAAAGCGGTTGCTGTAATAATATTGAAATAGGAGGCGTATATTTGTAGAGGGGCATTAACTTCATAATAAGCTGTAAACGATAGAATTATTTTCTCAATGCTGAAGACTAAATAATTATGAGGAGGATTTTTATGAAGAGATTTTTAAAGATTTTTGCATTATTTACAGTGATGGTATTAGTTTTATCAGCAGTATTGACAGGTTGTGGTGGCAGTAAATCAAGTGGAAATCAGACATCTAGCAATAACACTGCACAAGAACAAAAGAAGGGTTCTGTTTCTCTTACAGTATGGTCACACTTAACAGATACTGAAGTTGCAAAAGTTCAAGAAATTGCAAATAAGTGGGCTCAAGAGACAGGGAATACTGTTAAAGTTTTAGCAGATCAGAGCGATTTCCAGGCATATTCAACAGCAGCACAGAGCGGTAAGGGACCTGACATAATGTTCGGCTTACCAAATGATAATCTTGGTACATTCCAGAAAGCGGGATTACTTGCAGAGGTTCCAGATGGTGTTATAAATAAATCTGATTATGTTTCTATGAGCATTGATGCAGTATCATTTGATGGAAAATTGTATGCTATACCACTTGCAATGGAAACATATGCATTATTCTATAATACAGATAAAGTACCAACTCCGCCGTCAACAATGCAGGATTTAATTGACCAAGGAAAGAAAGTTGGATTCCAATATGACGTAAATAACTTCTATTTTAGCTATGCTTTTCTTGCAGCGAATGGTGGATACGTATTTAAACAAAGCGGTGGTAAGCTTGATCCTAATGACATAGGACTTAACAATGATGGTGCAAAAAAGGGTCTTGCTATGATAAGGGATTTCGTAATAACAGATAAATTTATGCCAGCTGATCTTAAAGGCGATATGGCTAAAGGTAATTTCCAAAGTGGGAAAATAGGATTATATATAAGTGGTCCATGGGATGTGGATGGCTTTAAGAAAGCCAATGTAAAGTTTAAAGTTGCTCCTATGCCGACGATAGACGGAAAGCCAATCCCGACATTTGCAGGTGTTCAGACTGCATTTGTAAGCTCAAGTTCAAAACATCAAAAAGAAGCATGGAATTTAATGAAATATTTAGCACAAAATACAGCATTACCATTATTTGAAACAGGTAACAGAATCCCTGTATTAAATAGTGCACTAAACAGTGACGAAGTTAAAAATAATGAGATAATGAATGCATTTGCTACACAGGCTAAAAATGCACAGCCAATGCCAAATATACCTGCAATGCAGGCAGTATGGACACCAGCGGGCAATGCACTTCAACTCATAACATCAGGTAAGGCTACACCTGAAAAGGCTGCTGATGATATGGTTAATCAGATTAAACAGGGTATAGCGACACAACAATAAGAGTAAAATCAATGAGGCCGGAGTTACGGCCTCCTTTTAAAAAGGAGGGCTATGATGATAAACGGGAATAGGATGCGAGACAAATTAACACCGTATGTATTTTTATCACCAGCCATATTGTCTATGACGATATTGAGCTTTTTACCTATTGCATATACTATTTATATTGCCTTCACAAATTTTAGTTTAAATCATTTTAAACAATATCAATTTGTGGGCATAAAAAATTTTATAGATATTATTAATGGACCATTAAAAACTGTATTTTTACCTGTATTAATCTGGACTGTTGTTTTTGCAACAATAGCTACTTTTGCAAATTATGTGATTGGATTATTTTTAGCTGTTTTATTGAATAATAAAAACATGTGGGAAACAAATATATACAGGGCAATACTTATAATACCATGGGCATTGCCGTCCACAATTGCTATTCTCGCATGGCAAGGTCTTTTTAATCAGCAGTATGGTGGTATAAATATGGTATTAAGTTATCTACACATTGCAAAGATACCGTGGCTTACAGATCCATTTTGGGCAAAAGTGGGCATAATAATAGCAAGCACATGGATGGGTTATCCATTTATGATGAATGCGTCCTTAGGAGGGTTACAGGCAATACCACCGGAGCTTTATGAAGTGGCAGATCTTGATGGTGCTACATGGTTTCAAAAATTACGTTTAATAACACTTCCAATGCTTATGACATCTGCATTGCCACTTATAATATCTTCATTTGCGTTTAATTTTAATAACTTTGGTTCAGTATTTTTGATTACGGGTGGTGGACCACCTAGAACTGATACTGCCTTTGCCGGATCTACAGATTTACTTGTAAGCTCGGCATATAAGATGACAATGAATTTTAATAGATATGACCTTGCATCTGCATTGTCTATAATAATTTTTTTGATAATTGGAACATTAAGTTATATTAACATGAGAATGACACATTCGTTTGAGGAGGTGGACTAAGTGGATATTTCTACAAGTGCCAAAATACCAAAGAGAAGTGCTAAGGTTACACACAGAGCAGATCATAAAATGCGGCCCAATGAAAGAGTTACTTTATGGGTTAGCAGAATAATAATATGGGCATTTATAATTATTATTCTGTTTCCAGTTGCATGGGTTGTAGGTGCTTCACTTGGCAAAGGTGATGCATTCTTCTCAGGAACGATCTTTCCAAAGCAATTAAGCTTTCAGAATTATATAGATTTATTTAGTAAAACTCAACTTTTGGCATGGATTAAAAATAGTTTAATACTATGTTTTGGTGTTGCGATAATTCAGTCAATATTGACATCTACTTCATCATATGCTTTCAGTAGGATGAAATTTGTTGGAAGAAAAAATGGATTAATGATACTACTGTTACTTCAGATGTTTCCGACATTTATGGCATTACCTGCAATATATGGGATACTTGCAAAATTAAATTTACTTGATAATCTATATGTGTTTATATTGGTTCTTGCCGGTGGCAGTGCATTTAATATATGGCTCTTAAAAGGATATATAGATGGCCTACCGAAAGAATTAGACGAAGCTGCCCTTGTCGATGGTGCATCATATTGGCAGATTTTTGTAAAGATCATTTTGCCACTTACTACTCCAATGCTTGTCGTAATTTTCTTATTTAGCTTTATTGGGACATATAGTGAATTTATATTATCAAGTGCAGTTTTAAAATCGCCTGAAAGTTATACAGTCGCACTTGGACTGCAACGTTTTATAAATAATCAATTCTCAGCGCACTGGACATTATTTGCTGCGGCGTCTGTCGTTGCATCACTGCCACTTGTAATACTTTTTATGGCATTACAGAGATATTTGCAACAAGGCCTTGCGGCAGGTGCAGTAAAAGGTTAATATTTGTTACACATGGAACATATTGGGAATACCGGAGATTTACTCCGGTATTTTTATGTATATATGTACATTTATATGGCAAAAATAATAGTAGTATATTTTGCTGTTAATAATTATATATTTTCAAGTGGAGGTCAATATGCGAAAAACAGTTGGAATACCAAAGGCGCTTTTATATTATAATTTTTATCCCATGTGGAAAGTATTTTTTGAAGAATTAGGTGCAGAAGTTGTTACATCAAGGAATACGTGTAAAAAGATAATTGATGACGGTGTAAAAAGCTGCGTTGGCGAGACATGTCTTCCTGTTAAAACATATGTAGGCCATGTAATAGATTTAAAGGAAAAAGGTGTTGACTATATCTTTATCCCAAGAGTTATAAGTGTTGAAAGAAAAAGATATTTATGTGCGAAGTTTTTAGGTTTACCTGACATGGTGAAAAGTCTTGTTCCAGATCTACCAGAGATAATCGATATGAAAATTGATTTGTATCGAAGTGATAATTCAATGCAGAAGGAAGTCTTAAGAATAGGGAAAAAATTCATCAACGATGAGGTGAAAATTTATAATGCATATTTCAAATCATTAGAAACCCAGAACAAATTTGAAAGCATTATGAAAAAAGGGCTATCATCTAAGGAAGCTATAAACTATCTTGAGGGTAAAAATATAAAGGTACAGAATAGCGGTGACTTAAAAATTGCTTTATTGGCACATTCCTATGACATTATGGATGATTATATTTGCATGGGAATAATCGATAGATTAAGGAAGATGGGGGCGAAAGTTACTACAACGAGTATGATGGATAGTTTCAAAATTGAGAGAGGTGCAAAAAAACTTCAAAAGGACCTTTTTTGGACATATGGCCGCGAAATTATAGGTGCTGGGAAGTATTTTCTTGAGGAAAAAGAAGTTGATGGTGTGATAACAGTATCTGCATTTGGATGTGGGCCAGATTCATTAACAGATGACTTGCTTGAGAGGGATTATAAAAGAAACGGAGGTATCCCGTACATGTCCATTACAATAGATGAACATACTGGTGAAGCTGGAATTACAACAAGGCTTGAAGCATTCATTGATTTATTGAGATGGCGAAAAGGAGAGATAATAGTATGAGAATAACATATCCGCATATGGGATCAATTAATATGATATTAAAGACTATGTTTGAAGGCATAGGGATTGATGTAGTCGAGCCACCACCAATTACAAACCATACTCTTTCACTGGGTGTTAAATATTCTCCAGAATTTGCTTGTCTTCCTCTTAAAATAAATCTTGGTAATTTCATAGAATCACTTGATAAAGGTGCTGATACAATAATAATGCTTGGTGGTGTTGGACCATGCAGATTTGGCTATTATGGCCAAGTACAAAGGGAAGCTTTAAAAGACTTGGGTTACAATTTTAAAATGATAATAGTTGAACCACCACATGGTAGATTAATTGACTTTTTAAGTGAGCTTTCAGGAGATTTTCCGGGCATTGGTTTTAAAGAAGCTATAAAAGCATTTATTTTCGCTGTTTCGAAGATGATTGCCGCAGATAAGTTGGAAAAACAGCTTCTTATATCAAGAGCACATGAAGATAAAAATGGAATTACTACAAAAATATATAAGAGATATATAAAAGATATTAAAGATGCAAAAACTAAAAGTGATGTGAACGATATTTTACGGGAAGGTATCAAAAAAATAAAGCAAAATTCCAATATAATAAGAGATATTCAATTGAAAGTAGCTGTTGTAGGGGAGATATACCTTTTGCTTGAACCCTTCTCAAATATGGATATATGCAAAGCTTTGAATGAACTAGGCATTGAAGTGACAAAAACAGAATATCTTTCAGATTATCTAAAGAACAGCGCATTTAAATTACCACAAAGATTAGAATTCAAAAGATATGCACATGGATACCTAGAAAGGGACATAGGAGGACATGGATTGAATACTGTCGCAAATACAGTAAAATATGCTAAAAAAAATTACGATGGCATAATACAGGTTTTCCCATTTACTTGTACACCAGAAATTGTAGCACAGGGGATAATTGCAAAAGTTGGCACGGATATGAATATCCCTATAATGTCTTTAAGCTATGATGAAAATACGGGGCAAGCTGGATACCAGACGAGGCTTGAAGCCTTTACAGATTTACTTGAAAGACGAAAGATGAAGTTATCTTCATAATTTTATTTTTTAGTCTTTTTAATATAAATCTATCATAAATCTTAAATAATTATTAATTATTTATTACATATCGAAAAATTTTATAATTATTGGTATACTTATAATAGGTAAAAATGTTAAAATAGAAAATGGAAGTATATGAATGGGGTGATTTTTGTGAATGAACTCGGTGAAATTTTAAAAAATGCAAGATTAAAAAAGGGAATGACACTTGACGACCTCCAAGAGATTACAAAAGTCCGCACGAGGTACTTAAAAGCGATAGAAGATGGCAATTTCGATGTAATACCTGCATTAGTTTATGCAAAGGGATTTATAAAGAGCTATGCACAAGCTGTAGGTATTAATTCGGATGAGCTACTTAATAAATACAGTTATTTATTTGAAGAAAAAAAAGAAGAGGAAGAGAAAAAACAAGAGGCTGCTTTGGCAAGTCTTGAAGAAGTAAGAAGTTTTGACTTATTTACATTTCTAAGGAAGTTAGTAAAGCCATTTATCGGAATTATAGTAATAGGTTTATTTGTCTACGGACTTTATTATATGGTAAATCAGATTAACAAGGGACTAGCACCATTGTCAAATACAAATCAGGTTGATAAAGGTAAAACTAATAATAATGATAATAATAAAAATGACACTACAAATAATTCTGTTTACAATAATGTGGTAAAGAAGACGTCAATACAGCAAATTAGAAATACACAGAGTGAATTTGATTATAAAGTTATACCCGAAAAAGATACTTATAAAGTCGATATAACAATACCTGGTCAAAAATGCTGGTTTAATGTTAAAGTAGATGGTGCAAGCACTTATGAAGGAATTTTAACAAATGGCATGACAAAAAGTTTTGACGTCAAAAGCAATATTGACATATTGATGGGAAACCCTCCAGATGTTAAAATAACAGTAGACGGGCAGGAAATTCCACATATAGATGTTCCAGCACCGGTTACATTAAAATTGGCAAAATAAGAAAGGAGTACTAAATTGATAAAACAAGCTATATTTCACAAAAGCGATACCCCATTTGCATATTCTTTAAATAAGGATGAACTGCATATAGTATTAAAAGCCGCAGCAAAAGATATAAAGAGGTCATATATATTTTACAGGGATAGGTATGATTGGAATGGGAAGTTTAAAGTAAAGCCCATGGTGCGTACACAGAGTGATGAGCTGTTCGATTATTTTGAGACAACATTAAAGCTTAATAAAAAATTTGCATATTATTTTTATTTAATATCGAATAATAGTGAAAAAATATATTATACTGAAAATGGCTTTTTTGATTCCAAACCACCTATGAATTATCATGGATATTTTCAGTTTCCTTATATATGTGAAAGGGATATCTTTTTTTCACCGTCATGGACAAGCGATTGCATATTTTATCAAATCTTCCCTGAAAGATTTAATAATGGTGATAAATCAAATGACCCCGGAAATGTGATGAAATGGGGAGAAAAGCCTAGCTCCAATACATTTTTTGGTGGAGACTTAAAAGGGATAATCGAAAAGATAGATTATTTAAAAGACCTTGGAATTAATGCAATTTACCTTACACCAATATTTTTATCACCCTCGACACACAAATATGATACGACAGATTATTATGTGATAGATCCACATTTCGGCGATATTGAAACTGCTAAGGAATTGGTAAAAAAGTGCCACGAAAATGGCATTAAAGTTATATTTGATGCAGTATTTAATCATTGCGGTTATAATTTTTTTGCATTTCAGGATGTAATTAAAAATGGTCGAAGTTCAAAATATTGGGATTGGTTTAATATATATGAATATCCTATAAAGATCGGTGATGATTGTAACTACGAAGTCTTTGGTGATCATGCATGGAGAATGCCAAAATTGATGACAAAAAACCCTGAAGTTAGAAAATATCTCCTCGAAGTTGCTAAATATTGGATCAAAGAAGTTGACATAGATGGGTGGAGGCTTGATGTTGCAAATGAGATAGATCACCATTTTTGGAGAGAATTCAGGGATGTTGTAAAAAGTACAAAATCTGATTCAATTATAATTGGTGAAGTGATGCATGATGCGTCACCGTGGCTTAAAGGTGATCAGTTTGACGGTGTAATGAATTATCCTTTTAGAAATGCTATGATTGACTTTTTTGCGAAAAGAACTATAAATTCTTCTAAGTTTAATACCATTTTAATTGAAAATATGATGAAACATATTGAAGCAGTTAATAGATGTATGTTTAATCTAATAGGAAGCCATGATACTGAGAGATTTTTGACGATGGCTGACGGCAATGTTTTGAGGATGAAATTAGCAATTGCATTTCAATTCACATATACGGGCATACCATATATTTATTATGGCGATGAAGTTGGTATGACTGGCGGCTATGATCCTGATTGCAGAATGTGTATGGTATGGGATGATGATAAACAAAATAAAGAAATTTATAATTTTTATAAAAAATTAATATCTATTCGAAAAGAAAATGAAGAATTAAGATATGGTAATTATAAGACATTGTGTGCAGAAGGTTCTATTATATGCTTTGAAAGAAAATATATGGATAATTCTATTGTTGTCGTTATAAATAACAGCGACAAAAGTGCCAAAATATCAATTCACGATATTATAGGCAAAAGGGATATATTGGGTATGAATGAATATCAATTGAAAAAAGATTATGCTGTCATTGAGCCAAATAGTGCATATATATTAAAGTAACCTTTATATGAATTATTGAATAATATACTATAGGTATTTATTATTTGGGAAACATTTTTCCCGTATTTGTTCCATAATATGTTTGGGGTGAGAGTATGGAGACAAATGCAAGATACGGAAGAGATTACCAATATTACAAGGAATATGAGAAACTATATGGAAGCCTTGACGTTTTTAGATTTTTAACAGCAAAAAAACTTGTTGAATTTGGCGAATATGAAGAATGGAAAGACTACAAGGACTTTAAAGAATGGCTTTACTCAAAGGAAAAATTGGATTGGAAGACTTCCAATGATTACATTGATTGGGAAATTAGGAAACTGAATTCATAAATTATTTTAAACCCTTATAAAATTTATAGGGGTTTTTTTTTAATAATGTAGTATAATAAAATTAGGACAATGTGAGGTGAAATTTTATGTCCTTTTCATCTATTACAAAAAACGAGCTTTCAAGGATATATCCCGAGGATAATTGCTGCAAGATGGCTGAGCTTGCTGCATTGATAAGAACTATAGGGGCAATATCTATTTATGGGCATCACAGGATAAGCTTAAGTCTTATTACAGAAAATGCTTCTGTGGCAAGGCTTGTTTTTAAGTTTATAAAAGATATTTTTAATGTAACAGCAGAGGTGATGGTTAGGAGAAACAGCCATTTAAAGAAATCTTTAAGTTACTTGATTTTGGTATCTGAGAAAAATTCTGCTGAGAAAATTTTAAAAGAAGTAGGCTTAATAAAAAGCAACAGTGATGGAATAGGACTAAATTATGGGATCGATAAAAGCTTGATAAGCAAAAAATGCTGTAAAAAGGCATATATTAGAGGCGCCTTTCTTGGAGGTGGCTCAATCAGTGATCCTGAAAAGGCATATCATTTGGAGTTTATTACGCATAATTTAGATCATGCTAAGGATTTATGTAAATTAATAAATTATTATCATTTGCATTCAAAAGTTATTGCAAGAAAAAATAATTATGTAGTATACTTAAAAGAGGGAGAGCAAATTGTTGATGTTTTAAATATAATAGGTGCGCATAGTTCTTTACTAAACTTAGAAAATATACGAGTATATAAAGATATAAGGAACAACGTCAACAGGCTTGTAAATTGCGAAACTGCGAATCTCACAAAAACAATTAATGCATCATTGAGGCAGATAGAGAATATAAATTATATTAAAGATAGTGTTGGGTTAAATTATCTTCCAGATAATTTAAAAGAGATTGCAGAACTAAGATTGAAGTATCCGGATATAAGCTTAAAGGAACTTGGACAGATGCTAGATCCTCCTGTTGGAAAATCAGGAGTAAATCATAGATTAAGAAAAATTGAAGAAATAGTATCAAAATTAAAAGAGAGGAGAGTCAATTATGACTGAAAAGACAGTAGAAATAAAGAACAAGACAGGACTTCATGCAAGACCAGCTGCATTGTTTGTACAGGCAGCAAGCAAATTTTCTTCGCAAATCTGGGTGGAGAAGGAGAACAAAAAAGTAAATGCAAAAAGCATTATGGGTATAATGTCACTGGGAGTTGCACAAGGCAATACAGTAAAGCTAATTGCTGATGGCAGCGACGAACAGGAAGCCATAAAGTCTCTTGTAGAATTAATTGATTCAAAATTTGGAGAAGAATAAGCAAAAAAGGTTTCTTAGGAAACCTTTTTTGTATGAAGGATGATTTTTTTATGACAAAAAATGAAAAAGTACTTGAATATTTAAAAAGTCTACCCGAGGGTACCAGAATTTCAGTCAGGAGTCTTGCACAAGCTCTAAAGATAAGCGAAGGAACAGCATATAAAGCAATTAAAGATGCAGAAAGCATGTATCTCGTAACAACGATCCCAAGGGCAGGTACCATTAGGACAAAACAAAAAAGCAAGCAAATTGAGAGGTTAACATATGAAGAAGTAAAAAATGTTGTAGATGGAGTTATTTTAGGCGGTGAAAATGGTCTTAACATTGAACTTCATAAATTCTTAATAGGTGCTATGACAATTGAAGAAATGATTAAATATATTCAGCCAGGTGATTTAATAATACTTGGGAATAGGGAAGATGCACAAAAAGCTGCATTGAAAGCAGGAGCAGCCGTCTTAATAACAGGTGGATTTGATACGAAGGATGATATAAAAAAGTTGGCTAATGACCTTTCATTACCATTGATATCTACGACATATGATACATTTACAGTAGCTACATTGATTAACAAAGCTATAAATGAAAGCATGACAAAGAAGAAGATACTTCTTGTAAACAATATTATGTCAACAAACCCAGTTTATATGACTGTCGATCAAACAGTTAAAGAATGGAAGATGCTATTGGGCAAAACAAGCCATACAAGGTACCCTGTTGTGGATAATAATGGATTATTAGTCGGCATGGTTACATCGAGAGATGTTGCTAAAGCCGATGATAGTGATAAAATAGGAGATATAATGTCCAAAAATCCCGTGTTTGTCACAGAAACGACTACAGTAGCTTTTGCGGCACATCTCATGATATGGTGGAATATCGAGGTTTTACCTGTTACAAATAATAAAGAGCTTGTTGGCATAATGAGCCGAGAAGATGTTATAAAAGCTTTGCAATATATGTCGAAGCAGCCTCAAATTGGCGAAGCTATTCAAGATACTATATTTAAAGATTTTCAAATGGAAAAAATTCAGGATGGAATGAAATTCGTAGGTACAATTCCACAGAGTATGATTAATCAGCTTGGAACAGTCAGCAGCAGCGCACTTATGATGCTTATGTGTGAATGCGGAGTTGCGGCTGTTACAAAAAACAAAAGATTCGATGCTGTTGTTGACAATTTTTTAATCTACTTTATAAGGCCTTTGCAGATAGGCAAAAATATAGAAGTTAACGCAATTATAAATGATTTTAGCAGCAATTTCTGTAAATTAGAAATAATCGTTGTAAATGAAGGCAACATAATTGCTAAAGCATTGATGTCATTAAGATTGCTAAAAAGCAAGAAATTATTCTAAGGTGATTCATATGTTTGTACATTTACATGTTCATAGTGAATATAGTTTGCTTGACGGTTCATGCAGGATAAAAGAGCTTATAAACATGGCAAAAGAGTTAAATATGGATTCTATCGCTATTACAGACCATGGTGTAATGTACGGTGCAATTGACTTCTACAAAGAAGCAAAATCGCAAGGCATAAAACCGATAATAGGCTGTGAAATATATGTTGCACCAAGGTCATTGTATGATAGGGAATATGGCATAGATAATCTCAATTATCATTTGATATTGTTGTGTAAAAATATTACAGGTTATGAAAACCTAATGAAAATTGTATCAAAGGCTTCTCTTGATGGATTTTATTATAAGCCGAGAGTTGATCATGAATATCTAAAATCACATAGTGATGGATTAATAGCATTAAGTTCATGTTTAGGCGGCGAAATTCCTACATATTTGCTGTCTGATGATTACGATAAAGCACGGGATACTGCCATATTTTATAATTCAATATTTGGCAAAGGTAATTTTTATTTAGAGTTGCAGTATCATGGCCTAAAAGAACAGGAAAAGGTTAATTCCAAGTTGATAGAGCTATCTAAAGAACTTGATATTCCTCTTGTCGCAACTAATGACGTACATTACCTTGAGAAAAAAGATCATATGGCACATGAGGTCTTACTCTGTATTCAAACAGGAAAAAACATGGATGATGCGGATAGGATGTCCTTCCCAACTGATGAGTTTTACCTTAAATCTCCAGAGGAAATGTGTGAAATTTTCTCCTTTTGTAAGGAAGCCGTTGAAAATACAGAGAAGATTGCAGATATGTGTAATGTAGAATTTGAGTTCAATAAGACAAAATTGCCTAAGTATGATGTCCCAGATGGCATGACATCATCAGAATACTTAAGGAAATTGTGTATTGAAGGATTTAATAAGAGATATAGTAACCCAAATAAAGAATTGATGGACAGACTCAACTATGAACTATCTGTTATCGAAGAGATGGGCTATGTAGATTATTTTCTTATTGTATGGGATTTTATTAAATTTGCACGCGATAACGGTATAATGACGGGACCTGGAAGAGGTTCAGCTGCCGGAAGCCTTGTTGCATATTGCCTCGGCATAACCAAAATAGATCCTATAAGGTATAACCTTCTTTTCGAAAGATTTTTAAATCCTGAAAGAGTTAGCATGCCTGATATTGACTCTGATTTTTGTTATGAGAGAAGACAGGAAGTGATAGATTACGTCGTCAGAAAATATGGTGAAGACAAGGTAGCGCAGATTATCACATTTGGAACAATGGCGGCAAGGGCAGCTATAAGAGATGTTGGAAGAGCTCTAAATTATCCATATGCAGATGTCGATGTGATAGCAAAAATGATACCTTTTGAAATAGGTATGACGATAGATAAGGCAATTTCATATAATCCAGAGTTGAAAGAAAAATACGAAAACGACGAAAAAGTAAAAAGGCTCATAGATATATCAAAATCCTTAGAGGGACTTCCAAGACATGCATCAACACATGCAGCAGGTGTTGTTATTTCTCGTGAACCCCTTGTAAAATGGGTACCACTTCAAAAGAATGAAGGAACTGTTGTCACACAATTTACGATGACAACACTTGAAGAATTAGGTCTGCTAAAGATGGACTTTTTAGGTTTAAGGACCCTGACAGTCATTAGAGATACTTTAAATATGATTAAGGAAAATTATGGAATAGATATTGATATTAATAGCATTGATTTTGATGACAAGGAAGTATATGCTCTAATTAGTAGAGGAGACACAGAGGGTGTATTTCAACTTGAGTCGTCTGGTATGAAACAATTTATGACAGAATTAAAACCAGAGAAACTTGAGGATATCATCGCAGGTATTTCTCTATATAGACCCGGACCTATGGATCAAATACCAAGATATATAGAGAATAAAAACCATCCGGAAAATATAAAATATGAACATCCACTGCTTAAGCCTATACTTGAGGTTACATATGGCTGTATGGTATATCAGGAACAAGTAATGCAGATAGTGAGGGACCTCGCAGGTTATTCCCTCGGAAGGTCTGACCTTGTAAGGCGTGCCATGGCAAAAAAGAAAATGAAAGTCATGGAAGAAGAAAGAAAAAATTTTATTTACGGTATAAAGGATGAGAATGGGAATTACGTAGTGCCTGGTGCAATAAATAAAGGCGTCGATGAAAAAACAGCAAATAGATTATTTGATGAAATGATCGATTTTGCCAATTATGCCTTTAACAAATCCCATGCGGCTGCATATGCGGTTGTAGCATTTGAGACGGCATATTTAAAAAAGTATTACCCAGTAGAATTTATGGCTGCACTTTTAAATAGCTTTGTCGATAATACTGATAAAGTAGCATTTTATGTTCAAGTTTGTAGAAAAATGGGTATTAAGGTATTGCCACCAGACATTAATGAGAGTTATTCACATTTTAGTGTAACAAATGGTAATATTCGCTTTGGCCTTGCGGCTGTAAAAAATGTCGGTGTCAATGCAACGCTTGAAATTGTAAGGGATAGAAAGAAAAATGGGAAATACAGATCGATCATCGATTTTTTCGAAAGAATCGATGATATGCAATTAAATAAAAAGGCTGTTGAAAGTCTTATAAAAGCTGGTGCGTTTGGTTCATTTGGTATATATAGATCACAACTTCTTGCTGTATATGAAAATATTATAGACAGCATACATAAAAATAAAGAAAGAAATATAACTGGCCAGATATCCTTATTTGTACATGAAGATGATACAGATTCAATAAATTATACGCTTCCTGATATAAAGGAATTTTCTCAAAATACCATATTATCGATGGAAAAGGAGACAATGGGATTATATATAAGTGGACATCCACTTGATGAATTTCAAAATGATATTCAAAGGATAACAAAATATACTACGAGAGACCTCAAGAATAGTGATGATGCATTGATTGGGAAGACTATTTTTGATAATCAGGAAGTAGTGTTGGCAGGTATAATAGAGAGTAAAAAAGTAAAATTTACTAAAAATAATAATATGATGGCATTTATCAATTTAGAAGATTTATATGGTACAATAGAAGTAATTGTATTTCCGACAATTTACGAAAAGTATTCAAATTTCATAAAAGAGGATTTTCCTGTAATAATAACTGGTAAGGTCAGCATCAAAGAAGAGGAAGAACCAAAGATTTTGTGCAACGAAATAAAACCACTAACACATATGATAAACGAAAAGTTATGGTTAAATGTTAAGGAGCAAAGGGACTTTGAAAAAATTAAAAGTGTTCTATCGAAGTATAAAGGCAATATCCCTGTATTTATAAAATACAGCAATAGAAGCCTTGCAGCAAGGAAAGATTTGTGGGTTGATGGGACGAATGAACTTATTGATGAACTTAATAATATTCTCGGCGAGGAGAATGTTAAAATTGTATAATTTTTAAATATATATTGATATTATATGAAAAATAAATTAAAATAATAGTTAGAAAAATCAAGGAGGCCTTTTTATGTGGACAGTTATATATATGGCACATAGTATGGAGATTGCTGAAAAGGTCAAAGATGTTTTAACTAAAGAAGGCTTTTTAGTAAAATTAAAACCACTTAATAAAAATTTAGATAATAGCGAGGGATATTGTGAAGTCATGGTCCCAAATTCTGAGGCTCAAGATGCTCAAAATACTATTATTGAATATGGTCTTTAATATGCCCCAGAAGGGGTAACTTTTAATATGATGGGACAAAATAAGACCCAGTGGGTAAGGAGGATATATAATGAAAACTATAGGTTTATTAACAAGTGGCGGTGATGCGCCGGGAATGAATGCTGCAATAAGGGCTGTTGTAAGGTGTGGAATATACCATGGTCTTACAGTTAAAGGTATCATGAGAGGGTACCAAGGCCTAATTGATGACGAAATTGAAGACATGACATTATCATCTGTAGGTGATATTATACAGCGTGGTGGCACTATACTTCGAACAGCAAGGTGTGAGGAATTTAAAACAAAAGAAGGTAGGACAAGAGCTGCTGAGGTATTAAAGAAACATGGAATAGAAGGGCTTGTTATTATTGGCGGTGATGGTTCTTTCAGAGGTGCACAGCTTTTAAGCAATGAACATGGTGTTAATACTATTGGGCTCCCTGGTACTATTGATAATGATATCCCATGTTCAGATTATACAATCGGTTTTGATACAGCATGCAATACAGCAATAGATGCGATTAATAAAATAAGAGATACAGCAACATCCCATGAAAGAGCAAACATCATTGAAGTAATGGGAAGGAATGCTGGTTACATAGCACTTTATGCAGGTCTTGCAGGTGGTGCTGAGATGATAATTATTCCGGAAATGAAGTTTGATATCGATGAAATTTGCGATAAAATCACATATGGAATAAAAAGGGGAAAGCTGCACCACATAATTGTGCTTGCAGAAGGTGTAATGAGCGGCTTAGAACTATCAAAAATGATACAGGAAAGGCTGCCTAAGCTTGATTT
This sequence comes from Thermoanaerobacterium sp. RBIITD, assembly GCF_900205865.1. NCBI lineage: Bacteria > Bacillati > Bacillota > Clostridia > Thermoanaerobacterales > Thermoanaerobacteraceae > Thermoanaerobacterium > Thermoanaerobacterium sp. RBIITD. Next base: position 2,583,576 of record NZ_LT906662.1, read on the forward strand.
AAGACATACAACTCTTGGACATATACAAAGAGGTGGAGCACCAACTGTTATGGATAGAATACTTGCAAGCCAAATGGGTGCAAGAGCCGTAGAACTTCTAATAGAAAATAAATCACAGAGAATAATAAGCATTAGAAATAATCAAATAGTTGACGATGACATCGATGTTGCATTATCGATGAAAAAAGAATTTAACTTTAAACTATATGAACTTAGTAAGATATTATCAATCTAAGGAGTGAAAATATGCGTAGAACTAAGATTATATGTACAATAGGTCCTGCAAGTGAGAAATTTGAAATATTAAAAGAATTAATAGAAAGTGGTCTAAATATTTGCCGTCTTAATTTTTCACATGGTAACCATGAAGAACATGGTTCAAGAATGGATAATATAAAGAAAATAAGAGAAGAGCTGAATTTGCCAATTGCTATAATGCTAGATACAAAAGGACCTGAAATTAGAACTGGTACATTTAAAAATGGAGGTGCCGAACTTAAAGAAGGCCAAACATTTACGATAACCTCGAGGGAAGTTGAAGGCGATGAAAATATTTGCTCTGTAACATATAAAGGACTTCCGCAGGATGTTGAAAGAGGTTCTCGCATATTAATTGATGATGGATTAATATCATTAAAAGTAAATGACGTAAAAGGTGAAGATATAATATGCATGGTTGAAAATTCGGGCCTGATCGCCGATCATAAAGGTGTCAACGTTCCAGGGACAAAGCTTAATCTTCCGGCGTTGACACAAAAAGATGTAGATGATATAGAATTTGGGATAAAAAAGGGCATAGATATGATAGCCGCATCTTTTGTAAGAAAAGCGGCAGATGTTATCTCGATAAGAAGGCTTCTTGAAGATAATGATGCTGGACATATATTAATAATATCAAAGATAGAAAGCCGCGAAGGTGTAGAAAACATCGACGAGATCATAAAAGTATCAGATGGAATTATGGTTGCCCGAGGAGATTTGGGCGTAGAAATACCTATAGAAGAAATTCCAATTGTTCAAAAAAGAATTATTGAAAAATGCAATAAAGTTGGAAAACCGGTTGTAACAGCTACACAAATGCTAGATTCGATGATAAGAAACCCAAGACCAACAAGAGCTGAAGTAACAGATGTTGCAAATGCCATATTAGATGGAACAGACGCGATAATGCTATCAGGTGAAACGGCACAAGGAAAATATCCTGTAGAAGCATTTAAAACAATGGCAAAAATAGCCGAGAAGATAGAAACATATGTTAATTATAAAGAAAATACGGACAAGAATATAGACTACAATGTCTCTATAACAAACGCCATAAGCCATGCTACATGTACAACAGCAAGAGACATAGGTGCATCTGCCATAATTACCTCTACAATATCAGGATATACTGCAAGAATGGTATCAAGGTATAGACCATCATCACCTATAATTGCGGTGACACCTGATAGAGGTGTTGCTAGAAGGTTAAGTATTGTATGGGGTGTATATCCACTGGTTTCACAGGAAGTTAATTCTACTGATGAGATGATAGAAGTATCTGTAAATACAGCACTTAATGAGGGGCTTATAAGAAATGGTGACATAGTAGTAATTTCAGCGGGTATACCTGTCGCTACAACTGGAACAACCAATATGCTGAAAGTTCATATCGTGGGAGATGTAATAGTAAAAGGTACAGGCATTGGTACAAAATCGATTAGCGGTGTTGTCTCTGTTATTCACGATATTGATAAAGATAAGGTCAAATTTAGAGAGGGAGATATTATTGTAGCACAAAAAACTGAGAGAGACTATATGCCGATAATAGAAAAAGCATCTGCTATAATAACAGAAGAAGGTGGTCTCACATCACATGCTGCAATTGTAGGTCTTAACTATGGCATACCTGTAATTGTAGGATGTGAAGGAGTGACAGCAAAATTGAAAGACGGCATGACGGTTACTCTTGATACAGCGAGAGGTCTTGTCTATAAAGGAATAGTAAATATCAAATAAGACAGGAAGCTTAACACTTCTTGTCTTTAACTTTTGGGGGAATATATATGTATTCATATGATGCAAAGATACGTGTACGTTACGGAGAAACAGATAAGATGGGTATTGTATACTATGCCAATTATTTAAATTGGTTTGAAATAGGAAGGACAGAATTTTTTCGCTCACTTGGTATGACATATAGGCAACTTGAAGATAATAAGATTATGCTTCCTGTTATAGAAACACATTGCAAATATCTATGGTCCGCAGAGTATGATGACATTGTAATAATAAGGACACATATAGATTTCTTAAAAGGAACGAGAATAAGATTTTCTTACGACATAATAAGGGAAGATGACGGGAAAATTTTGGCACAAGGTACTACAGAACATCCCTTCACAACACTCGAGAAAAAGCCAGTTAACATAAAAAAGGTATTGCCAGAAGTATATGAGATGTTGTTAAAATGCTATGATGGTAAAGAATGATAAAAGTAAAATGCATTAACTGTAAGTTTTTACATTTAATGCAAGGAGATAGTTTTATGTATTATAAAATACTTGCATTGTTTATAGTAGTTCCACTTATTGAACTGTACATATTAATAGTTTTGGGAAAGAATATCGGGGTACTACCTACAATTCTGATTGTCGTCGGTGCTGGAATAGTAGGTGTTTCAATGCTAAAAAGAGAAGGCTTCAAAGTAATAAGAGAATTTAAAAATGCCTTAAATGAAGGAAGAGTACCTGGTGATGAATTGTTAAATGGCATACTTGTACTGGTTGGTGGCGTACTATTAATAACACCTGGGCTAATTACAGATGCGATGGGTTTTTTACTATTGATTCCTGCTACACGTAATACTGCAAAAAGGTGGCTTAAAAGTTATTTGCTATATCTCATCCGCGGTGGTGGAATAAGATTTTTTTTCAGAAGATGAATATTATAGAATAAAATGGTTATAATGGTAATTGGTAACCGATTGTATTACGGGGACATATTGTCCCCACATTTTTATTTTGAAAGTATTTATATTCTCTGTAAAATGTAAACAAAAATGTTTCTTCTAACTATATCCCCGAAAAGGGATTTTAATTCATCAACTTTTTATTCAAATTAAGGACTTACTTTTGAATTAAACATTTTGGATAAAATCAAAAAAGATAAAAAATTTATATAGATAAAAATAATGTAATTAGAAAAATCGTTTGCGCAAAAGAAAATATTATAGTAAAATAGAGATGGAGGAGGTGTTCTGATGAAGAGAAAAGCTTTAGCATGTATTTTTTTACTTATTTTCGTTTTTTCTATAATAACAGGATGTTCCAGTAATGTATCGTCAGTAAAAATTCAAAAATTAGACAATGCAAAAGCAGTGAATGCACCGGGAAATGATGATACGTGGGCACCTGCACAGAAGCAAGGGATCGGTACAGCAAATAATTATAATTCTAAAGTGTGGTTTACATTGGCAAATGGCGCGATATCTGAAGTTTATTATCCTACAATAGATACTGCAAACACAAAGGAACTAAAATTTATTGTAAGTGATGGAAAATCGTTTGTATCCGATGAGACGAAAGATACTTTGAGTAAGGTAGAAAAGTTAGATGAAAAGTCTTTAGGCTTTAAACTCATAAACACAGACAAAACCGGTAGATACAGGATTACGAAAGAAATATTTACAGATCCAAAAAGAAATTCACTTATTATGAAGACTAAATTTGAAGCATTGAAAGGTAATGTCAGCGATTATAAGCTTTATCTTGTCTATGATCCACATATAAAAAATCAGGGAAAATACAATGATGGATATGTTATAAAGTCAAATGGCAAGAATATGTTAGTTGCAAAAAGGGAAAACATTTATTCAGCATTAGCTACAGATGTACCGTGGATTGGCTATTCTATAGGGTATTATAATGTGAATGATATATTGAAAGACTTACAGCAAAATAAAAAGATGACATTACATTTTGACAGTGGAAGAGGAAGCATCATAGAAGCTGCGGAGGTGGATTTATCAAAGAAGAACGAATTTGAGACAGTCCTTTCATTTGGCGAAAGTGATGCGGATGCCGCAAAGACAGTCTTAAATACACTTAATGATAATTACAACAAGCTTAAAAGTGATTATATATCTGAATGGACTAAATATTGTAAAAGCTTAAATAACTATGGTGGTAAAGCAAATTCTCTATATTATAACAGCATGATGATATTAAAAGCAAGCGAAGATAAGACAAATAAGGGAGCATACATTGCTTCACTTTCAATACCATGGGGTGAAGGACAAGGTGATGAAAATAAAGGCGGCTACCATCTTATATGGTCGAGGGACTTATACCATATAGCAAATGCTTTTATAGTTGCAGGTGACAAAGACTCCGCTGGACGTGCATTAGATTTTCTCACAAAAGTAGTAGAGGAAAATGGTATGATTCCGCAAAATACATGGATAACCGGTAAACCCTATTGGAATGGTATACAGCTTGATGAACAGGCTGATCCAATTATACTTGCATATCGCCTTAAAAGGTATGACCTTTATAAAAAGATGGTCAAACCTCTTGCAGATTTTATTATGAAGGTTGGACCAAAGACGAATCAAGAAAGATGGGAAGAAGTAGGAGGTTATTCCCCTGCAACAATGGCCTCAGAAGTTGCAGGACTTACATGTGCATCTGAAATAGCAAAACAGAATAAAGATTTTGAGGCAGCAAAAAAATATCAGGAAAAGGCTGACAATTGGCAAAAACTTATAGATAAACTGACATACACTGAAAAGGGACTTCTCGGAAGTGGAAAGTATTATATCAGGATTGCAGGATTACCTGATCCAAATTCTAATTTTATGATAAACATTGCAAATGGTGGCGGTACATATGACCAGAAAGAAATAGTAGATCCAAGCTTTCTCGAGCTTGTAAGGCTTGGTATAAAATCGCCTGATGACCCAAAAATATTAAGTACATTACAAGTTGTAGATAGTACATTAAAAATAGACACACCAAAAGGACCGTCGTGGTATAGGTATAACCATGATGGATATGGTGAACCGTCAAAGACGGAGCTGTACCATGGTACAGGGAAAGGGAGATTATGGCCATTACTTACCGGTGAGAGAGGAATGTACGAAATTGCAGCAGAAAAAGATGCGACACCATATGTAAAAGCAATGGAGAATTACGCAAATGAAGGCGGCATAATATCTGAACAGATATGGGAGGATACAGGTCTTCCAACAGGTTCTGCATCACCGCTTAATTGGGCACATGCAGAATATGTAATCTTATTTGCATCTAATATAGAACATAAAGTTCTTGATAGACCTGATATTGTATATAATAGATATATTATCAATAAATGAAGCACGTGAAAGTGAAGCATAAGGATATTACTCATGCTTCATTTTTTATTTCGCAAGGTGAGTACATAATATTATTTTATTAACTTTAGTAAATGCGAAACAAAAAGCCGCTTACGAATTTCTAATTGTTCTGCTTTTTAATTTTGATTTAACCATGATTTGACTGTGCAAAAAGTGAATAGTACTTTTGCTATATATGAAGTATAATAAAAAAAGAATATTTGTATGGGGTGATTGCATTTGCAAAACATCGAAGTTGGCGATAGATATGAGATATATATTGATAATATGGCACATGAAGGGCAAGGTGTAGGAAGGTTAAATGGGATAGCTGTTTTTGTAGATGGTGCTTTAATAGGTGAAAAAGTTGTTGCACGGATTGATGAAGCGCATAAAAATTATTTAAATGCGCATGTAGTTAAAATAATTGTAGCATCTTTGGAGAGGATTAACCCGCAATGTCCTTATTCAGATAGATGTGGTGGTTGTATGCTGCAGCATTTAAACTATGAAGGCCAATTGATGTTTAAAAAACAAATTGTCAGAGATAATCTATCGAGAATTGGTAAGATTAATGTGGAAATTTCCGATACAATTGGTATGAAAAATCCAAAAAATTATAGAAATAAAGCACAATATCCAGTTGGAGTTAATAACGGTGAAGTAGTTACAGGTTTCTATACCGCAAAAACACATGATATTGTTCCGATTGATACTTGTATGTTACAAAACGAGACAAGCATAAAGATTACAAAGATTATTAGAGATTGGATGAAGGATTTTAAGATAACGGCATATGGCGATAAAACAGGGAAAGGCCTTTTAAGACATATCGTAACTAAAGTTGGATTTAAAACAGGTGAAGTAATGGCTGTACTTGTCATAAATGGTGATGACATACCACACAAAGATGAATTAATAAATTCTTTGAAAGAAAATATAAGTGGACTTAAAAGTATAGTATTAAATATAAATAAGCGTAGATTAAAAGTAGTAATGGGAAAGGAAAATATAACGATATTTGGTGATGATTTTATTACGGATTACATAGGGGATATAAAATTTGAAATCTCTCCACTTTCATTTTTTCAGGTAAATCCGGTACAAACTAAAGTTTTGTATAATAAAGCATTAGATTATGCAGATTTAAAAGGCAATGAGACTGTTATAGATGTCTACTGTGGTATTGGCACTATATCATTATTTTTTGCGAAATCGGCAAAACATGTTTATGGCATAGAAATCGTAGAAGAAGCTATAAAAGACGCTAAAAGAAATGCCGAGATAAATAATATAAAAAATACTGAATTTATAGCAGGAAAAGCCGAAGTGGTAATGCCAAAACTATATAAAAGAGGCATAAGACCAGATGTAATTGTAGTGGATCCACCCAGAAGAGGTTGCGACAATGCCGTACTTGAAGCCTGTACAAAAATGAAACCGGAAAAGATAATTTATGTATCTTGCAATCCGTCAACATTAGCGCGCGACTTAAGATACCTTGAAGACAATGGTTTTAAAACAGAAAAAGTTCAACCAGTTGACATGTTTCCATTCACTTCACACATCGAGTGCGTAGTTTTGCTCAAAAGGAAACACAGTTAGAATGAAGAGCATTATATTTAGCAATACGCTGAACTTTGCGATAAGATTATTGAAAAATACTAAATAAATAATAAATATTTCATGGGGATTAAAGAAAGATATAAATTTATTAATTTGTAAGACATTCAAAAATACATAGATTTATTTGTTAAAATTCAATTTAATAAAACAAATAAAATGCTCTCATATAGTATAAAAATGAGAGTATTTTAATTTTTTTGAGGCGACTAATTGACAATTAATATAAATACAGCAGAGATTATTGATAAATTGCATAAAATAAATCTAAAAAGTGTATACATTTATTTTCTTAAATTGTTATATTAATGAAAGCAGTTAACTGCATGACCCTTTTATAAAAATGACGGCATTTTTACCCTTAAATTTAAGGGAGGTTAAACATGAAAGATGAGAGGTTAGAAGATCTTTTATTAAAAGAAATGTTTGTAATACATAGGTATTTGATGAAAATAGGTGCGAGCTCAGAGGATGCGGAAGATATCGTACAGGAAACCATATGTAAAGCTATTGAGTACATTGATTCATTAGATGGTGAAAAAATCTCTTCCTGGCTGTTTAAGGTATCAATAAACAGATATTATAACCTGTATAACAAGAAAAAGAAGGAGGAGATTGGACTTGACGATCGAATACTTTCAAGCCTGCATTCAGATGGTATGATAGAAGACCATGTGCTTAATGAAGAGCTGAAGGCAAACGTACAAAAAGTTCTTGGCTTATTAAAGGAAAGTTACAGAACCCTTTTAATTTTTAAATATTTTATCGGTTTATCTTATAAGGAAATAGGCAATATTTTGAATTTGGATGAAAGCAAAGTAAAGACATATCTTTATCGCGCAAGAATTAAATTTAAAGAATTATGGGAGGTATTAGACTATGGCAGATGAAAAAAAAATAAACGGAAATGGCAATAATGATGAGAAAGATCTTGATGATATTTTTGAGAGCACAAAGAAGGATAAATTTGAAAAAGCAGTAAAAAGGGCAAAATGGCGCTCTATTTTAAGAACTATAGTTATAAGTTTGATAGTTATAGGGATTGTTTCAATAAGCAGTATCTTTATAGGAAACAAAGTAACACAGTCGGAAAGTTCTTTAATAGATGAGGCCTTGTCGCTATTTAATATTATATCTGCCCCTGATATGTACATGGGAAAATCAATTAGGTATGAAGGAATTTTTGGAGGTAAAACAGTTTATTCAACTTACAAGATAATAGAAGGTAAGGTAGTTTATACAGGTCAGCAGGAATACAGTTACGGGCTTTTTAACACTGTCGATGTACAGGCTATTAATTCACCGGCTATAGTATTCGGAAAAAGCTTTGATGAAGACAGTTTAAATAAACCAACGTACAACGAACTTGGACAGAGGGAAATGATTTTTTTCTATCCGTATGTAAAATACAAGACATACAAAAATGACTTAAATTTATTAGAAGACATAGGAAATGACAAATATATTGAGATGGCATTATCTTTTGACAAGGAATATAGCATCGACGAAGTAAATAACATGATGCCCAAAAATGTAACTTTAACATGGTATTGGATTGATGATTTAAATAGCAAAGAAAAAGAAGCACATAAACCCCGTGAAAATATTCAAAAACTCCCAAATGGAAAATCTATTGTCGTGGATAATCCAGCAGATGTATGTTCTGAAAAAGCCGCATATGGAATAAAGGTTTATGATAGCAATGGTGATTTAATAAAAAATCCGGAAGAATTTTTTATAGGTGTTCTTGAAAATAATATAAAGGATATAGAAAAACTTAAAACAGATAATCATAAGGTTAACGGTATCAAATCGGAGGTTAAAAGGATTTACGACAATCTAAAAGACAAAGATGGAAAAATAAAAAAGGAAAACATCAAGATACAAGGCGTCGTTGTAACAGGTACTGCAGAAACCTTAAAATCGCTGCGTGGCTTACCTTTTATTAAAGCATCATCATTAGGGGTAGTTACGGATAAATATTAATATAAGTTTACTCATATGTTGAATTTAAAATGAGAATATGGTATAAAAAAGTCACATAATTTGAACAAATAACTGACAGCAACAGTGAATATAAAAATTGAGATAATGCAGTCAGGGATAGGTCCTGGCTTATTTTTTTACATAATTTAATAAATTCTTTACTATGAAAATCAAATACTTGAATAAAGCAGCTATCTAACCATAATCGAAAAGTTATATAAAGTTTGCTTGGAATGGATAAAAAATTATGCTGGGGGTTTTACAATATGGCTTACATCCCGTGCAGAAAGTTATTATATTATCGAAAAAGATGTCGTATAGACCTTTTTCTATTTCTTGAATTATAGTATAATGTTACTATAACCAAGTAAAATACCTTTTTCAACATGAATTGGAAGAGTGAGTAAAGGAATAAAAGCTAGTAAGGATGATGTTGTTATGCAAATTCAGGTGATTGAGGATTATGAAATATTTAAAAAACTCATAAAGCTAAACTGGGGTTCTGAAATTATTGTCGTACATAATACTGTGTACAAGCCAGAAGATTTAAAAGGTTTTTTTGCATATGATGAAGATGGTAATGTAATAGGTATGATAGGGCATATCATAAAAAATAATGAGTGTGAAATTGTAATTCTTGAAAGTTTTAAACAAAATGCAGGTATTGGAACTGCATTAATAAATAAAATTGAGGAGATAGCCAAAAAAGAGGGATGTGATAGGATATGGCTTATAACAACAAATGACAATCTTAATGCTCTTGGATTTTATCAAAAAAAAGGATTTAAAATAAAAGCCGTTTATCCCGGAGTTATTGATGAAGCAAGAAAAATAAAACCTGAAATACCGCTTATCGCGGATAATGGAATCCCAATAAGAGATGAAATCGAACTTGAAAAAAGTATAGGATAAATTAAGTATTTGACTAATCTTAACATTAAACTTACTAAATTATTGTAATGTATAAAAAATAATTTTATTGACATATTAAGAAATACATTGTAGTATATAGTTTAACAAGTTAATATTTTAAATCTCTTATCAAGAGTAGTGGAGGGACTGGCCCTATGAAACTCGGCAACCGGATATCACGGTGCTAATTCCAGCAGCGTATCGCTGAAAGATGAGAGAAGTCAAATCTCTTCTTTTGGCGAAGAGATTTTTTGTTTTTTTAAAGAATTTTTTTGTGGAGGAGATTATGATGTTTAAAGATGAAAGCCTTTGTAATAAATTAAACCGAGGTGAGTTTATAATTACCGCTGAAATTTCCACGCCAAAAGGAGCAGATATAACGAAGACAATTGAAGAAGCGAGAAAATTAAAAGGCATTGTAGATGCTTTAAATATAACAGACTGTCCTATGGCAAACATGAGGATGAGCCCTATAGCCTTGGCGCATCTCTTGCAGAATCACTTAAATATTGAAACAATATTTCATCTTACTTGCCGCGATAGAAACTTGATTGGGCTTCAATCAGAGCTCCTTGGTGCATATGCCCTTGGTGTCAGAAATGTACTTGCTTTAACTGGAGATGATCCGTCACGTGGTGATACACCTACAGCTACAGGAGTTTACGATGTCGATTCAATTGGACTTTTAAAGATTGTAAATTCTCTGAATAACGGTTATGATTATAGTGGAAACAAGTTGGAGTCATCTACTGAATTTTGCATTGGAACTACTGCAAATCCCAATGATTTGACTGAAAAAGCGATTGACAAATTAAAAAGCAAAATAGATGCAGGAGTTGCCTTTATACAAACACAACCGGTTTATGACGAAGATATTTTGTTTAAATTTATAAAAAAGATAGAAGCTTTAAATATACCAGTACTTGTTGGCGTACTCCCTCTTAAAAGCTATAAAATGGCTGTTAATTTAAATAAAAAAGTTCCAGGAATAGATGTTCCAGAACATATAATTGAAAAATTAAAAATAAAAGGGAAAGAAGAAGGAATAAATATAGCCGTCGAATTTATTAAGAATATAAGAAACAATGTTGGCGGTATTCATGTTATGCCGCTTGGAAAAGTAGATGTTGTTGCTGATATAGCGAGTAGAATTGATAATATGGAGTTTAAGCTTTCAGAAAAGAAGGTAGAGACAAATTAAAATGGAGGTCAGCATATGGACATATTTAAAGAGCTGTTGAAACGGATAATAATTTTTGATGGAGCTATGGGAACACAACTTCAGGAAAGAGGGCTAAAAACCGGTGAATGTCCTGAGTATATGAATATATCTCATCCGGATGTTGTATTTGACATACACAAATCATATATCAATGCAGGTGCAGATGTGATAGAGACAAATACCTTTGGTGCTAATAGAGCTAAATTGGCAAAATACGGCCTTGAAAAAGAAACGGCTAAAATAATTGGTGAATCTGTCCGAATTGCCAAAAATGCAGCACAGGAGAAAAGTGTTGCACTGTCAATAGGACCTATCGGTGAACTTCTGAAACCTTACGGTGATATAGCATTTGAAGAAGCTTATGAGATTTTCAAGGAAGTTGTAATTGCAGGGGAACAGGCTGGTGCAGATATTGTTTTGATTGAAACAATGTCTGATATGCTTGAAGCAAAGGCGGCTATCCTCGCGGCAAAGGAAAATACAAACATGAAGGTAATTTGTACAATGACATTTCAAGAGGATGGAAGGACGTTAATGGGTTCAGACCCAGTAACTGTTGTTGTAAGCTTGCAAGGGTTAGGGCTTGATGCAATTGGCGTAAATTGCTCAACAGGTCCTGATAAGATGGTTAATATAGTTGAAAAAATGTCTACAGTATCACGTATCCCTATTATTGCACAGCCTAATGCAGGCATGCCAGCAATTAAAGATGGCAAGACTGTATATGATCTGATGCCTGATGACTTTGCAAGTTATTTCCCTGAACTTATTAAAAAAGGTGCATCGATAGTCGGAGGATGTTGTGGTACAACACCTGAGTATATTCGATTGGTAAAAAGTGTTGTCCAAGGTTTTAAACCATATGTACGCGTTAATAAATTTACAGCCGTATCATCAAATGCAAAGACAATTTTTATAGGTGGGGATAACCCTTTAAGGGTTATAGGTGAGCGTATCAATCCGACAGGGAAGAAAAGTTTGAGCACAGCATTAAAGGAAGGAGATATAAGCCTTGCGGTTGATGAGGCGGTAAGGCAGCAAAAATCGAATGCTGACATACTTGATGTAAATGTAGGTGTTCCAGGTATAGATGAGGAAAACATAATGGTAAAGGCTGTATCAGAGATTCAGAATGCAGTAGATATTCCATTGCAGATAGATAGTACAAATATTAAAGCAATAGAAAAGGCAATGAGGATTTTAAGGGGCAGACCTATAATTAATTCTGTAAGTGCAAAAGAAAAAAGTTTAAGAGAAGTATTGCCGATTGTCAAAAAATATGGCGCATGTGTTGTAGGGCTTACTGTAGGAGATAACGGACTTCCAAAAAATAAAGAAGAGAGATTAAAGAATGCTAAGAAAATTGTTGAAACTGCCAAAGAATATGGTATACCTAAAGATGACATTTTAATAGACTGTATAGTTTTGACAGTATCTTCAGAGCAAGAAGCGGCTAAAGAAACTTTAGAAGCTATAAAGCTTGTTAAAAGTGAATTGGGTGTAAATACCGTAATTGGCTTAAGCAATGTATCTTTTGGGCTTCCTGAAAGGAAATTAATTAATTCGGCATTTTTAGCAATGGCGGCATCCTACGGGCTTGATACTGCCATTATAAATCCATGCGATGATGTAATGATGAATACATTAAGGGCATCTATGGTATTAATGAACAAAGATAAGGGTTGCATAAATTATTTAAAAATATATGGCAGTAATACACCTGTGAAAAATTCATCTTCTAAAAAAGATATAAAAAATGAAGAGTATGACAAACTTTTATACAATCATATTTTAGAAGGTAAAAAGGCTAAAATTGAAAATATTGTTGAGAATATTTTGGCCGAAGGTGCGGAACCGCTTAAAATAGTAGATAATATTATCATACCTGCATTAAAAGATGTAGGCGACAAGTATGACAAGGGTATTTATTTTTTGCCGCAGCTTTTGAGCTCTGCAGAAGTTGTCCAGGGAGCTTTTAAGATAATAAAAGAGAGGCTGCCAAAAGGTACAGTATCTAAAGGTAAGATAATTCTTGCAACTGTAGAAGGTGATGTACACGATATAGGGAAAAACATAGTCAAGGTTCTTTTGGAAAATTATGGGTATGATGTTATTGACCTCGGTAAAGATGTGAAAGGTGAAGTAATTCTTGAAGAGGTAAAGCGTTCAAATGTATCGCTTGTGGGATTAAGCGCATTAATGACGACAACGCTTTTTAACATGGAAAAGATTATTAAGCTGCTTAAACAGAATGCGGACGTAAAGGTCATGGTAGGCGGTGCTGTCCTGACAGAAGAATATGCATTAAAGATAGGTGCTGATTATTACGGCAAAAGTGCACAAGATGCTGTAAGAATTGCAGATAGTTTTTTTTTGAGAGATAATTTAAGCTGTAAAAATTGCGGCTAAATTTACGGAGTCATTGTGGCAGGAAATTACTAAACATCATCGTACCTAATTTGATGAAAATATAGGAATTTTTGTATTATATAGTATCATTATCCTCTGGCTGAATAAATTAAAGAAATACAAAAACTATCAAGGGGGATGATAGTTAAATGAGATAAAAGCAAATGTTTGTATAAACTTTGGTATTTTAAAATTGAAAAGAGAGAAATTTGCTATAGAGCAATTTTAGATAAAAACAATATATTATTGCAGATCAAGATTTTTTTATCTAAACACTTACCTTTTAAGAGATCCAAAGATTAAAATAGTATATAGATAATATTGAATAAATAATAAATACTACTAATTTTTTAGCAAAAAATTTTAGAATCCCTTGACTGTGACCTCAGGTATTGGCTTATTATAAAATCAAGGAGGGATTATGATGAAAATAAGTGAAGTAATGGAGATCACAAAGCTCACAAAAAAGGCAATAAATTATTACGAAGATGAGGGATTGATAAAACCCGATATTAATCCAGATAATAACTATCGTGAGTATTCTCAAAGTGATGTTGACAAATTGATACAGATTGCAACTTTAAGACAATTAGATATGCCAGTAAAGGAGATAAAAAAAGTCATATTAAATCCAGAGCTAATGAAAGATAAGCTTAAACAACATCTAATGAATCTTGAAGATGAATCAAAGAGGATTGAAAAGTGTAAATGTTTGATTAAACTATGCCTCGATACATTAAATATTACTGATGATATGTCAGAGATCACAAAAAATTTGATATCTCTTAAAGAGTCTCTTGATATGGATGATAAAGCTAAAGAAGGTTTTATAAAAAGGCAATTGTTAAGAATATTCCCTGGTAATTTTGGCGAGATTTTGATTGCACTTTATAGTCCATTTCTAAATGAACCAATAGATACACCAGAAAAGGAAGAAGCATGGCTTGAATTAGTTAATCGCCTTGATAATATTGAAAATATAGAATATACAGATGAAATGAATGAAATATATAAAAAGATAAATGCAGAAGAATTTGAAAAATATAAAGATAAAGCAAAAAAGATATCAAAGAAGTGGATATCTATCACTGACTCGGAAATGGATGATTCAAAAGAACATTTTTTAAAGAACATAAACGATATAAATGAATCTTCACCAGAAATTATAAAGATGCTGGAGAATTTGATGATTACGATGAAAGATATAAATATGGATAAGTACTTGAGCGTGCTTAGCGAAGATTACCGTAAGTATAAAGATAATTGGGTTAAGTATAATAAATTATTAAATGTCAAAATTGATGAAAAAGGAAATATAATTAAAGCTGAATAGACAAATTTTATGATATAAGTCGGAAAAATTCCGGCTTATTTTTTGATCTAAAAATGTCTAGGCTATATTAAAAAAAGAGGCAAATACTTAATAAGAGAAAAAGTCTTAGTTTACTTTTTTAAGTATAGAAAAGATTAGATATTTTAAATATATTACTTTCTATAAGATGCAAAACAAAAAAATTTATGAAATTTTATCCCGAAGTGGATTTTGATTTATTGACTTTACAAATCAGTGTTCTTAAATATCTTGAGGAATAAAAGTGGAGAAGTTATAATGAATATAAGAATATAAAATTGATTCATTTACCATATCTGTGGAAATAATTAACAGGTACAAGGGTAATATAATCAGTGAAATAACGAACTAATTGCATGAAAGGAGAATATTATGAGTTTTTGGGAAACAAAGGATACGAAAAGAATATGGTATATTGGTGAAGTTTATGATTTTAAAAGAGATGGTAACAGCCTATTATTTAGCACATACAAAGGTATTATGAGAATTAAGATTCTTTCTTCAAATTGCATAAGAATAACTTTTAATATGGAAAGTAAATTCTTAGATATCCCCTCTTTTGCCGTTGTTAATGAGATGTCAACAGAAGATTTTAGCGTTGAGGTAAATAGCGAATATTTCACTGTGTCTACAAGTGAAATAAGGGTTAATATTTATAAAAATGATGGAAGAATCGTAATACATGATTTTGATGAAAATATCTTGTCAGAAGATATGGAATATGGCTTCTCTTGGACGAAGGATTCTTTAAAATGCAAAAAGAGAATCGCTCCTAATAGCCATTTTTATGGCCTTGGTGAAAAGACAGGATTTTTGGATAAAAAAGGTTACAAATATGTTATGTGGAATACCGATGATCCATTACATACACCAACAAAAGACCCTCTTTATAAAAGTATCCCTTTTCTTATAAATTTTAATGGGCAATATGCTTCGGGCATATTCGTAGACAACACCTGTAAAATAGTTTTTAATTTAGGTGAAGAAAGCTCCGAATACTATACATTTGAGGTAAATGATTGTGAGATGGATTATTATTTCATATATGGTCCTGACATAAAAAGGGTTATAAGTACATATACAGACCTTACAGGGAAAATGTATTTACCACCAAAATGGGCATTGGGTTACCAACAATGTAGGTGGAGTTACTATCCAGAAGAAGTTGTTAGAGAATTAGCGGATACTTTCAGAGAGAAAGAAATCCCTTGTGATGTTATTTATTTAGATATTGACTACATGGATGGTTTTAGGGTTTTCACTTGGGACCCTAACCGCTTCCCTGATCCTGAAAGAATGCTTAAAGATTTAAAAGACAAGGGATTCAAGGTAGTTACAATAGTTGATCCAGGTGTTAAGAAGGATGCAGAATATGTAGTTTATAGAGATGGCATAGAGAAAGGTGTTTTTTGTAAAAAGCTAACAGGTGAAGTATATATAGGTAAAGTATGGCCTGGAGAAGCCGCTTTTCCTGACTTTTCAAGGGAAATGACACGCAAATGGTGGGCTGAAAAGCACACCGAGTTATTGGGTAAGGGTGTTTCAGGGATATGGAATGATATGAACGAACCAAGTGATTTTTCTATAAATTCTAACAAAAGGACAGAATGTACTGTACCGAATGATGTAATAATGGAAAATGATGGTCATCCAGCTACTTTTAGAAAATATCATAACTGTTACGGCTTAAATATGTGCAGGGCTACATTCGAAGGTTTTAAAATGATAAAGCCTGATGAAAGACCCTTTATATTAACTAGGTCTGCTTATGCAGGTATACAAAGATATTCTGCCGTATGGACGGGTGATAACCACAGCTGGTGGGAGCAATTGGATTCATCAATGCCTATGCTTATGAATATTGGTATGTCAGGTGTACCTTTTGTAGGTGGTGATGTTGGAGGATTCCAAGGCAATGCATCACCAGAATTATTTGCTCGCTGGATGCAGTTAGGGACATTTACGCCATTCTTTAGGGCACATACTGAAATAGACACAAAGCCACATGAGCCATGGGCTTTTGGTAAAGAAGTTGAGGATATTTGTAGGAAATATATTAGTTTAAGGTACAAATTATTGCCGTATATTTATAACGAATTTTATAAAGCTTCTAAAACGGGGTTGCCTATAATGAAGCCACTTGTAATGAAATATCCTGAAGATGAGAATGTACATAATTTGTGTAATCAGTTTTTATTTGGTGACTGCATAATGGTTGCACCAATTTATAGACCGTCAACATATAAGAGAAGTGTTTATATTCCTGCAGGCACATGGTTCAACTATTGGACAGATGAAAAATATAAGGGGAATTCATATATAATTGCTGATGCGCCATTAGATACATTGCCAATATATGTGAAGTCTGGAGCGATTATTCCCTCTATACCCGCTATGAATTACGTAGGAGAGAAAATAGTTGATACTCTTACCTTAGACATTTACTTAGGTGAAGATTCTGAATATTGTCTTTATGAGGATGACGGTATAAGCAAAAAGTACTTAGAGGGAGAATATAGAATAACTTGTTTCGAACAAAAACGTACAGATAATGGCATCAATTTTACAATAAGACCTTTGGCAAAAAGATATACGACTGGTAGGACATCATATCTTTTAAGATTCCATGGATTTGAAGAAAAGCCTATGAAGGTTGAACACAACGATAAATGTGAAACAAATTTTGATAATGGGGTATTTTGTATTAAAATAAATGATACAAATGAAGAGCAAATATTAACAATTAAATAGAATCAAACAAGGGACCTGTCCCTTGTTTGAAAGGAGATGATGGACATATGGTTGAAGCTAAGCAGATTGCAAGATGGGAAAAAGGAATATATATCATTGTTCTATCATGTATAGCTTTAGTAGGCTTTATAACCACGATACATTCTTTAAGCGATCCTGACGCATACTGGCATATTGCAACAGGACGATATATTGTAACAAATCATAGCATACCGAAAACCGATATATTTTCATGGTATGGAATAAAAAATCATTTAAAATGGGTAAATCACGAATGGCTTTATGATGTCATTATTTACAGCGTTTTCTCATTTTTCGGCTTAAAAGGGACCATTGTATTTAC
This sequence comes from Thermoanaerobacterium sp. RBIITD, assembly GCF_900205865.1. Classification (NCBI taxonomy): domain Bacteria; kingdom Bacillati; phylum Bacillota; class Clostridia; order Thermoanaerobacterales; family Thermoanaerobacteraceae; genus Thermoanaerobacterium; species Thermoanaerobacterium sp. RBIITD. The sequence continues at coordinate 2,601,526 of NZ_LT906662.1, forward strand.
AGGTATCACATTTTCTTTTTTAATTTCTCTAATATACATTTATACAAAAGTTAGAACTAATAACAATATCATTTCTTTAGTAGCAGCGATAATTGCAGTTATTGGTTTGAATTCTTTCATGGTGCCAAGACCACAAACATTATCATATAATTTGTTTGTATTAACATTGATTTTATTAGAAAAAGAAAAATGGTGGTATACAATACCAATAGTAGTGTTGGGTGTTAACTTACATGGTGGATTTTCACCAATGTACATAATTATTATAGCAATGTTAGCGTGGAGGAAAAAAACATTATTGATTCCTACTGCAATTGCTTCAATGATAATTAATCCATATGGCATAACAATGCTTACATATCCTATACAAATGGAGAAATGTACACAATTTTATAAATACATAACAGAATGGATTAAAACACCATTAATAGAATATAAATTTGCACTTGCATTATATATTATTATCATAATATCTATAATAAATAATACAAAAAAGTGGAAGATTGAGGATTCAATACTTGCATTGCTTATTTCTGTCTTAACTTTAACAGCTGTAAGACAGCTTGTATTTTTATATATATTCATATTCCCACTATTATCACCATATATATTGGATGGTTCTACAAATATTTATAATGGAATAAAGAAAAAGGTTCATATAAAATTTGATATTTTAAATAAATTTAATTTAAAACGGTTTAATTTAATAATTATCTTAATGCCTATATTAATAATATCTTTTGTTGCTCTAATTATATTCGATATTTATAGAGTTAAAAATCTTCACCAAATTATTCCGCCAGACATATATCCAACAAAAGCAGTTAATTTCATGAGACAGAATAACATAAAAAATTATTTTAATGAATACAATATTGGTGGTTATTTGATATTTGAAAATTTACATCCATTAGTTGATGGACGAACAGATATATTTGTGCCTATGTACAATAAAACAGATATATTCGAAGAATTGGTCAAAGTGGAAAGGCGAGAATCAAATTATAAAGCATTTTTAGATAAATACAATGTTAAATATATTATAATTGATAAAGATTTTTATCTAAATACTTTTTTGCTAGCGGATCCAAAGTTTAAGATAATTTATGACGATGAAAATTTTTTTATATACCAATATTTAAAGTAAAGGTATAATTTCCATATATGGCAAATCTAGAACAGATGACTGCAGAATGGATAGGCGGGACACAATATGGTGCAACAACGATTGCCGGTTCTTAATGTTTAAGGCAACCTGATTCAAAGGAATTTATAATGGCAAAGCGTTAAGGTGAAAGTGTTGCTTAGGTTGTAAAGGCATTGAAAAATGCCGAAAAGTAGAAAATTAACTATAAATTGAACCCCATTTATAATCGCGAGCTTTTTTATATTGCTCGCGATCCTTTTTTGTTACCACTACTTGTTTGAGCCCATCTTTACTGCATATTTCAAGAGATACGTGCCCCTTTCTAATTTGTGGATGTCTAATTATCCTTCCCTGAATACCTTGTATGTATTTATGGGACATACACAAATAAGAAAATTTTTCGTCTTCGTATGAAAGTTCACCATTTTTAACCCGCCTATGCATACTTGAGCGTGTGATACGAGAAGAAAAATGGCACCAGTCATCATCTTTCATAGGACATATATCATCGTGGGGACATGGTGCTATTGTATGGGCACCTAATGATGATAATAATTCACGAGCCTTTTTAATACGCAAAAAGCCAATAGGCGTACCTGGTTCAATGATGATTAATATATCCCCTGTACTTTCCCATAGTTTTTTGATTAATTTTTGTTGGCTATCTTCTGGTAGTTCTCCAATGGAATATGATGCTATAATAATATCGTAAGTAGGTATTTCAAATGGCTTTATTACATCAACTTTTAACCAGTTTGCCTCTTTGATAGATGCGAGATTTGAATTAGAAGCAAGGACTTTTCCTATCTTTATCATTTCTTCGTCTTTTTCAAATAGTGTTATTTTTTCTATATCCGGCCAAATGGCAGTTGCTGCCCACATAGCTGTTCCAGGGCCAGCACCTACGTCTAAAAGTGATTTAGGTTTAAATTCCTTATATATTTCTTTTACTTGAAATAAGGCAGAATAAACGGTACCAAATGTCGCAGGCATCCTATATACGATATATGCTATTATTTCATCACGGGAGTGCAAAAACTTATTATCTGTAGATGATTTACCTTCGCGGTAACGACTTGAAATATCTGAAACGAGTACGGCAAGTTTTTTTGTAGTTAACGTCATAGCTTCATTTTCTATTGCTTTTTGTAATTCTTTCGGCAATTCCATAAAATTAGTTTCCTTTCTAATTCCATTAGTTACATACTAAATAGCATATACATTAATTGAAGGACATATACATTTATATTATAATTAAACTTAAAGCAATTACAAGATCAAATGAACTTTTAGATAAAATTATTAAATTATTGTAGATCCTTATTTTGGAGAGGAAAGACTAGATGAATAAGCAAAATATAAAGATTTCTGTTAGAGATTTGGTGGAATTTATAATGCGATGTGGTGATTTAAACAACGAATTTGTCGGAAGAAGTAATAATAGAGCATTGGAAGGTTCTAAGATACATAGAAAAATACAAAGATCTCAAGCAGAAAATTATCAAAAAGAAGTTACATTGAAGCATAATGTAGAGTATTCGGAATTCATCCTTACAATCGAAGGACGTGCAGATGGTATATATAACGATAATGATATGATTACAGTTGACGAGATTAAAACGACGACGGCATCATTAGATGATATTGATGTAAATTACAATCCTCTGCACTTAGCACAAGCTAAATGTTATGCATATATTTATGGGATGCAAAATGATTTAGTTAATATAAATGTTCAACTGACGTATTACAATATTGATACAGATGAAATCAGATATCTGAAAAATACTTTTTCAATAGAAGAATTGAAAAAATTTTTTGATGACCTTGTCCGGAAATACTATGATTGGGCGAAATTATCATATGATTGGATAATAGAAAGAAATGATTCAATAAAAAAAATGGATTTTCCATATAAAGACTACCGAAAAGGGCAGAGGGAATTAGCTGTTGCTGTATATAGGACTGTTGAAAGGGGAAAGAAACTTTTTGTACAAGCACCAACGGGTATTGGGAAAACTATATCTACTATTTTTCCAGCAGTAAAAGCTATGGGCGAAGAACTTACATCTAAGATATTTTATCTGACGGCAAAGACTATTACGAGAACAGTGGCAGAAGATGCATTTAATCGCATGAAAGATAATGGGCTGAAATTTAAGACATTGGTATTGACTGCTAAGGAAAAGATATGCTTTATTGAAAAGCCTAATTGCAGTCCCGAAACATGTGAATATGCAGAAGGACATTTTGACCGTGTTAATGATGCAATTATGGATATATTAAAACATGAACATAATTATTCAAAAGAGATAATAGAGAAATACGCAAAGAAACATCGTGTATGTCCATTTGAATTTTCCCTTGATTTATCGCTGTGGGCGGATGCTGTTATATGTGACTACAACCATGTTTTTGATCCAAACGTAAGCTTAAAAAGATTTTTTCAGGAAAATAACGATTTTACTTTGCTTATTGATGAAGCACATAACCTTGTCGACAGGTCAAGAGAGATGTTTTCAGCTGAAATTAATAAGAAGCAGTTTTTAGATGCAAAAAAATTAATTAAAGATAAAGGTCCTAAAATAAAGAAAGTTTTAAATAACATAAATAAGATATTTTTAAAGTTGAAAAAATTATGCGGCGATAATAATTATTACATTATAAAAGACGGGGAAAGCGAGTTATTTGGATATTTGAGGCAATTAGTCAATTTGCTTGAAGAATATTTATTGAAGAAGGTCAAAATCGATGAATATGAAAATATATTAGATTTGTATTTTGACGTGCTTAAATACTTAAAGATTTCTGACCTTTATGATGATACATACACAACATATGTTGAAATGATAGGTTATGATGTTAAGATAAAATTATTTTGCCTTGACCCATCAAAATTGCTTTTTGATATAATGAAGAAATGTAAATCGTCTATCTTTTTTTCTGCAACAATGTTGCCGCTTAAATATTATCGCAGTATTTTAGGCGGAAATGACGATGACTACATGATGTATCTTTATTCACCATTTGATGTAAATAATAGAGAGATATTAATTGCAGATAATGTTTCTACAAAGTATAAGGATAGAGAAAAAACATACCAGACTATAGTTGATTATATTGATTTAACTGTTAATGGAAGAATAGGAAATTATATGGTATTCTTTCCCTCTTATGAATATATGAATAAAGTATATAAAATCTTTAGGCAAAAATATCCTGAGAAAAGTATCTATATTCAGGAATCTGGTATGTCTGATGAGGAAAGATATGATTTTTTAAATCTTTTTCAAGAAAATAACGATGGGTTAATCGGGTTTTGCGTTCTCGGTGGTGTTTTTTCAGAAGGTATAGACCTTAAGCATAATAGATTGATTGGTGCTATAATTGTAGGTGTGGGATTACCACAAATATGCCTCGAAAGAAATCTTATAAGAGATTATTTCGATAGAAAATACGGGCTCGGATATGAATTTGCATACATGTATCCAGGCATGAATAAGGTTATGCAGGCAGCTGGGCGTGTTATAAGAACTGAAACCGATAAGGGTGTGATTTTGCTCATCGATGAGAGATATTCACATAGAAACTATGTTAAGCTATTTCCAAAAGAATGGTTTCCAAATATGAGGGTAAACATTGATAATATAGGGAAACATCTTGATAAATTCTGGAGCATGAAATAATAAGTTTTGTAGGAGTTCAATAATATGATTGAAATATATGGTGTACAACTTAAAAATTACATAAGCAAAGAAGATTTTGACAGGCTATTAGGATTTGTATCAGAAGAAAAGAAAGAACGCATTAGAAGGTTTAGAAAATATGATGATGCTGAAAGGTCATTAATTGCCGATATATTATTGCGCGTAGTAATTTGTAAAAAAATCGGGCTTAAAAACGATGAATTAAGTTTTTATAAAAATGAATATGGTAAGCCTTTATTGAAAAATATGGAGAACATTTATTTCAGCATTTCACATTCATATGACTGGGTTGTTGTTGCAGTAAATGAATTTTCTATAGGTATTGACATTGAAAAGATAAAGCCGATTAATTTAAATATTGCAAAACGTTTTTTTACTGATGATGAGTATAATTTTATAATGGATGTTGATGTTCAAAAAAGGTTAGAATACTTTTTTAAATTATGGACATTGAAGGAAAGTTATGTTAAGTTGGAAGGCAAAGGACTTTATACATCACTTAAATCTTTCTCAATAATTATAAATGATTATAACATAAATATTAAGACAGATAATGAATTAAAGAATTGCTTTTTTAGAGAATATAATATTGATGCTGGCTATAAATTGGCAGTCTGCTCTTTAAACAATGATTTTCCAGATAATATTATTATTAAAGGTTATAATGACTTATTAGAAATTAAGGATCTATAATCAACTGTACTACAGATAAAAATTTATCTAAGTAGTGTAGTACATTGTTTATTATAAAGTCATAGATACAATATTATATGAAATAACCTGAATAGCAGGGTGCAGTTTCCACTTCATTATATGGAGGTGAATACATATCAAGCATTATCTTAAATGATAATGTTTGGAATGTTACTCATCTTAAAGAGGAAAAAATAACCGCCCTGCTCCCAACAGAGCGGTTATATTATATTATATTATTTTAATTTTTCTTTTAAAAAGTTAACAGATTCGTCAATAGCTATTTTCTCCCAGTCAAGTCTTGTAAATGTATGGTCGGACTCTTTTATTGTTATCCTCTTTGCATTATTTGTATATATTGTCTCAAGTATCTTATCTGATACATGATATGGCACAGATTCATCATTTGTCCCATGTACGATAAGTACATCTTTATCATATCCTTTGGACCTTTTATAAATATCAATACTTGCAATATCATCAACAAAATCCTTGCTTATTGCATGTCCGCCAATATCAACAAAACCTTGCTTTTTCAATATTTCACCAGCTTCACCTTGTGCTTGCAGCAAAACAATATCTCTCATGTTAAAAGCAGGTGCCCAAAGTACTAGTGATTTAACAATATCTTTAAACTCATTTGCAATTATTCCCGCAATTGCACCACCCATACTTAAACCAAGTATTCCTATATTATTTAAGTCTGTCGATGGTTCACTTTTAACAAATTCTACTATATGTCTTGCATCTTCTAATTCACCGCTAAATGTCATTTCACTGAAATCTCCATCACTTTCACCAGAACCAAAGAAGTCAAAGCGTACACTTCCTATATCAGCTTCTTCAAGCTTTCTTGATAATTTAACAAAAATAAAATGTGATTCTACTTTATTGCCTGTAAATCCATGAAAAATTGCTACCATTGGAACTTTCCCATTTGCATTATTTGGTATGTGCATCATACCTCTTAAAGTTTTGCCGCCATATGTAAGTTCTACAGCTTTTTGCATTGTATCACCCCTTAATTTTATTTAATTAGATTATATCACAATGGTGTCAAAAAATATCCAATAGGTTACAGATTTACTACGCAGATATAAATTGGGTTTAACTTATAAGCACCTATTTCCCATAAAAATTAAACCATTCAAAATAATTTAATTTGGCTATGCTTGAACAAGTTTTACAATATTTAATATAACCTCAACGGCTTTTTCCATAGCAAATGTCGGTATATATTCATATTTTCCGTGATAATTGTGACCGCCGGTAAAAATATTTGGTGTAGGAAGCCCCATATATGATAGCCTTGCGCCATCTGTTCCACCCCTTATAGGTGATACATCGGGCTTTATACATGCCTCTTCTATTGCTTTTAATGCAATGTCAACTATGTTCATATTTTTCTCGATGATTTCACGCATGTTGTAATATTGGTCTTTTAGATCAAGTTCAACTGTACCACTGCCATATTTTCTATTAAGGCTTTCAACTATATTTTTCATATAATTTTTACGATTTTCAAAGTTAACTTTGTCGAAATCTCTTATAATGTAATATAAATGTGTTTCTTCTACATCACCATCAAAATTGTTGATATGATAAAATCCCTCATATCCTTCTGTTTGTTCTGGCGTTTCTTCAAGTGGAAGCATTGAAGAAAGTTCTACACCGATTAAAACAGAATTTTTCATTTTACCTTTAGCTGTTCCCGGATGTACATTACGCCCATGTATTGTTATTTTTGCATAAGCTGCATTGAAATTTTCATACTCAATTTCGCCTATTTTACCACCATCAATAGTGTAAGCAAAGTCTGCGCCAAATTTTTTAACATCAAATTTATCTGCACCACGGCCAATTTCTTCATCAGGTGTAAAACATATTTTTATAGTGCCATGCTTTATTTCTGGATGTTCCATTAGATATTCACAAGCTGTTACTATCTCAGCTATACCTGATTTATCATCAGCACCGAGCAATGTTGTCCCATCAGTTGTTATCAATGTTTTCCCTATGTATTCTCTAAGTTCTGGAAAATCCTTAGGTGATAATACAATGTTTTTTTCTTTATTTAATACTATGTCATTACCATCATAATTTTCGATTATTTGCGGATTTACATCTCTCCCTGACATATCTGGACTTGTATCCATATGTGATATAAAACCTATTACAGGAAGATCTTTTTCTACATTTGAAGGAATTGTTCCCATTACATATCCATTTTCATCAACAAATACATCAGAAAGTCCTATGTTTTTTAATTCATTAGCTAATTCTTTAGCAAAGACCATCTGCCCTTCTGTACTGGGACATGTTGCTGAATTTTCATTTGAAGTTGTTTCATATTTTACATACTTTAAAAACCTATCTACAACGCTTTGCAATTTAACCCTTCTTTCTGTAGCATTTTCTAATTTTATTTTATCATTTATAGATTTATTTTAAAAGGTAAAAGACCCGGCAATATGCCGGGCGTAAATTAAAATTTTTCCCAATGAATAACATCTGTCAATGGCTTTTTACTTCTTGCTGCAGGTTTCTGCGTGCTGTAGCCAAGTGGAACTATAGATATCATCCTTAAGTTAGATGGAACTTGTAAAAACTCATTTATGTCTTTTTCGTATGTCCTATCATATCCTGCTACCCAACATGAGCTAATGCCATAAGCCTTTGCTGCAAGTATAATATTCTCCGTCGCAGCTGCACCGTCTTCAAGATGATGAACATTGTCACTTTCACAGTACACAATAACACATGTTGCCGCATCCTTAATAAATTTGCCATATGTAGCCTTTTCCGAGATATATTTTAGCCTTTCTTTATCGGTTACAACGACAAAATGCCATGGCTGCATATTATTTGCTGTTGGTGCAAGCCTTCCGCAGTCAATTATATCTTCAAGTATGTTTTTGGGTATTGGTTTATCTTCAAAAACCCTCACACTTCTCCTTTGTTTTAAAACATCCAATGCTTCCATTTATAAACACCTCCAATCTATATTATAACCCATAAAAAATAATTTCAAAAAATATTGACGTTGATGACATAATTATGTGAAAATATAAATAACTTGAAAGGAGTTGATTATAATGTCAAAATTAAAATATATCATGGATATGAAGGAGTACTTTGGAAAAGATTTAAAGCGCATAAACCATGCATTAAAGGTATTGAATTTTGCCGATAGAATAATGGATGGAGAAAATATATCTGATGATAAATTAAAGAAGATAGTGACAATAACAGCAATCTTGCACGATATAGGGATAAAAAATGCTGAAAAGAAATACAATTCTTCATCAGGGAAATTTCAGGAGATAGAAGGACCGGCTGTTGCAAGAGAGATAATGAAAAATAACAATGAAGATGATGATACAATTGAAAGGGTTTGCTACATTATAGGAGGGCATCACACGGCATCAAAAAATAATGGGCTTGATTTTCAAATAATATGGGAATCAGACTTTCTTGTAAATATAGAAGAAGATGAGCTATATAAAAATTTAGAAAATGTGAAGAATATCATAGAAAAGAACTTTAAGACAAAAACAGGTAAAAGAATAGCAACTGACATATTCTTTAGTTAAAACTTGATTATATGGTCCATATGGTATAAAATATGAAATGTAAAAATAAGATTGGAGGTTTACATATGGCAAATGTATTAAATTTCGATTATTCCAATGCATTAAATTATGTAAATGAGCATGAAATATCATATCTTGAAAAACAAGCACAACTATCACTTGATATGGTGCTTAATAAGACCGCTCAGGGAAGCGATTTCCTTGGTTGGGTTGACTTACCCCGCGATTACGACAAAGATGAATTTTCTCGAATAAAAAAGGCTGCAGAAAAGATAAAATCTGATTCGGATGCACTTGTTGTAATCGGAATAGGCGGCTCATACCTCGGTGCAAGAGCTGCTATAGAGATGTTGACACATTCATTTTACAATGTCTTACCACAGGCGGTTAGGAAAGCTCCAGAAATATATTTTGCCGGAAACAGCATAAGCTCAACATATCTTCAGGATTTGCTTGAAGTTCTTGAGGGGAAAGATGTGTCAATAAATGTTATTTCAAAATCCGGTACTACAACTGAACCAGGTATAGCATTTCGCATATTTAGAGATTTGCTTGAGAAAAAATATGGTAAAGATGAGGCAAAATCAAGAATATATGTGACAACGGATAAAGCAAAGGGAGCGCTCAAAAAACTTGCAGACGAAGAGGGCTATGAGACATTCGTGATTCCTGACGATGTAGGTGGAAGATATTCAGTTCTTACGGCTGTAGGACTTCTTCCAATAGCAGCTGCAGGAATAAATATCGATGATATGATGCAGGGTGCATATGATGCATCATTAGTTTACAAAAAATCAGATATGAAAGAAAATTTAAGTATGCAGTATGCAATATTAAGAAACGCTTTATACAGAAAGGGAAAATCAATTGAAATTTTAGTTAATTATGAACCAAGGCTTCATTATTTCTCTGAATGGTGGAAACAATTATATGGTGAGAGTGAAGGCAAAGACCATAAGGGGATATATCCTGCATCAGTAGATTTTACTACAGACCTTCATTCAATGGGTCAGTTCATCCAAGATGGTAGTAGAATCATGTTTGAGACCGTCTTGAATGTTGAGAAACCTTTAAAAGAAATAACAATAAACGAAGATAAAGACAATGTAGATGGACTTAACTTCCTTGCAGGACAGACGATAGATTTTGTAAATAAAAAGGCTTTTCAGGGAACCGTTATTGCACATAATGATGGTGGTGTTCCAAATCTTATAGTAAATTTACCGGAGATATCCGCATATAATTTTGGCTATCTTGTTTACTTCTTTGAGATGGCATGTGGAATAAGTGGTTATTTAAACGGCGTAAATCCGTTTGATCAACCAGGTGTTGAAGCATACAAGAAAAATATGTTTGCACTATTAGGAAAGCCTGGCTATGAAAAAGAAAAAGACGCACTTGAAAAAAGACTTCAAAAGTAAATATAAATTAATAACAAAAAAGGATATACCAAATTCGGTATATCCTTTTAAATTTTATTTTATTAACTTTTTATTAACTTTCTTTTTTGTGTACATCAAATCATAATATTCTTTTATCATTCTATTTGCTGAAAATGCATCATATGTTGTTTTGATGCTTTCCTTCATCATATTTTCCCATTTTGCTTTGTCATTGTAGTATGTTGGTACAACCTTATTTAAGAGAACATCGTATAATGCTTCTAGATCATGTTTATCGAGTTCCTCTACATCATCCGATTCAAAACCGTCTCCAAACTGCCATCCATTTACGCCATCAATGCATGCTTCAGGCCACCAACCGTCGAGAATGCTTAGATTGAGGACACCATTCATAGCAGCCTTCATACCAGATGTACCACTTGCTTCCTTAGGCCTTCTTGGGTTATTTAGCCATACATCGGAACCGCGCGTTAACATCTTTCCTATTGTCATGTCATAATCTTCAAGAAAGACAACGCTGTTTGGATATTTCTTTGTCATTTCGATCAATTTAGCGACAATCCTTTTACCTACATCATCAAGTGGGTGACCCTTTCCGGAGAATACGATCTGAATCTTTCCTGACCTCAAATATTCTCCTATAACCTCATCATTTGTGAAAATTAAATCACTTCTCTTATATGGTGCAGCCCTTCTTGAAAAGCCTATAAGCAGTTTATCTGCGTCAAGTTTAACACCTGTGCGGTCATATACGAAATCAATCAGTTCATTTTTAAGGATATTGTGTGTTCTGAGCAATCCTTCACCATTGTTATAAGCATCGGTTATTCTTTTATCGACCCAGGTATTTCTGTCAATGCCATTTGTAATAGATATTATTGGCGCAGCGTCATCTACATCCTTCCACATCTTTCTTGCTGTTTTACCATGCAATTTAGCAACACCATTGGCAATACGGGAAAGGTGTAATCCTGCAACTGTCATGTTAAATGGAACACCGCCAATTTGTGCCATTTGCTCAATTGTAAGGCCATTATTCGCACCCATGTACATTAGTAGTTCAAGACTATGAGATTCATTTCCTTCAATAACAGGTGTATGGGTAGTAAATACAACTTCTTCGCGTGTTTTATCCCATGCCTCTTTAAAAGACATATCCTCATTTTCCATTTTCTCACGAATGAGTTCCAATGCTGCTAATGCTGCATGCCCTTCATTAAAATGATATACATCGACATCTATACCAAGTGCTCTTAAAGCTCTTACGCCACCAATTCCTAGTACGATTTCTTGTGCAACCCTTTCCTCTCCAAACCATCCATAAAGCTGACCTGTAATCCATCTATCACCATTTTCAGGTATATCTGTGTCAAGCAGGTATAGTGGTGCATTATCAAAACAATCAACAAGCCACACTTTGCAATAAACATCCTGATTTCTTATTTTTACTTTTACTTTTACGCCTGTGTCTTTAAGAAAGTCATATTTATAGTTGTGGTATGCATCATATGGATAACCATCTTTACCTATATGCTGTTCTGTATAGCCTTGTTTCCAAAGTATGCCTATACCTACAAGTGGAAGATTTAACTCTTTTGCTGCTTTTAAATGATCACCTGCTAATATGCCAAGCCCGCCGGCATATAGCTTAAAATCTGAATTAAGTCCATATTCCATACAAAAATATGCAACACGTGGTAATTTCTTATTCTCCATAATTCTCCTCCTTAAGATTCATTTTCTATAATTATATTATAATATTAAAAAAGTATATGTGCAAGTGTTTGCACGTAGTTGCACAATTATAATATTAAAGTATAACGATTATTAGAGAAAATAGATTATCAGTAGAATTTCCCTTCTACTTCAGTCGATATTTAATGAACTAAGTTGATAAAGGATATTGAAGTTATTATAATATGTAGTCAATTTTAGATCTGGAACTTTTTCGCCTATTTTAATTTGTCAGATTAGATTTTCTATAAGACAAAAATTATTATATAATATAAATTATTATAAAAAGTTGTGTTAAAATTTAATATAATTAATGTATAATAAAATTAAAGGGATTCTCATTACATGTTTTTTCATGGAACGGAGGGGTCACATGAATGTCGGCATATCAACAGCGAGTTTTTATCCAGAGTACCTTACAGAAGAGACTGTTCCTCTAATAGGGAATATGGGTATTAAAACCGTAGAGGTTTTTTTAGAATCATACAGTGAATATGATGAAGAATTTTGCAAAGAAATGAAAGATGTCCTTGATAAATACGATATTAAAGTTAATTCAATACATGCAATAGGTACACAGTTTGAACCACAGCTTTTTTCTGCGACAGAAAGGCAAAGAAAAGATGCCTTAAAAATGTTATTGAAAGTATTAAAAGCTGCTAATATACTTGGCGCAAAAGTGTATGTATTTCACGGACCAGCGGTCAGAAAAGAGACAAAACCAAATATCGATTTTGAAAAGATTGCTAAAAATGCGGATTATATTGCCGAAACTGCTGGAGAATACGGAATAAAATTTGCGTGGGAAAATGTATATTGGTGCTGGTTTTCATATCCTAAATTCGCTTTATCCTTAAAGGAAGTGACAAACAGCAAAAACATATATTTTACATTAGATATAAAGCAGGCCATGAAGAGCAAGCAAGACCCATTTGAATATTTAAAAGCCATGGGTGAATATATAGCTAATGTACATCTGTGCGACTACGATAACGATGGAAATTTATTTCTTCCGGGAAGAGGCAATTTCGACTTTAGAAGATTGTATAAAGAACTTGAGAGGATTAACTACCGCGGTCCTGTAATAATGGAAGTCTATAGAAACAATTACAAAGAATACAGCGAAATGATGGAAGGAATAATATTTTTAAAAGAGATATTTGATAGATAATTTTAAATATTACTATTTATGGAAACTGTAAGGGCCTTTAAATTAGACCCTTACATTGTTATTGTGAAGTGCTGGCCAGTCAGCAAATGCAAGAACTAATAGCATTAAAACATTTATAAATGGAATATACATTGTAAGCCCATATATGCCGCCGAATCCTGCTTTATCAAACAACTTCCACCAAACAAATCCATAAAGGATTGTCAAGGCAGCATACAAAACATATCTAATCAGTTCTCCCATCAAAATCCCCCCTGGATAATTAATAATTAATATTATAGTATTAAACATATGCGAAATTTGTTGCATTGTGCACATTGTTCTTGACATATAGTGTAAATATATGTCATTGTTAAGGTGTGGTAAAATCTAGGTTAATTATTGTAAAGTCCATTGGAAAATATTAATTTATCTGTAATAATGTAAGTGATCCAAATACTTTTAAAATTATTGGTGGTTTTGAGCTACATGACTTAAAAAGCAGTGGCTTGTTTGAATATATTGAAAAAAATCCGGTGTAAAGATTAACTTTACTGAAAGCGGTACTTTAGCGGCAGAAGAAAATCTGACAAAAACAGACGTAAATTCTACTAAATATGATGCAATGTGGATTCCAAATGTAGCAAATCTGTATTCAGAACCAACTATTTGGTCTAACAATGTACTTATGAGTCTATCTGATAAAAGTGATAAATTGGTTGATGTTTTGACGACAGATGAAGAATAAAAAAATATTTAATGAATTATACTTGATATACGTAATATATGGGTTTAATATCTGATGCAGGGGCTAATTATTAGACCCTATTTATATTATTGACATGGCTTTGCCTTTTAAAGTATTATTTAATTTAATAAGCTAAATTATTAAAAAAGGTGTAATATAACAATATGGGAGAGTGATAAAATGTCCGTAGAGGCAGTTAAAAGATTTTTTGAAGAAAATAATATAGATGCTGATGTAAAAGTACTTGGAGATACAAGTACTGTTGAAAAAGCTGCAAATGAGATTGGCGTGACACCCGGAGAAATTGCAAAATCGATGCTTTTTAAATTAAAAGACAGGTATGTCATGGTTATATCGGCGGGCGATAAGAAAATAGATAATCGAAAATTCAAAGATACTTTTCATTGTAAGGCAAAGATGGCGACACCTGAAGAAGTTCTTGAAATAACAGGACATCCTGTTGGTGGTGTTTGCCCATATGGATTAAAGACGGATATCGATATTTATTATGATATATCATTAAAAAATTATGAACTCGTATACCCGGCAGCTGGTGATGTAAATGCTGCCGTAGCTGTAAATGTCGATGATATGGATAAAATAGTTAAAGGTGAATGGGTTGATGTATGTCAAAAAAATTGACATACATCTTTTCAGTATCTTGAAGTAGTGGTTAATTCGGGTACCATCTGTTTGATTCCGCTTGAATCGAGTGCAATACCATATCCGTATGCCGATGTAGAAAAAGCCATTTCCGCCTGTGCCAATGGTATACCTTTAAGTGTAACATATTTTAGCTCACCAGTTCCTACACCTTTTTGAGCACACTGAAAAAGATAGTTTACACCTTGTGGCAAAAAGCCGAACATCCTTGCACCTACGGTGTCTGTTGCGACAGGATCAGTTCCGGCAATAATCATATTAGCATTAATTGGTTTACCTTCAGCAGGACCTGTACCAATCATAGCCTCTTGTGAACTTAATATAGTTAAGTCAATTGATATTTTTTCTGCCATTGCTCTTATAAAATTGTGTAGGTCATTATGTATCCCAAGGTTTTTCTTTGGGAAACCATGTATTTCTGCCGGCGGCCATCCTAATGCAATATTCTTGATACCCAGTGAAACGGTTGCTTCTTCATGCATTTTCATCTGAGTGAAAGAGATTAAGACATCCATCTGCTCATAAAGTTCATTTACCTTTGTCGATTTGACAAGGCAATCATTTAACAGAAGATCTACATATGGGCCATAATTTAGATCGATGAATTCAACGCCTTCTTCAGATATAATTTTGTCATAGCTATTGTCTGTCATAACCTTTGGAGTAGGGTTACCGCCTGAACCTGCTGCGATAACTATCCTTCCAGGATTTTTGGATTTTATATACCTAATCAATGCTCTTAAAGTATAAGGTCCAACGATTGTCGCACTTTGTGGTGGTTTACTCTTAACGAAATTGGGTGTAATAACAACCGTATTTCCTGCTTCTATTAAATTTTGCAACGGTAATAAATTTAATGCATTATGTAGGTTAGTTACCTCGTCGGGCCCAGACGTTATTGCAACAACAGGTTCAGTTATTTTTCTGTATCTCATAAAATCACCTCTTACATAGTTTTACACATTTTTTAAAAAATAAAAGCCGGATTTCATCCGGCCAATAACTTTAATAAAATTTTTTGCTTTTTAAATATTCTCTTACTCTATCAAGTGTTTCACCGAATCTCTGGAAGTGTACGACTTCCCTTTCTCTTAGAAATCTCAATGTATCTTTTACACATGGGTCATCTGTGAGATTAATGAGGTGTTCATATGTTGCTCTTGCCTTTTCTTCGGCTGCCATATCTTCATGAAGGTCTGCAACAACATCGCCCTTTACCTGGATATATGCTGCAGTCCAAATCATTCCTGTTGTATCAGTATAGAATAATGCTCTATCATGTTCTGTATAATGCTCACCAAGACCTTCTTTTCTAAGTTCCTCAACCGGCACACCTTTCAATAATTTAAATACCATAGTGGCAATTATTTCTAGGTGAGCGAATTCTTCAGTGCCAATGTCTGTTAATGTACCCTTTGCTTGACCTGTTGGCATTGTATATCTCTGTGTCTGATAGCGTAGTGCTGCAGCAAGCTCACCGTCAGGTCCACCATATTGTGCTATTAAAAACTTAGCCATTTTTATATCTGGTTTACATACATTTACTGGATATTCTAATTTTTTCTCATAAATCCACATAATATCACTCCCCTAATACTGAATTTCCCAAGGCCATGGTTCATCTACCCATCTCCACCTGTTGCATTGATCTGGTGTATTTCCGAAGGACATAAATGGACCATAAAGCTGTTCATATTGTACTTTTAATGTCCTCAATTGTTCACTGTAATAGTTATAATCTCTTAAAGCTTTTTGATCCTCAGGATGCGTATCAAGATAAAGATTCAAATCTATACATGTAAAATCGATCTCCATGATTTTCTTTAACAATGCTACTTGATTACCATCCATAATCAATACCTCCTCATTTTCTCTTCTACATATGGTTTATCAAGCTCTGGGAAAATAGTGCCTCTCATTAGCCCTTGCTCTGGAGGGTATGCAGATACATATTTTTGTATTGGTATATATGCTTCAGCTAAACCTTTCTGGCTCATATCATATGATTCTATATACGGATTATTATACTCATACATATACAAAACCTCCATAATTAAATATTTCATTATATAATATTCAAATAATATATAAAAGTGATAATAGAATGTGATGCTAATGCCATTTTGACGTTTTTGATAAAAATGATATATAATAATATATAATTGAAACTAAGGAGATTGAAGCATTATGAAGAAAAACGATGAAATAATTACAACTATACAGGATATGGATTTTGATGGATACGGATTATCATATGTTGATAATAAAATGATAAAAGTTAAAGGCGTGGTGGCAGGACAAAAAGCCAAAGTAAAAATAAAGCGGATAAAAAATGATATAGCCGAGGCTAATTTAATTGATATTATAGAAAAATCACCTTTAGAACATGATGATGTCTGCCAACATTTTGGTGAATGTGGTGGCTGTACATATTTAAATGTGAATTATAATGTTCAACTAAAAATAAAAGAAGGTATTGTAAAAAAACTCCTAGATGAAGCAGGCATTGATGGTTATGAATTTCTTGGTGTAGAAGGAAGTCCAAATGTATTTGCATACAGAAATAAGATGGAGTATACATTTGGAAAAGATAATAATGGTAATTTAAAATTGGGGTTACACAAAAAAGGCAGATTTTATGATATAGTAACGACAAAGGACTGCAGAATAGTCGACAATGATTTTGCAAAATGCATCGATTTAGTGCTCAACTATGCGGAAAAGTATAATCTTCCAGTCTACAATGGTAAAACACATGAAGGCTATCTAAGACACATGGTTGTCAGAAAAGCTGCTAAGTCAGGCGAGCTTTTAGTGAACATTGTTACAACATCTCAAATTTACCATGACTTTTTAGAATTAGTAGAGATACTTAAAAGGGCCGATTTTGAAGGCAAACTTGTCGGTATATTACATACTATAAATGACAGTTTGTCTGATGCTGTAATATGTGAGAAACTTATAGTATTATATGGAAGAGACTATTTTATAGAAGAGATACTTGGATTAAAATTTAAGATAAGCGCCTTCTCATTTTTTCAGACAAATTCCAAAGGTGCCGAAAAACTATATAGCATAGCAAGAGAATTTGCCGGTGACCTATCACAAAAAGTTGTATTTGACCTCTACTGTGGAACAGGTACTATTGGGATCGTCATGGCACCACTTGCCAAAAAAGTAATAGGCATAGAACTCATAAAAGAAGCAGTAGATGCCGCAAGAGAAAATGCCAATCTGAATAGAATTAATAATTGTGTATTCATACCTGGCGATGTAGCACAAAAATTAAAGGAAATTAGCGAGAGCCCTGATGTCGTAATATTAGATCCACCAAGACCTGGTGTAAATCCAAAGGCTATTATGGATGTCGTAAATTTTGATCCAGAGACAATCGTGTATGTCTCATGTAACCCTGTATCACTTGTAAGAGATTTAAAAATGCTAACACAGAGGCAGTACAAAGTAGAAAAGGTCAAGTGCATGGACATGTTTCCCCATACTTATCACGTTGAGTGCGTGGTATTGATGACAAATGTAAAAAACGGATGAGAGACTGAAAAACGGCTTAAATACAGGGTTTTCTGGTGTTTTGCCATCTGCCGAAAATGTGTTTTTTGGTGGTAGAGATACTGGAAAGCCCTGTATTTTTGTTTGTTCGACTGTATGAGGAAACACATCCACAGACTTTCGGTGCGGCTTTTGGCGGGCGGGGTTGTGTTGACGGAAAAGACGGAGTTTGAAATGGTTTGATGTGTTCGTGGGAACATGTCTATGGGAACTTGCATAATTTTAGTTCCACTTTATATTAAAGCCAACGTTCAATTTTGGCTTTTTACAATTTTCTGATACTCTACTCCCCATGTTTCCATTGCTTTGATAATTGGACGCATGCTTTCGCCCAATTCACTTAAGGCGTATTCTACATGGGGCGGCACTTCCGGGTACACAGTGCGAATAATAATTCCATCTGC
This sequence comes from Thermoanaerobacterium sp. RBIITD, assembly GCF_900205865.1. Lineage (NCBI taxonomy): Bacteria > Bacillati > Bacillota > Clostridia > Thermoanaerobacterales > Thermoanaerobacteraceae > Thermoanaerobacterium > Thermoanaerobacterium sp. RBIITD. Next base: position 2,620,335 of record NZ_LT906662.1, read on the forward strand.
TTCCATAGACCTCAAGCTATCCGTTAGTACCTTTTGACTGATACCAGGAATGGTTTTTCGCAGTTCGTTAAAGCGCCAAGGGCGCTGAAGCAAATTTCGCAAGATCAGCAGTTTCCACTTACTGCCTATCAACTGAACCGTGGTCGATACAGGACATTCAGGCAATTCTTCTTTTGTCAGCATCGTATCATCTCCTTTATAAGTCCAGATTTGAATGTTACATTCAAATTATAATATAAGATAACGATTAAGACAAGTGGGTTATAAAAAGGTGACTAAGTAACAGATTTGTGCGTACTTTTTTTTAGACAAAGCAGAAGTTAAAATATAATTGCGAACAAGTAAAGGGTTCGTAAAATCCAAAAATGGAGGTAATACACTATGGCACTTTCTAATCTGTTTGGATGGAACAAAAAAGAGGCGGCTTCTACTTGTGGTTCTGCTTGCGGAGCATCCGATAAGCCTGCTGAAGCTCCCGCTGCTTGTGGTGCTACCGATGCTCCTGCTGCCTGCGGCGCTGCTGACAAGCCGGAAGAAAAACCTACCGCTTGCGGTTCTGCCTGCGGCGCTGGCGACAACAAATAATCCAGCCACCACGCCAACACATCCCCGGCATAACTGGTCTTGCCGGGGACTTTTAAAATCATTCTGGCAACTGCCAGTTTTCATATAAAGAGAGGTAATCAATGATGAAACAATATTTTGCTTTTCAGTGGCACATCACTGACGAGTGCGATCAGCGGTGTAAACATTGTTATATCTTTTCGGAAGATCATGGCAAACATCTGGACTCCATGAACTGGGAGCAGATGGTGGACGTAGTGGGCAACTGCTGTGATATGTGCGAAATGTACGATCGGCTTCCCTATTTCTATATCACCGGCGGCGATCCAATCCTGCATCCTGATTTCTGGCGGCTGCTTGGCCTGCTGAAAAAAAGGCACATCCCTTTTACTATCCTCGGCAACCCGTTCCATCTGAATGACGAGGTATGCAAAAGGTTGAAAGAATACGGATGTCAGAAATACCAGCTCTCCCTTGATGGGATGCGGGAAACCCATGACTGGTTCCGTAAGCCCGGCTCCTTTGATTGCACCCTTGAAAAAATCGACTGCATTAAAAAGGCTGGTATCCGCTCAGTCATCATGACTACGGTATCTGGAAAAAACATCAAGGAAATTCCGGATATTATTGACACCGTTATTGCGCATAAGGTGGATGTGTTCGCTTTTGCGCGGTACTGCCCGACCAGCGAGGAAAAGGACACCGGCATGGCCCCGCAGGAATACCGGGAATTGCTGGACACCTGCTATCAGAAATTCCAGAAATATGAAGCCGAAGGCTGCCAAACCTACTTTAATCGGAAAGACCACCTTTGGACGCTCTATGAATACGAAAAAGGCATTTTCAAAATCCCGGAGGATGCACAGGAGGGTATGATCTACGGCGGCTGCAACTGCGGCAACTGCCATTTGACCATCCTGCCCACCGGCGATCTGTACGCCTGCCGTCGCTTTGAAAGCAAGGTAGGCAATGTGTTTGAAGATCGGATTGCCGATGTGTGGGTATGCGACCGCATGGAAGCCTACCGGGACTATACAAAATTCAAAAAATGTTCCAAATGCGAATTGCTGGCTTGGTGCCGGGGATGCCCCGCCGTTACTTACGGTACAACCGGAGATTTTTACGAGGCTGACCCGCAATGCTGGAAGGAGGTTAGATAATGGAATTGCTGGATTTAATTAAGAAAAGAAGGTCTATTCGTAAATATCAAGATAGGCAGATACCGAAAGAGGACCTGGAAAAAATCATCGAAGCAGGTCTCTATGCACCGAATGCGGGTGGAGGGCAGCGAACCTTCATCTGCGGTGTTCATAGCAAAGAGTTGACAGAAACTATCGGAAAGCTGAATATCGCCCATTTTGATAAGAGCAAGCTGGTCGGCTCCTATGTCTCTAAAGAGCAGCCGAGTATTATTGATGACCCCACTATTAAAAATGGTTTTTATGGCGCGCCTACAGTCTGCGTGGTATTTGCCCAGAAAAACTTTTTATACAGCATCCCCGATGCGTTCTGCTGTGCAGAGAACATGGTATTAGAGGCTACTGAACTGGGGATTTCCTCCTGCATCATTGCAAGAGCCGAAGAAACCTTTGAAAATGAATTGGGAAAAAAGCTATTAAAGGATTGGCAAATTCCTGAAAACTACATTGCGAGATGCTTTGTCGTGCTCGGTTATTGCGACGGGGCATATCCCGCTGCCAAACCGAGAAAAGACGGAAGAAGCCGAATCATTGAATAGAGAAAGGCTGGAGAACGGTAATGGACTTTATGGATATATCCAAAATGCGGGTTACGGTGCGTAAGTTTGCACAGATGCCTGTGGAGCAGGATAAAATTGAAAAGATATTGGAGGCCGGGCGGTGGGCTCCTACTGCGGTCAATTATCAGCCGCAGCGGATTTTGGTGCTGAATACACCTGAAAATCTGGCAAAGGTCAAATCATTCTGTACCTTTGAGTATGATAAGAAATATGCAGACTTGGCAGAGGAATGTGATGATAAAGAACACGGCAAAAACGTGTATTATTATGGTGCTCCGCTGGTGCTGTTCGTTTGCTATGATAAGACTGCCTGTTGGCAACACCCGCAGAGCAGCAAGAGCAGCGGGGCAACCGATGCGACGATTGTCGCTACCCACATGATGCTGGAAGCCGCCAGCATTGGCCTTGGAACAGTTTGGATCAGCTACTTTGACGAGAACAAAGCCAAAGAACTGCTTAATCTTCCTGAAAGCTGGCAGCCGGTATGTATGCTTTACGTCGGATACCCAGCGGAGGATTTCAAGCCCAATCCGAATATGTCTGGGAAACGGTTTCCGATTGAAAAGACCTGTTTCTATAATGATATAAATGACAGAAAACGCCATGAAGTGTGAAAGGAGGCGCTAATCATGGAGAATTATGAGGAACGGTTGATTGCCGCAAAAAAAGCGATTGAAAATGCGGACTCTATTCTGATCGGTGCAGGGGCCGGGCTGTCCGCCGCGGCTGGGCTGACCTACTCAGGCAAACGGTTCACGGACAATTTTTCCGATTTCATTGAGAAATACGGTATCGAAGATATGTACTCGTCCACCTTTTACCCGTTTCAGACACAGGAGGAATTGTGGGCGCATTGGGCAAGGCATATTGATGTGAACCGCTATTCCCAGACTGCTACAAAGCTTTACATGGATTTGCTCCGGCTGGTTCAGAAAAAGGAATATTTTGTCATTACGACCAACGTGGAAAGCCAATTTGAGAAAGATGGTTTTCCAAAAGATAAAATCTTTGAGGTGCAGGGCAACTACGCCTATTTACAATGCGCCAAAGGCTGCCACAACAAGCTATATTACAATGAAGACTTAATAAAAGCAATGCTGGCACAAACAAAGGATTGTAAAATTCCGTCTTACCTTGTGTAAAAGTCAATATATCCTTGTACAAAAAGTGGAATATAATTTTGTACAAAAAATATACTAAGATGCATTCGAAGAACTGATAAAATATTCAACTTTTGATTTTAATCTATATGAAGGTCCCTTTATTGATATAACATGCGAATGATGAAGTAATCTACCTAATATTGCATTGGCTAACGTTGCTGATCCAAATACTTCTGCCCAATTAGAAAATGGCATATTTGTTGTAATAATTGTACTATGCTTTTCATACCTTTTAGATATTAGCTGGAAAAATATATTTGAAGCATCTGTGTCTATTGGTAAATACCCTACTTCGTCTATTATTAACACCTTATATTTTGAAAAATGCTTTAATCGGATTTCTAAACGGTTTTCTGCTAAAGCCTTTTTTAATTGAGTCATCAATTCTTGAAAATGAACGAAATATGTAGAATATCTGTGTTTTGCACATTCTATCCCTATGGCGGTGGCAAGATGTGTCTTGCCTATTCCTGGGGTCCCTACAAACAATATATTTTCGTTATTTTCTACAAATCTTAAACTTTTTAAATCAAGAATTTCTTGTTTGTTTATGCTTGGTTGAAATTCAAAATCAAAATCATCAAGTTCTTTTAAAAAAGGGAAGTTTGCTACTTTGACACATGCAAGTATTGCTTTTTCTTGTTTTGATTTTATTTCTAAATTGCTTAGTTCATATAGAGCATCTATAACACTTTTTTCTCCTGATTTAATCATGTTTAAATATGTATCTATATTATTTTTTATGTTATTTAATCCAAGTTCTCCTAAATTGTTTAATAGCTTAGTATAGTTACTCACATTTTCACCTACCTATGCAATAATTTATCCAATTCGTTAAGATTATTTGTGCATATTTGTTCAATGTCCTCTTTGTTTTTGATAAGATTTTCCATTAATTCTTTATAATGAGATTCGTGATAATTTATCTTTTTATCACTTAATATATGGACAGATATCAAGTCTGTGTTAAAATATACATGTAACTCATTTTCTACTGTTTTAAGAGTTACAGTTTTATTTATTGAGTATCTACTACCTTTGTAATATATCATAGAATCTTTATTGACAGTTGCTTTTTGTTCGAAGTTCATATAACTTTCTATGATATCATTACTTGGCAGAGGAGATAGATACTCCTTTTCTTTTTGGAATAATATTATCGGTTGTATCCCTGTTGACTGATTTGTAGATTGATTAACTTTTTTGTTTATTTCACCAATTATCTTTATTAAATCTTCTTCATTCTCAAATTCACCATTGTATGGCAGTAGCCAGTCAATAAATTTATTAGATGATTCCACCTTTCCTTTGGTATATGAGTGTCTTGGCTTACATAAGCGTATCTTAAAGTCAAAATCATTTGCAAATGCTTTTATTTTATTATTTATCTTCCTCCCCTCGTTTGTTATATCAACTATTGTTTTCATATTGTCAAAAAGTATTTCATCTGGAACGCCTCCTGTAGCTTTAAAAGCGTTTATCAAGCATTCAATTACATCTTGTTGTGTTTTTGCTTTCCTATATTCAAAATAGCAATATCTTGAATATCCAAGCTTATAGTTAAGAACATTAAAAATGAATTCTTCTCCATATTTAGAAACTAATTTTATCTCTTCTTTCCAATCTACCTGTGCTTGCTTTCCCGCAGGAGTTTCAAATCGTGGATGACCACTTACTTTTTTAGCAGGTTTCAAGCCTTTTCGCTTTACATATTTGTTGAAATTAGAATATGTTCCAATATCATAATTTTTAGAAACAAAGTATTCGTATACTCCCTTTACCGTAACCCCCTTTATTTCAAGTTTTGCTTTTATTTCATCATAGTATTTGTCTAATTTGTTTGTTTGTTTCTTGTTTTTGGTTTGCCTTCATATCCTTCATAATACTTCTTAACAGTTCTTCTATCTATTCCATATTCTCTTGCTAGCTTTGAAAAATTAGGTTTTATCTCCATAGCCTTTAATATGCTAATTTGACCTAATAGATTTTTCATTGCTGGTATCCCTCCTACGAACAGAAGGATACCAAATTTATGTACAAATTTGTACATTTTTATTTTCCACTTTTCGTACATTCTTATTTTATCATTTTCAGCTGAGTAATAAACAAGGATTTCCTTGACTTTTTGTGCATTCAGAGTGATTGATGTACATGCAAGGACGAAAAACACAGAAAGGAGAGGTTCAGATGGTGAATACAAACGAGAAAATTCAGAGGATAATAAAGGCAGCATACAAGTTTGAAAGCAGGGAATTGGCCTTCAGCTTTGCGAACAGATGTATTAAGTCAATGGCGGTGATGCTAGGTGACGATGAAAATTTCTGGGTGGTGACGCTGGCCGATGCAGCGGTTTTAGAGAAGGCCGGTTACGAGTGGGTAAAATAACACGTAAATATTAAAGAGAAAAAAATCGAGGGAAGCCCAAGTAAAAGCTTCCTTTTTTCATGTCGTTTTTATGAAGAGGGAGGTGAAAGACGATGGCGACCAGAGGAAGAAAACCAAAGCCAACAGCCTTTAAGGTACTCGAGGGAAATCCAGGTAAGCGTTCACTTAACATGAATGAGCCAAAACCAGAGAAAAAGGCTCCGAAGTGCCCTTCCTGGCTTGAGCCGGAGGCAAAGAAGGAGTGGCGCAGAATGTCCAAGCAGCTTGAGAAACTGGGGGTGCTGACACAGGTGGATGCCGCAGCCTTTGCAGGCTATTGCCAGGCCTATGCACGCTGGAAGGAGGCGGAGGAATTTCTCTCCAAGCACGGTACCATTTTTAAGACACCGTCGGGATATATCCAGCAGGTGCCGCAGGTATCCATTGCCCAGACCTACCTTAAGATAATGAGGGATTTCTGTTCCGAATTTGGACTTACGCCTTCCAGCCGCTCCAGAATTGCTGTTGATAATGCCGTAAAAGACAGCGCCGACCCCATGGAAAAGCTGCTTATGAGGAGGCATAACGGGTAATGTATGACGATAGGAAAGCGCAGCACGCGGTGGACTTTGAAGCACACCAAGGGTATCTGGTATGGGGTGCCCTTTGAACTCCTCCCCTGGCAGGACAAAATCATCCGGGATATTTTTGGAACGGTCAAGGAAAACGGGTATAGGCAATATAACACCGCGTATGTGGAAATACCGAAAAAGTAAGGTAAAAGTGAGCTGGCTGCAGCGGTGGCTTTCTACCTCACCTGCGCTGATGGTGAATGGGGTGCGGAAGTTTACGATTGTGCTTCTGACAGGGCAGCAGGCCTCCATTGTTTTTGATGTTGCGGTGGATATGGTGGAGCAGTGTCCGGCCCTGAAAAAGAGAATCAGATCGGTACTCTTTCAGAAACGGCTAGTATATACACCGCTCAACAGCTTTTATCAGGTACTCTCGGCTGAAGCCTATACCAAGCATGGACTGAATGTGCATGGTGTAGTGTTTGATGAACTGCATGCCCAGCCAACAAGGGAACTGTACGATGTTATGACAAAAGTTCCGGTGATGACCGGATGCAGCCATTGTTTTTCCTCATAACGACTGCAGGGACTGACCGCAACAGCATCTGCTGGGAGATCCACCAAAAGGCGGATGATATTTTAAAGGGGCGGAAAATCGACCCTACTTTTTATCCTGTCATCTACGGCATTGATGATAATGACGACTGGACAGATGAAAGAAACTGGTACAAAGCTAACCCATCCTTGGGTGTGACGGTGGATATAGATAAGATGAGGGATGCCTTTAACAGCGCCAAAGATAATCCAGCGGATGAAAATCTGTTCCGGCAGCTTCGTTTGAACCAATGGGTGAAGCAGTCGGTCAGATGGATGCAGATGGACAAATGGGATGCTTGCACTTTTCCCGTTAATGCGGAGGAACTCCGAGGGCAAATTTGCTATGGGGGCTTAGACTTATCCTCTACGACAGACATAACTGCCTTCGTGCTGGTATTTCCACCGGAGGCGGAGGAGGACAAGTATCAGGTGCTACCCTTTTTCTGGATTCCGGAGGAGAACCTTCAGATTCGGGTGCGGCGTGACTATGTGCCCTATGATGTGTGGGAAAGACAGGGATATCTTAAAACCACTGAGGGTAACGTAGTGCACTATGGCTTTATCGAAGCCTTTATTGAAGAACTGGGCACCAAATATAACATCAAAGAAATTGCCTTTGACCGCTGGGGGGCGGTCCAGATGGTGCAAAACCTTGAGGACATGGGCTTTACGGTAGTGCCCTTCGGGCAAGGGTATAAGGATATGTCACCGCCCACCAAGGAACTTATGAAGCTGGTATTGGAAGGAAAAATCGCTCATGGCGGACACCCGGTGCTGCGCAGGATGATGGACAATGTCTATGTTAAAACCGACCCGGCAGGCAATATCAAGCCGGACAAAGAAAAAAGCACTGAGCGTGTTGACGGTGCTGTTGCGCTTATAATGGCTCTCGATAGAGCAGTTAGGCATCAGAAAAGAGGGTCTGTGTATGACAACAGAGGGATTCTTGTGCTATAGAATTTTTATTTGTTAATTTCCTCTATTTTTCGAACAACCCTCATGGTAGCATTTCCAACATATTTGTAAACAGTGGCTGATGTTACAAATTCAGCAGAGCAGGATTTTGGCATGTCTTTTTGCGTATCGGGCTGATAGCCAAAAGGTTCTAAGATAGTTTTTACCATCCGTCCCAGTGCCTGTTTTGTGAAATTATCAGTTAAATCAAAAGTAGGTGATGGGAGATTTTTATAATAATTTTCTACTTCTTGAATGCAGGCAGATAAAGCTGGTTTGTCTGCTTCGGTTGCGTCTATCATTGCGATAATGTTATCGTCCTTTGACAGGATGTTTTCAAAAATATGGATTGCTTCCGGATTGCCGTCATATTTTTTACAGTTTGGGTTTTGGGCAATAAAATCCCTAAATGATGCTTTCATAGGTTATCCCTCCTAAAAAAGATTTTTACATATGTATTATGACATATGTAAAAATAAATGTCAACACTATAGAAAAACTTTAATTTATTTTTTATTGAAGATTTGAGGCTTCAGGTATAAATATTCTAAGTCCCTTCATCGTTGCTGTTGTATTTTACGAAGAATATTGCTATAATAATAACAGCAAAAGGAAAGGGAGATTTATTATGCCTAACATTAAGCCGATTTCCGATTTAAGGAATTACAATGAAGTGTTGCGCAGCATAGAGGAGGGTTCACCGGTCTTTTTAACAAAAAATGGCCGTGGCCGCTATGTTGTTATGGATATGCAGGAATATGAAAAAATGCAGGCAAAATTAAAATTGCTTACTGAACTTGCTAAAGGTGAAAAGGCAGGGCAAGAAAATGGATGGCTAACCATTGATGAACTAGAAGCATCCCTGGGGGTAACGAATGGTTAATCTTAAAATTTCGCCCAAAGCGCAAAAGGATATGCTGGAGATAAAAGAATATATTTCCGAGGAATTAGGTAATCCTACAGCAGCAACAAATGTGCTGGCCAAAATCACCAAACGATTCAGAGATCTTATAGAATTCCCGTTGATTGAAGCGCCCTTGTCCTCTGTTATTAAAATTGAAACAAGCTATCGTTACCTTGTATGTGGGCAATATACAGCTTTTTACCGTTATGAAAATGATACTGTATATGTGGACAGAGTGCTATATGGCAGACGAGATTTTATGCGAATCCTCTTTGGGGATGTTGCAGAGGAAGAAGACAACTGATTATCAAATATAAAATTTTGATTGGTAAGAGCATCGCTTAGACGGTGCTTTTTTTATGCCTTTTTTTCAGGAGGAACGAGAATGAAACTATCGATATTATCAAGATTTTTTCAACCAAGAGCAGGTCCTAACGACAGGCGGGACAGTCCCATAAGTAACAAGCTTAAGGCATTCCTTCTGGGAGAGGATATCGGTACAGGTATGGTTTCTATTGCAGGTGTCAGGGTAAATGAGGAAACCGCAATGCGCGTAACTGGCGTTTATGCCTGTGTCCGAGTGATTGCCGAAACGGTGGCCAGCCTGCCCCTGCCCTTGTATAGAAGGCATGACCGGGGCAAGGAAAAGGTTACTACCCATCCTTTATATTCAATACTTCAAGATATGCCCAATCCGGAGATGACCAGCTTTACTTTCCGGGAGGTGCTAATGACCCAGCTTTTATTGTGGGGAAACGCTTATGCGCAGATAGAACGGGGTAAGGGCGGACAGGTGATGGAACTATGGCCGTTTTCGCCCGCAGGCATGGAGATCATCCGGGATGAGAAAACCAAGCAGCTGGTTTACAGGTATACAGAAGGTATGAAAACCACTGAGTACAAGCCTGAACAAATATTCCATATTCCGGGTTTAGGCTTTGACGGGGTGAAAGGTTTATCTCCAATTGCCATGGCGAGAGAAGCCATCGGGCTTGCGCTGGCGACCGAAGAATTCGGCGCGAGGTTTTTCGGCAACAGGGCGCGCCCGGGAGGAATCCTTGAGCATCCAGGGGTGGTAAAGGACCCGGAGAAGCTGAGAAAATCTTGGGAGGAGGTATATAAAGGGCTTCAGAACTCCCACAAGATAGCAGTTCTTGAGGAGGGCATGAAATACCATGAAATCGGCATACTGCCGGAGGATGCACAGTTTCTTGAAACCCGCAAATTCCAGCTTAACGAAATTTGCAGGCTTTTTAGGGTACCACCCCACCTTGTAGGAGACTTGGAGAGGGCCACCTTCTCAAATATCGAGCATCAGAGCATCGACTTTGTGGTGCATACCATCAGGCCATGGCTGGTGCGCTGGGAACAGGCTATTATAAAAAGCCTGCTGCTGCCCGAGGAAAGGAAGCTGTATTTTCCCAGATTCAACGTTGACGGACTTTTAAGAGGCGACTTCAAAACAAGGATGGAAGGCTATGCCATTGGCCGCCAGAACGGCTGGTAAAGCGCCAACGACATCCGCGAGTTGGAGGATATGAACCCTATACCTGAGGAAGCAGGCGGCGACCTTTACCTTGTGAACGGCAATATGCTGCCAGTCTCTCTGGTAGGTAGTAAAAAAGAGGGAGGTGAAAACTTAAATAGACAAACAGAAAAGCAAGCAGGCGCAAACCAGCGCAGCTGGAGAGAAGAACGGTATCCATGACGGAGCTCAGGGTACTTAGCGAGGGTGATGAAGAAGCGACAAAGCCCATCATTGAGGGCCATGCCGCTGCTTTCAACCAGTGGTAGGAGGAGCTTGGCGGCGTGTTTCCCTTCCGGGAAAAGGTAATGCCGGGTGCCTTCAAGGAGACCATTCAGGTGGATGACATCCGGGCGCTGTTTAATCATGATCCAAACTATGTGCTGGGCAGGAACCGTTCAGGCACCCTTGAACTCAAGGAAACGCAAAAGGGGCTGATGGTAAGGATAACACCTTCGGAAACGCAGCGGGCCCGAGACCTTTTAGTCAGCATAGACCGAGGAGACATTTCGCAAATGTCCTTCGGTTTTTTAGTTATTGAGGACCGTTGGGGCACCGAGGACGGCGGTGATATCAGGGAGCTTCACAAGGTAAAGCTTTTTGACGTTTCTCCGGTAACCTTTCCTGTATACCCCCAGACCGATGTCGGCGTGAGAGGCGCCCTTTTAAGCTATGAGAGGCATTTAAAGGAATTGTTCGAGGCAGCAGAGTCTCGCGCAAGGCAGCGGTTGGAACTGAGAAAACGGAAAATAGAATTACTTTGATAGGAGGTATTCTAAACATGAACAAAATTAAAGAAATGGAAGCACGTAAAAAGGATGCAAGGCTTAAGGCCCTTGCCATCTTTGAAAAGGCTCAGGCTGAAGGTCGCTTTCTGACTGAGGAAGAGGAAAAGCAGGTAAGGCAGCTTGAGGAGGAAATGAAAAGGTGGGACGACACAATTGCGCACACCAGGGCGCTGATGGAGGAAGAGGAGCAGCCGGAGGAAAGGGACATGGAGCCTGCAAGGCCCAATCCCAAGGCGGCGGTAGCTTTAGGAGAGCATCGCTTTGCCAGCTTCGGCGAGCAGATGTTGGCTGCGTACAGGGCGGCAGCACCAGATGGTCGCATTGACCCAAGGCTTACCACAAGAGCCGCCAGCGGTCTTTCCGAGAGTGTGCCCTCTGACAACGGTTTTCTGGTGCAGCAAGACTTTGTCACTGAGCTTTTAAAGCGTACCTATGAGACGGGGGTTCTTGCTTCAAGAGTCAGCAAGATTCCGCTTTCCACCAATGCTAACGGGCTGAAAATCAATGGCGTAGACAAGACAAGCCGCGCCAACGGCGCACGCTGGGGCGGCATTCAGACCTACTGGGAGAATGAAGCCGACCAGCTTATCGTGTCAAAGCCAAAATTCAGAGTGATAGATTTGTTCCTGAAGAAATTGACCGGCCTTTGCTACGCAACCGACGAGCTCCTGCAGGATGCGGCAGCCTTGGAGAGTGTACTCCGTCAGGGCTTTGCCGAGGAATTCGGCTTTAAGATAGATGATGCCATCCTGACAGGTACCGGTACCGGGCAGCCCCTTGGCATTCTGAATAGCGATGTCTTGGTTGAAGGTACTGAAGGAAAGCGGGCAGACTGAGCTCTTAAAAGTAGAAAACCTATTCAATGTGGACAAGACTCTGGGGTAGAAGTAGGACAAATGCTGTGTGGTATATCAATCAGGAGATTGAGCCGCTCTTATTTACCATGAAAATCGGTAATGTGCCGGTATATATCCCGGCAGGTGGACTTTCGGAAGCACCTTATGCGACACTTTTCGGAAGACCGGTAGTGCCTCTTGAACAGTGCTCGGCAGAAGGTGAGGTGGGAGACATCATCCTGGCGGAAATGTCCCAGTACCTTTTAATCGACAAGGGCGGTATCAATGCGGCTTCCTCCATCCATGTAAGGTTCCTGTATGACAAGAACGTTTACAGGTTTATTTACAGGGTAGACGGGCAGTCCATCTGGAACAAGCCCTTGCAGCCATATAAGGACAGCGCGTCAGTATCGCCCTTTGTGGCGCTTGCCAGCAGAAAATAATAGTAGTGAGTAGAGAAATCCGCTTGTCACATTGATAAGCGGATTTCTCATAAGCAAAGGAGGAGATTTCAATGTATAAACCATATCATGTAGTCAATGCACTGTCCCCTGCGGCAGATGCTTTTGCCGGTACGGTTTTTACCGACGTTATAAACCTCAGAAATTGGGAGTATGTCAGCTTTCTGATTCAGTGCGGCGCAGGCGTGGTTGGAACCTCTACCATTACTGTGGAGGCTTGTGACGATACACCCCCCACCAACACAGGAGCAATTCCCTTTACATATTAGGAATGTATTTTTGGAGATACCTTCAGCGAAGTGAGACAGGCAGAAGCTTCTGGTTTTACAACTGCTGCAGCGGTTAATAAGGTATACAAAATCGAGGTGGATGCCCAGGCTCTTGCAAAATCAGGTTACAGCTATGTGCGCCTGAAATCGGTGGAGGTTACCGATGATCCGGAAGTCGGTGGCGTTATTGCCCTTCTGACCGGAGAAAGGTATGTGCAGGAGGTCAGCGACTCGGTTTTAGTTTAATACAGGCGGTGAAGGCAAATGAATTTAATATTGATAGAAGGGCCTGAGCTTGAGCCTGTATCCTTAGAGGAAGCTAAGTTGCACTTGAGGGTGGATGGGACAGAGGAGGATGCACTCATATCCGCCCTCATTTCCACCGCCCGGGAATTTTGTGAGAGCTTTACCGGCAGAAGCCTTGCACTGCAGACCTTTGAATATATTTCCGGGCCCTTTTTTCAAGCTTTGGCATCATCAAGCTGCCTATGCCGCCGCTTGTCGAATTGGTTTTCTTCAAGTACTTCAACACTTATGTGGAGGAGATAACGCTGACAGAGGACTTAAAAGCCTGGAGCCCGCTGTTTTATGCCCTATACCTGCCACAGGCTGGCCGCTGGACTGTGCGCTACGGTCGGACGCAGTTAAAATACGATTTAAGGCGGGCTACAGCGAGGTGCCCAAAAGCATAAAACAGGCCATGCTGCTTTTAATCGGCCATTTTTATGAGCACAGGGAAGCGGTCAACATAGGCGGTGGTACGGTCGGAGGCGGCGAAATAAAGGAGCTTCCGCTTGCGGTATCCTCACTGCTTCGACCCTTTTGGGTACCAAGGTGGTGATCTGGATGAGGATTGGTGAATTACGGCACAGGATTACACTGCAAAAATTAAACCCTTCAAGGGACAGTTTTGGTGCGGAGGACCCGGAATGGGTGGATGTTGCCACTGTATGGGCAGCCATTTACCCTATCTCCGGCCGAGAATATTTTGCCGCACAATAGGTTAATGCAGAAATTTCGATAAAAATCATCATACGTTATCGTACCGGAGTAGAATCGAAAATGCGAGTGACATATGGAGAACGTACCTTTGAAATTCTAGCGGTGATACACTTTCAGGAAAAGAAAAAGGAACTGCAGCTGATGTGTAGGGAGGTGGTGTGATGGCGAGGGCCTATTCGGCAAAGGCAAAGAAAATACCGCCAGTTTTGAAGGTGCCGAGGAGGTTATACAGATGTTAAAGGACATGGGCAAGGCTGCGGAGGAAGTTCTAGAGCAGGCGGCGGATGCAGGCGGAAGGTTAGCCATTCTTGAAGCGAAAAGACGGTGCCCGGTTAGGACAGGCCGCCTTAAAGAGAGCCTGCACTTACAAAACGGGAAAAAGACTGAAATAAAAGCAGATGTAAAATACAGCCAGGGAAAAAGGAGTATTATGGAACCTTCGTGGAACTTGGAACTAAACGGATGCCTGCACGCCCTTTTATGCGCCCTGCTGTAGATGAGAACAAAGAGAGGATTTCTGAAGCGGTGATAAAGGAAGTATCCAGGGCATTAGGGAGGATTCAGTAAATGAAGCTTGAGGAAGGTTTGTATGTGCATCTAAAAAATTATCCTGATCTTAAAAACCTTGTCGAGGATAGGATATATCCCCTTGTTATGCGCCAGAATTGCAAACTTTCAGCAATCACTTACCAGAAAGTATCAGGCAGCCGGCAGCACTGCCTGCAGAGAGATACCGGCTTTACCACGCCTGTGTATCAGATTTCCTGCTGGGCGCAAAATTACGCCCAATTAAAGGCTGTGAGTGAGCAGGTACGGTTAGCCTTGCAAAATTTTTCTGGGCTTATGGGTGGTGACGGAGGTGTAGAGGTTAACGCAATGCTTCTCCAAGGCGAGATGGAAGGCTTTGACCCAGATACAAAAATATATTACGCGAATTTTGACTTCGAGTTCCAATATATTGAGCCGATTTAATCCCCTCAAAATTGAGGAGATTAGGTTTTAAGAAGGGAGAGAAAAGACAATAGCCATATCAGGAAAGAGCGGGAAGTTTGTTATAGGGACAAATACAATGACGGAGATAAAGAACTGGTCTTTAGATCTTGAAAATGATAAAATAAGAATTGCGAAAAGTGGAAAATAAAAATGTACAAATTTGGGTTCTTTCCAAAATTAGTTGAAATCTAATAAATACATGATATAATAGAATGGTAAGAAAATTAGAAAAGAGGACTCTCAAATGGATGAATTTATTAAGATGCTGGATAAAAATTTAGAATATAAAAGCCATGAAATAATTGATGATACTATATATATCAAAGTGGAATCAAATAGAAAAGAATTAAAATGTCCTTTCTGTTGTCAAACATCTACAAAAGTTCATTCACATTATAAAAGAAGCTTTCAGGATCTTCCGATACAAGGCAAGAAAGTTATAGTTATTCTTAATAATAGAAAAATGTTTTGTACCAATCCGGATTGTCCAGTATTGTAAAGACTATATTATGAAAACTTTAAATCAAAAAGTTTCCGTGCCTTTACCTTTTATTCCAATGAAAAATGCTGATAAAACAGATACAATGAAAAATTCTGCAATTATTAATAAAAAGCTTACCTTAAAAGAAAAATATGAAAGAATAAATCTTCTTCTAATAAAAGGTTATAAAAAATCATACATATGCAAAAAATTAAACTTAGATTCACGCACATTTGATAAGCTAATAAATATGACAGATAAAGAAAGAGAAAAACTGTTTCAAACAAAAATGATGAAAAAGCACGAAGAAACTGTTGCAAGGAAACAAGAAAAAATTAACAAAGTACAAGAAATGTTCAAACATGGTTATTCAAAAGCAGCAATAGCAAGAGAAATAGGAATTGACAAACGTACAGTAAACAAATATCTTGATCCTAACTACTCTGCAGTGCATGCATCATACGGAGTCAAAAAACCAGGTAAATTAAGTCTATTTATAGATGAGATAAATTGTTATATTGAGCAAGGATATACATCAGCAAATATTGATGAGATAATTCGTAAAAAAAGGTTACAATGGTTCTATTTCCAGCATACGTCACTATATTAGCGAATGGAAACATCGTTACAAAAAGGAATATGATAAAGATAAATCTAATGATAATGGAGACAAAATTAGCGAACAAATAGAGCGCAAAAATTTAATAAAGTTGCTGTACAAACCTATCGAGGAAGTAAAAATGATTACTCAAGAGCAATTAGATAGAGTGTTTAATGAATATCCATTTTATACAAGTATATATCATCTTGTAAATGAATTTAGGGAAATACTATTAGAGAAAAATATTAGTAAATTAGAAGAATGGATAGATAAAGCCGATTCGTTAAAAATTCACGAAATAGAAAGTTTTGTGAAAGGGCTGGTAAAAGATATAGATGCTGTTAGAAATGCAATAATATATGATTTTAATAATGGTCTTGCGGAAGGCAGTGTCAATAAGCTTAAAGTAATTAAAAGAATTATGTATAGAAGGTGTAGCTTTGATACACTAAGAGCTAAAGTGCTTTGGTCTGAACATATGCACAAGATTAACTAATTTTGGAAAGAACCACTTTTATTTTACCATTAACATGCCAAATGAAGTTATCTATGAAACAACTATGACTGCGATTGTGCTGCCTATCTTTTTTTGAACTCAGCTTTTTTCCCTTTTGAAAGCTTGCCAGGGTGATTGGCGGTAGCCGTGATGCTTAATCCATTTATACATGTTATTAACGCTCTGTGCAGCTTGATATTTGGAGCGACGATTTTGATTGGAGACATCCTGCCTGTTATTGTGCTATTTACAGTGATGTGCTGTGGCAGCTTTGCGCTGGCAATGTGGAGACTCAAAAAGGAAACTGCCACTAATAGCAATCTACTATGACTTTAGTGTAGGCGGTACTGATGTGGGCTAGGCTGAAATTCACCTTAAGGAATAATGCTATCATAATGTTTGCATTCATATACAAGATATTATTAATTTTAATTTAAAAAAAGACAATGAAGAAAAAATGTTATATTCAGTAAAAAAAGATGTTTCCGTCAAAGCTGTGGGATAAGGTACTCTCAGAGGGAAAATATTATCCTGAACTTGTAGAACAGCATGAAGCCAAGGCTGGAGAATGGAATCAGAAATAAATTAAATTCAACATATTTGCTATTTATTTTGATAATATTTTGTGATATAATTTATTTAAATTAAATGAATAACGAGGCTGGGGTGCCGAAAGGCTGAGAAAGAGCCCATGCTCTTAACCCATTGAACCTGATATAGTTAGTACTATCGTAGGGAGCCTGAATTTTTTATAAAAGGTTCACTTACGTGAACTTTTATTTTTTAAGGGGGAATTATATGGTTTTAAACCTAAATGGAGATAAAGTTGTACTAGACAGTAACATAAGTTTATTAGAATTATTACAGCAAAAGGGTATAAATCCTGAAACAGTGGTTGTTGAATATAATTACAATATAGTCAAAAGGGAAGAATGGCCCAAAATAATATTAAAAGAAAATGACAACCTTGAAGTTATAAGATTTGTAGGAGGTGGTTGATATGCCTGATAAATTAATAATTGGCGGCAAACAAATAACAAACAGATTGTTTATAGGGACAGGTAAATTTCCTGACGACAGGCTTATACCGGAGGTGATTAAAAGGTCAGGTGCACAAGTTGTTACAGTTGCTGTAAGAAGAGTAGATTTTGGTAAGACACAGGAAGATATGATAAATTATATACCTGATGATTGTATTTTGATGCCTAATACATCTGGTGCTAGAAATGCGGAAGAAGCAGTAAGGATTGCAAGGCTTGCAAGGGCTATAGGAGCAGGCAATTGGATTAAAATTGAGATTATTTCTGACAATAAATACCTGTTACCTGATAACATAGAAACTATTAAAGCTACAGAAGTCCTTGCAAATGAAGGGTTTACAGTATTGCCTTATGTAAGCCCTGACCTTATTGTTGCCAGAAAGTTAAAAAATGCAGGCGCTGCTGCAGTAATGCCGCTTGGTGCGCCGATCGGCACAAACAGGGGACTTAAAACAAAAGAACTTATCCAGATATTAATAGATGAAATAGACCTTCCGATTATTGTTGATGCAGGAATAGGTAAGCCACATGAAGCATGTGAAGCAATGGAAATGGGAGCAGCTGCCGTTCTTGTAAATACAGCGATTGCGACAGCCGGCGACCCTGCACTTATGGCTGAAGCTTTTAGCAATGCTGTAAAAGCGGGGAGAATGGCATTTGTTTCAGGTGCAGGTACTGTAAAGAAGTATGCTGAGGCATCATCGCCGCTTACAGGATTTTTAAATTTATAAAAGAAGGTAATGTATATGAGCTTTTACAATGAATTTTTAAAATATAGAAACTTTGATTTTGAGGTTGTTTTAAATAGTGTTTCAGATTATGATGTAGAAAGAGTGTTATATAAAGATAAACTTGATATACAGGACTTTCTTACACTTTTATCACCAAATGCTGAAAAATATCTTGAGCCTATGGCACAAAAGGCTCATAGATTAACAGCACAAAATTTTGGTAAAGTAATTCTTCTTTATATTCCAATGTATCTTGCAAATTTCTGCGTCAATAGATGTGCTTATTGTGGGTACAATGTAGACAACAGGATAAAAAGAAGCGTTATGCCTCTTGCTGATGTAAAGAGAGAAGCCGAATTAATAAGCAGTAAAGGTTTCAGACATATATTAATATTAACAGGCGAATCGAGGATAAAAAGCCCTGTATCATACATAAAGGATTGTACTAATATTCTGAAGGAATATTTTTCGTCCATCTGTATAGAAATTTATCCTCTGGAAAGAGATGAATATAAAGAATTGATTTACGCAGGTGTTGATTCGCTTACAATATACCAGGAAACATATGACGAGAAAATATATGATGATATTCATTTATCGGGTCCGAAGAAAAATTACAGGTACCGCCTTGAAGCACCAGACAGAGCATGTGATGCAGGAATGAGAAGTGTTAATATTGGAGCACTTCTGGGCTTAAACGATTGGAGAAAAGATGCATTTTATACGGCACTACATGCAAAATATTTGCAAGATACCTATAATGATGTTGACGTAAGTGTATCTGTGCCGAGAATAAGGCCGCATGTAGGTGCATTTCAACCAAAGTCGGTTATATCGGATAAAAACCTTGTTCAAATTATCTTAGCATTGAGGCTTTTTATGCCAAGGGTTGGTATAACTTTATCTACACGAGAAAGTCCAAGTTTAAGAGATAATCTACTGCCACTTGGCATAACGAAATTTTCAGCGGAGTCATCAACTAAAGTTGGTGGATATCTTGAGAATGAAGAATATAAAGATGCGGGTCAATTTGAGGTATCAGATAAAAGAAATTTAGAGGAAATAATTAAAGTAATTCGCAGTAAAGGCTATCAACCAATTTTCAAAGATTGGGAAGGTGTTTTATAGATTTGGGGTGTAATTATGAAGCAAAATATCCTTGATACAGATATTTACTGCATAACTGCTGAAGAATATTCCAAGGGAAGAAGCAATATTCAAGTAGTCAAAGAAATGATAGATGCTGGTATCAAAATAATTCAATACAGAGAAAAAGAAAAGAAAAAGCTTTATAAGTATAATGAATGCGTAGAGCTTCGCAAAATGACTTTGGATGCAGGTGTAATTTTTATAATAGATGATGATGTAGACTTGGCATTAGCTGTTAAGGCAGATGGTGTTCATATTGGACAGGAAGATATGCCTATCAGTAAAGTAAGGGAACTTGTTGGGAATGACATGATTATAGGGCTTTCAACACATTCACCGGAACAGGCCGTAAGTGCAGTAAAAAATGGAGCTGATTACATAGGTGTTGGCCCTATATTTCCTACAAAGACTAAGAAAGATGTATGTAATGCGGTTGGGCTTGAGTACCTTGATTTTGTTGTTAAAAATATTGATATACCATTTGTTGCAATAGGTGGAATAAAAGAACATAATATCTACGAAGTAAAAAAACACGGGGCAAAGTGTATAGCTTTAGTAACTGAAATAGTTGGTGCTGATGACATAAAGGGGAAAATTAATAATTTAAGAGCTATACTGGGTGGTGTTTAATATATTTAAATATTTAATAGCTTTTATTATTGTAGTAATTGTATATTTTATCGCTGACTTGCTATTTAGTTTAATTTTTCACGAGAAAATACAAGAAATATACAGGAAAAGAGAACGGAAATACATATTTTATTATTTTTTAATTTTAGTTATTTCATTTTTTATAGCTTATGCAATATTTCCTAATATTTTTTCGATGATTTAATGATATAAAATGACCTTGACAAATATTTGTATAAAGCAGTATGATACAGGCCTGTTAAAAAATAGTACGTAAGAAAAAAAGCACTTCTGTATATAATTTAGGAAGTGCTTTTTTTTATGAAAGAGGGTGTAGATGTATTCTGCTCTAAAACCTCAAAATATTTTTATTTAAGGCTTAACAGGAATTTTGTTTGCTAACATTTTGCTAACATAATAGATAAAAATGCTTAAAAAGTACTTCTGCCAACTCTTAATCAGCGGGTCATGGGTTCGAGTCCCTGATGGCGCACCATTTTAATATGCGGATGTGGTGGAACTGGCAAACACGCTAGACTTAGGATCTAGTGGGGGGGTCAAATTCCTTCATCCGCACCAAAAAACAATGAATACATATTCCAATATTTATATCCTTTAAAACAGGGTTACTGATCGAAATTTGAAGAAAGGAATATCAGTAAGATGAGAGAAAATTCAATAGAGTTTTTAGCTAATGTAAATGCAAAAAAGTACGTTTAAAACAAAACTTGTTAAATGTACTTTTTTATACTATATAAAATAAAAGATATATAAACTCTAGTGGAAATCAATATGTTGCATTATTTATGAAAATTTTTTCATCTATTGTTTTTTTTTAGTAAAACATCTATAATTAGAGTTGATATAATTTTTCAAATATAAGGGGGTTTTTATAATGAATCTAATACTATTAGCTCCATTAGGTTCAATAATTGCACTATTGTATGCTGCTTACCTTGCTTATTCTGTTCTCAAAAGAGACGAAGGTACGGAACAAATGAGAAAAGTTGCCGCGGCTATACGAGAAGGTGCTAATGCTTACCTAAAGAGGCAATATACGGGTGTCGCACTATTTTTTATTGTTATGTTTATAATTCTCTTAACACTTTCTTTCTTGAATTATTTAAATCCTTTCGTTCCATTTGCATTTTTAACTGGTGGTTTCTTCTCAGGTTTATCCGGATTTTTTGGAATGAAAATTGCTACATATGCTAATGCAAGAACTACAAATGCAGCAAAAAGCAGTTTGAACAGTGGCTTAAGGGTTGCGTTTTCTAGCGGTGCTGTAATGGGTTTCGTAGTAGTTGGTTTAGGACTTTTTGATTTAAGTGCATGGTTTTTTATTTTGAAATGGTTTTTTAGGAATTTAGACCAAGCTGCACAAATACAAAATATTACAAGCTCAATGCTGACATTTGGAATGGGCGCAAGTTCTATGGCGCTATTTGCCCGTGTTGGTGGCGGAATTTACACAAAGGCTGCCGACGTAGGTGCAGATTTAGTAGGTAAGGTTGAAGCAGGCATTCCTGAAGATGACCCGAGAAATCCTGCAGTTATAGCAGATAATGTCGGTGATAACGTTGGTGATGTTGCTGGAATGGGTGCAGACTTATATGAATCATATGTAGGGTCAATAGTATCTACAAGTGCTTTGGCTGTTGCCGCGGGATTAGGCTTAAGTGGTGTTACTATACCAATGACAATGGCGGCGGTAGGTATTTTATCTTCGATTATAGGTACCTTTTTTGTTCGCTCGGGTGAGAAAGTTGATCAAAAAGTTCTTCTTTCTGCATTGCGAAATGGAACGTATCTAAGTGCAATATTAATTGCAATTATCTCATATTTCTTGGTTGAGAACGTATTGGGAAGCAAACACATTGGAGTTTACTTTGCTATATTAAGCGGACTGATAGCAGGTATATTAATAGGATTTTTTACAGAGTATTTTACATCAGATACATATAAACCGACAAAAGAACTATCTGAAACAGCTCTTACTGGCCCTGCTACAGTTATAATAGGTGGTTTATCATTGGGAATGTTTTCGACAGTGGTTCCTGTTATAATAGTTGGAATAGCAATAGCTGCGAGTTATTACCTTGCTGGTGGTGCATCAAGTTTTAATTTGGGTTTATACGGTGTTGGTATTTCTGCAGTTGGAATGCTTAGTACATTAGGAATCACGTTAGCTACTGATGCATATGGCCCTGTCGCAGATAATGCTGGTGGTATTGCTGAAATGACTGAATTAGATCCAGAGGTAAGAAAGCGCACAGATGCACTTGATTCTCTCGGAAATACCACAGCTGCAACAGGCAAGGGATTTGCAATCGGATCTGCTGCATTAACAGCACTTGCATTAATTGCTGCGTATAGAGATGAAGTTGAGCTGATTGCCAAAAAGGAAGGATTAAATTTCTCATTTAATCTAACATTAGTTAATCCACCAGTATTAATAGGCTTATTTATTGGAGGTATGCTTCCATTCCTCTTTTCTTCAATGACAATGAAGGCTGTTGGTAGAGCGGCACAGAAGATAGTTTTTGAAGTAAGAAGACAATTTAGAGAAATAAAAGGCCTCATGGAGGGTACCGCAAAACCAGATTATGCAGCATGTGTTGATATTTGCACGAGAGCAGCACAAAAGGAAATGGTAGCACCAGCTCTTATAGCTATAGTAGCTCCTATTTTGGTTGGTATATTTTTAGGAGTGAATGGTGTAGCTGGCATGCTTGCAGGTGCAACCGTAACAGGATTTACCCTTGCTGTAATGATGGCAAATTCAGGTGGCGCATGGGATAACGCCAAGAAATATATTGAAGCTGGTAATTACGGCGGTAAAGGCTCTGAAAGCCACAAAGCAGCGGTTGTCGGTGATACGGTTGGCGATCCATTTAAAGATACATCTGGCCCATCATTAAATATCCTTATTAAGCTTCTCTCTATGGTATCAATAGTATTTGCAACATTAATATTGCACATTTCTCTTATGTAATTAACATAAATAATGGCCAGACTCTTTAGCTCAATATGCTAAAAGGTCTGGCATATTTATTTCTAAATTTTTTGGTAGTCATATTTGGAATAATCAATATTTACCATTAAATTTAAAAACATATAAAAAAAGTAGTATAATGGAATCAGATAATCATTCATTATGGAGGTCTTAGTCGATGAATTGGAATGAGATAAGAGAAAAGGCAAGACAAAATATGAAAGGATACTGTAGAGCTTGTAAAAGATGCGATGGTATTGCATGTGCTGGTGAAGTTCCAGGAATGGGAGGTACCGGTACAGGAAATGGTTTTATTGCAAATATTGAAGCACTTGATAAATGGAAAGTAAAACTTAAGACTTTGCATGATGTTCTAAAACCTGATATAGATACAATATTTTTAGGTCACAAAGTAAATATGCCTATATTTGCTGCACCTATGACAGGTCTTAAAGGAAATGCAGGTGGTTATATTACGGAGAGAGAGTATGCGATGATGGCGGCAGAAGCCTGCAAAAGCGTAGGTACAATATATATGTCAGGTGATGCTAATGATCCTGATATGTATCCTGCAGGTATAGATGCTATAAAAAATACGAAAGTTTTTGGAATACCATTTAGCAAACCCAGGACTGTTGCTGAAATTATAGAAAAAGCGAGGATGGCAAAAGAATCCGGTGCTATAGCATTTGGTATTGATGTAGACGGTGCGGGTCTTATAATGATGATAAGAAGTGGACAATTTGTAGGTCCAAAATCTAAAAAGGAAATAAAAAAAATAGTTAATAATATTGAGTTACCACTTATATTAAAAGGTATAATGACACCGGAAGAAGCGGAAATTGCGGCAGAAGCGGGTGCAAAGGCTATAGTGGTATCAAATCACGGTGGTCGTGTTTTAGACTTTACAGATGGAACAGCAGATGTTCTCCCTGAAATAGTAAAAGCAGTAGGTGACAAAATAGAGGTATTAGTCGATGGTGGGATAAGATCAGGGATCGATGTCTTAAAGATGATTTCCTTAGGTGCAAAAGCAGTATTGATTGGAAGACCCTTGTTGATTGCTGCGCACGGTGGTGGAAAAGAAGCAATAGAATTTTACCTTAAAAAAGTTGCCGATGAATTATATCAAGCTATGATTTTAACGGGGTGCAAAAACTTAAAAAATACTCCTGAGGTTTATAGAGCCAGCTAAGTTTGACAGAATTAATTTATAAAAAAATGGCACATGTAGTGCCATTTTTTTATAAATATGATGTAAATTTTCAAAAAAATATAAAATAATTATTCACTTTGCTGATTCAATTTGATAAAATATGTTTATATATAAATAAAAAAATGTTAAGGGGGACATTGTAGTGAAAAACATTGTTATCTATGATTCAACATTAAGAGATGGTGCGCAAGCACAAGGTATATCTTTTACGGTAGCAGATAAAATAAAAATAGTTGAGCTACTGGATGATTTCGGAATAAGCTATATTGAAGCAGGCAATCCTGGTTCAAATCCGAAAGATATGGAGTTTTTTGAATGCATTAAAAACAAAAAGTTAAAGAATGCTAAAGTTATAGCATTTGGAAGTACGAGAAGAGCAAATATTCCAGTAGAAAATGACATTAATGTAAATTCTTTGCTTTATGCAGGCACAGATGCCGTTGCTATTTTCGGTAAGTCTTGGGATTTTCACGTCAAAGAAATATTAAAGACCACCCTTGATGAAAATCTCAAAATGATTTATGAAACTATTAAATTCTTTAAAGAAAATGGAAAAGAAGTTGTATTTGATGCCGAGCATTTTTTTGATGGATACATGGAAAATCCTGATTATGCATTAAAGACCCTTGAAGCTGCATATGATGCAGGGGTTGATAGTATTTGCCTCTGTGATACTAAAGGTGGAATGTTTCCATTTGATACCTTTAATATAACGAAAAAGGTTGTAGAAAAATTCAAATGCGATATTGGGATACACACACATAATGACAATGGTATGGCTGTTGCAAATGCTATAATAGCAGTAGAAGCTGGTGTAAAACAAATTCAAGGTACCATTAATGGATATGGTGAAAGGTGTGGCAATGCGAATTTATGCACAATAATACCAAATCTGCAACTGAAAAAGGGGATTAGATGTATTCCAGATGAAAATATGAAAAATATAACAACACTCGCAAGGCATGTAAGTGAGATTGCCAATGCTGCACCGAATGAAAGGGCACCATATGTTGGTAGAAGTGCATTTGCACATAAAGCAGGTATGCACTCAGATGCGGTTTGTAAAAATACAAAATCTTATGAACTTGTTGATCCAGAGGTTGTGGGCAACGAACGATTGCTTCTACTTTCAGAAGTAGCTGGTAGAAGTGCTATAATAGGAATCATAAATGAAGTTGACCCTACTATAAGTAGAGAATCTAAAGAAACCAAAATTATACTCGAAAAGTTAAAGGAAATGGAATTTAAAGGATATAAATATGAAGGTGCAGAAGGCTCATTAAAGCTCCTCATAAAAAAGGTTCTTGGCAAATATAAGCCATCATTTAAATTGATAGAGTTTAAAGTTATAGTCAATGAACCATCAATTGATGGCGTCAATTCTTCAGCACTTATAAAAGTAGAAGTTGATGGACAAGAGGAAATCACAGCATCTGAAGGCGATGGACCTGTTAATGCACTTGATAATGCTGTAAGAAAAGCCCTTGAAAGATTTTATCCCGAGATAAAAGAGATGAAACTAACCGATTATAAAGTAAGGGTATTAGATTCTGAATCTGCAACAGCCGCAAGAGTTAGAGTAATAATTGAATCATCTGATGGAAATGAAGTATGGAGTACAATAGGTGTTTCAACAGATATTATCGATGCAAGTTGGATAGCACTTGTTGATTCAATAGAGTATAAATTAAATAGATGTAATTGCATTCAAAGTAACGATGAAGTAAAATTATAAATATTTAGGTAGTTCTAGAGGTGATATCTTGAAAGAAATTTTTTACACACCATTTTATAGTAGAAGTAGAGATATTCTTATTTTGAAATGCATTGATGCACTCAAAAACGGGAAAAAAGCAATATATTTGCTTCCTTCCCGTGAAGTTATGTTTGATGTAAGAGAAAAATTCATGTCATATAATGGAGGGATTTCCGATATAAATATTTTTGGCTTTGATGACCTAGAAAAAATCATATGCAGTGATTTGATAAAGAAATTTACTATGATTAGTTTCGATGAAATAAATGAGATTTTAAAAAGCATAGTAAATAAAATATGTGATAAATCATACTATAACGATGTGAAAGATAAAATAGGGTTTATAAAATCTGTAAATGGATTTATAAAGGTTTTAAAAAGACATTTAATATCACCAGAAGATATTAAAAATATGTTAAATTGTTTTGGACCTATTCTGAAGAAAAAATGTAGTATTTTATCATCGATATACGAAGAATATGAAAATTATAAAAGCAAAAGAGAACTTATTGATATTGATGATATATCTATAAAAGCTCAAGAATTAGTAAATAAAAACAATTATTTTGAAAATGTCGGGGTAATAGTTATTGATGGATTTATAAATATAGACACGGTTAATAAAAATCTCATTGAAAGTATAATAAAATCCTTTTGTGATATAGATATTTATGCAAATATTCCTTTTAAAAATACTTATAATGAAGATTTCATTAGAGACGAAATACTAAAAGATTTATTGGAATTGGGATTCAACATAAATGAAAGAGAGTTTTACATTGTTAATGCAAATAAAAATTTAAAGAATATTGCTACACATCTTTATTCTGGTGAAACAATTGTAAATGAATATACCGATTCAATAAAAATATTAAATAGTCCTTCCATTGAACACGAGGTTAGAGAAGCAGGGAGAATCATCAAGAAGGAGATAGTTTTTAATAAAATTGATCCTGACAAAATTGCGATATATGTAAAGAATATTGATGATTATAAAGAAAAATTTATAGATATTTTTGATGAAATGGGTATACCGATAAAAATTAACCGTGGTATAAAACTTATTACAATGCCAATTGCAAATGATGTTTACAGTTTGCTTTCATATAAAATCAATAATGACCATGATAGTTTTATTAACATTATAGCGTCTAAATTTTTAGTACCATGTGTTATGCAAAAAGACACAAACTATAGCACGTGTGAAATTATCAAAGCTTGCGAAACAGCTATAAATATTGATGATAAAAATTATGAAGATAGTTTACTAAAGATTATAGAAAACAGTGAAAATTTAAATTTTGCTTATGATAATCTTAGAAAATATATAGATATTATTTATAATTTTAAAAATACGGATTATAACGATACAAAAGAATTAATGGAAGGGTTTTTGGATTTAATTGATAACTTAGACATTGCATCAAATATAAAGGCATTATATGATAATGGTATACTTACAGGCGATAGTTTCATAAAAAATATAAAAGCTTTAGAGACGATAAAACAAACCTTAAATAAAGAATTGTATATAAAAAAGGAATATGGGGATCCATCTAACGATAATATAAAAAGTCTACTAATTGATATTTTTAATTTGTTTTCAGATATAGAGATAAGCCAAAATATAGCGAACATCGATGGCGTAAGAATTTTAGATCCAGACCTTGCAAAAGGGCAATTTTATGATGTTGTATTTATCCTTGGCGTAAACGAAAGTATATTTCCTGTTGTAAAAGCTGCGAATCCTTTATTTGATATGGAGGATGAGGATAACCTTAAAAAACAAGGTATCAATATGTTTAGTCGTAGATGGGAGATGGAAAGAGATAAAATACGTTTTAATATATGTATTGCATCTGCTACAAAAAAGTTGTATATCTCATACCGCACATGTGATGAAGATGGCAGTTATATGATAAAATCACCTTTTGTAGAAGATTTGGAAACATTGATCAACGAAACTAATAAAGGGAAAATTATTACACCTATGGTTTATATGAAAGATAGGTTCATTTTTAGTAATGATTCAGCTAGCATGAATGAAGTATTATCATATGCTTTGGATTCAATATGGAATAAAAGAATTTGCACACAAAATATTCTATACAGCGGTGAAATAGAAAAAGATAATGATTTAAAAGAAATTTTATATTGTATTAATTATTCTGCAAATATTGAACATATGAGAAAAGAAA
Organism: Thermoanaerobacterium sp. RBIITD; assembly: GCF_900205865.1. Classification (NCBI taxonomy): domain Bacteria; kingdom Bacillati; phylum Bacillota; class Clostridia; order Thermoanaerobacterales; family Thermoanaerobacteraceae; genus Thermoanaerobacterium; species Thermoanaerobacterium sp. RBIITD. The sequence continues at coordinate 2,648,379 of NZ_LT906662.1, forward strand.
GTCAAAAATTAAATAATCACATGGGATTATTATCAAAAGAAATATTATCACATGATGATGACATGTGTTTTAGTGCATCACACCTAAATACATATACATTATGCCCATTTAAATATTTCTTAGAGACAGCATTGTGTATAGATATATATGATGAATCTTTAGTTGTCAAAAGAAATTTGGGGTCTTTTTGTCACAAAGCTCTAATGGAGTATTACAAGGATAACAGGGATTTATATGACTTTAACGAAGAAAGATTAAGAGAAATAATTGATACTAAGGTTAATGAACTTAATGACGGTAGTATTCCTGAAATAATATTTCATATCATGAAAGAAGAATTGTTTGAAGATTTGTCAGGATTTATAATGGATGATATAAGCAATAGAGAATATTTTTATAAAAAAGAAGGTTTAGAACTTATTCCGGTGATTTTTGAAAAGCAGTTTAAAATGAATGATCATTATGGTGGAAATATGATATACGGTAAAATTGATAGAGTAGACCTTGAGTGTGATATTAATGGTGAGTATACAGGAAGGTATGTTATTTATGATTATAAAACAAACGAAATAAAAGGTGTTAGAGATTGTGTGGAAGGAATGGACTTTCAATTGCCTACATACAAAATGGCTGTTGATGAGATTTTGAGTAATGAATATAATATAAAAAATCCAGAATGCATTGGACTTTTATATTACAGCATTAAAAAACTAAAAAGAAATGGTATAGTTAGATTCGATACAAAGAAAAAACTTTTTAAGGGGAATAGTGGCCCAAAAGACCTTGTTGCAAAAAACAATTTAGATATATTGATAAAATGGATAGAAAATATAGGAATTAGAGATATTGGTAAAATAAGAAATGGCATCTTTTGTCTTCCATATAATTGCCCTTATGAAGATTCTCCTTATAATTGCATATTTAAATCTATTTGTAGATATGATAAATATAATTTTACAGCAATGAAAAGAAGTGATAATAGTGATTGATAATATATGTCGAGAATATGATGTTAATACTGAACAGGCAGAAGCCCTTGATATACATAAAAATATAGCATTAAAAGCTGGTGCAGGCTCAGGGAAAACAAGGGTTTTAACTAAGAGGTATTTGAGACTTTTAAATGAAGTTTCCGATATAAAGATAGATAATATTGTTGCTATAACTTTTACGAAAAAAGCCGCATCGGAGATGAAAGAAAGAATAAGAAAAGAGATTTCTTTAAAAGCCAAAAATGCTGACAGCATTGAGAGAAAAAAATGGGTTGAATTTGAAAAAATGATATCATTAGCTAACATAGACACTATTCATGGGTTTTGTGAAAAAATGTTGAGAGATAATTTTGCAAAATCAGGTTTAGATCCTTTATTTACAATTATAGATGAATCTGAGTCTGAAACGGCGATATGCAAATATACAAAAATGGCAATAGAAGAATTAATTGATGATCCTAAATATAGCCAATTGCTAACACTCATAATGAGTAAATATTCATCTTCACTTATTAGAGATGGCATATTGGAAATGGGACTTATAAATTTACTAAAGCACGTAAAGGAAATTGGAATGGACTTAAATGATCTTAAATGTAATATTGATAATATAGATCACGATGCAACTAATGCCCTTGAGGCTATGGCATTAAAGCTGGTAAAGGTGATTGATAAAAAATATAGTATTTTTAAGCATGAGAGAAATTTGCTTGACTTTAATGACCTTGAAATATATACGGAGAAACTGCTTTCAGATGAAGATATTAGAGAATCCTATTTTAATAGGTACAAATATATACTTGTAGATGAATTTCAAGATATTAATCAAATACAAAAGCGTATACTATTAAGACTTACTTTAAAAAACGGTATAATTCCGCCGGGAAGACTTTTTATAGTTGGAGACCATAAGCAATCAATATATGGATTTAGAGGTACAGATTATAGGATATTAGAAGAATTTTGTGATATCATCAAGGAAAATGGGGAAATATTAAATCTATGTAACTGCTATAGAAGTACAAAAAACATAATCAACACGGTAAATTCAGTATTTGAAAATTTATTAAAACCATATGAGGAACTTAAATACATTGATGATAATGATATTTCCCCAAAGGTTGAACTTATTACATTAAAAAAGGAAAATATAAAAGATAAAAGCAACGAACGATTTCTAAAAATTAAAAAGCTTTTGCCAGATGAAAGCAAAGATAAAGAGTTATATGATGCATTAATGCAAGATATCGAAAAGGGAATATTAAAAAAGGACTACCAAGGGGAAATTATTGCAGGAAGAATTTTAAATCTTATCAAAGAAGGATTTTCATATAAAGATATAGCGATTCTCATAAGAAGCAGAAATGGTCTTGATACTATTGAGAATGCTCTATTGAAATATAAAATACCCTATTGCATAATTGGTGGAATAGGTTTTTGGGATAACCCTGAAATCATTGATATCATTTCACTATATAAACTTGTCTTTGATATATCTGATAAAATAGCTTTGTTAACTGTATTGAGGTCACCTATTTTTTGTTTTTCGGATGACAACATTTATAATCTAATGAGAATCTATAATAAAAATCAAAGAGATAATATATTAGATGCTATTAAAGAACTTATTGATGTTACCGAAAATGATAAAAGATGGATCATAAAAAGAGCTTATACTATATTTAAAGATATATCAAGACTCTATGGTGCTATTGGTGCATACGATATTTTTAAAGAAATCATATCAATAACGAATTATAAAAATCTATTAATATCTTTACCAAATGGCTTTCAAAAATTGAGGAATATTGAGAAACTTGAGAAAATTATCAAAGATTATACTGAAAAAGATATTTTTAGTGCAAGAGATCTCATATCATATTTAGACTCACTTGAAGAGACTTCTAGTATGGATTCTGAAGCCTTTTTAGATACTGAAGAAAGTGATGCGGTAAAAATACTTACAATACACGCCTCAAAAGGTCTTGAATTTGAAGCTGTTATAATACCTGATATGGATAAATCCATAGATAGTATAAGTAAAAGACAAAAACCATTATTTTTATTAAGTGACGACGGATGCATAAATGCAATAGGCTTAAATGATAATGGTGAATTGGATAAAGACGTGAATCCACAGTACAAAGAAGCATATGAGAACTTATTAAATAAAGAAAATCAAGAAAGCAGAAGGATTTTTTACGTTGCTGCAACAAGGGCGAAAAGATTTCTCGCATTTGTTGGCGAATTAAAAGAGGAAAGAAAAAGGATTGATTTAGATAGGGAGCCTATTCTTAATTCATTTATGAAGCAACTATTTTTCGCTATGGAAAGAAACAAATTGGATATAAATGTTATAGATGGTGATGGATTACTGCAAAGTATAAGTAGCGATGAAGGAATACAGAAAAAACTTAATGAAGATTTGCCATTATCCATTATTGAGAGAATTGATAAAGCAGCAAAAAATGACCTAATCAGAAATATACCACTAGAACCCAAAGGAAACATTAGCATAACTACATATATGGATTTTTGCAAATGCCCTAAACTGTATTACTATAAATATATTGCTTCATTAAATGACGATTATAAGGGAAATAGCGATGATATGAAGGATATTGGCGAATTTGATAGTATGTATATAAATGCCATTGATCGTGGCACGATTGTTCACAAAGTATTAGAGAATATTCGTGAAATAGATGAATTACAGAAAAGTAATTTAATTACTGACCAATTGAATCGATTCGAAAATGAAAATAAACTAAAAGAAAGTATAAGAAAATATATAGACAATTATTTTAAAATAGAAAAAAATATGAAACTAAAAAGTCGTGGAAAATTATTAAAATGTTTAAGAGAGTATCATTTTAGGGTTCCAATTAATAAAAACCTTAATTTGAATGGTGTAATAGATAGAATTGATATATATGAAAACAATGAAAACATTGAAGCGTATATTTATGATTATAAAACAAATAAAATAAACAATGATGAAGATATGAAAAAAGTAGTAGATTACTATAAAAAGCAGATTTGCGCATATTCTTATGCATTGAATAAATTAAATATAATTAACGGGTATAAACCGATATTAAAATGTGCCTATTTATACTTATTAGACTGTGCAAAATATGCAGAGGTAAATATTGATGATTCCTCAATATATGAAACATTAAGAGAAATAATAAAAGCATCACCATATTTATTAGGAATTAAAAAATTTGAAGACTATAATTGCATTAAAAGTGATAATTGTATTTTATGCAATTTTAAAAGAATTTGCTAAAAATAATTGCCTTTTTTGACCATATTATGGCATAATATAATTATATAAAAATTTGGGGGTGTAAATATGACAGACCCGAGATTAAAGAAGCTTGCAAATTTACTTGTACATTATTCAACAAGTGTAAAAAAAGATGATTTTGTCCTTGTGCAGGCAGGAGATATTGCAATACCATGGATCAATGAAGTTGTAAGAGAAGCTATTAAAACAGGAGCACATGTTGAGACATTAGTGGATATTCCAGACGTTTCAGAAATCATTTTAAAGAATTCAAGTGATGAACAACTAATTAAAGAGAGATATATACAGAAGATTGCATTAGAAAAAGCTGATGTCTGGCTTACAGCGTGGGCAAATAAAAATACAAAAGCGAATACAAATGTAGATCCTAAAAAACTGCAGCTTTCAGCAAAAGGTGCTACATCTTGGAGAAAGATTTACTCTGAAAGAATGGGAAATGGTACCTTAAGATGGTGCGGAACTCAGTATCCAACACAGGCAGATGCACAGGAAGCTGAAATGAGCTTAAGCGAATATGAGGATTTTGTGTACGGCGCAGGTTTCATGGATAGTGTAGACCCTATTGCACAATGGCAAAAAATCCATGATGAACAAGAAAATTGGGTAAATTATCTTAACAAAAAAAGTGAGATACGTATTTTATCAGAAGGTACGGATATAAAAGTCAATGTGGCGGGCAGAAAGTGGATTAATTGCTGTGGCAAAGAAAATTTTCCAGATGGTGAGGTGTTCACATCACCGGTAGAAAATAATATAAACGGACATATAACTTTTAGCTTTCCAGGTATCTACATGGGGAAAAGCATTGAAGGAATTTATCTTGAAGTTGAAAATGGCCTTGTTGTTAAAGCAACAGCTAAAAAAGGTGAAGATTTACTTCATGCGTTAATGAATACTGATAATGGCGCAAAATATTTCGGCGAAGTTGCAATTGGTACCAACTATGGAATACAGAAATTTACGAGAAATATGCTTTTTGATGAAAAGATAGGTGGTACAGTACATATGGCAGTAGGTGATTCAATGCCAGAAGCGGGCGGTAAAAATCGTTCTACTATTCATTGGGATATGCTTTGCGATATGAGACGTGGTGGAGAAATTTATGCCGACGGCGAGCTTTTTTACAAAGATGGCCATTTTATAAAGAGTGTATTATAAAAGGATTTATGAAATTTCTTTATTTAATAAATCGAGGGGTTCTATATATTCTAAGATGAAAAAAAGCACCGGCATTATGCCGGCGCTTTTAAAATTATTACTATACGGTAGATTCTGGTTTGTCAACAATAAATATACCAGGTATAAAAATCAATATTATTATAATAATTATTATGATCCATACCCAGTTGTTACAACCACATTTTGGTTTTTTGCAATCCATCCCTGACATTATAAAACCCCCTTTTATATTGGGAATAGATACAGTAATATAATATGATTGAAAGATTTTTTTGTTACTCTATTAACATTTTCTTTGCTGTATAGTAAAATAAAATTTAATGATGGATTTATGACTTTTATATAACTTGATGATTGTCCATCACCTACAAAGGGAAAAAAGGTAGAGCTAATGATAGCTTTATCGAAAACTGCAAGGAAAGTATTGGGAATCAAAAAAAGAAATTTTGGTATTAATATGAGATAATGATAAAGACTATAGGGAAAATGTTGGGAATGAGAATAGCATTGCAGAAAAGTAATAGAAAATCCATACTTATGTGGTGAAGGTTTTCTATATTTAAAACATAAAATATTTTATTTATATATATGAATAATGATATGATAAACGATGTCGTTGTATATTAATTTTTTTTGTCGAAGTTTCGATATAAATAGTATATAAAAACTTTATTAACTGTACTAAGGAGGACGAAAATGCTAAAAAAATGTTACTGCGGGGGAATTATAGAGATAAAGCCTACAGATTACGAGTTAATAAAGGGGAAAAGGGTTAAAATATATAAAAATGTTCCAACATATGTATGCCAAAAATGTGGTGCAAAGTATTATGACACAGAAGTGCTTGATAAATTATTAAAAGAAGATAATTGTATATCATATAGATTACATCAAACGTTTTAATTGGACATTTTTAGTTTAATATTAATACGGTGTATAATAATGGTTATAATTGCGGAAGAAAAAGATGAAAATTTACCACTAAAGCAAGTTTTATTAAACAGGGATTTTTCTTCAACACTTATAAAAAATTATAAACATAATGGTAAAATCCTTGTAAATAATCAATTATCAATGATAAACAGGATAATCAAAAAAAATGACATAATAGAGTTAATTTTAAATGATGCTAATGAGTCAATAGAGCCACAGAAGATGGAATTAAAAATATGCTATGAAGATGATGATATCTTGATAATTGATAAACCGGCGGGCGTGGTAGTACATCCTACAACAGGGTACCGTGAAAATACTTTAGCAAACGGAATTGCATGGTATTATGAAGATAAAAAAATAAAAAGCTCTATAAGACCTGTTAATAGGCTTGATAAAGATACATCAGGTTTAATTGTTTTTGCTAAAAATCCATTTATGCAAAATTATTTGCAAAATGTATGTCCGATGAATAAATTATATCTTGCCATTATAGAGGGCAAACTAAAAGATAAAGGCACGATAGATCTACCTATAGGCAGAAAACCAGGAAGCATTGTAGAAAGAATGGTTAGGCAAGATGGTGAAAGAGCAATAACACATTATACTGTTTTAAAAAGCAGTGAAAATTTATCACTTCTTAGAGTAAAAATAGAAACTGGAAGAACGCATCAAATACGAGTACATTTAAGCCATATAGGACATCCTATAATCGGAGATACTCTGTATGGCTCAAATAAGCTTTTAATAAGAAGGCAAGCATTACACTCTTTTAGAATTTCGTTAAAACAACCCTTTTTAAATAAATATATATCTATATATACACAAGTACCTCAGGATATGAAAAATGTATTAATTAATTCCTTCTAAATTAAAGTTGGGGATGTAGTTTTCAGATGCACTTTCGTCGTCTTGAACAAATCCATTTTCTAGCCCTATTTCAAAAAAATAATTTATTGCTTCTTCATAATCTCTATTATCTATTTTTTTATTTATTTCAGGATAATTTTTTGCTTTATAATATGGTATATATTGTCCCATAAGACTCACATATACTTCTTTTGGAAGGTTTTCTTTAATCCATTTAAGGATTTTTTTTGTTTCATGCAATTTCCCTGGCAATATGAGATGCCTTATTATCAAGCCTCTTTTCATTATTCCATTTTTATCAAAAATAGGAACTCCAACTTGTCTAAACATTTCTAATATGGCCTTTTTGGCATATTTAAAATATTCTGGTGCATATGAAAATTTTATAGCTGTTGTATCATCGTAATATTTTAGATCTGGTAGATAAATATCAATAAGACCATCTAAAATTCTTAATAATTCTACATTTTCATATGCGTTTGAATTATATACTATAGGTATACTTAGTCCCTTATCCTTTGCAATAAGTATTGATTCTTTTATCTTGGGGATATATATTGTAGGTGATACTAAATTAATATTATGTGCACCTAATTTTTCAAGATTTAAAAAGATATCTGCGAGCTTTTCGATAGATACAGTTATGCCAAAATTTTCTTGGCTAATCTTATAATTTTGACAGAAGACACACTTTAAATTACACCCTGTAAAAAATACAGTTCCCGAACCTCTTTCACCGCTTATACATGGTTCTTCCCATTTATGCAGATATGCCTTAGCAACTTTAATATTGTTAGACATACGGCAAAAGCCTCTTTTAATATTGCGATCGACATTGCAATTCCGAGGGCATATATTGCATTTTTGTAAATCCATTTATAACACCTCATCAATTATTTTACTATAAAACTATAAATTATAAAATAAGTGATATACATCACAAATTTGATAGCTTTTTTAATGTATAATATAAATTGATATCCTATTAAAATGGAGGTGACATAATGGCTAAAAGGAAGATTATAAAAATAGATGAGGAAAAATGCAATGGATGTGGTCTATGTGTAACACCGTGTGTCGAAAGTGCCATAACTATAGAAAATGGTAAAGCAAAAGTAATAAGTGAAGAATTATGCGATGGTGCTGGTGTTTGCCTTAATGTATGCCCAACAAATGCTTTATCGATAGAAGAGAGAGAAGCGGTTCCTTTTAACGAAGAAGCTGCTATAAAACATAAAAATAATATAAATAAGGATAGATGTTTATATTGTGGCAATACTGATGATGATGCACCTATAATAAGCTTTAAATACAAGGGTGAAATAAAACATGTTTGTGCGAAATGTCTACCGCAACTCATACATGGATAATTATTTCCTTTTAGGAATAACTGGAGGAGGAGACGGGGGTCCTGCTAATTCATGGCGTGGAGAGTGGACGATAGTTATACTGTTCATTATTATCTCTATCTCTTCTCCATTATCTTTTACCTTTTTTCTACATTCAACTCTTGGAATAACTACAGTAACCTCATGTGGTACTTCTATATTTGTCCTTCTTTCGACTGTTATATTGAGGCCGTAAAGATTTAAGGTTATCTTATCATATCCTTTATTTTTATTTCCCCAAATACCTTTTATGGCATTTGCTAATTTATCGAAACTGATCATAGCAATCCTCCTCCAATACATATTATGCAGAAAAATATATATAGTTCATATATGTAAATTTAAAATATCATAAGACATATATTTGTAAAATCTAAATAAATTGAATAAAAACGATAATTTGATAAAAAATATAGACGAATTCTTTCAGAAAGGGTGTTTATAGTGAAAAACAATATGACTGCAGCAAATTTACGTTCCGCATATGGCGGAGAAAGTATGGCATATCAAAGATATAAGGTATGGAGTAAAAAAGCAATGGATGAAGGCTTTAAAAATGTTTATAGATTATTTAACGCCATTGCATATGCTGAGGAGGTACATGCTAGTAATCACTTTAAAGCACATAAAGACTTAGAAGGAGATTTTTTAGTTCCATCTATGGCTGGATTCGGAATAGGTAATACTTCACTAAACCTTGATAAAGCCATAAGCGGTGAACTTTTTGAAGTCAATGAAATGTATGCTACGTACATAAAAGTTGCTGAATTTCAACAAGAGGAAGGTGCAAAAAAGACTTTTACATGGGCAAGAGAAGCAGAAAAAATTCATGCAGACCTATATAAAGAAGCAAAATTAGCAGTTGATTCAGGGAAGGATGTAAGCTTTAACGAAGTACATATATGTAGTGTATGTGGCTATACTACTGTAGGACCAATACCTGATAAATGCCCGGTTTGTGGCGCTGATACGACAAGATTTGTAACCTTTTAATTTCCAGATTTCTACTATTGCAATGAGTATTTTTAGGATGTATACTATAAATATCTTGAAGGTCCTGGGAAGTTTGTTTACGGTGATTTTGTTTTCAACCAACACAATGACATCGGGAATCCAAACTCAGTTACAGATGAAAAGCCTACATTGATAGGACTTCAGAAATAGCTGATAGGATACCCACCTGCGAGAGAGGGTTTGAAAACATAGCCGAACGGCTTCGCGGGATACAGGAAAAATAAAATAGAAGAAAAAAAAACCGGCGCTAACCGGTTTTTTTTGTATTTAAAATAGATTTCTTAAAATTTTTTTGCTGTAATATAATTTAATAGAGGTGATTTTATGATCATTAAAATAGACGGTATGTCATATGATTATCCGGATAGTACAACACTTGAAGAGATATCTTTAGATTTTAAAGACATGTATCCAGCGAAAATAGTTGCCGCAAAATTAGATAATGAAATAGTGGAACTGACAACCAAAAAATGATAAAGATAGTTTTAATTGCAGGACCTTCTTCATCAGGAAAGACATCTTTTGTACATAGATTGAGCGTACAATTGAGAGTCAATGGATTAAAACCATTTCCTATATCTCTTGATAACTATTTTTTACCAAGGGATAAAACACCGAAGGACGAATTCGGTAATTATGATTTTGAATCAATAGATGCTCTTGGCTTAAATTTATTTAATAATCAAATAATAAAGCTCATTCAAGGCGAAGAAGTAGAATTGCCTATTTTTAATTTTAAAAAAGGTGAAAGAGAAAAAAATGGCAAAATAGTAAGGCTAGAAGGAGACCAAATAATCTTAGTTGAAGGAATACATAGTTTAAATGACAGGCTTACGAAAGAGATACCCAAGGATAATAAATATAAAATATATATAAGTGCTTTGACACAGTTAAATCTTGATGAACATAATAGAATATCGACTAAAACTAGACACTTTTAAGAAGGTTGGTTAGAGATAATCAATTTCGCTCAAGTGACGCATCAAGAACCATTTTAATGTGGCCTTCTGTGAGGCGTGGTGAAGAAAAATATATATTTCCATATCAAGAGGAAGCAGATATTATGTTTAATTCTTCACTGCCATATGAGTTGTCAGTTATTAAAAAGTATACCGAATCACTTTTAAAGGAAATCAAGAGAGATAATGAAGCATATTCTGTAGCAAAGGAACTGCTTGAATTTCTTAGCTATTTTATATCTCTTGATGATGAATCAGCAATACCTCAAAATTCTTTAATCAAGGAATTTATAGGTGGCAGTTGTCTTGATATATAAAAAAATTCTAAATTTGATGTTGATTTAATATATAATAAGTGGTAATATTTTTTTGAGATGGGTTTTGGTTTTTTGGGTAATTTTAATATTTTGGGAATAAAGGAGGAAATATTTTATGAATATTGTCGATCCGATTATTGGAGCAATTGTCGACTACATAGACAAGAATCCAGAAAAGAATCTTTTAACCATAGCAAATCTTATGTCTAAGCTTACGGTGATGCCAGAACATAAAGAACAAATAGAAAGTGTAAAAAAATTTCTAAATGATAAAGAAAGTAACTGGTACAAATTCACAATCAAAGGTTTAAAGAATGTAGATAAAAATATTTTAAAAAGACTTTTGCTTAATTTCTTTATTAATTGTAATTTTAAGGGCATACCAAAACAAAAAGAAATGTCACAAAAACTGGGGGTTTCCGTCCCATGGGCGATTTTAATTGATCCAACTGAAGCATGTAATTTAAGATGTACCGGTTGTTGGGCTGGTGATTATAAACCACACAGTCTTTCAAATGAAGTTCTTGATAGAGTATTTACAGAGGCTGAGAAGCTTGGCATTTACTTTATAGTCTTATCCGGTGGTGAGCCAACTGTTAGAAGGGATGATATAGTAAAACTTGCAGAAAAACACAGCAATCAAGTATTCCATTTATTTACAAATGGTACGTTGATCGACGAAAAATTTGTAGAGGATGTAAAACGTGTTGGAAATATTACATTTGCTATAAGTATTGACGGCCTTAAGGAAAAGACTGATGCAAGACGTGGGAAGGGAACATTTGACAAAGTTATGCATGCCATGGATCTATTAAGAGAGAATGGTGTACCATTTGGATTTTCAGCAACATATACAAAACAAAATACAGAAGAAGTTGGCAGTGATGAGTTTATAGACATGCTCATTGATAAGGGATGCTATTTTGGATGGTATTTTACATACATTCCCGTTGGTAAAGATGTTGACCTTGAATTAATGGCGACCCCTGAGCAAAGAAAATATATGTACGAAAGAGTAAATTATATTAGGGCAAATAAAGAGTTATTTGCAATAGATTTCTGGAATGATGGAGAGTATAGTGGTGGATGCATAGCAGGTGGCAGAAGGTATTTGCATATAAATGCAGCTGGTGAAGTAGAACCATGTGCATTCATACATTACTCAAATGTCAATATAAATGATGTTAGTTTGGAAGATGCTTTAAAGTCACCAATTATGAGGTCATACCAGAAAAGGCAGCCATTTAATACAGATATGTTAAGGCCATGTCCTCTCATAGATAATCCCGAAAAGCTTCTCGAAATAGTAGAAGAGTCTGGGGCACATAATACACAGGCCCATGATGTATCAGATATACACAACATGGTAGATGAACTAAAGGCTGTTGCGGATAGATGGGGTAAAGTCGCTGATGATATTTGGAATAATAAGAATGTTTCCCAAAGGGAGGCTTGACTCATAATATAAAATGCCCTATTATGTATTTGGTGAAAGAAATGGGGTGTTTATGTGCCTTTAACAAAAAGAAAGATAGACTTTATAAAAACATTGATAAATCTTTATGAGAGACATAAAAAGCCAGTTCATTATGTAGATGTTGCGAACACGATGGGCATTAGCAAGTGGACTGCATATGATGTTTTAAATGACCTTGAAAAATTAGGCTATGTTAAAAGAGAATATTATATAAATGATGATAAGGTACTTGGCAGGTCAATTCTTGTGTATACACCAGATGATAGTGCATATGAACTTATAAATAAAAATTGTACACAGGAATGGAATGCAATGAAAGAACTGCTGATTAACACTATTAAAAAAAATGATGAATCAAAGGTGATTGATAATTTTTTGAATGAAAATAAAGACGCTTTAAAACCACTAAAATTTTGTGCATATGTATTGACAACATTATTATTGAAGATTAAAACATTAGATGTAGCGACACTTGATAATGTAAAAAATTCAGTATTAATGATTGGATCGGAAACTTCAGTGATATTTTTTGTTGGAATTGTCATTGGTATACTAATTAATTATCATTTAAAAAATGAAAGCCAAAAAATATTAGACAAAATTAATGTTTTCCACCAATATGTGAAAGAATTAAGTAGTGGTGATAAAATTCTTTTAACTAATTTCCTAAAAGAATCACTGCTATACATTTAACGGCCGAGAGGCCCTTTTTTTTGTATAATTAGATTTATTTTAAAGAAAATAAATGACAGGAGGTGTTTTATATGGATAGAGATAAAGAAATAAGTGAGATAGTAGATTTTGTTGAAAGATACAAAGAATCAATGGCAAGTCAAATGGTTATGTCAAGAATCCTCGGTGATAAAAGTGCAAAAGTAGATAATGAAACAATTGCTGAGCTAAAACACCACATAGAAAATGCTAATGATGATGAACTTGAAGCATGTTACTATATAATAAAATAAGTTTTTGTTTTTAAGAAAAATATGGTATATTATTTATATAAAAAGTTAGAGGAGGTAAAAAAATGAAAGTTTATGTTGACCAAGATTTATGTATCGCATGCGGTCTTTGTATTGATACATGTCCTGCTGTCTTTGACTGGAATGAAGAGGGAAAATCTCATGCAATAGTTGATGAAGTTCCAGAAGGCGAAGAAGAGGCAAGCCGCGATTCAATAGAAGGTTGCCCGACGGAGGCAATTAAGGAAGTTTAGTTTTAAAGAAAATTTGGGTTATTTTGTCAAGATATATGCCTTTGCTATAGGTTAAAATAATAGCGGATATGCTTTTCTATGTCGAAAAGGAGAAAGTTACATTCTAAATCAGAGGATGAGCTTGATTCATTAAAAGAAGTTTTAGAAGAACTACACCTTGATGGTAATATCGAAAAACGCGGTCTTTAGAATATGACGACAAGAGAAGTTGGCAAAACAGGTGGAAATATGATTAAAAAATGGTTAAGTATGTGACGAAAAAGACGGGAAAATAGATTTGAATGATAAAAGCTGAAGGATTTCCTTCAGCTACTTATTTATTATTTTTTTATTTTGCTAGATTTGGTTTTTGTAAATAAGAAATAAAAAATATACTTCTGACTTTTATATATCAACTTTTTAATTAGTAAAGTTTTCTAATACATGAATAATTGACAAATATTGGCATATTGTTTTTTTATATATAAAAGAAGGAAAAATGATATTATTGGCGTAATATTATTAAAAAGGAGGACTTTATATGAAGGAATTATCTATAGATAAATTAAAAAAATATATAGATCCGAATTTGTTTAATTTTGTCACTACAGAAACGATAAAATCTCTTGACGGTCTTATAGGACAGGAAAGAGCTAAAGATTCGATGGAATTCGGCCTTAAAATTAAGCAAAAGGGATACAACATATTTATAACTGGACTTATAGGAACAGGTAAATCTAGTTATGCCACAAGCTCTATAAATAAAGTTGCATCAGAAGAAAAAGTACCTGATGATTGGGTTTACGTTTTTAATTTTGATAAACCATCACAGCCAATTGCAATAAATTTAAAACCCGGTGTGGGAAGACAATTACAAAGGGATATGAAAGAATTTGTTGAGCAGCTTCAAAGGGAAGTGCCAAAGGCATTTAACACTAAATCATATGATTTGCAAAAAAGTGAAATCATAAAGAAATATCAGGATAAGAAAAATAACTTAGTAGAAGAACTAAATACACTTGCAAAAAATTTTGGATTTGTCTTAAAGGAAACAAAAACCGGAATTGTAAGTATTCCAGTTATTGATGGTAAACAGGTAAATAATGAGGAGTATGAACAATTAGATGAGGAAAAGAAAAAGGAAATAGAATCAAAAGCGTCGGAATTTGAGGTTAAGGTACTTCAAATATGGAAAGATATACAGAATGTTGATAAAGAAGCCAGAGATGAAATACATGAACTTGACAACAATATAGGGTTATTTGCTGTTGGACATCTTATTGATGATTTAAGAACAAAATACAGTGATTATAATAGTGTAATAAAATATCTAGACAGTATACAGAGGGATATATTAGAGAACCTTGATAACTTTAGAAATGAAGATGACGAGGATAACCAGTTTCCATTTATATTAAAGAAGAATAGAAAAGCTTTTTTAAAAAAATACAGTGTAAATCTCTTTGTTGATAACAGTCGTATGAAGGGTGCACCTGTCATAGTTGAGTATAATCCTAACTATAATAATATACTTGGCAGCATAGAATATGAAAGTGATTTTGGTGTCGCAACAACAGACTTTACTAAGATAAAAGCTGGTGCACTACATAGAGCAAATGGCGGATATTTGATATTGCAAGCAAAGGATGTTCTTACATATCCATACGTTTGGGATGCATTAAAAAGAACTTTGAAGACAGACAAAATAACAATAGAAAATGTGACATCATCATATGGGTTATTATCGATATCATCGTTAAAGCCTGAGCCTATCGAGCTTAATGTGAAAGTCGTATTGATAGGTACACCCTATTTATATCATCTTTTGTATAATTATGACGAAGACTTTAAAAAGCTTTTTAAAGTAAAAGTTGATTTTAATGATGTTATGGATCTTAATGATGATAATATTGCACAAATGGCGGCGTTTGTCAAAAAACACTGCGAGACGGATAACTTAAGACCGTTTCACAATACAGGCGTTGCAAAAATTATAGAGTATTCAACAAGAATATCGGAGGACCAAAACAAACTTACAACACGGTTCAATGATATTGTCGAAATTCTATATGAATCAGACATCTGGGCTGAGATAGATAAAAGTCCAATAGTAAAGGGTGAACATGTAGAAAAGGCGATAAAAGAGAAAATAAAGCGTGTTAATATGATAGAAGAAAAATATATCGATTATTTTAAAGAAGGGCTATTTTTAATAGATGTAACAGGTGAAAAAGTAGGTATTGTAAATGGTCTTTCTGTTATTGACCTTGGTGATTATCAATTTGGAAAACCTTCTAGGATAACTGTTACAACATATCCTGGTGAAGAGGGTGTAGTAAATATTGAAAGAGAGACAAAGATGAGTGGTCACATACATGATAAAGGTGTTATGATCATAACTGGCTATATAGGGAGTAAATATGCGGATGACTTCCCACTTACACTTTCTGCACGTATATGTTTTGAACAATTGTACGAAGGCGTAGAAGGTGATAGTGCATCAAGCACAGAGTTATATGGAATACTATCGAGCTTGTCAGGTGTACCAATTAAACAAGGTATAGCTGTTACTGGCTCTGTCAATCAATTTGGGATAATTCAACCTGTTGGTGGTGTGACACATAAGATCGAAGGCTTTTATAAGCTCTGTAAGGTTAAAGGCTTAACTGGTGATCAAGGAGTAATTATACCGGAGCAAAATATAGAGAATCTTGTACTTGATGATGAAGTTATTAATGCATGTAAAGAGAAAAAATTTCACATCTATAGCATAAAAACTATTGATGAAGGAATGGAGATATTGACAGGCGTGGAAATGAGTGTTATAAACGAAAAGGTAAAAGCAAAGTTAAAATCATTTTATGAAATTATGACTAAAAATAAGCAAAACAAAAGCGAATAATGGAGGGAATGTATGGATGTGACATGTGTCACAAAAAATGATATTAGAGAATTTGCATATAAATCGGGAATAGATGTATTAGGTTTTGCAAGTCCGGATTGCCTTTTTAAATATCGAGTTTTATTGAAAAATAGGTGTGAGCTTGGCTTAAGTTGTTCCATTGAAGAAAAAGATGTAGAAAAGAGAATAAATCCTGCTTTGCTATTAGAAGATGTTAAAAGCATTATTGCAATAGCTGTATCGTACAATATTGATTTCAAAAGAGATGACCTTAAATCAGGTTTTGGGATTGTATCAAGAACATCTTGGGGTAAAGATTACCATATGGTTTTGAAAGAAAAACTCGATATGCTAAAAAGCTTTATATTATCAAAATGTAACAATGCAAAAATGGTATCACTTGTCGATAACAATCCACTCCTTGAAAGGGCTATAGCATATAGTGCTGGAATAGGCTTTTATGGGAAGAACAACATGATTATTAACGAAGAGTATGGTTCGTACATATTTCTCGGAGAGTTATTGTTAAATGTATATTTTGAACCTGATACACCAATTGATTCAAAATGTGGTGATTGCAGCTTATGCTTAAAAGCATGTCCTGGGAAAGCATTTGTTAGCGACTATAATATAGATGCAAATAAATGTCTGTCATATGCAACAATTTATAAAGGGTATTTAAATGATGAAACAATAAAAAAATTAGGCAAAAGGATCTACGGCTGTGATGTCTGCCAAGAAGTTTGTCCATTTAATAAAAGGGCGAAAAAGGTTATGAGAAATGAATTTATTCCGGGAAAACTTAAACCTCGGCATAATCTCACAGAGATTCTAGACCTTGACAATAAAAGATTTAAAGAGGTATTTGGGCCTACATCATCTTCTTGGAGAGGTAAAAATACAATAATAAGAAATGCAATAATTGCTTCAATAAATTCTAAAGACAAAGACAGTATTAAGTCATTAAAATCCTTATTAAAAGGAAATAGCGCTTATTTAAGAGGATATAGTGCATATGCTTTAAGCATTTTGGATGGTGAAAGGTCTATAAGTGGCATAGAAAATGCTTATTTAAAAGAAACTGATATAGAAACAAAAGAATTTATGAAAAAGGCTTTGAAAAATATAAGAGGTGAGGTTTTTGAGGATAACAAAAGATAATGCATTAAGGGTTATAATTATTCTTGAGAAGACATACCCAGATGCGAAACCAAGCCTTCATTTCAAAAATGCTTTTGAACTATTGATAGCAACAATTTTATCTGCACAGTGTACTGATAAAAGAGTAAATATGGTGACAGAAAGATTGTTTAAAAAATATAATTCACCATATGATTTAGAAAATATTGTTCCATCTGAATTTGAAAAGGAAATAAAAGATTGCGGATTATATAGAAATAAATCTAAAAATATTATAAAAACTTGTAAGATTCTATGTGAAAAATATGATGGCAATGTTCCTGATGAACTTGAAAAATTAATGGAATTGCCTGGGGTTGGAAGAAAAACTGCAAATGTTGTTATTAGCAATGCATTTAAAAAAGATGCAATAGCTATTGATACACATGTTTTCAGGGTTTCAAATAGAATAGGCCTTGCGGATAGTAAAGATGTTTTAAAAACCGAAGAACAATTGATGGAAATAATCCCTAAAAATTTGTGGTCAAAGTCACACCATCTTTTAATATATCATGGTAGAAATATATGTATTGCAAGGAAGCCGAAATGCGACATTTGTCCTGTAAATCATTTATGTTTATTTAATAAAAAGTTAATGAAAAATTTATAAGTATGTAATTAATTTGCAAAATATGTGGTATATAATTTAAGTAAAAGTTTCAAAAATTATTATTAATGGGGAGATCAATATGGAGACAAAAGATACTAAGAGAAATAGAAACAAAAATAGCTATTTTTATATTATTTTATTAGTGTTGGTTCTTGTGGTTTTCGCAGGTTCCATTGCGATGTTTTATACTATTTTGAATCAAAATGTTATAACAAAAGGGGTATATGTAAATAACATAAATTTAAGTGGTTTAACAAAGGAAGAAGCATATTCAAAATTGCAGAACAGTCTAGAATCCTTCGATAATTTTGAGGTAATATTGAAATATAATGATAAACAATATGCTTTGACAAATAAAGATATCAAAGTAAATTATGACTATAATAAAATGGTTGCTGATGCATATGCAATAGGTAAAAAAGGCAACCCATTAGATCGCTTAAAAATCATATATAATGTGAGAAAGCATGGTGAATATTTAAAATATAAGCCGAAAGCAAATTACAATAACTTAAATTCATTTGTAACCAATATATCAAAAGACATTGATAAAAAACCTGTAGATGCAAAAATAAGTATTTCATATGGTAAAATAAATATAACAAATGATATACCTGGGCAGAAAGTTGATGTTGGGAAGACTGTCGATGATGTTAAAAATGCAATAAATAGTTTTATTAACAATGAAGGAAATAGCAAGATTGAAATTCCGATTACGGTAGTAAAAGTTGATGCAAATATAAAAGCATCAGAACTTAGTATGGTTAAAAACAAAATTGTGTCGTATTCTACTCAATTTAATACATCCGATGTTAACAGATCAGAAAACTTGGCTGTTGCAGCAAAAGCCCTTAATGGAAAACTTTTAATGCCTGGTGATGAATTCTCCTTGAATAAAGCATTAGGGCCAAGGATTATCCAGAATGGGTATAAAGAAGCACCTGTTATAGTTGGTAATAAGCTTGTACCAGATATAGGTGGCGGAGTATGCCAGGTTGCAACTACACTGTATAATGCTGCATTAAGAGCTGATTTAAAAATAGATGAAAGATACCATCATACATTTCCGGTAGGATATGTATCACCAGGTCAGGATGCTACTATATCCGGTGATGTACTTGATTTAAAATTCAAGAATCCATCACAGTATCCTCTATATATTGAGTCGTACATCAATGGCAATAATTTTGTGGTTAATCTATATGGATATACAAAGGATCCTTCAAAAAGAATAGATATATATTCAGAGATTGTTGACAAGTATGAACCAAAGGTAAATTACGTTAATGACCCTACTTTGCCAGAAGGTCAGGAAAAAGTCGAAGTAGAACAGCATACGGGGTACAAAGTTAATACCTATAGATTGATTTATCAAAATAACGTGCTTCAAAAGAAAGAATTTTTATATACAGATATATATAAACCTGTTGATGGTGTTATAAAGCGTGGCACTAAGAAGGCAGACGGGACAAGTAATACAGTTAAAGAATCTAATCAAAATAACAGTAAAGTAAATACTTCTACTGAGGATTTAAATGGTAAGCCTCAAAACATAAATCCTACAAATTAAAAAACGAGTGGAAACACTCGTTTTAATTTATTTTTTTTTCTTGCAATCTGGGCAATACCCGTAAAAATAAAGCTTCTGTTCTGTAAGAAGATAATCTGTATGCTTGCTTACTTCCTTTATAACATCCTTAAGCACCGATTCATCAAGGTCATCTACCCTATTACAACCATAACAAATGAGATGTGGATGTGAGTCTGTGTTTGCATCATACCTAAAACTACCTTCACCTACATTAAGTTCTTGCACAAGGCCAATATTTTTAAGCATTTCAAGCGTTTTGTACACGGTTGCGAGACTCATTGTAGGGAAATCGGACGACAATTTTTTATATATTGTTTCAGCGCTCGGATGTTCTTTCGTATTTCTAAGCATATTTATTATTGCAAGTCTTTGTGGTGTAACCTTTAATCCCTTCTCTTTTAAGACTAATGAAATATCGTCCACTATATCCCTTCTTTCTGTATGGAATATTAATTAATAAAATTTATCACATAATATTCGTATTTAAATTATACTATTTTTATATTGTTCTGTCAAATATATTTTAATAAAATTGTTTAATTAAGTGGATTATTGTCAACTTGAAGTTAACAAATTGTAGTGATATAGTTATAATTGGGTTTATAATATATTGATGGATGGAGGACATTAAAATGTCATATAAATTAATTGCTATTGATATGGATGATACACTTCTCACACACGATAAAAAAATCTCCGAAGAAAATATCAAAATTTTGAAGAAAGCCCATAATAATGGAATTTATATTGCTATTTCTACAGGAAGAATATACGCATCAGCATATGCATATTCAGAATTTCTTGGCTTTAAGCCATATATTATTGCAAGTAATGGTGCTATAATAAGAGATCCTAACAATAAAGAAATATATGAAAGTGTTCTTGATTTAGATGCTCTAAAGTATTTGATAGAATTAGGGAATAAATATGATACATATTACCATTTTTATAGTGATAAAATAGTTTTTTCACCGGAAACTACAAACAAATATCAAAAATATGGTGAATGGAATAGACTATATAATGAAACGCTAAAAGTCGAGATAAGAGAGATTCCTACGTCTGTAGATATTGTTGATAAACTTGAAGATAAAATTGTTAAGTTTGTTATATTTGATGAAGATGCGGAAAAAATAAAAGAAGTTAGGAATATAATCGACAAAGATAAGAGCGATAGACTTGCAATAACGAGCTCTTATTACAATAATATTGAGATAATAAATAAGGACGTAAGCAAAGGTAGCGCTCTTAAAATACTTGGAGCATATCTTGATATAGAAAGGCATGAAATGATGGCAATAGGTGATAGTGAGAATGACCTTGAAATGGTACAGTATGCCGGACTTGGTGTAGCCGTAGAAAATGCAATTGATTTGTTAAAATCCAATGCAGACTACATAACAAAGACAAACATGGATGATGGTGTGGCATATGCTATTAAGAAGTTTGTACTATAAAAATTTATTAAAATTGACGATATATTATTTGCATATTATAATAATAAGCATTAGAAATATTTTCATGGGTGGTGATATATTGGCAAAAGAAATTATTGATAAAATTTTGGAATCGGAAGATAGATCAAATAAAATAATTGAGTATGCTAAAAAGGAAGCCCAATCAATTATTGATGATGCGAAGAGAAAAAGCGATGCAATAATAAAAGAATCATACGAATATGGAAAAAACGAGCAGAAAGAACTTTTAAATAAAGCTGATAGAGATGCAAATACTGCTATAGAAAAGAAAAGACAAGAAAAAGATGATATAATAGCTGGTTTAAATATTATAGTAGAAAAGAACATGAACGATGCTGTAAATCTCATCTATGAGAGGATAGTGGGTACATATGTCGGTAGCTAAAATGAATAAAATGACCCTTGTTGGGTTTAAAAAGGATAAGAAAAGATTTTTAAAGCTGCTACAGGAGATGGGATTGGTAGAATTAGCAGAGATTGAAATAGAAAAACTTAAGAAGGAGTATGCAACAGACGAATTGTACGAAGTCGATAATTTTTTATCCGACTGTAAATCAGCAATAGCTGTTATCGAAAAGTATATAAAAAGCCGTAAATCCGGCTTTGAAAAACCCAAAATGAGTACAGAAGAGATATCAAAAATACTTGAAAATAAGCAAATCTTAAGAGAACATATGAAAAAAGTTGTAGCATTAGAAGATGAAATCAATCAAATTAAAAATGATAGAGGAAGGCTTATATCGACTATAGATATTTTAAAGCCATGGATTAATCTTGATACACCTATCGGTGAATTAAAATCTATAAAAGACATAAATTTTAATCTTGGAGTAATTTCCAAAAGAGTTTATGAAAAATTTGAAAATGAAATTAATTTAAAAATAAAGGAACATTATATTGAATTATTAAATGAAACAAAACCAGATGTATATTTGCTTTTGATTTATCACAAATCTTTTGCCAACGAAATAGAAGATGTAATAAGAAAGTATGGCTTTGTAAAATATGAACTGCCAATTAATGATACGCCAAAAGTTGCAATAGACAATTTTGAAAGAGATATATCCAATATGGAAGTTGAAATATTAAACACAAAGAATGAAATATTAGAAAATGGAAAATATTTAGATTCATTTAAAGCTTTGTGTGATTATTATACAACCAAAAGAGATAGGATTGTTGCAGGTGACAAAATACTCAATTCTAAAAAAACTTTCTATCTAGAAGGATGGTTACCAGAAAAAGCGGTTGATAATGTTAACAAAGCCTTAAAAAAATTAAATACTACATATTATATTGATTTTAGAAAACCAGAGGATGGCGAGGAGTTCCCGATAATACTGGAGAACAATAAATTTGTAAGGCCATTTGAAGCCGTTACAGAATTCTATAGTCTTCCAAAGTCAAATGAAATTGATCCTGATTTTGTCATGGCGCCATTTTTCTTTGTGTTTTATGGTATGATGATTGGTGATGCAGGTTATGGAATTGTTCTCGCTTTACTCACATTCTTGGCACTTAAATTTATACCATTTGAAGGCATGGCAAAAAAGCTTATTCAGCTTTTAATGTTAGGTGGTATATCAACATTAATATGGGGTGCAATGTTTGGCAGCTGGTTTGGAAATCTCATAAAATTGAAGCCATTGTGGTTTGACCCTTTAAAAGATCCAATGAAACTATTGATTTTTTCATTTATTCTAGGTGTAATACAAGTTTATGTTGCGATGGCTATGAAGGCATATATTAATATAAAAGAAGGTAAGATACTTGATGCTATTTTTGATCAAGGCTTTTGGTATATATTTTTAACAGGACTTATGATGTTTTTGATTCCTCAATTGTCTTCTATAGCTAAATATGTAGCACTAACAGGTGCAATTTTGTTAATACTCACACAAGGAAGGGCCAAAAAGAACATTATTATGAAATTTCTTTCAGGATTAATTAGCTTATATAGTGTTACAAGCTTTCTCGGTGATGTTCTTTCGTATTCAAGAATACTTGCACTTGGGCTTGCGACAACAGTTGTTGCAACTGTAATGAATACAATTGCACTACTTTTTAAAGGAAATATTTTTCTATATATAATTTTCGCGCCTATTGTATTGATTATAGGACATTCATTTAATATTGCAATCAATGCACTGGGAGCATTTGTACATTCCAGCAGATTGCAATACATCGAATTTTTTGGAAAGTTCTACGAAGGTGGAGGTAAGGCATTCACACCTTTTAGAATAAAAACAAAATACTTTAAATTTGTTAAGGAGGAATAAATATGAGTTTACAAATTGGACAAATATTTGCATTAGTTGGTGCAGCATTGGCAGTTATATTACCTGGAATTGGATCTGCAAAAGGGGTCGGTCTTGTGGGTGAAAGTGCTTCTGGTGTTATAACAGAAGATCCAAGCAAATTTGGGCAGATACTTATTTTGCAAGCTATACCAGGTACACAAGGAATATATGGATTTTTGACAGGATTCATAATTATATCCAAGTTGGGTGTTCTAAGTGGGAATATAGCGCAACTTACACTTGGACAAGGGTTATTGATATTTGCTGCATCACTGCCTATTATGATTGTAGGATTAGTCTCTGCTATATATCAGGGTAGAGTTGCAGCTGCAGGTGTAAGTATAGTTGCTAAGAAGCCTGAAGAGGTTGCAAAGGCCATTACATTTGCCGCAATGGTAGAAACATATGCCGTTTTGTCTTTATTGATTTCTGTTTTAACAATCACGTTTATAAAAATATGAGGTGGTCATAATGTCGGGAATAGAAAGCATTCTAAGCCACATCATAAATGACGCCGAGGAAGAAAAACAAAAAATTTTAGCTGAAGCGAAAAATAAAGCAAAGGAAATTATTGATGCAGCAAATCGAAAAGCCGATGAAATAAAAAAAGACTTACATGAAAGGGCATATGAAAAAGCCGAAGATTACAAGAGAAGAAAAATAAGCATGGCAGAGTTGGATTTCAAAAAGGAAATACTTACCGCGAAGCAGAAATTTATAAATGATGCTTTTGATAATGCCCTTTTATTTTTAAAAAATATGGATAGAGTTAAATACATCCAGTATTTGAGAAATTCAATCATTGAAGCGGTTGATAAAGGCGATGAACAAATAATTGTAAACAGCAATGATAAAAATATAATATCACCAGAATTTCTAAAGGACATAAATGTCTTTTTAAATTCAAGGGGTATAAATGCAAATGTAACATTGTCTAATGAAACTGCCGATATAAGTGGCGGATTTATCATAAAATCCGATGATGTAGAAATAGATAATTCATTTGATACACTAATTCAGAATTTAAGGGAAGATTTGGAGATACAAGTAGCCCAAATATTATTCAAAAGCTGAGGGGGCTATTTTATGAATGATGCTAAATATATCTATGCAAATTCCAGAATAAAAGTGCTTGAAACACGCCTTTTAAATAGTGTAATTATCGAAAGACTGTTGAATGCAGATAGACTCGAAGAGGTTATTAAAATATTGAATGATACAGAATACAAAAATTATTTTACTACAGTTGAGGATATTTTTAATTTTGAAGAGAATTTAGGGAGATTTTTAAAAGATAAGTTTAAGATTATTGAAGAATCAACGAAGACCAAAATTTTTGAGGAGTTTTTTACAATAATGTACGATTACCAAAATACAAAAGCATTGCTTAAAGCAAAATACCTGAATAATATAGATCTAAAAAGTATTTTAAGTTATTCTGGAAATATCGATGTAAATCAATTGAAAAAAGCTATAGATAAAAGAGAATATAGTAATTTAACGACGTATTTAATTAATGGACTTGATGCAGCAGAGGCAAATTTTAATTTAACAAGGGATCCACAGCAAATTGATATTATTCTTGATAAAGCTTATTTTAAACAAAAATATGATATTTCATTAGATTTAGGCTATGATTTTATAATAGATATGGTTAAGACAGAAATTGATTTAAACAATATTAGAACATACATAAGGTCATATAAACTCGGACTCACTGAAGGGGATTTTTCAAAAAATCTTCTTGATGACGGATATATAGATGCAAATACTTTTATCGAATGGTACAGGGATTCCATTGACATCCTTGAAAAGATTGAATTTACAAAATACAGCTCATTTAAAGATGCTGTGCAAAATTGGCTAAATACAAATTCACCGTCATATTTCGAAAAAAAGTTTGATAATTATATGCTAGATTTTGTCAAAAGTGGCAAGATGACTAACTTTGGCATAATGCCAATTATAGGGTATCTGTATTCTCTAATTAATGAAACAAAAAATTTAAGAATAATTTTCGTAGGAAAATTGAACGAAGTACCTAAAGAGCTAATTGAAGAAAGGTTACGTGATATGTATGTATAAGATGGGTGTAATAGGTGATAGAGATACCGCCATAGCATTTAAAGCACTTGGCATAAATACTTTTCCAGTCAATAGCGAATTAGATGCTGAAAACACAATAAAAAAATTAGCAAAAGATAATTATGCGGTAATTTTTATAACAGAGCAGCTTGCCAAGAATATTATGGGAACAATTGAAGAATATAATAGTAACCTTTTACCGTCAATTATTTTAATACCGGGAAACAAAGGTACCCTCGGAATAGCGATAAAAAATTTAGAGAAGTCCGTCGAAAAAGCGATCGGTGTAGATATTTTGTTTGAAAGCGAGGGAGATAGTATTGAAAGAGGGTAAAGTAATAAAGGTATCTGGACCTCTTGTCATAGCAGAGGGACTTGATGATGCAAAGATGTTCGATGTTGTCAGAGTCAGTGATAAAGGATTAATCGGCGAGATTATTGAAATGAGGGGCAGCAGGGCATCTATTCAGGTTTATGAAGAGACATCTGGTTTGGGCCCAGGCGACCCTGTCTATTCAACAGGTGTTCCTCTTAGTGTTGAACTTGGACCGGGGTTAATTGGCTCCATTTTTGATGGTATTCAAAGGCCGCTAGATGCCATACAAGAAATGGTTGGTGCAACAATTAAAAGAGGTGTACATGTTAATCCTATCGATCATGAAAAAAAATGGAAATTTGAACCGATAGTAAAAGTTGGTGACAAAGTAGTTTCTGGTGATATAATCGGGAAAGTAAAAGAGACAACGGTTGTTGAGCATAGAATAATGGTTCCATGTGGCATTGAAGGCGAAATAGTAGAAATACAAAATGGCGAATATACAGTTGAAGATGTTGTCGCAAAGGTTAAAACAGCGAAAGGGATTGTAGATTTATGTATGCTTCAAAAATGGCCTGTTAGAAAAATAAGGCCATATAAAGAAAAATTATCACCTGAAGAGCCAATGATAACAGGACAAAGGGTAATAGATACATTTTTTCCTGTAACAAAAGGCGGTACAGCATGTATACCAGGTCCATTTGGAAGCGGTAAGACTGTCGTACAACATCAATTAGCTAAATGGGCTGATGCCGAAATTGTAGTCTATATAGGTTGTGGTGAAAGAGGAAATGAGATGACAGATGTATTGATGGAATTTCCTGAGTTAAAAGATCCAAAAACAGGTGAACCTTTAATGAAGAGGACGGTTCTTATTGCAAATACATCAAATATGCCTGTTGCGGCACGTGAAGCATCTATATATACAGGTATTACTATAGCTGAATATTTTAGGGATATGGGATATAGTGTGGCATTAATGGCTGATTCTACTTCTAGATGGGCGGAAGCTTTAAGGGAAATGTCAGGAAGATTGGAAGAAATGCCAGGTGAAGAAGGTTATCCTGCATACCTTGCATCACGCCTTGCAGAATTCTATGAAAGAGCTGGTTATGTAAGATGCTTAGGAAGTCAGGAAAGAGAAGGGGCTGTCACGGCAGTTGGTGCAGTTTCACCACCTGGTGGAGACCTTTCAGAACCAGTTACACAGGCTACATTAAGAGTTGTTAAAGTTTTCTGGGCACTTGATGCGACATTAGCATTTGCAAGGCATTTTCCAGCTATAAATTGGCTTACAAGTTATTCACTTTATCTTGATAAAACAAATGAATGGGCAAATGAGCATATAGCATCAGATTGGAGAGACCTTAGGAGTACTGCTATAAGACTTTTGCAGGATGAAGCGAACCTTGAGGAAATCGTAAGATTGGTAGGTATTGATGCACTTTCAGTGTATGATAGATTAACTCTTGAGATAACAAAGTCTATTAGAGAGGATTTTCTTCATCAAAACGCATTTGATGAAATTGATACATATACATCTATAAAAAAGCAGTATCGAATGCTTAGAGCAATTATTTTATTATATGAGGAAGCCAAAAAAGCTATAGACAGTGGTGCATCATTTAGATCAGTTACAGAAGTAAAAGTTAGAGAAAAGATTTCAAGAATGAAGTATATAAGTGAAAATAACCTTAGTGAATTTGATAATATTGAAAATGAGATAAAAGAGCAGATGGCCTCTTTGATAAAGGAGGAAAACGTCAATGCTTAAAGAATATAGAACAATAAGAGAAGTCGCAGGTCCTCTAATGCTAGTTGATAATGTATCAGGTGTCAAATATAATGAACTTGTAGAAATAGAGTTAAAAAATGGAGAGATAAGGCGTGGACAAGTACTTGAAGTAAATGAAGATAAGGCACTAGTACAGCTTTTTGAAGGTTCAACAGGGATTAACATCAATGAAGGAAAAGTAAGATTTTTAGGAAGAAGTATTGAGCTAGGCGTCTCAATAGATATGCTTGGAAGAATATTTGATGGATTTGGTAGGCCAAAAGACAATGGACCACGTATTATTCCTGAAAAAAAACTTGACATAAATGGAGAACCTTTAAACCCTGTTGCAAGAGATTACCCATCGGAATTTATACAGACAGGTATATCTGCAATAGATGGCTTAAATACACTTGTAAGAGGACAAAAGCTTCCTATATTTTCTGCATCTGGTTTACCCCATAACGAACTTGCAGCACAGATTGCAAGGCAATCAAAAGTTCTTGGTGCGGAGAGCAAATTTGCAGTTGTTTTTGGTGCAATGGGAATAACATTTGAAGAAGCGAATTTCTTTATCAATGATTTTAGGAGAACGGGGGCCATTGATAGGTCTGTATTGTTTATAAATCTTGCCAATGACCCAGCGATTGAACGTATAGCAACACCTCGTATGGCTCTTACAGCTGCAGAATATCTTGCATTTGAAAAAGATATGCATGTCCTTGTAATATTAACAGATATGACCAATTATTGCGAGGCATTAAGGGAGATATCAGCAGCCAGGAGGGAAGTGCCTGGTAGAAGAGGATACCCTGGATACATGTATACGGACCTTTCTACAATATATGAAAGAGCGGGTAGAGTAAAGGACAAGAATGGTTCAATAACCCAGATACCTATTCTTACTATGCCGGAAGATGATAAAACACATCCTATTCCAGACTTAACAGGGTATATTACAGAAGGTCAAATTATCTTAAATAGAGAGATCATGAGACGTGGAATAAATCCACCTATTGATGTATTACAATCACTATCGAGGTTAAAGGATAAAGGTATAGGAAAGGGCAAGACAAGAGAAGACCATGCAGATACAATGAATCAACTTTTTGCAGCATATGCTCATGGCAAAGAATCAAAGGAATTAGCAGTTGTATTGGGTGAAGCTGCTTTAAGTGATACAGACAAGCTCTATGCATCCTTTTCAGATGAATTTGAAAAAAGATATATAAAACAAGGGTCAGATGAAAATAGGACAATTGAAGAAACACTAAATCTTGGATGGCAGCTTTTGACGCTTTTGCCAAAGAGCGAATTAAAAAGGGTTAGAGATGAGTATATAGAAAAGTACTTACCTAAGAAAAATGAAACTGCTAAGGGGGATAAATAGCCATGAGACTGGCAGTTAATCCTAATCGTATGGAACTTACAAAGCTAAGAAGACGGCTAAACGTTGCTGAAAGAGGTCATAAACTTTTAAAAGATAAGCAAGATGGCCTTATTCAAAAATATGTTGACCTTGTAAAGCAGAACAAAAAGATGAGAGAGGATATTGAAAAAGACCTTGTGTATGCTCTAAAAAATTTCCTTATGGCAAGAGCGGTTATGTCTTCTGAGGCTTTAGAAGAAAGTATTATGTTTCCTAAGATGGAAGTAGATATAGATATAAAGTATAAAAGCATCATGAGTGTTGTTATTCCTAAGATAGAGATATCAAAGCAAAAAGTCTCAGAAGGTGGTGAAATACCATACAGTTTTATTTCAACATCAGCGGAGCTTGATAGTGCAATATCTATTTTAAATAACCTTCTTCCAAGACTTTTGGAATTAGCAGAAGTTGAAAAGACCGTGAAACTTCTATCAATTGAGATAGAAAAGACAAGACGACGTGTTAATGCACTTGAATATATTATGATACCACAGCTTGAGGAAACAATAAAATTTATAAGCATGAAACTTGACGAAAATGAAAGAGGAAATATAACGAGACTTATGAAAGTAAAAGAGATGGCAAATCAGAATACAATATGATGTGTGTATTGGCCATAATAAATATCAATGGAATAGTGAAAATAGAAAAGAAAATGTGTATTAGGAAGGGATGTATACCAACAATGAAGAAGATGGTCCATCTTAAATTAACAGGTTATGTACAAGGAGTAGGTTTAAGATACTCTGTCTATCGAATGGCATGTAATCTTAATATAACAGGTTATGCAAAAAATTTATATGACGGCAGTGTTGAGATAGTTGCCGAAGGCGATGAAGAAAACATAAAGGAATTGATATATTACATAAAAAATGGTTTGAGATGGGCTCAAGTCGATAATGTAGAAGAAAAATGGGAAGACTATAAAGGCGAATATAGTAATTTTGATATAAGGTAAAAAATAATAATTTCACATTTTTACGTATATTTAATATCCCCTTAATTATTTATTAACAATTTGATGATATATTATTGTTAACAAAAAGAAAGGGGATTATTTTATATTGAAACAAAAAGAAACGTTTAATGACGAATTGAACCCACGTGTATATAGATTCGAAGGAATTTTAACATCTACAGATAGAAAAAAATATTACGAATATTCTTTTGAAGTATATGAGGATGTTAACAGAATAACAATTGAATTAAGATATAATGAAGAAACTGGAAATATTATAACGACAACAGTATTTGACCCATGTGGCTTTAGGGGGAGGGGTGCAAAAAGATCGAAGAGAAATGCTATTCTTATGGATATATCAAATAATCCAACGCCAGGAGTTGTTCCTGGGGCAATAGTACCTGGTAAATGGATTCTTGAGGTCGAACCTGCTGATATATATGGTTTCTGCCTTTATGAGATAGTGATAAAGCTATTTAGAGGCAGTGGTGAAGAAATTTATACAAAAATTAAAAGTAGAGAAACTATAATAAATCCTAATGCAGGCTGGTATAAAGGTGAACTTCATTTACATTCAATTGAAAGTGATGGAATTGAATCTGTTTCTTCATTGATAAGTATGGCTGAAGAAGAAAAGCTTGATTATATAGCTATTACAGACCACAATACAGTAAGTCAGTGGAGCAAATTTGTAACGTCCGATACACTTGCTATTTTAAAAGGAATTGAATTATCAACATATAACGGTCATGCTAATGTATATGGCGTAAAGAATTGGATAGACTGGAGAGTTGGATATAATGGCCTTAATGTAGATACAATTATTGATTTGGTACACCAAGATGGTGGAATTATTTCTATAAATCATCCGTGTGCACCTAGCTTAGATGGACATTTATGTTGGAGCCACGATACAGATTACAGCAAAGTTGATGCGATAGAAATATGGAATGCACCATGGCTTTCTTTAAATGGTGACGGTAACAAAAAGGCAAGAAAACTATGGGATAAATTATTAAATAAAGGTTATAAAATTGCCGGTATTGGTGGAAGTGACCTCCATCAAATTGATGGCATATTGAAAAAGCTTGGAAAAATGTTGACATATATATATTGCGATAACCTATCAAATAAATCTATTATAGATGGTATAAAAAAATGCAAAGCTTTTGTGACGATGGGCCCATATATTGATTTTACAATCGAAAATGAAACTGAAAAAGTATCTATTGGCGATTCTATCGGAAGTGGTATCGTGAAATTAAACATTGTTGCAAGAGATATTGTAAAGGGAAATGACATTGTTATTGTAAAAGATGGCGAGATTGAGAAGAAAATAAAAGCTGATAAAGGCTCAGTGACATATGAATATACTGGAAATTTACAGCAAGGTTCATGGTACCGAATTGAGATATATGATAATAACAGGAATGAAAATGACGAGCTTGTTGCAATTACAAATCCAATATGGGGAAGATAACTGCCTTGCCGGCATATTTTTTTGGCATATTTTCAAACGGTTACATATATGATATAATGTATATAGAAAATATTAAAAATATGCGAAGGTGTAAAATATGAAGGCAGATTTAGGACTTAATTTGAAACAAGTACAGAAATTAATAATGACACCGGAATTAAAGCAGGCTATCGAAATTCTTCAATTAAACTCATATGAGTTAAATGACCTTATTACTACAGAAACAGAAAATAATCCTTTGCTTGAAATAGTTGAAAATGATAAAGACAATATGTTTGAAACATATATGGATATATATAAATATAATACTTTAGAGAGTTCTGATTACAGCGGTGAAGATGAAGAAAAAGATGAAATAGGCTTTGACAATATTATAAGTGATAGAACGTCATTGATGGACCATTTGATGTTTCAATTGCATATAACACCAGTGCCAAAGAAAATAAGAGAAATATGCAAAACAATAATATATTATCTTGATAGTAATGGTTATCTTAATGAAAATTTGAAAAATATAAAGGAAACTTATAAGTATAATGATAGAGATATTCAAGAAGCCTTGTCAATAGTACAAACATTTGATCCGCCGGGTATTGCAGCAAGGAATTTAAATGAATGTCTTAAGCTTCAGCTTATATCGAAGAATTTATATAATGGAATATTAAAAGAAATTGTAGATAATTATCTAAGTGAGGTAGGCGATAACAGGTTAAGCTATGTTGCTAAAAAGCTTAATACTGATATTAGAGAAATACAAAAGGCTGTTGATGAAATAAAAAAATTAAATCCAAAACCTGGTGCAAATTTTTCCTCATATAATGATGTCAGATATGTATTACCTGATGCTTATATAAAGAAAATTAATGATGAATATATTGTTTTAATTAATGATTCATTATATCCTGGACTTAAAATAAATAAGACATATGAAAATATACTAAGACAAACTGATGATGATAATATCAAAAAATATCTAAGCTCAAAAATGCAATCAGCATTATGGCTCATAAAAAGCATTGAAAGTAGGCGTGATACCCTATACAAAGTATTAAAGGCAATAGTGAATGAACAAAGAGAGTTTTTTGAAAGAGGACAAAAATATATTAAGCCTATGAATTTGAAGCAGATTGCGGACATTGTGGGTGTTCATGAGTCTACTGTTAGCAGAGCAATAAACGGAAAATTTGTTGATACACCACTTGGAGTTTATGAAATTAAACATTTTTTCCAGAATGGAATAAAAAATAATGAAGGCGAAAAATATTCAGCCGAAATGTTAAAAGAATTAATAAAGCAATTTATAGATAATGAAGATTCAAAAAAACCATTGAGCGATCAAAAAATTGTCGAATTGATGTTGAAAAAGAATATTTCAATATCAAGAAGAACTGTTACAAAATATAGAGAAGAACTTAATATACCCTCTTCCGCAAAGAGAAAACGGTATTAATAATAAGGAGAGCAAAATATTTTAGAATGTTCTCCTTTATTATTGTATAAAGCTATTGAAAAAACAAAAATGATAATATAAAATAATAGATGGAAAGAGTATTTCCATGAAGCGGGACAAATCTAATACAACGGGTCGGTTAAAGTCCTGAAGAAGGGTTAAGATATATGAATGACATAATTTCGCTACAACAAAAAATAGTGCCTGAATTAATAGAACTATTACAAAAAAGGTATACTATAATGCGTAATATTTATTTCAGTCAACCGATAGGAAGAAGGGCACTATCATATCAGCTAAATCTTGGTGAAAGGGTTATAAGAACGGAGGTTTCATTTTTAAAAAGCCAAGGTTTAATTAACATAAACCCTCTTGGAATGACCGTAACCAAAGAAGGTGAAGACCTTATAGATGAGCTAAAAGAGTTTATACATGAACTCAAAGGTCTAAATAATATGGAAAAAACACTTGCGAAGTGTTTGAAGTTAAAAAAGGTTATTGTTATACCTGGTGATGTTGATAGCGACCCTCTAATAAGAAAAGATATGGGCAAATCAGCAGCTAATTATTTAAAAAGCATTATAAAGCATGACAGTATAATAGCATTAACTGGGGGGTCTACCGTTATGGAAGTAGCAAATGAAATGCCTCAAAGTTACACTACATCTGAAATTATGGTTGTCCCGGCAAGAGGCGGTTTAGGGCGTGATGTAGAAAAACAAGCAAATACTATTGCATCTGTCCTTGCCAAGAAATTAGGCGGTTCATATAAAATGTTACATGTTCCAGACAACATTGGAAAAGAAGCTATCAAAACTTTACTACATGAACCAGATATTAAAGATGTTGTTGATATACTTAAAAAAGCTGATGTAGTACTTTTTGGTATCGGACGAGCTGATGTTATGGCTGATAGAAGGAATTTGTCTCAGGCTATTAAAGATTATCTTAAAAAAGTTGGCGCAACATCAGAAGCATTAGGATATTATTTAAACAAAAATGGTGAAACGGTTTATGAAACACCTAGTATATTTCTAACAAAAGAGGATTTAAAAAGAATTAAAAATCTTATTGCTGTATCTGGTGGGAAGAGTAAAGCAGAGGCTATTTTGTCGACCTGTAATAGTGGTACAGTAGATGTTCTGATAACAGATGAAGGAGCAGCATTTGAAATGTTAAAAAGTTGTTAATACACCATTATGGTGTTTAATATAAAATTAAAATTTAAGGAGGAATTTTTTATGACAGTAAAAGTAGGTATTAATGGCTTTGGTAGAATAGGTAGAAATTTCTTTAGGGCAGCATTAAAGAAGAATGTAGACCTTGATATAGTCGCATTCAATGACTTGACTGATGCTAAGACATTAGCACATCTATTAAAATACGATTCAACATTTGGCAGATTTGAAGGCGAAGTTGAAGCAAAAGAAAATTCATTACTTGTAAATGGCAAAGAAATACAAATCATAAAAGAAACAGATCCAGCAAAGCTTCCATGGAAGGACCTTGGCGTTGACGTTGTAATTGAATCAACAGGAAGATTTACAAATAAAGACGATGCTGTAAAACATATTCAGGCTGGAGCAAAAAAAGTAATAATTACTGCACCTGCAAAGAATGAAGACATTACAATAGTTATGGGCGTAAATGAAGAAAAATATGATCCTAAAGCACACAATGTAATATCAAATGCTTCATGTACGACTAACTGCTTAGCACCATTTGCAAAAGTTCTACATAACAAATTCACAATTAAAAGAGGTTTAATGACAACTGTACACTCATATACAAATGACCAAAGG
Source organism: Thermoanaerobacterium sp. RBIITD (assembly GCF_900205865.1). Classification (NCBI taxonomy): domain Bacteria; kingdom Bacillati; phylum Bacillota; class Clostridia; order Thermoanaerobacterales; family Thermoanaerobacteraceae; genus Thermoanaerobacterium; species Thermoanaerobacterium sp. RBIITD. The sequence goes on from NZ_LT906662.1 coordinate 2,683,373, forward strand.
ATTCTTGACCTTCCACACAAAGATTTGAGAAGAGCAAGAGCTGCAGCATTATCTATCATCCCTACAACAACAGGTGCAGCAAAGGCTGTTGCATTGGTTCTCCCAGAATTAAAAGGAAAATTAAATGGTTTCGCTATGAGAGTACCAACACCAGATGTATCTGTTGTTGACCTTGTTGCAGAACTTGAGAAAAATGTAACTGTTGAAGAAGTAAATGCGGCATTAAAAGCAGCATCAGAAAATGAACTCAAAGGAATCCTCGGATACACAGATGAACCATTGGTATCAATGGACTTTAAAGGTGATTCACGTTCATCAATAGTTGATGGTTTATCAACAATGGTTATGGAAGGCAATCTTGTAAAAGTAGTTTCATGGTATGACAATGAATGGGGTTATTCAAACAGGGTTGTTGACCTTGCTAAATATGTAGCAGATAGACTATAAAAACAGCGTGGGACAGGGAATGTTCTTTGTCCCACAATATCTCATTGATAGGAGGTTTATAAATGAAAAAAACTGTAAGGGATATTGATGTCAATGGGAAAAAGGTTTTAGTCAGAGTTGATTTTAATGTACCCATGGACAAAGATAAAAATATTACAGATGATACAAGAATAAAAGCGGCATTGCCGACAATAGAGTATTTGATAAACAATAACGCAAAGGTAATTCTCGTTTCACATCTCGGAAGACCAAAGGGAAAAGTTAATCCCGAATATTCTTTAAAACCTGTCGCAAAAAGACTTTCTGAATTATTAAATAAACCTGTTATTATGTCAAATGATGTAATTGGTGAAGATGCAAAGGCAAAAGCAAATGCACTTAAAGATGGTGAAGTATTATTGCTTGAAAATGTTAGATTCCACGCAGAAGAGGAAAAAAATGATCCTATTTTCTCAAAAGAATTAGCATCTTTAGCAGATATTTATGTAAATGATGCATTTGGAACAGCCCATAGAGCACATGCATCAACAACAGGTGTAGCAAGTTATCTACCTGCTGTTTCAGGTTTCCTTATAGAGAAAGAACTTAATTTTATGGGTGGTGCTCTTGAAAATCCGGAAAGACCGTTTGTTGCAATACTCGGTGGTGCAAAAGTTTCTGATAAGATAGGCGTTATAACAAATCTTCTTGACAAAGTGGATAGCTTATTGATTGGTGGCGGCATGGCATATACCTTTATAAAAGCCAAAGGACATGAAATAGGTAAATCTTTATTAGAGGAAGATAAATTAGAACTTGCGAAGGACTTAATTGAAAGAGCAAAACAAAAAGGCGTCAACCTTTTATTACCTGTAGATACCGTTGTTTGTGAAGAATTAAAACCTGGTGTACCATATGAAGTAGTAGATATTGATAAAATGCCCAATGATAAAATTGGAGTTGATATAGGTCCCAAAACAGTAAATGAATTTTCTAAGGTTATAAAAGATGCCATGACAGTTGTATGGAATGGACCAATGGGCGTATTCGAGATAAGTGAATTTGCAAAAGGTACAGAAGCTATTGCAAAGGCTATGAGTGAATGCAAAGGTACTACAATAGTAGGCGGTGGTGACTCAGCAGCTGCTGTAGAGCAACTAGGCTATGCTGATAAAGTATCACACATTTCTACAGGCGGAGGCGCATCATTGGAATTCCTTGAAGGAAAAGTTCTACCAGGAATAGATGCATTAAATAATAAATAAAGAGGTGTTTTAATTGAGAAAACCGATTATTGCCGGTAATTGGAAGATGCATATGACACCTTCCGAAGCTACAAAGCTTATAAGTGAATTAAAGCCTCTTGTTGAAAATTCAAATATAGATGTAGTTGTAGTACCACCATTTGTTGACTTGATTGATGTGAAAAAGGCGCTAGATGGATCAAATATAAAACTTGGGGCTCAAAACATGCATTGGGAGGAAAAAGGCGCATTTACTGGTGAAGTTTCACCAGTGATGCTTAAGGAAATAGGTGTTGAATATGTGATTATTGGTCATTCAGAAAGAAGGCAATATTTTGCAGAGACTGACGAAACTGTGAATAAAAAAGTAAAATCTGCAATAAAACATGACCTTAAACCTATAGTATGTGTAGGTGAGACACTTGAACAAAGAGAAGCCGGAAAGGCATTTGAAATAGTGAAGAATCAGACAGAAAAAGCTTTAGATGGTGTTGATAAAAATGACGTATTAGATATTGTCATAGCATACGAACCTATATGGGCAATAGGAACAGGAAAGACTGCTACATCAAAAGATGCAAATGACGTTATAAAAGTTATCAGGGATACTATAGCAAATATTTATGATATAAATACTGCTAATGAGGTAAGAATACAATATGGTGGAAGTGTAAAACCTGATAATGCTAAAGAATTAATGGCAGAAAGTGATATAGATGGGGCATTGGTCGGCGGAGCAAGTCTAAAGGCACAGGATTTCGCAAAAATTGTAAATTATTAAGGAGAGGATTACATGCCCAAAAATTTTGTAATGCTTGTTGTATTAGACGGATTTGGACTTACAGACGACAAAGAAGGAAATGCGATATACGCAGCAAAAACACCTAATATTGATTTCTATTTTAAAAATTATCCAAACACTAAATTAATACCAAGTGGACTTGCTGTAGGACTTCCAGAAGGCCAAATGGGAAATTCCGAAGTGGGTCATTTAAATATAGGTGCTGGAAGAGTTGTTTATCAAGAATTGACAAGAATAAGTAAAGAAATTAAAGAAGGAAATTTCTTTAAGAAACAAGAATTCCTTGATGCGATAGATAATGTAAAGAAAAATGGCTCTAAACTCCATCTATTTGGACTTCTTTCTGATGGAGGTGTACATAGCCATATAACACATCTTTTTGCACTTATGAAATTGGCAAAAGAGCAAGGATTAAAAGAAGTATATGTTCATGCTTTTCTTGACGGTAGGGATGTTCCACCGGCATGTGCAAAAGAATATATTAAGGCATTTGAAGATAAATCAAATGAGCTTGGCATTGGAAAGATTGCGACAATTGCGGGAAGATACTATGCGATGGACCGTGATAAGAGATGGGAAAGGACAAAAAAAGCTTATGATGCAATAGCACTTGGAAAAGGTGTATTTGCAAATTCACCTGAAGAGGCGATTGACATAGCTTACAGCAAGGATGAAACAGATGAGTTTGTAGAGCCGACAGTAATTCTTGAAAATGGAAAACCGACAGCAACTGTTGATAAAAATGATTCTATCATATTCTTTAATTTTAGGCCAGATAGAGCAAGACAAATAACAAAAGCGTTTATCGATGAAGTATTCAATAATTTTGACAGAGAAAAGGGTTATATACCTGTATATTTTGTGTCAATGACACAATATGATGTTACATTTGAAAATATTCATGTAGCATATAAACCAGAGAGTCTTAAAAATACACTTGGTGAATATTTAAGTGATAGAGGCATAAAGCAGCTTAGAATAGCAGAAACAGAAAAATATGCCCACGTAACATTCTTCTTTAATGGCGGTGTAGAAGAACCAAATAAAGGAGAAGAAAGGATTTTAATACCGTCTCCAAAGGTTGGAACATATGATTTAAAACCAGAGATGAGTGCATATGAAGTAACAGACACTGTTATACCAAAGATTGAGTCTGGTCAGTATGGGTTTATATTGCTTAATTTTGCAAATCCAGATATGGTAGGACATACAGGTGTATTTAATGCGGCAGTAAAGGCCATCGAAACAATTGATGAATGCTTAGGAAGGATTGTAAAAGCTTGTCAGGATGTTGGTGGAACAATACTCATAACAGCTGATCACGGCAATTCTGAACAAATGATAGATCCTGTAACAAAAACTCCCCAAACAGCGCATACAACAAATCCTGTGCCTTTTATAGTGATTGGTGAGGGCGATATCACATTGAGAAACGATGGAATACTCGCTGATATTGCACCAACTGTGCTGGATATAATGGGACTTCCAAAGCCACAGGAAATGACGGGTAAATCCCTTATAATAGGAAAATAATTAATGAAAGGAGAAAATAACATGTCTACAATAGTTGATGTTAATGCAAGAGAAATACTTGATTCAAGAGGAAATCCAACAGTGGAGGTTGAAGTTGAATTAGATAGTGGAGCTGTAGGACGTGCAGCTGTTCCATCAGGTGCTTCAACAGGCCAATTTGAAGCAGTTGAATTAAGAGACGGTGATAAAGAGAGATACCTTGGCAAAGGTGTATTAAAAGCAGTTGAAAATGTAAATGAAAAAATAGCACCGGAAATTATTGGAATGGATGCAATTGACCAGGTATCTATTGATAAAACAATGATAGACTTAGATGGAACGCCAAATAAATCAAAATTAGGGGCAAATGCTATTCTCGGTGTATCATTGGCTGTCGCAAGAGCTGCTGCTGAAGAACTCGGATTACCACTATTTCAATATCTTGGCGGTGTAAATGCTAAGGTACTCCCAGTTCCTATGATGAACATATTAAATGGTGGTAAACATGCAGATAATAATGTTGATATACAAGAATTTATGATTATGCCTGTTGGCGCACAAAGCTTCCATGAAGCATTAAGGACATGTGCAGAAGTTTTCCATAATTTAAGAGCTGTTTTAAAATCAAAGGGATTAAGCACAACAGTCGGTGATGAAGGTGGCTTTGCACCAAACCTAACATCAAATGAAGAAGCTATACAAGTAATACTTGAGGCTATACAAAAGGCAGGTTATGTTCCAGGTGAAGATGTTTCTATAGCTATGGATCCTGCCTCATCAGAATTATATAAAGAAGATGGCAAATATCATTTTGAAGGTGAAGGCGTTGTAAGGACATCTGAGGAAATGGTTGACTTCTGGGAACAACTTGTAAACAAATATCCAATAGTTTCCATTGAGGATGGTTTAGCTGAAGAAGATTGGAACGGATGGAAATTACTAACAGAAAGACTCAGCAAAAAAGTACAGCTTGTTGGCGATGACTTATTCGTAACAAACACTGAAAGATTATCAAAAGGAATTAAAATGGGTGTTGCAAACTCAATACTCATAAAATTGAACCAAATAGGAACACTTACAGAAACACTTGATGCAATAGAAATGGCAAAGAGAGCAGGATATACAGCTGTTGTATCACATCGTTCAGGTGAAACAGAAGACTGCACTATAGCAGATCTTGTTGTTGCAGTTAATGCTGGTCAAATAAAGACAGGTGCGCCATCGAGAACAGATAGAGTTGTAAAATACAACCAATTAATGAGGATTGAGGAAATTCTCGGTGGAATAGCTCAATATCCTGGAATGGCAGCATTTTATAACGTAAAATAAAGGAATCATGTAGAAGCCCAATAAATTGTATTGGGTTTCTTTTTTGTAAACTCGTAAAGTTTTTTACTTGATGTTAATAAAATTTTATAATATAATATATTATAGAGGAATATGTGTTGCAAATATGATTTTCGGAGGTTAAACATATGCTGAAAATAATAGTACTTATAATTCATGTTATTGTAAGTTTGTTTATGATGGCTGTTATATTGCTGCAGCAGGGCAAAAGTGCAGGTCTTTCAGGGTCAATAGCAGGTGGTGCTGAAACATTTTTTGGGAAAAATAAAGCACGAACGATGGAAGGTACTCTTGAAAGATTAACAACCATTAGTGCAATAGTTTTTATAATAACGTCATTAATATTGACATTATTAATGGGAAAATAATACAAAAATTTTCTTAAGAATTAAAATAAAACCCTTAATAGGGTTTTATTTTTTAAGAAAAGGTGATGATAAGTGATTATTAGAGAAATATCTGAGGATATTGAGTATAAGATACTTTCACCGTTTGCAGCAAAAAGCAGGGAATCAAAGGGAAGAACTATTGATGAAGAAAAATGTGATATAAGAACTGATTTTCAGAGAGATCGTGATAGAATTATTCATTGTAAGGCCTTTAGAAGATTAAGTCATAAAACACAAGTTTTTATTTCACCTGAGGGAGATCATTATAGAACAAGATTAACACATACTCTTGAGGTTGCACAAATATCAAAGACTATTGCAAGAGCATTGAGATTAAATGAAGATTTAACTGAAGCAATAGCATTAGGACATGATTTAGGACATACTCCATTTGGGCATTCCGGTGAACAGGTCCTAAATAAACTTTTGACAGGGGGATTTAGACACAATGTTCAGAGTTTAAGGGTTGTAGATATCTTAGAGAATAATGGCAAAGGGCTAAATTTAACATGGGAAGTCAGAGATGGCATATTAAACCATTCTACATCTGGGAAGCCCGGTACACTTGAAGGAAAAATTGTTCAATTGTCTGATAAAATAGCATATGTTAACCATGATATAGATGATGCAATAAGGGGCAAAATACTGACAAATGATGATTTGCCACAGGACTTAATAAAAATACTTGGGGATTCTCACAGAAAAAGAATCAATACTATGGTAAGAGATATCATAAATAATAGCCTTGACAAAGATGATATAATGATGAGCAGTGACATCTATAAGGCGACATATAGTCTTAGGGATTTTATGTTTAAAAGGGTTTATATAGGCTCAAAAGCAAAGAGCGAAGAGGCAAAAGCAAAAAAAGTCGTTGAACAGCTCTTCAATTATTTTTATGACAATATAAATGAGATGCCAAATGAATTTGTCGAACTATCGAATAAATATAGCAAAGAGAGAGCTGTTGCAGATTATATTGCCGGTATGACAGATAAATATGCAATAATTAAATATAAAGAGATTTTTTTACCATCTCCATGGGATGGATCAAATATTTTTTAAAATTATTAAACAAATAGCAGGAATTTAAATTTTTATGTCGAATATTATATTCTCATGACATATTTAAAAAATAAAAAACTAAAAAAGGACTTTAGAGATTTTTGTCGAAATATATAAAAGGTGGTGCATATGTCCTATTCAAAAGACGTAATAAATAAAGTTATAGAAGAGAATGATATTTTAGAAATTGTGTCGGAGTATATATCATTAAAAAGATCTGGTAAGGATTATAAAGGACTTTGCCCATTCCATCATGAAAAAACGCCATCATTTAACGTAAGCCAGGAAAAACAGCTATACCATTGTTTTGGATGCCATGCAAGCGGAAATGTCATTACCTTTGTAATGAATATTGAGAATTTAAGTTTTAAAGAAGCCGTAGAATTTCTGGCAGACAAAGCAGGTATATTGATTGAAGAGGAAAACTTATCCGGTGAGGAATATAAAAGGAAGAAGATAAGAGATGAAATATATAGCATTAACAGGTTAGCAGCATTATATTATCATAGAAGTCTTTATTCGAAAATAGGACAGGCAGCATTAAGGTATTTGTATGACAGAGGTATTGACGATAAAACAATAAAAAAGTTTGGGCTTGGTTATTCACCGGTCAACGGAGACGATTTGGTCAAATATTTTGTTGGACAAAAATATAATATTGATACGGTTTATAATGCTGGTTTAATTTTAAAAAACGATAGTGGGAAATATTTTGATAGATTTAGAAATAGAGTGATGTTTCCTATTATCGATGAAAAAAATAATGTTATTGGTTTCGGCGGGAGAGTTATGGACAATGGGAAGCCGAAATACCTTAATACTTCTGAAACTCCCGTTTTTAAAAAAGGAAAGACTCTGTACGGGATAAATTATGCAAAGAAAACAAAAGATGATAAATTTATCATTGTAGAAGGATATATGGATACTATAGCATTGCACCAAAGTGGTATTGATAGTGCTGTTGCATCACTTGGTACAGCATTGACAATTGAGCAGGGTAAATTAATTAAAAAATATAAAAATAATGTTGTTATATCATATGATGCTGATGAAGCTGGTGTTGAAGCGACATTGAGAGGCCTTAATATACTTGACGAATTAAACTTAAATGTAAGTATTTTAACTGTTCCAAATGGAAAAGACCCAGATGAATTTGTCAGAAAAGAGGGATTTGATGCTTTTACAAGACTTCTTGAGAATACTGAAACATTAATAGAATATAAAATTAAAAAATATAAGCAGAATTTAGATTTAAATAATCCAACTGAAAGAATAAAATATATTAAGAAAGTGTGCCAAGATCTTTCGTCGATTAAAGATAAGGTAAAAAGGGATGTATATGTATCAATTGTAGCGAAAGACGCTCAAATACCTGAAAGTACTATTAGAACAGAAATAGACCGATTTGTCAAGGGTTTTAAACAAAATAATGAAAAAATTAGGTATACAGTTGGCAATAATAGGCATAATATTAAATACGGAAGTGTAAAAAAAATACCTTCGCTAAAGTATTTAATTGCATTATTACTAATTGATAATAAACTATATAATAGGATAAAATCAAAAATAGATTTTAATGATATTGATGATGAATTATTAAGACCAGTTATTACATTTATAGTAGAAAGGCTTGAAGATGGCAAAGAGACAAATGTGAATGATGTTAGTTTTATGTTAGATAATGCAAAACTTAAGAATGAATTTAATGATATATTTGATATACTATACAATGGAAAAGAAATTAATGAGAAAATAGTAGATGATTGTATTAAAGAAATAGTTAAAGATAATTTAAATAGAAAAATATCACGGATTAAAAAAGAAATAGATGAATCATATATTTCAGGAGATATTGAACAGGAAAGAAAATTGTTGACACAATTACAGAATTTTGAAAAGGAGATGCTAATGTTAAAAAATGGCTGAGAATAAGGTTACCCAAAGGGAGGGGACACCCATGAATGAGGAAAAGGCGAAGAATACCATTAAGGAGCTTATTAATAAAGGCAAAAAAAATGGAATGCTGACATATAACGAAATAATGAATACATTGGAAGACATTGATCTTGATTCGGATCAAATTGAAAAAGTTTATGATACTTTTGAAAAATTGGGAATAGAGGTAATAGGTGAAGAACCTCAACAGGAAGAGATTATACCAGAAGACATCGATCTTGATATATCAATCCCTGAAGGTATTAGCATAGATGATCCGGTAAGGATGTATCTTAAGGAAATAGGAAAAATTCCTCTTTTATCACCCGATGAAGAGATAGAACTTGCGAAAAGAATAGAGAAGGGCGATGAAGAAGCAAAAAAGAGACTTTCCGAAGCGAATTTAAGGCTTGTTGTTAGTATAGCAAAAAGATACGTTGGGAGAGGAATGCTTTTTCTCGATTTAATACAGGAAGGAAATTTAGGCCTCTTAAAAGCTGTTGAAAAGTTTAATTATAGAAAGGGATTCAAGTTTAGCACATATGCCACATGGTGGATAAGGCAGGCTATTACAAGGGCTATAGCAGACCAGGCAAGGACAATAAGAATTCCCGTTCATATGGTAGAAACTATAAATAAACTTATAAGGGTCTCAAGACAGCTTTTGCAGGAACTCGGTCGTGATCCATCTCCTGAAGAGATAGCTAAGGAAATGGATATGTCGGTTGATAAAGTCAGGGAGATAATGAAGATTGCTCAAGAACCTGTATCATTAGAGACACCAATTGGCGAAGAAGAAGATAGTCATCTTGGCGATTTTATACCTGATGAGGAAGCACCGGCACCTGCAGAAGCGGCTGCTTTCACGATGCTAAAAGAACAACTGATTGATGTACTTGATACATTAACACCGAGGGAAGAAAAAGTCTTAAGATTGAGATTCGGCCTTGATGATGGAAGGGCAAGAACCCTTGAAGAAGTTGGCAAAGAGTTCAATGTTACAAGGGAGAGAATAAGACAGATTGAAGCAAAAGCCCTAAGGAAATTAAGACATCCAAGTCGCAGTAAAAAATTAAAAGATTTTCTTGATTAAATTCCATAAAGGGAGTTTAGTCAAGAATTCTTGACAATACTTAAAAAAGTAGTATAATAAATACTGTATTCCTCAGTAGCTCAATGGTGGAGCAACCGGCTGTTAACCGGTAGGCTGTAGGTTCGAGCCCTACCTGAGGAGCCATATTTGGGCCTTTAGCTCAGTTGGTAGAGCGGTCGGCTCATAACCGATTGGTCCGGGGTTCGAGTCCCTGAAGGCCCACCATATAAAATGAAAGGACAGGCATTTGATGAACAAATGCTTTTTATTTTATAGAAATGAGGTTATCAAGCAGACTGAAGGCTATTGTGGATATGGTACCGCCGGGTATGAAAGTTGCGGACATTGGAACAGACCATGGATACATTCCGGTTTATCTTTCATTAAATGGCATTTCAGATTATATAGTAGCTACAGATATAAAATCTGGCTCTCTTAATAAAGCTATAAATGAAATTAAAAAAAACAAACTTTCGACAAAAATTATTACAAGGCTTGGTAGTGGACTCAAAGTATTAAATCTAAATGAAGTTGATATAGCAATAATAGCCGGTATGGGTGGAATATTGATAGCGGATATACTAGAAAAAGATAAAAATATTGCATCAACTATCAAGAGATTCATTTTGCAACCAATGAAAGCATCAGACTATTTACGATATTACCTAAATAAAAATGGCTATAGGATTATAGATGAAGACCTTATATTAGAAAATGAAAAATATTATGAAATAATTGTTGCTGAACATGGACATGAAATAATCAATGACAATATTTTTTATGAGATTGGGAAAAAACTTATTGAAAAGCGTCACCCTTTGGTTAAAGATTATATAAAATATAAAATAGGAAAAATGAGAAGAATAATTGATGAAGTCTCAAAAAGCCATAATAATATTTCTTTAATAGAAAATATTTTATATAAAATTAAAAAATACGAGGTGTTGCTAAATGAGTCTGAAATGCCAGACAATTGCCGGAATGATTGATAAACTTGCCCCACACAAATATGCAGAAGACTGGGATAATGTCGGACTTTTGATCGGAAATCCACAAAAAGATGTATCGACAGTTATGGTTGCCCTTGATGCGACATATGAAGTTATTAAAGAAGCTATTTCCAAAAAAGTCGATATGATTGTTACACATCATCCTATCATATTTAAACCGGTTAAAAACATAAGAGATGACAATCCGACAGGTAAAATTATAAGTTTACTTATGAAAAATGATATTCCTGTTTATTCGGCTCATACAAACTTTGATATTGCTAAAGGCGGAATGAATGATATTCTTTGCAACGTTTTAGGAATATACAATGAAGAGGTCTTACAGGTTACTTATAAAGAAGAATATAAAAAAATTGTTGTTTATGTACCGTCAGGTTATGAGGATATTGTAAAGACTGCAATGTGTAATGCAGGTGCGGGTTTTATCGGTAATTATAGTAACTGCACTTTTCAAACTTCTGGCATGGGAAGTTTTAAACCATTAGAAGGTACAAATCCATTTATAGGCGAGATTGGAAAGATTGAGAATACGCAAGAAATAAGAATAGAGACAATAACACCAGGAAAGCTTGTAAATAGAGTGATAAATGCAATGTTAAAAGTACATCCCTATGAAGAAGTAGCATATGATATATACCCTGTTGAAAATGGGTATGACGAATATGGTCTTGGAAGAATAGGATATATAAAGGGTACTACTTTAAAGGAACTTGCTGAGCAAGTAAAAGCAAAATTTAAATTACCTGCTTTAAGAATAGTGGGTGACCTCGCTAAGACAGTGAATAAAGTTGCTATTTGTGGTGGCAGTGGAGGAAGTCTTATATCTATATCATCATTTAAAGGAGCTGATGTACTAATTACCGGTGATATAGGCTACCATGATGCGATTGATGCTACACACCTCGGATTATCTATTATTGATGCTGGGCATTTTGGGACTGAAAAGATTTCTGTGAATTTTATAGCAGAGTATATTATTGATGAAGCTCAAAAAATGAATATTGATTTAAATGTTATTATAAGTGAAACACAAAAAGATCCGTTTAAATATTTATAAGAATAAAATTCCATTTGACAATACAAAATAATAATGGTATAATATTTGTCTTGAATAAAATAATATGCGAGTAAGCCAGATGGTCGCGTACATTACATGTACGAGGAAAGTCCGAGCTCCATAGGGCAAGGTGCCGGGTAACACCCGGTGGAGGCGACTCCAAGGAAAGTGCAACAGAGATATACCGCCTGGCACTCAGTATGCTAATCAATATTATACGCATAATATGAAAATATTGCGTAACATGCTGAGTACCGGGTAAGGGTGGAAAGGCGAGGTAAGAGCTCACCAGCATCCAGGTGACTGGAATGCTCTGTAAACCCCACCTGGAGCAAGGTAGAATAGGAGGGAATTTTAAGTGGCCCGCTTAACCCTTGGGTAAAACCGCTTGAGGTATCAGGCAACTGATATCGTAGATAGATGACCATTTAATACAGAACTCGGCTTATAGACTTGCTCGTATTCAATAATGATAAAAACTCAAAAAAACTCAATGTCATATGGCATTGAGTTTTTTGTAATATTTTAAATTAAGAGGAGGGAAATAAAGTGAAAGAAATAGAATACATCGATACAAAACTAAATAATTTTAAAATAAGATATGCTCAAGAAAATGATGTCTCAATTATATTAGAATTTATTAAAGAATTGGCCTCATATGAAAAGCTAAACGATCAAGTTGTAGCGACCGAAGACATTTTAAAAAGATCCTTATTTGATAGAAAAGTTGCTGAAGTTTTGATTGGGGAATATGATTGCAAACCTGTTTGTTATGCAATTTTCTTTTATAATTTTTCCACTTTTACTGGAAAACCGGGTATATATCTTGAAGATATATATGTTAAACCTGAATATAGAAATAAAGGTATAGGCAAAATAATACTTACATATATAGCAAAGTTAGCAACTGATAGAGATTGTAGTAGATTTGAATGGGCTTGCCTTGATTGGAATGAGCCATCAATTAATTTTTATAAAAGCCTTGGAGCTGTGCCAATGGATGAATGGACAGTATACAGGTTAGAAGGTGATTCTATAAAAAAACTTGCCGAAAAATTTTAAATCAAAAATAGATAAATTTATTATAATAAGTACATAAGCTATATAATTTAAAGAAAGGTTGTTAATCAAAAGATGGTAGAAAACAATAAAAATACAAAAATCGTTGTAGGAATGTCTGGTGGTGTTGACTCCTCTGTATCTGCATTATTGTTAAAAGAACAAGGATATGATGTAATAGGAATTTTTATGAAGAATTGGGATGAAAAAGACGATTCTGGCTATTGCACGGCAGCAGAAGATTATGAGGATGTTGTTAGAGTTTGTGATCAGATTGGCATTCCATATTATTCTATAAATTTCACTGAAGAATATTGGAACAGGGTATTTAAATATTTTCTTAATGAATACAAAAATGGCAGAACCCCAAATCCCGATGTGATGTGCAACAAGGAAATAAAATTTAAAGCATTTCTTGATTTTTCTCTGAAAATTGGTGCGGATTTTATAGCAACAGGTCATTATGCACGGGTAGAATACAGCGATGGAGAATATAAGATGCTAAAAGGTGTTGATAAAAATAAAGACCAAACATATTTTTTATGTGAATTAGGCCAAGAACAGTTATCAAAAACAATTTTTCCAGTTGGGAATCTTAATAAATCAGAAGTTAGAGAGATTGCAAGAAAAGCAGGTCTTAAAACGGCTAATAAAAAAGACAGCACAGGGATATGCTTTATCGGTGAAAGGAAATTTAAAGAGTTTTTAAGTCGATTTTTGCCTGCACAGCCTGGTGAAATAAGAAGCCTTTCAGGTAAAGTTCTTGGTAAACATGACGGTCTTATGTATTACACTTTAGGGCAGAGAAAAGGTCTTGGTATAGGTGGTATAGGTACAGGCGAGCCGTGGTTTGTCGTTGATAAGGATATAAAAAATAATATACTTTATATAGCTCAAGGTGATAAAAATCCCGCATTATATTCATATGCATTATTTGCAGTAAACCTTAATTGGATAAGCAAGGAGAAAATAAGTGATTCATTTAAATGCAAGGCAAAATTTAGGTACAGGCAACCAGATCAAGATGTCACGGTATACATGAAGGATAAAGGCTGTTTTGTAATATTTGATAAACCACAAAGGGCTGTTACACCCGGACAGTTCGTGGTATTTTATGATGGAGAATATTGTCTTGGTGGTGGAGTGATAGATAGTATAGTTAAAGAAAAAAATTTGATTAAGAATTATATTTAATTGAATTGGCACTGCATTTTTGGTAATATAATAATGGTAATTAAAATAAAAGGAGATGCAGATATGAGCATTCACATAGGAGCAAAAGATGGAGATATTGCAAATACGGTTTTATTACCAGGTGATCCATTAAGAGCTAAGTATATAGCCGAAAATTTTTTAGAGGATTCTAAATGTTACAATGAAGTACGTGGCATGTATGGATTTACGGGAACATATAAAGGCAAAAGGATATCTGTACAAGGGACAGGAATGGGTGTACCTTCATTATCTATATATGTAAATGAACTTATAGAAAGTTATCATGTAAAAAATCTAATTAGGATTGGTACTTGCGGTTCAATGCAGCCAGATATAAACGTAAGAGATGTAATACTTGCTATGAGTTCATCAACTGATTCTGCTATTAATAAAATTAGATTTAATGGTATGGATTATGCACCGACTGCTAGTTTTAAACTTTTGAAAAAAGCATATGATATTGCTACGAAAAAAGGTATTGATGTAAAAGTCGGTAATATACTTACGTCAGATACTTTTTACCATGACGATCCTGATAGCTGGAAATTGTGGGCAAAATTCGGCGTTTTGGCTGTTGAAATGGAAACAACAGGCCTTTATACACTTGCTGCAAAATATCATGTTGATGCACTAACTATATTGACTGTCAGCGACAGCCTTGTAACAGGACATGCTACAACTGCTGAAGAAAGGCAAAAAACATTTACTGATATGATTGAGATTGCACTGGAAACTGTAGAATAATTTTTGTAGAGGGTGATAAAATGCAACCATTGAAATTCAAACCTATATTCATGGAGAGAATATGGGGTGGTGATACTTTAAAGACAAAATACGGTTTTGACATTCCAGAAGGTAAAAAGATTGGTGAACTATGGTGCATATCGGATAATCGAACAGCTGTAAGTGAAGTTGACGGTGGCAATTACGATGGGAAGAAATTAGATGTATTAGCAAGACAGCATAGTAACGAGATATATGGTGATAATAAAAAATATGAAAGATTCCCTCTATTGATAAAGCTTATTGATGCACATGATAAATTATCTGTTCAAGTTCATCCTGATGATGATTA
The DNA here is from genome assembly GCF_900205865.1 of Thermoanaerobacterium sp. RBIITD. Taxonomy (NCBI): domain Bacteria; kingdom Bacillati; phylum Bacillota; class Clostridia; order Thermoanaerobacterales; family Thermoanaerobacteraceae; genus Thermoanaerobacterium; species Thermoanaerobacterium sp. RBIITD. The sequence goes on from NZ_LT906662.1 coordinate 2,698,602, forward strand.
TGCATATAAATATGAAAATGGTGACCTTGGTAAAACCGAAATGTGGTATATAGTCGATGCGAAACCAGGTGCAAAACTTGTATGTGGATTAAAAGAAGGCACAACTAAAGAACAATTTAAAAAATTACTTGATGAAGGAAAATTAGAGGACTGCTTAAACGAAATAGATGTGAATCCCGGTGATGTTATCTATATTCAGTCAGGAATGGTACATGCAATAGGTGATGGCATACTTATATGTGAAATCCAACAGAATTCTGACCTGACATATAGAGTTTATGACTATAACAGAGTCGATGCAAATGGTAAAAAGAGGACATTACACGTAGATAAAGCTTTAGATGTTATAGACTTTAATTTAAAAAGCGATAAGGTTATTCCGAAGTATAATAAAATACAAGGCGGTACATATGCAGAAGCAGTAAAATCTAAGTACTTTAATACAGATGTTATTAATGTGGAAACATCTGTAAGTATAGATACGAATGGGACATTTAATACATTGACAGTGCTTAATGGTAATTGTAAATTAATGTGCGAAAATGATGAAATATATCTTAAAAGCGGTGAGTCAATATTAATTCCCGCATCAATAAATAAATATAATCTTACTGGAAAATGCAAAGTTATAAAGTCCTATGTGTAGATGTGATGTAACATGCGATATTGACATAATGGGAAAAATGTAATATACTAAAATAACAAAAGAGTGGGGTTATAGCTCAGCTGGTTAGAGTGCTACGTTGACATCGTAGAGGTCACAGGTTCGAGCCCTGTTAACCCCACCATATTTTATACATATTAAAAAATGGGGTTATAGCCCAGCTGGTTAGAGCGCTACGCTCACATCGTAGAGGTCACAGGTTCGAACCCTGTTAACCCCACCAATAAAATCGAGACTTTCCGGTTTTTAATAGATGCCGGAGTATTTATTTTGGTGCCTAAAATTTTTTCTATTTTTTGTACAGCTTCTCTTTTTATTTCCCACATGTGAATTGTTAAATAGCAAGATATCTAAATCCAAAAAATTCAGTTTACTTAATCCAATTTTTAGTCTCCCCGTAAAACTCAAGAATTAAATATAATTTTTGAGAAGAATTAATTTTACCGGTGATGCAATATATTATGCTACTATTGAAATTAAATTTTATAGTATCTTTTTGCATCAAGGTCTTTCATTTAATAAAAAAGACATTTGCTTTATCATATTTTAGTATTTTAATAAAGACTATATTATTTGCATTGAAGTTAAACATATGTATCACCTTAGTTATTTAAAAATCTTAATTTAGAATTAATTAGCTTCTTGAGGTATAAATACCTCAGTTCGGTTGCAGGTTTCTTGTTGCATTCCAAAAGTGGCAAATTATTGGGCAGAGTTTGGCCTCATTGGTTAAATACAGAGTTATTTACTCTGTAATATTTATGTCATTTTGAGCTATAGATATTAGTTCCCCATTTATTGCTTTTTGATTTTCTTTGGAAGTCAGTATCATTGACGTTTCTGCAAGTGAATTTATTTTTCTTAAGTATCCAATTATGTTTTTTATATTAAATCAACTGCATCCTCTGTAAAGATTGGCTCAGCGCATTCAGCATACATTCGAATAGATATTTGTAAAAATCCGTAACAGTAAGTGTAGAACAACCTTGTACACATTTGGATTTAAGGAATTTACAAAGCAATTTAAATGCTTACACACCTTCAATATATCTCATTTAGCTCATTTATTGAAGATATCTTCTCCCAGTTGAGATTATACATCTATTGATCTTTGATTTTTCTAGACATTCTCTTTACAGTCCCCTTTGACTCAGGAGAATGAGCCTCGGCAAATTTTTGCTGATAAATCCATCCTAGCATAATGTTTTTAGCCCATCTATAAGGAATTGAAATTGTTGATGCTGCTATATACGTCGATGCAGTACGAGCGTTTTTAGTCCAACAATAAAGAATTGAAATGTATTGAAAAAGATCTTGAAGAATATGAAGAATCCAAATTTTAAGCTTACTAAAAAGAAATATTTAAAAAGGTATTGACATATAAAATTTATAATAGTATAATTATCAATGTAATTCAGAAAATAAAAGTTAATTATTCAACTTTAAGTTGGCATCGAAGCCTATAAATGTTTTTAAAATATTTATAGGCTTTTATTTATTGACGAAATTAAATAAATTACTTATTCCTAAATAAGCAAGGGCGCTTATCTGTAAAAAGATAGGCGCCTTGATTATTTAGGAGAGGTGAGGAAAGCATATCGAAGATTTATTCCAAGAAGAAGTAGCTAAAATATTACATATTAGCATAGATGAGCATATCGAAGATTTATTCCAAGAATTTATAAATAACAAATTATAAAAAATGTGAAAGGGGTTTTGAAAAATGACAAGGAAAGTAGCATTTTGTTTTGAAGAATGACAAGGAAAGTATATTTTAAGGAGAAGAAAAGATAAATCCAATTTGAAGGAAGTGAGTAAGATGCAGGTTTATTGGAGAAATAAATTATATCTCATAGTTATATTTATATTAATTTTTGCAGTTATTTTGGCGGGTTGTAGTGAGCAGGGAAAAAATGATGCTATTGTTATCTATGCAGGCATGGGTTTAAAGGAGCCTTTGCAAAAAGTAGCGCAAGAATTTTCTAATAAGTATAAATGTGAAGTAAATTTTACGTTTTCCGATTATAAAACTTTAACAAAAAAAATTGAGGATGGAAGCAAAGCAGATATCTTTATTGCTCCTCCTAATTATATGGAAGATTTAAAAGGAAAAGTGGTGTCGGATCATTATCAGAAATTAACAGTCAAAATTCCGGTGATGGTGGTAGCAAAGAAAAATCCAAAATCAATTACTTCGCTTGAGGATTTGAAAAAGCCTGATGTGAAATTGGCACTTCCAGATCAGGCTCAATCTCACTTAGTTGGTGGTTGTGTGGGAGACGAGATACTAAAGAAAGCAAAATTATCTGAAAAGGTTCATCTGGTTAAACCTGCTCCTACAACAATAGAAGGGCTTGTGAAAGCAGTAACAGATGGTAGTGCGGATGCTACAATTATTTGGAACGACCAAGTAGAAAAGTATGATAAAGGAGATATAACTATTGTTAAATTACCGCAATTTGGGCAAGCGATAATGTGTGCTCTTTTAAAAGAAGCGCCAAATCGTAAAGATAGTGAAAAATTTCTTGATTTTATTTATTCTCGGAAGGGAGGGAATTTATTTTAAAAATTTAAATACAGGGAGGAGGTGAATAAAAATGTATTTTTGTTTTATGGGAATACCGGTAGAAAATGTTAATGTTATTCCTTCTGATGTTCCGGCTGAGGTTACAAATTGGGCATGTTTGGTCCTTGAAATGATGTTATTAGTACTATTGGCAGCCTTATTACAGAAATTAAAAAAAGCATATAAATTCAAATACCTGCAGCAAGTAATTAAGCAAGTAATTAGCAATAACCTTTTTGTATCGCATTTACGGAAAGAGATAAATTAATAAATTTCTATTCTTTCCTAAAGGGAAATAAAATTTGTTGATTTAAAGATTAATGATTTTTTATGTATTTATTTACAATTTAAAAACATGAAAATTATTTAAGGGGGTGAGGAAAGCATATATATAAAAGATTTATTCCAAGAATTGATAAATAACAAATTATAAAAAATATGAAAGGGGTTTTGAAGAATGACAAGAAAAGTGGCATTTTATGGAAAAGGCGGGATTGGTAAATCAACCACACAACAGAATACTGCAGCAGCAGCAGCACATTTTTTCGGAAAGAAAGTCTTTATTCATGGATGTGATCCGAAAGCCGATTGTACTCGCTTAATTCTTGGCGGTAAACCTCAGGAAACAATAATGGATACTCTCAGGGAAGAGGGTGAAGATGCAGTAACATTGGATAAGGTTGTTAAAAAAGGTTTTAAAGACATTAAATGTGTCGAATCTGGTGGACCTGAACCTGGTGTAGGTTGTGCGGGTCGAGGAGTTATAACTGCTATTAATTTAATGGAAGAATTGGGTGCTTATTCAACTGACCTTGACTTTATACATTTTGATGTTTTAGGTGACGTTGTCTGCGGAGGGTTTGCGATGCCCATACGTGAAGGAAAGGCTCAGGAAGTTTATATTGTTGCATCAGGTGAAATGATGGCAATATATGCGGCAAATAATATATGCCGAGGTCTTATTAAGTATGCTGAACAAAGCGGTGTAAGATTGGGAGGTATCATATGCAATAGCCGTAATGTTGACGGTGAGAGGGAGCTTATTGAAGAGTTTTGCTCGGCCCTGGGAACGCAGATGATTCATTTTGTTCCAAGAGACAACATTGTTCAGAAAGCAGAGTTTAACAAAAAAACAGTAGTAGAATTTGACCCCGAATGTAATCAGGCAAAGGAATATAGAGAACTTGCACGAAAAATTATTGAAAATGATATGTTTGTAATACCCAAACCTTTATCTATGGATGATTTGGAAAAACTGGTTATCAAGTATGGCCTCTTAGATTAAACGAAAGACCAACTATAAAAAGTCAATAGAAAAAAATAAAAAAATTTTGCCAAGAGGGTGAATAAAAATGCATGACAAATAAACCTGGTAATACCAAGTTAAAAGTAAATATATGTAATTAGTATGATTTACTAACAATCATTTTTAGGAAGTTTTACTTCATAAGCACAGTTGTTTTTTAAAATAGCACAAATAGTATAGCAAAGCTTGCGTGCTACAGCTCCAATAGCTGTAAGGTGATGTTTGCCTTCTGAACGTTTCTTTTGGTAAAAAGCCTTAAAAACAGGGTCACAATTAGAAGCAACTAATGCAGCACTAAAAAGAGCTTTCCTAAGATAAGGAGAACCTCGCTTACTCATTTTGTTATTTGTACTGTTATATTCTCCTGATTGTGATATAGAAGCATCAATACCGGCATAAGCTACAAGCTTTGATGGATTTTTAAACCTTGAAATATCTCCTATTTCTCCTAAAATTGTTGCAGCTGTTACATTGCCAATGCCAGGTATTGTAGTAATAGGAGAATTGATTTTATCAAGTAAAACTGATATCTGCTCTTCAACATCTGTGACCTGTTTTTCGATAAAATTAATTTGCTCAATTAATAATCTTAATTGCAGAGAAAAACTATCCAAACAAAACTTAATACCAAAAGATTTTTTAGCAGCAGAAGAAATTTCATTGATTTTATCCATAGCAAATTTTTTCATAGTAATTTCAGACAAAACCTGCTGCAATTGTTCAGAAGAAATATTTTCAAAATCATCCGGCGTATTAAAGTGGAGTAAGATTTCCTTAGACGTTTGTCCAAAGATATTAGAAAAGATAGATTGATATTCGGGGAAAACTTGATCTAAAACACAAACGGTCTTACGCTTAAGGTCACCTATAGAATTGATGAGGTAATTTCTAAAACGAGAAAGATTGCGAAGAGAGATAGTATCTTCGTTGGCTAAAGAAGTTTCTAAGAAATCACCGTAGCGAATAAGATCTGCAATTAGTATAGAATCGATGATGTCGGTTTTGCGCTTTCTGATTTCAGTTCCTTTACGCCAACCATCAGTTTGAATAGGATTAATAACATGAATAACAAAACCTTTTTCAACAAGAAAAGAATAAATAGATAACCAATAGTGGCCCGTAGCTTCCATACCAATTTCAACATTATTAACAGAGATGTTAAAGGAAGCAAGCTTATCAAGTAAGCTATCACCACCAACGTAAGAGTTTGGGAAAGAGAAAGCTTTAAAGAGGATTTTACATTTTTCATCAATTAAAGAAGCTACATGATTGTTTTTCCCGATATCAATACCTAAATAAAACATTTTTAATCACCCATAATCAATGTATTTTAGATAGTTCCTCTAAACTGATAAACGTTACTGCCTTGTTCTACATTCGAAGTACTAATCGAGTTAGTCAACATCCAACTTATTCGTAATCAGTTTATCAGACAGAGGTGTCAGTCTTTCAAGTACGAGCTTTCAATCTCAAGGAGTGAACGACAATACTCTATCTAATAACTTAATTATACAATTTTAAGTATAATTTATCAGCTAAAAAAGGATTATAGGTTGCCTTTATTAACCTAAATATATTATACAAGGAGTGATATACATGAAAATGGTTCGTGCAATAGTTAGGCCTGAGAAGGCGGAAGATGTTGTAGATGGGCTGGCAGAAGCAGGATATTTTTCACTGACAAAGATGAGTGTTTTTGGAAGAGGAAAACAAAAGGGTATTAAGTTAGGAACTATACATTACGATGAACTTCCCAAAACAATGATCATGATGGTTGTGGAAGACGAGAATGTGGATGAGGTCATAAAGATCATAAACGACAAGGCCTATACAGGTAATTATGGTGACGGAAAAATTTTTGTAAATCCGGTAGATGAAGCTTACACAGTAAGAACAGGTTCAAAAGAACTGTAGATTTTTAAGTTAGGAGGTATCGAAATGAAAGAGGTGATTGCAATCATCAGATCCAATAAAATTACAGCAACTAAAGAAGCTTTAGACAATATAGGATTTCCGGGAATGACAGCAGCTGCAGTGTTGGGGCGAGGTAAACAAAAGGGTATAGCCGGGGAAGTTAGTTTTAGTATTAATCCTGAACTGTTGGAAAAAGGGAAAAACGCTGGTATGAAATATGTACCCAAAAGGATGATATCCCTCGTTGTAAATGACGATGATGTGGAGGAAGTTGTAAAAACTATAATAAAGGTTAATCAGACAGGTCAGACAGGAGATGGCAAAATTTTTGTATGTCCTATAGAGAATGTTGTAAGGGTGAGAACAAGGGAAAGTGGCAAGAAGGCTATTATGTAAACATAAAATAAACAAGCAGCTTATGTTTCATAAGCTGCTTGCCTACCAGACGGTTACAGAAAGGAATGAGAATAATGGGAAAAACTTACTGCAAGAACAAGGTATTTGGACACCCATGTTTTGGAGATGAAGCGCATTTTAAATATGGTAGAATACACCTCCCTGTTGCGCCCCGTTGTAATATAAAGTGTAATTACTGTGTAAGGCGTCATGACTGTGCCAATGAAAATCGTCCGGGTGTTACCACTAAGATTATATCTCCTATGGAAGCCTTAGTCAAGGTTAAAGAAGCTATTGAACAAGAACCTCGCATAAAGGTTGCAGCAGTTGCTGGACCAGGCGACCCTCTTTCAAATGAAGCTACCTTTGAAACACTAGATCTTGTTAATAAAGAGTTTCCCAATCTTAGAAAATGCTTGTCAACAAATGGTTTGCTTTTATCAGATAGATTGGAAGATATAATATCCTGCGGTGTTTCTACTTTAACAATTACTATTAATGCTGTTGATCCTTCTATAGGAAAAGAAATATATTCATATGTTATTTATAAAGATGAGTTATATAAAGGTGAAGAAGCTGCAGAAATATTGATAAATAATCAATTGCTTGGCCTTAAAGAAGCATCAGAAGCTGGAATAGCAGTAAAAGTCAATACTGTTTTGATACCTTCTATAAACAAGAATCATGTGATTGAGATAGCCAAAGAAGTTCAAAAGCGTGGAGCATATATTATGAATGTCATGCCTTTGATACCCATGGGGAAGTTTTCTGACCTATCAGCACCTACAGTGGAGGAACTAGAAGAAGCTCAGAAGAACTGTGAGAAATTTGTAAAGCAGTTTCACAATTGCCGGCAGTGCCGTGCTGATGCCGTAGGTGTACCAGGGGAAGAACAAAAAAGAGTATGTTTATTATAATTTTAAAGGAGGAGATATATTATGCCGTTTGTGAGACTTGAATGTGATGAATGTATACCTGAAAGGGAAAAACACGTTTATATACATGATCCGGAAAATCCTGTTGTTCCAGCATGTAATATAAATACAATACCAGGTGATATGACAGAACGAGGATGTGCTTTTGCCGGTGCCAGAGGAGTTATAGGGGGACCTATTGCCGATATTATTGCTGTAGTTCATTCTCCTATAGGTTGTGCCTATTATACGTGGGGTACTAGGCGCCATCTCTCGGATTATTATGCATGGGTTGCTCCCAACAAGCTGAGCAATACTGCTTTTAATAGAAGGTACTGCGTATGTACCAATATGGAGGAGAAGGATGTTGTCTTTGGCGGGATGAAAAAACTTAAAGAGGCTTGTTTAGAAGCTGCTAAACTTTTTCCTGAAGCCAAGGGGATAATAATATTTACGACATGTACTACAGGTCTTATAGGTGACGACGTAAAATCTGTTGCTCGCCAGGTAGAAAAGGAAACAGGATTACCTACTTTTACTGGTGAATCACCTGGTTGTTCTGGTGTAAGCCAATCAAAAGGACATCATGATTTTAATATGCAGTTTTATCGCCAGGTTAAGGCTTTGAGGGAACGCCGTCCGGAACTCAAAATGAAAGAAGAGGAGAAAACACCTTATGATATCTGCTTAATTGGTGACTATAACATGGACTGGGATTTGAAGGTTATAAAACCGCTGTTTGAGAAAATAGGCATTCGCATTGTGGCAACTTTTACAGGGAATGAGCGCATAGAAAATCTTATAAAGATGATGGATGTAAAATTAAATGTAGTACACTGCCAGCGTTCGGCAGAATACATTGCACATATGATAAAAGACGGTTTTGAAATTCCCTTCTTGAGGTGTTCCCTTTTTGGAATTGAGCAGACATCTCAGGCATTGAGAGAAACGGCAGCGTTTTTTGGACTAGAAGATAAGGCAGAAAAGGTTATTAAAGAGGAAACGGAAAAGATAAAAGATGCTATCGATTTTTATCGTTCTAAGCTTACCGGCAAGAGAGTGGCTGTATATGTAGGAGGTCCAAGGGTATGGCACTGGATAAAATTGTTGATGGAGTTGGGTATGGAGGTCGTGGCAGGTGCCTGTACCTTTGCTCATGAGGATGACTATGAAAAGATCAATGCAAGGCATCCAGGAGGAATGTTGGTCATAGATGCACCTAATGAATATGAACTGGAAGAAATGTTAGAAAAGTATAAACCGGACCTTTTCATGACAGGTCTTAAAGAAAAGTATATTGCAAGGAAAATGGGAATACCTTCGGTCAATTCTCACTCTTATGAAAAGGGACCTTATGCAGGGTTCACTGGAATGGTAAATTTTGCAAGAGATATATATCAGGGGATTTACGCTCCTGTATGGAAATTTATAGAGAAATAAATAGAAAAGGAGAGTGCGGCAATGGAAATTAAAAAAATACCAATTGAAGGTATAACATATGACCAGATAAAAATAGAGAAAATACCGGCAACTCCTGGATACAAGGAAAGGGATCCAGAGCTGGTACCATCAGAGAACAGGACTGTTGTTATAAACCCAAACAGAACATGTATGCCTCTGGGTGCTATGATTGCAACCTTGGGGATTCACAAAGCAATTCCCTTAGTGCAGGGTGCTCAAGGTTGTACGACTTACGTACGTTATACTTTTTGCAGGGTATACAAAGAACCTGCCGTTATTGCAACATCTTCTTTCCATGAAGATGCGGCAGTTTTTGGGGGAAGAAAAAACCTTATTGAGGCTATCAGAAACCTTGTTCTCAGGTACAACCCTGAAATGATTGGTGTTATAACTACGTGTTCCAGTGAAATAATGGGGGATGATATTGAAAATTTTATTAAGGCAGCACAAAAAAGGCTGGTTAGTGAAGTTGGAGAAGAAAAAGCATATGGAATAAAAATCGTGCCGATTCATACCCCCAGTTTTGCAGGTTCTCATGTTAAAGGATATGACAATGCTTCCCAGGCATATTTACAGTATGTAGCTACGGAGAAAACCGGGATTAATAATAAAGTAAATATAATTCCAGGGATAATAACACCGGGTGATATACGAGAAATCAAGCATCTTCTTAAAGAAATGGGCGTGGAAGGCATAATACTATTTGACATTTCCGATACTCTTGATGCACCTTTACGTCCGCCTCAATCAATTCCTTATTACCCTAGAGGAGGTACAAAATTAGAGGAAATAGAAGATATGGCTAACTCTTTGGCTACCTTTGCACTGTGCAGAGATTCAGGAGGAAGCGGAGCAGAGTATTTAAAGAGCAAGTTTGACATACCATCATTTTTAGGGCCCATACCTATTGGTGTCCACAATACGGATCTTTTTTTAAACAGGTTAAGTGAACTTACGGGAAAAGCCGTACCTGAAAGTATTCTCGATGAAAGGGGATGGCTGTTAGATTCGATGGCAGACACGTTCCATCACACAATGATGAAAAAGGTAGCAATCTTTGGCGATCCCGATGTAACGGTAGGAGTTACGAGGTTTGTATGTGAATTGGGTATGGAACCGGTGGCTGTGTCGAGTGGTACCAAGAGTCCGACTTTTACACAGGAAATTGAGGAAATTGCAAAAGAATATGAATGTTCTCCTAAGATAATGAACGGAAGCGATCTTTTTGAGTTTGAGGAATATATACGAACAAAGGATATTGATATTATCCTTGGAAATTCAAGAGGAGTGGACATATCAAAAGAGATGCAAGTTCCTTTGGTTCGTTTTGGTTTTCCCGTGTATGATAGGTTTGGCTATCAAAAGAGACCTATTGTTGGCTACAGAGGAGGAGAACTTTTGTTGGAGAATATCGTTAATTCTATCATCAACTATGAATATCCTGATGATAGAACTCAACAGCTGTAGAAAAGTTTAACTGAAGGGTGGTTGTGGAATACATTGATTCCACAATCCTTTCTATAATAATTTTTTATTAATATTTTATTGATCGATTGGAGGTGAAATTGAGTATGTCTGATTATCTTGTCGATGAAAGGAGAAAACATGTTTGTATAAAGGGATGGTCTCCTTTGTCTTTGCCAGAATGTGAAAAGCCGACTATTCCAGGTATAATGAGTGAGAGAAGTTGCGCTTATTATGGAGCACGGTGGGTGCTTGGGCAAATTAAGGATGCAATTCATCTTGTCCATGGGCCTGTAGGTTGTGCTTATTATGGGCAAGTGATAAGAGGTAAAACCTATCGTATTTTTTCTTCTGACCTTCAGGAAAAAGATATTATCTTTGGAGGAGAAAAAAAGCTTATAGAGGCTATATTAAATGCAGTAAGACTTTTCCCAGAAGCGAAGGCTGTATTTGTATACACGACCTGTTCTGTGAGCCTGATCGGCGATGATGTTAACAGTGTATGTAAGAATGCTGAGTTAGTTGTTAAACGCCCTGTGATATGGGTTAATTGTCCCGGTTTTTGCGGGGTCAGCCAATCGGAAGGGCATAGAATTGCCTATGACATATTAATGGAACGTTTCGTAGGGACCAAGGTACTGGAAAGCCCGACTTCCTATGATATTAATATTATTGGAGAATACGATGTAAAAGGGGATCTACAGATAATTAAAACGTTACTTGAAAAAATTGGAGTAAGAGTTTTATGTACTTTTACAGGTGATGCCTCAATTGATAAAATGTCTTATTCTCATTATGCGAAGTTAAATGTTCTTCATTGCCGCAAAACCGGGTTTTATTTTGCTGAAAGAATGGAAAAAAAATATGGAATTCCATCAATGAAAGTTTCCTTCTTTGGAATGAAACAAACTTCAGAAGCTCTGCGTAAGATTGCTGTTTTTTTTGGCTTAGAGGAAAGGGCGGAGGCTGTAATAGAAGAAGAAATTGAAAAGGTTCGGAGAAGGATAGGTAAATTATACAAAAGAATAGAAGAAAAGTCGGTTGCTATGTATTTTGGCGGTTCAAGAATGGGTACTATGGTAAAAGCTTTTGAAGATTTAGGCATGGAAGTAATTATTACGGGTTCACAGTTTGGACGGCGGGAAGATTACGAAGAAGCTGCTAAAAATGTCAGTGATGGTACTTTGATTATTGATGATGCAAATGATATGGAAATCGAAGAGATGTTGACAATTTATAAACCAGATTTGTTTGTTGGTGGTACAAAGGAAAAATACTTGTCACATAAATTAGGAGTCCCCTTTTTGGTATTTCCGCAGAATACGAGTCCCTATGCTGGTTTTAAAGGATTTTGCAATTTTGCCGAGGATGTTTATAAAGCAATCTACAACCCTGTATGGAAATTCGTTTTTGGGAAAAGAAAGGAGAATAAGATCATAAAAATTGCTGTTGCTTCAAAGGATGGAATTATGATTAATGAGCATTTTGGGAAAGCAAGCCAGTTCTTAATTTATAAGCTTTTAGGCGATAGAGTAAGTTTAATGGAACTGAGAAAAACTAACAGCGGTATTTCAGGAGAATGTTGTGACGGAGAAGCTAAAGATCATTTAGATCAAATAGCAGATCTTTTATTTGACTGCTCTATAGTTTACTGTGGTAAAGCAGGTCATTGTGCAAAAGAAAAATTAGAAGAAAGAGGAATTAAGGTTGTTATGGCGGAGGGATCTATTGAAAAGGTGTTACATGACTTGGCAACAGAAGCAAAATGATATCAGCGGTGAGAGGAATGATTTATGAGAGATTTTTTTATAATTGATACTACTTTAAGAGATGGAGAACAAACCGCTGGAGTTGTTTTTTCGATGCCAGAAAAAGTTTTTATTGCTAAAATGCTTGACAGAATTGGAGTTCGATATATTGAAGCCGGCATCCCTGCAATGGGGGGAGAAGAAAAAGAATCTATATATGAGATATTAAATCTCGGATTGAAGGCAAAAATTCTTACATGGAATAGAGCCGTAATAAGTGATGTAAAAGCATCTATTGACTGTGGTGCAAAATATTTGCATATTTCCTCTCCTGTTTCTGATATTCACATAAGTTCTAAACTAAAAAAAGACAGGAGATGGGTTATAGATAATTTAAAAAGGGTCCTTCATTATGCACAAAAATTTAATTGTGAAATTTCTGTTGGTGCCGAAGATGCTTCACGAGCTGACAGAGCTTTTTTATATACTTTTGCCAAAATTGCAAAAGAGGAAGGGGCATCACGATTTCGTTATTCTGACACAGTTGGAGTATTAGAACCTTTTAGAACTTATGAAGAGGTTAAAAGACTTAGAGAAACTGTTGATATAGACATTGAAATACATGTTCATAACGATTTTGGTATGGCTACTGCTAATGCTCTTGCTGCTTTTAAAGCTGGAGCAAAATTTGTTAGTACGACTATAAATGGTCTTGGAGAGCGGGCAGGCAACGCTGCTTTTGAAGAGGTTATAATGGCAATGAAATATTTATACGGACATGATTTAAAAATCAATACAGATTTATTGTATAGACTTTCACGTTATGTTGCTTTAGCGTCAAAAAGAAAAATACCGTCTGGCAAAGCGATTGTAGGAGGAGAAATTTTTAATTACGAAAAAGGTTTAGAGAATAATCTTGTTTATGATGAAATTTTTTTACCTGAAGAGATTGGTTTATCAACAAAATTGGTTATTGGTAAACATTCTGATATACATGCAATTGTCAGTAAATACCATAGTTTAGGGATAGAATTAACAGAAAGAGAAGCCGCCTTTCTTTTAAGATATATACGTACATGGGTTGTAAAAAACAAACGCAGTCTTACTGAGGAAGAGCTTTTGAATATTTATGAAGATAAAAAATATAAAAAGGGTATTGACATGTTAAATATACAATAGTACAATAAAATTAGAGGATTAATAATATAATTTAGAACAGGCATCGAGGCCTATAAATGTTTAAAACATTTATAGGCCTTAATTTATTAACAATATAGAAAAATATTTATTCTTAATTAGCAAAGGTGCTTATCTACATAGGCAAGAACCTTTGCTAATGTTTGTTCGACATGGGCGATAACTTGTCGCTGAAAGTCGGCTATGGGCTTGGCAGTGGGAACCATTAGCCAATAGCAAGGATGCTCATCTGTTTCTATCAATAAAAGTAGCCATCATAGCTACTCTTATATCCTTTATAGCTGGTATCTTTTTTTCCCGCCTGTTTTTTATAAAAAACTTTCCCGGAAAAGAAATCATTGAAGCCATCTTTTTTCTCCCAATGGTTTTACCCCCAACTGTTACGGGTTTTATTCTACTTATTCTTTTTGGTAAATATGGACCTTTAGGTTTTCTCATTAGGAAAATATTTAACAGTCAATTACTGTTTACCTGGTGGGTCGCTGTAATTGCTTCTTCTATAGTCGTATTTCCTTTAATGTACCAAAGTGCCAAAGCAGCTTTTGAAAGCGTAGATATAAAGCAGGAGCGGGCTGCTCGTATTTTAGGTGCAAACGAGTTGAGGGTTTTTTGCACTGTTACGATGTCTCTTGCTTGGCCTGGTATTCTATCGGGTATTGTTCTTTTCTTTGCAAGAGCTATTGGTGAGTTTGGAGCAACATTGATGACTGCAGGTAATATTCCAGGCAAGACTCAAACAATTCCTATGGCAATTTATTTTGCAGTGGAAAGTGGGGATTACAAAACTGCTGTCTACTTAGTTGTTGTGATTATCTTATTTTCCTTTGGATTGATTTTTTGGTTGAACTGGTTATCAAGAAAAAAAGTTTTATATTATACAAAAAAAGAAAGACAATAAAAGGTACTAAATCGTGAATTATACATTATTCAATAAAATAAGGGGTATCAGTTATGAGTTTTTATAATAATTTAAAGTCTAAGTTTAGAAAAATCGTTGATGAAAATGGACTATTAAAAGAAAATGTAGAGGTTAAAGCCTGTATACTATCTCCTAAAGATGCCATTGGCGCTACAAAACGTACAGATTATGCCCTTTTAAAGGGTAAAGAAAGACTTATGCAGGCAGAATTTAAAGGTTCTTATGGACAGGCATTTACTGATTCATTAAATGATTTTCATGGTTCTGTTGGAGAGATACTGGAACTTCCACTTAAAAACAATTATGAAAGAGCTATTTTTATTTCGTCTTTAAATGCAATTATGCGGCATCTGCGTTTGGCTGATCACACAGTACACTGCAAAAACAATGATTTAGAAAATTGTGCTCAAAAAATAGTCACTTTTATTATTGAAAAATACGGACAACCGCGTATATGCTTTGTAGGGCTGCAACCTGCGTTAGTAGAAGCCTGTGCCTCCAAATTTTCCGTTAAAGTGCTTGACCTGGATAAAGACAACATAGGTAAAGAAAAAAGCGGTGTTTTGATACTGGATGGAGAGAAAGATTATAAGGACGCAATAGAATGGTGCGATATAGCATTGGTAACAGGGAGTGTTATTGTTAATGGAACGGTTGAGAATATTCTAAAGAATCAAAAACCCTTGATCTTTTTTGGGACAACGGCTGCCGGGACTGCTAAGTTAATGGGATGGGAAAGATTTTGCCCTTGTTCTTATTGATATAGAATTCTTAATATGCAGGCAAAAGGGTGATTGATGTATGCTTAAAGCAAAATTTGTTAAAAAGCTTCCTGATTTTGTTCTTAAAGTTGACTTATTGGTTGATAAAGAAATTTTGGTTCTTGTTGGACCTTCAGGATCTGGTAAAACAACTGTTTTAGAATGTATTTCAGGTTTTCAAAAGCCGGATTGGGGAGAGATAATATTAGGGGAAAAAATTCTTTTTTCTTCATCGAAGCGAATCAACCTTCCTTCATACAAACGGGGTATTGGATATATATTTCAGGAATATGCGCTTTTTAACCATTTAACAGTAAAAGATAATATTCTTTATGGAGTAAAAAATTTATTAAAAGAAGAAAAAGAAAAGCAGCTCAATGAAATACTTAAACAATTTGATATATCTCATCTGGCTGAAAGATATCCAGTTCAGCTTTCAGGCGGAGAAAGACAGCGGGTAGCTATGGCAAGAACACTTATAACAAAGCCTCATTTGTTATTGCTGGATGAACCCCTTTCAGCTATGGACAGGAAGCTAAGGGAAAGGCTGCGTAAAGAAATAAAAGAACTTCATGGACAGTGGAATATACCTTTTGTATTGGTTACACACTGCCGATGTGAAGCAGAGCTTGGTGATAAAGTTTTTAAAGCTGAAAAAGGTGAAGACAAAGGAGAAACCATAATGCGGTTTTATCAAAGTGCTTGATGGGCAATACGGTTGAAATATATTCTTTTTATTTATATTTAGGAGGTTCAAGAATGGAAGTAAAAGAAGCAGGGAAAGAAGATATAAAGAAATATGCTTTTTATTACAAGAACTTTTTGAACTTGAAAAAGATTTTTCACCAGATTATGATAAGCAAAGGAATGAACTGGAAATAAGTCTTGATAATCTATAAAACGGGTATATATTTCTTTTGAAAGAAAATAAAAAGCTTCTTGGAATAGCTAATTTATTGATGACTGTCAATACTGTTATGGGGACAAAGGTTGTTATATTGGAAGATTTTATAATAAAAAGAGAAGAAAGAAGAAAGGGAAAAGGTAAATTTTTCATGAATACCATTTTAAATTTTGTAAGAGAGAAAGATACTCAAGAATTACTCCTGTGGTTGATAAAGACAATGTAAGAGCTCTCAAATTTTATAGTTGTCAAGGTTTTGTTAAATCAAACATAGAATGATGACATTATTTTTTTAAAAATTAATAAAAATTTAAAGATGACAAGAAAGGTAGAATTTTATGGAAAGGGTTGGTTGGGATATGAAAAATATGAATAAGATTACTCTCAAAGCCTGTCGAAGGATTTTACTATCTAGTACCCATAACATTATAAACAAAAAAATAGAAAATTCGGTTATGGGTATTTTGGTAATATTGCTCATCGTTGTAATCTTTGTATCTCTAACCCTTGGACGATATACCATTCCACTGACACAGCTTATCACCATGTTAGTGTCTAAGCTTCTGGATTTCCCTGTAACATGGTCTAAGACAGTGGAAATAGTTTTGTTCAATGTGCGTATTCCTAGAATCTTTGCAGCTATACTTGTAGGAGGTGCTTTGTCAGCTTCAGGGGCTACCTATCAGGGACTTTTTAAGAATCCTATGGTATCCCCAGATATTCTTGGAGCCTCTGCTGGAGCCGGTTTTGGTGCAGCTATAGCAATTTTGATGTCCCTTGGACCAATTGGTATCCAGATTTCCGCATTTCTTTTTGGTTTGGGGGCTGTTGCCACTGCATATACAATGGCAACAATAATCAGTCGCAATAACAGTGCAATTTTAGTATTGGTATTAACAGGTATGGTTGTATCTACGATGTTTTCTTCTTTTACTTCTATGGTTAAATATGTAGCTGACCCTGAGAGCAAGTTGCCTGCTATTACTTTTTGGCTTATGGGAGGTTTTTCTTCCATAAGTAAAAATGATATAGTAGTATTACTCATACCAATAGTTATTGGGTTAGTCCCTCTCATTCTGCTTCGATGGAGATTGAATGTTATTTCCTTTGGTGATGAGGAAGCACAAGCGATGGGTATCGATACAAAGAAAATTCGTTTGATTTTTATCATTTCATCAACATTAATGACATCAGCATCGGTTTCAGTCAGTGGTATGGTCGGGTGGATTGGTCTTGTTGTTCCACATATTGCTAGACTTATAGTGGGACCTAATTATAAAACATTGCTACCTGCTTCACTACTTATTGGCAGTACATTCCTACTTTTGGTAGATGATATAGCTCGAAATATTTGCACCGTTGAAATACCTTTGGGAGTATTGACTTCTCTCATTGGTGCCCCATTTTTTTTCTATCTATTGGCGAAAGGAAGGAGGTGCTGGGTATGAAATTAGAAATTAAAAATGTATTTTGTGGGTATGGAACAAAAATTGTGGTTAAAGACTTTTCAATACAGGTAAGTTCAGGTGAAATTCTGTGTCTATTAGGACCAAATGGTGTAGGAAAAACAACATTATTCAAAACTATTCTGGGATTTTTGAAACTACAAGGTGGAGAAATTGTATTAAACGGGGAAAATATAAAGTATTGGTCTAGAAAAAAACTGGCAAAAACCATCGGATATGTACCTCAAGCTCATACACCACCTTTTCCATTTTCTGTACTTGATGTAGTAGTTATGGGACGTACAGCTCATTTAGGGGTTTTTTCTTCGCCATCCAAAGAGGATGTAGCCATTGCGGAGGAGGCCCTGGAAACTTTGGGGGTTTCTTTTCTAAAAGACAGAATTTATACTGAAATTAGCGGAGGTGAACGGCAAATGGTGCTTATTGCCAGGGCTATAACCCAGCAGCCGGATATTCTTGTGATGGATGAGCCTACCGCTAATTTAGACTTTGGCAACCAAATACGAGTACTTGAACAAATTAAGAGACTTGCCCAAAAGGGATTGGGGGTGATTATGACTTCTCACTTCCCAGATCATGCATTTTTATGCAGTACAAAAGTAGCCCTGATGCAGCGAAACAATGTATTTACCGTGGGATACGCAGATGATGTGGTGACAGAAGAGAATTTGAGGTCAGCTTATGGAGTAAATGTGAAAATTACCTGCTTGAAGGACGTATGCGGAGAAGTTATTAAAGCCTGTGTGCCTATGCTTAGTTAATATTTTAGAAAAAAGTCGAAGTATATGCTTTAAAGAAAATATTAATAATATACCTCCATTATAATCACAAGATAATCACAAAATGATACATTATTAATATTTTAGGAGGAGTGAAATAAACATGTATAAAATAGCAAAAAGAAAAAACTTTATTTTATCAACAGTTATTATTATATGTATAATTCTAACTGAAGCGTTTACCGGATGTGGAAATCAAAAAACTTTAAAAAGCAAAGAACAAGAAAAACAAACTACAAGAACTATAGTAGATATGGCAGGTAGAAAAGTAACAGTGCCTTTCCAGATTAAAAAAGTTTATTCAGTCAGCCCTATAGGAACCGAATTTATGTATACACTATCACCAGAAAAAATTGCAGGTTTAAATAATAAGATTTCAGAAGCCGAAAGCAAGTATTGCATAGACAGTTATAAGAAACTTCCTGTATTGAGTGGAAACTTCGGTCAGAACAATAAAATGAATAGGGAAGAAATATTGAAGATAAAACCTGATGTAATACTTAATATGAATACTATAGACAGCTCTCTTATAGAAAATTCAGATAAAATACAGAATGATATGGGTATTCCTGTAGTATGTGTAACAAATGATTTGGATAAAATGGACAAGGTCTATGAATTTATAGGGAATTTGACAGGAGATACCAGTAAAGCTAAGGAACTTGGGGATTATTGTAAAAAAACTTATACAGAAATTACAGAGATAGCTAAAAAAATACCTGAAGATAAAAGAGTCAAAGTATATTATGCAGAAGGAGAGGAAGGTTTACAGACAGATCCTAAAGGATCTCAGCATGCTCAATTACTGGATCTTATAGGGGCAATAAATGTTGCCCAAGTGCCAATAAAATTTGGTTTTGGAAGAAGTGAAGTATCAATGGAACAGCTTCTTAAATGGAATCCTGAAACTATTTTGGTATGTATTGATCAGGGATTTGCAACTTCTGCAAATAATCCTTACAAAGTAATAATGTCTGATCCTAATTGGAGTAGTTTAAGAGCAGTAAAGGATAAAAAAGTATATGTAATACCTTACGAACCATTTAATTGGTTCGACAGACCGCCATCAATAATGAGAATATTAGGAGCAAAATGGTTAGGAAATTTATTGTATCCAGACTATTTTAAGTATGATATGAAGGCTGAAGTTAAAGAATTCTATGATAAATTTTTGCATATAAAAATTACCGATCAACAGTATGAAGAAATTATGGCTAATGCAAAATAGAACTTATTAATATAACGAAAGTATTGAAGTTAAGGACTATATAATTAATATCTTAACTATATATTTTAACGTATTCTTATGTATTTAATAATTTAAAGTCCTGCGTTAAAATGTCAAGTACTTAAAAACAAGAAACACTGTAACATCCATGGAGCCAATCTCATCAATAGAATATTTTTCGAGGAAAAGTTCCATCATGGCATTACCGAAAGCAGAACTTTCAACCTCGGACTTAAAGGCACTTAAGAAATAGATTCTGCAAGAAATGTTGTTTCTCATGGGTCATGTTATGTACCAAGCGGTAACGCATTCTAGTCAACCTTTGAAAGGCAAGGAGCTGTTCCTGCATTACTACAGCATGTTGGAATACGTCCAAAGCGCAAACGGTCGGCAATAACCCATGCATCGACATCATCAGTCTTGTCAAGATAAGGGTAAGACTCCTTAAACTTATTAACAAGCGTAGCGTTAATAATATAAACCTTTGTCTGACGCTTGCTTAGTGTCTCATCCTCGTTTAAAAACATAGCAGGGTGAAAGCTGTAGACAGAAGTAGACTCCATTCCAATGCGGATTTCCTGGCAAGAATGTTTATCAGCATAAAAGATAACCTGATCCTGGAAAACTTGCACCAGAAGGATTGTTTGAACAGCAAACTTCTTTAGAGTATTACCTTCACTATCCATAATGCATGTTTTTAAATCATCAGAGCTGACGTCTACACCTATAAACAACTTCATAGTAACTGACCTTCTTTCATTTTAGGATACAGGATATGGATCCTTCGGGGTGCCCCCAGAATTACTCGTTTAAGGACACCCTTGTGCATTAGAACTCACTCTGGTCCATGGGGCTGCCTGGAAGCTGCTACTTCCAGCATGGATTGTCAGAGGGAACAGCCTGCGGGGTTAGAAGTTTAAGACGAGATTTAGGGATGCAGACTTTTTTAAGTAGTCAAAATTACAGCAGGATGCAGAATTTCCCCGTAATCTAATATAATTAATTATTCTTTGAACATCACGAAAAATTCAAGTCCCTGTTTTAAATGTTAGCTCTTATGCAGCCCATTTAATGACAACTATATTAAATTATCAAGGCACATGCTTTTTTGGCAATACAATAACTTTAATTTATCAAATATATTATACGAGGGGATGATTAAGAATGGAAATAAATATAGAGGAATTTGATGAAATTGCTCGCGAGGTATTTGCTCCAGTTTATCCTGTTATTGCAAAGCAAATAAAATACAAAACAGGTATAACAACAGGTACATGTTTAGATATAGGAACTGGAGGAGGATATCTTGGAATCGAATTAGCTAAAATTACGGACTTGTCTGTAATTTTATTTGATAAATCTGAGGAAATGTTAAAAATTGCTGGTGATAATATTATAAAGAATGCTTTGGAAGCTAAAGTCAGAACTCAACTTGGAGATGTTCATAATATACCTTTTAAAGACCAGACAATTAATCTTGTAATAAGTAGAGGATCAATATTTTTTTGGCAGGACCTTCAAAAAGCCTTTAAGGAAATTCACAGGATACTTACACCAGAAGGAATGGCATATATTGGCGGTGGCTTTGGCACAGCAAAATTAAAAGAACAGATAATAGCAAATATGAAAAGAATGAATAAAGAGTGGAAGGGAGGCATGATTCAGAGTTTTGGTAATGATCCAGTAGGAATGCTTAATGATCAATTAAGGCTTGCAGGAATTAAGAATTATGAAGTTATTATGGATGAATCAGGATTATGGTTGATTATGCGAGGAGGTAACAACATTGAAATGTGAAATTTGCGAAAGAGGCTGTGAAATTCCCGAAAATGGTACAGGAGCATGCGGTTTATATGAAAATAATGGACAAGTTATTGTAGAAAGATTCCCAAATAAGTATCTTATTACTTGTCCAATATCAATAGAAACCATGCCTATGTTACATTTTTATATAGGGCAAAAATTTTTACAGATCAGTACTGTAGGATGTAATTTTCATTGTCCGGGTTGTATTTCTACAGTAATTGTAAAAGAAATGAATCATAAGAGCAAAGCCCTTAAGGAGTTATCTCCGATGGAAATAGTAAATGAAGCTATAAAAAATAATTGTATTGGTATTGCTTTTTTGATGAATGATCCGATTGCTTCTTTTTACACATTTATTAAGGTCGCAGAAGCTGCAAAAAAAAGAAAACTACTTGTAGGCTGTTCTTCTAACACATATTTTACTGAAGATGCTTTAAATAAAATTATTAAATACTTAGATTTTATTAATATAGGTGTAAAAGGGATGTCTGATGATATTTACCGTAAATGCGGTGGAAGTACAGTTAATCCTGTTATAAGGAATATGAAAATATTGCATGATAATGGAGTATTTATTGAGGTTTCCTGTGTATACAGTAACGAGAATAAGGAACAAGTAATAGAGCTTGCAAAAAAGATAAGCGAAATATCCAAAGATATACCTTTACAAATTATGCGTTTTATTCCACTGGAAGAAGCTGATTGTTCTTTAGAACCCTCTATTAAAGCTTCAGAAGAGCTTATAAAACAATTAATGCAGTATGTTAACTATGTGTATCTTTTTAATTCGCCAGGAACTGATTTCTTAAACACATATTGTCCTAAATGTGGGAAACTTATTTATAAAAGAGATTTTTACGGCCCTATGGGTGCAAAATTAATAAGTTCAGAATTAGTGGAAAAAGAAATTTGTCCAAGGTGTTCATTTAAATTAAACTTTAAAGGCTCTTTAAAAAATGTAAGATATCAGGAAGCTGATTTTCAAGGAGGATACCCCTTTACCAGAGCGCTGGAAATAATGGAATCTATATTAATAACTATTGGTGTTAGTGATAAAGATAAAATAGTGAAGGTATGGGAAGATGTGCTTTGTAGTGGGAAATTAAAAAATCTCCATATGGATATACAAAATTTAAATAGTTATATTGATACTATAAGAAATTTTGGAAAAATAGCTGGCTATAACAATGAAGCAGAAAATTTATCAAGTTATATGGAAGAAAGAATTTCTATAATTCAACGTGGATTAGCTAATGTAAAAAATAAGCCTAAAGTATATTATGCTATGGGTAAACCGCTTTTTTGCATCAAAGGTGGAAGAATGGAAAATCAATTGATAGAAGCAGCTGGAGGTATTAGTGTAAATAAAGAACTTGATTGCAGCGGAAGACCTGGAATGAGAATCTCAGTTGAACAATTAAATAAATTAAATCCAGATATCATTTTCATTTCTGCATTTATATCTAATTCAGTTGAAGATTTCTATGATGAGTGTATTAAAGATGGAATAAATGTAGAAGCAGTAAAAAACAAAAGAATATATACACATATAGCACCGGGATTGGATTTTGGAAGTCCAAGATGGATATTGGGACTTATGTATATGGCCAATATTCTGCATCCTGATATATTTAATTTTAATGTAATAAAAGAAGTTGAACAATTCTATCAAAAATTTTATAATATAGATTTTACTTTAGCAAATTTAAACCGTTCTTTTGCCAAGCCAAGCAATAAATGGAAGCTGAATTCATAAAGCTAAATACGTAAAGAATGATTTGAAAATATTAAAATTTTGCTAAAACTCAACCATCACATGTTTCAGTATGAGATGGTTGAGTAATTAATATTCCAAAAAATTTAAGACAAAGCTTATTTGATATGATAAATTATTTTAATGTATTAGATCTCATATAAGTTATATAAGTTTCAAAATCTATAGTTCAAAATAGTTAGTTATGACTTTATTTATTCTGTGATATGCGGTATATTAGGTGTTTTTAGTGTTTGGTATTTTTGTAACTAAATTATTGTTTAATTGGTGGACAATATGGATATTTGGATTAAATATTCAAAATAATTTTTAATCAACATTATTTATTGTATTTGAATTTAGGAATGACTATAATTGTTATTATTATAACGTGCTTTTATGATTTTTTAATTGAGAAGAAAAGTTTCTTTATGGGAAATAATTACTATATGTATATCTAGAATATTTATAATTATAAGAGCAGTGATAGAAACAAATGTTATTATATAATAAAAAAAATAATAAAAAATCGGATTCTTTATCTTGTAAAAACATTATTATTCTTTTATTTTCAAACATAATAGCTGTAATACTTATTGTGTTTAGTAATTTAAAATTATTTAATTGAAATATTAATTCTTTGGTTAGAATAGGATTGCTTCTTATTAGTGCTAAATATATATTTAGAAATGTTATTTTATGTTCCAGTTTTAATATTCCTACAGTGTATTCGTGCAAAATCTATGTCATTAAAATATATTAGTTAAAGTCTCTTGTGGTATTACTTTTAAGTAACTTATACCTGGGCAAAGTTTTTACTGATTCCAATATTATTGTTTTATTTTTATTGGAGGTTTCAAAGAAAAATATATATGATTTACTAATTGACACAATGTTGGCTTTTGGTATAGTTTTAGTATTATCAATAATTCATTTTTAATGCTTATATAGGTAAACTGTAAAATAAAAATGGTTCTTTTTCAGCTATGAGGAGTAAAAATTTTTCGAGTAAAAAAGCCCCATATATAATTATTTTAATAAAATTGTAATATAAGCTAAAATTATTTTATTGTAAAGGGACTATTAATAATGACGATAAAAGGAAGACGAGAATTAACAAAAGAAAGTAAGGCTTTTAGAGAATTACTAAAAGTAATGAAACATTTTTTTTAGGATTTCATTGAAAAGCTCAAAGATCCAGAAGATCCAAGACATCAAAGCTATAAAATTTATGAGACTGACGAATTGCTCTTTATAGTATTATGTATTTGTCAAGTAAAAAAATAAACCAAATTTCAATTGAATTTTCCCCAGCTTTGGGTATAAAAAATTATGCAATACTTTGATTCTTTATCCACTCTTCTGTTTCTTTTAACCTTTATGAATTACAATTAATATTCACAATATAAGTTTTTTGTGTAAATCTATCTACCATTGCTGCTGTCATGACTTGATCTTGGAATATTTCATCCCACATTTCAAATGATATGTTTTTCATTATTATTGTTGATTTTCTCCCTGCTCTTAATGATAAGTTTGTAAATAAAAACTCAGACCCTTCTTTATCAAAAGAGATATAGCCAAGTTCGTCTTATAGAAAGTTAATTATTATGCGAAGTTGAATGTTAAACCTGAATTATTCTTAATTTTTACTTAAAAGCACTACATACCGCATAGTTACTGCTTCTTTTACTGTTATTGCATTTCACTTAAAAAGTGAAATTTAAACTATAGAAAATAGGGTTTCACTTTGCTAAAATATAGTTACTATACTAATACAAAACAAAGGAGAATCCTATATGTCTAGTTTAATTGATACTCACTTAGAATGCAGTAGCAGAATAAAAATAAATTTTAATGGTGGCAACTTATCTTCCGATACAGGTTTATTCTTACTTAAAAATTTGCACACAAAGTTGGTTTTGAAAAGGTAATAAAAGATAATTTCAAAACAAATGATTCTGCCAGTTTTCGTATCCATAAGGATGCTGAAAACTTACAGCATATAATATATCAGACCATTGCTGGATATTTTCAAGATGATGCTGATGAACTTACTGTTGATCCTGTATTTAATGCTATTCTTGATAAGAATGCACTTGCATCACAACCAACAATGTCAAGATTTTTTAACCGTATGGATAAAGATACGCTTCAACAGTTTGAACAAATACACAAAATCATGAGGAAGCCTATTCCAAAAAAATTGCTGATATGGTACTTCTTGATATTGATTCAACACTTTTTAGCACATATGGAAATCAGGAAGGTGAAGGCTTTAGTTACCATTATTCTAGTCATGGTTATCTTCCGTTATTTTGCTATGATAGACTTACCGGAGACCTTTTAAAAACCGAGCTTCGAGATGGTAATGTCTATACATCAAAAGGTTCTACTGTTTGTGAAGCCGCTGCTTTTAGAATATATGGAACAGTATTATGACACGGATGTGTATCTACGTGGTGCAGTGGTTTTGCTGTTCCAGAACTTTTTGATCTGCTTGAACATAATGGGCGCTCATATGCCATAAGGCTGAAAACTAATGAAACTCTTTATTATGAGGCTGCTTATTTGACAGATGAATTCGATAAATGGCTGTTTGAATACGCTGTACGCTATGGAGAATTTCATTCATTATCAGGTAGCAAGCTGGAAGTATCCGCGTAGGGTTGTTGCTAAGGCAGAAAAACCAACAGGACAAATGGCATATCTGTATACATTTATTGTAACAAATATGGTATTGGAGCCGGAAAAACTAATTCAGTTTTACTGTAAACGTGGATGCATGGAAAACTTCATTAAAGAATGCAAAAATGGATTTGACTTTGATTCCATGAGCAGCCATAGCAAGATAGTAAATGCAAACCGCTTGCAGATATCAATGCTAGCATATAATCTATTCAATTGGATTAGACGTCTAGTGCTTCCAGCAAAAATGCGTAAGCTTCAGATAGATATTATAAGGCTAAAGCTGATAAAAACGCATCAAAGATAGTACGAGGTACCCGATATATAACATTCAAACTTTGTAGCAGTTACCTCTATAAAAAGGAATTTTATGAAACTATGGTAAATATCCATAAACTAAGACCGAAGCTTGAATAGCAACTATTAACGTACTTTGACAAGTTAAAATTTTAGAGTAAATAATACAACAAGATAAGTCTACCTTTTTTAGGAGAAAAAATTATCATTAATCAAAAATCTAAGCCGTCAAGGGATATATTTAGATGAAATTATATTTTTACATTACTCTAAATAAATCAGGCTAAATTATATAATGTTAAAAAATTATTTATCAAGATAAATTTCTTCATGTAAGACACGAGATAATTTAGATATATATTCTACTTATATAGCTGTTATCAACAATAGCAAGAGGCCAAACTTGATATATTTGGCAGTGTATTGTTGGAGTTATTTGGACTTGCCAGCTATAAAGCAATTGGGGGGAAAAATACTGAGATATTTGTAAGAATAAATAACCCGATGAAATTAAGACGTTTTGTAATTCAAAATTATTTTAACTTGATTTTGACTGAGATTGAAATGAGGAGAAAAAGGCCTCAGGAAGTGCTTATAGGATTTATGAGCAGCAATTTATCTGATGAAGAAAGATGTAACGTAATTGAAAATGATTATCTGGGTAGATATGATGAAGTAACTAGACTCTTAAAATAAAAAGAATGAAGCATAGAGATGGTTTATTTGCTTTCTTTTTTGGAACCTAATGTGAGATTATGTCGTACCAAGGTAAGAACTTGAAAAAGTAAATGAACTGTCACCAGATGTATGAATTTTGTCGTCGACCTCCAATAGTGCAAAAAGTGTTGGTGAGCGACGACATTTTTTATAATTTTATTTTTTAAAAAATTATCGACTTTACTATATTTTATGGTATAATCAAGTTAAACGGATTGACAAGCAACAGAAGTTTGTATAAAGTTAAATGCTTTTGTAAAGCCTTTTAAATGAGTTTTTAGCCTACCTATCAGGAATTGAAACTCATATTTTTCTATAATTTTTATTAATTCAGGCTTAGTTTTTAGCCTACCTATCAGGAATTGAAACAAGTTCCATATTTTCCTTTCCCTTGTCCAGTCAAGCGTTTTTAGCCTACCTATCAGGAATTGAAACCCCCCTGCAAAACGAGATTCAGACCTTGTCTCTGTCGTTTTTAGCCTACCTATCAGGAATTGAAACAAAGGAATAGCGTCGCCTTTTTTATAGGCGACGCCTCCTGTTTTTAGCCTACCTATCAGGAATTGAAACAGAGATCAATGCCAGAAGGCGAGAATACCGTTTTTCTGTTTTTAGCCTACCTATCAGGAATTGAAACAGACATATTTCATATCAAGACAAAATAAAGGCAATAAAGTTTTTAGCCTACCTATCAGGAATTGAAACGCAAATGTTCCATCTTCAAAATATTCCCAATCATTACGTTTTTAGCCTACCTATCAGGAATTGAAACGAGGAACGTATTTCATGCCTAATGCTTTACAGACATCCGTTTTTAGCCTACCTATCAGGAATTGAAACATTCTTCTAATGTAATGGAAGGGGACGGATTCTTTAAGTTTTTAGCCTACCTATCAGGAATTGAAACTTATAATCCGCCGCTATCTCTGCATCTGTCAAAGCTCGTTTTTAGCCTACCTATCAGGAATTGAAACAGAAATAACTCTTTATATTTCTCCCCCTCTTCATCTTGTTTTTAGCCTACCTATCAGGAATTGAAACATAGTTTACATAGTAGCATGTATCTTTTTATTATTTTAGTTTTTAGCCTACCTATCAGGAATTGAAACTTGCCCCAGGGATAATCAAAATCTCTAAGCCAATCAGGTTTTTAGCCTACCTATCAGGAATTGAAACTGGGAAAGATAAGCCGGTTTTTTGCACACAAAATGGGTTTTTAGCCTACCTATCAGGAATTGAAACTTTCTTTGTTGTCATTGCTGTTTGATAGTGATTTTACGTTTTTAGCCTACCTATCAGGAATTGAAACGATACAAGTGGAGAAAACACACAACAAACAGAAACACGTTTTTAGCCTACCTATCAGGAATTGAAACCTGTGTTCGCTAGCACTTCTGTGACGTAGTGCTTTGTGTTTTTAGCCTACCTATCAGGAATTGAAACATTTTCCAGTTGTGTTTTCTACTGCATGTCCGTTTATGGTTTTTAGCCTACCTATCAGGAATTGAAACCCCCATATATCGCCATTGTCTTTGATTACAACCCATGTTTTTAGCCTACCTATCAGGAATTGAAACAAAAGATAATAAGTATTTTGTTTTTGAAATTTAATGGTTTTTAGCCTACCTATCAGGAATTGAAACATATAACGTTGAATTCTTTTTGCTTCCGCCTTGTCGTAGTTTTTAGCCTACCTATCAGGAATTGAAACGGATTTTTAAAAGTCATTATTTCTGCTAAATTTAAAACTGTTTTTAGCCTACCTATCAGGAATTGAAACTTCTTTTGGGCTAATACATATAATTGCCTTGCTTCTTGTTTTTAGCCTACCTATCAGGAATTGAAACATCAAGTCGGACAGTATATCCGAGACGTTGACGTCGTTTTTAGCCTACCTATCAGGAATTGAAACTCTATGCCTAATTTCTTGGCTGTTTCATCATCAAAAGTTTTTAGCCTACCTATCAGGAATTGAAACAATCTTTAAAACCAAGTATATCTTTTACTTTCATGGTTTTTAGCCTACCTATCAGGAATTGAAACACTATTTTGACTGGAATTAAATTAGATAACGCTTTTTCTGTTTTTAGCCTACCTATCAGGAATTGAAACTATTGAGTTGCCATTTAAATCACCTCAATAAATCATAGTTTTTAGCCTACCTATCAGGAATTGAAACTGGCTTGAATTTTCTTGTCCTCCAGTTTCCAATATGTTTTTAGCCTACCTATCAGGAATTGAAACTAACTAATAATAATTGCTGGTGTTTGTGGGATAAAGGTTTTTAGCCTACCTATCAGGAATTGAAACTTTTTTTACTGACATGTACTTCCGCATCGCAGGCAATGGTTTTTAGCCTACCTATCAGGAATTGAAACTAATGCTTTCATAGAAGGTAAGTTAGACGAAGAATTTTGTTTTTAGCCTACCTATCAGGAATTGAAACTTATAACAGGAATTGTTTTAAATGTTATTGATGGTAGTTTTTAGCCTACCTATCAGGAATTGAAACCACAAGAAAATTGAAGCGATGGAGGTGAAATAAAAGGTTTTTAGCCTACCTATCAGGAATTGAAACGACATACACAAAAAAGATCTTGAGATGTATGAGAAATGTTTTTAGCCTACCTATCAGGAATTGAAACAGCGAAAGAGCATATTCATCTAAGAAATCTAAATCAGTTTTTAGCCTACCTATCAGGAATTGAAACGTTGTTATATCTGTGAGTAGGTATGGATTTGCACCAGTTTTTAGCCTACCTATCAGGAATTGAAACTGATAAGCCTTTTCTTGTGCCTCCTTTGATAATTCATCGTTTTTAGCCTACCTATCAGGAATTGAAACATTTTAGTGTGGAAGCCATCTAAAAAAGAAAGATTGGTTTTTAGCCTACCTATCAGGAATTGAAACTTATTATACGAGCCATAACTCATAGGTATCAAAAATTAGTTTTTAGCCTACCTATCAGGAATTGAAACGATTAGGATATTGAGAAATGTCATATCCTGTCTTTTGTTTTTAGCCTACCTATCAGGAATTGAAACCAAATGTGGCATATCGGATTTCCTTCTTCATTGTATTTGTTTTTAGCCTACCTATCAGGAATTGAAACAAAAATATGAATTAGTAGAAAGTTATTAATTAACCTTGTTTTTAGCCTACCTATCAGGAATTGAAACGAATTAGAGCAAATAATGGTTGCTCAAACTATATAAGGTTTTTAGCCTAACTATCAGGAATTGAAACACTAAAAAATTTAAAGATGATTTATCTTTCATATACACGGTTTTTAGCCTACCTATCAGGAATTGAAACTGCTTTAAAACTCTCGCTTTCATGTCATCACCTCGTGTTTTTAGCCTACCTATCAGGAATTGAAACAGACGAGACCGAAAAAGACCTTAACATTTTGAAATTTAGTTTTTAGCCTACCTATCAGGAATTGAAAGAATTCAAATACAAGTGGATACAAAATCAAAGACCAACAAGTTTTTAGCCTACCTATGAGGAATTGAAAGCTTAGTGTTTTTAACGCTTTTATTGTTTCTATTGTCTCGTTTTTAGCCTACCTATCAGGAATTGAAACTAGATAATAATGTAGCTGTATTAATTTTATATAAAGAGTTTTTAGCCTACCTATCAGGAATTGAAACTGACTAAGGTGTGCCCTGTTTGTAACAAACAGTTTGGGTTTTTAGCCTACCTATTCTGAAAATAACGATCCTCAAAAAGGCAACAAAAAACTAAGCCCATACCTAATGTAAAAATAGCCTATTTTCATCCTCTGCTGGTGCCGCATTTGCGGCATGGAGAGTCTATGAGGAATTGAAACTATGAGGAATTGAAACTTTTTTCTATGGTATTTTCCTTCTTTATACCATTCTGTTTTCAGCCTACTTTTGAGTTTAATCTATATCTGCAAGGACCTAACTGGTATAAAAGATTGGAGGAATTTTTATGAAAGAACTTTTGATTAAAATCAAACCTCTAACACCTTTGTGGACAGGCAATGAAGAAGGGAAAAATACAGATATGAGAGAGACGGGAATAATTGGGAGTTTAAGATGGTGGTATGAGGCATTGATACGAGGCTTAGGAGAAAGCGCATGTGACCCTACTAATACTAAATGTAATGGTGAAAAACACTGCGGTGCTTGTGAACTTTTTGGATGTACTGGCTGGGCAAGAAAATTTAGACTTGAGGTAGAGTTTAATCAAACCATACCAGAGGTTGGGATTGGTGTAAGAAAGGATTGTAGAAAAATAAGAAAGGTTTCAGGGTTTATGTCTGATGGAACAATTCTTCTTAAATTTACTCCTTTGAAGAAAATAAGTAGTAATGAATGGGCTATGCTAAATTCAACTTTAAAGATTATTGCAAATTATGGTGCGTTAGGTGCACATGTTTCTCAAGGAAATGGGGTAATAAAAATTGAAGAGAATAACTTGCCTAAAGGAAAGCTTAATAAAAACGAATGCAAAAGCGAAAAGGAAGGTATTGATTCTCCTAATTTGAAAGACTTTTTCTTTTTTAAAATCAGTATTACATTTACTAATGATATAATGAACCTTATTAAAAATAACGTTTTTTGGACATATGATACAAGTTGCGGATTGAATACTCGTTATAATAGAGATTGGTCTCAATTATGGAATAATTACGGTTTTATACCTATTGCATATCATATTAGGGATGCTTTAAGAAGACTTGAACAATATAAAAATATAAGACATGAAATATTTGGAGAAATGGGTAAGGGTTCTAAGATTTTTGTATCTCACGGATATAAAATAAATGACAAAACCGTTCAGGTAAGAATTTTTGGATATATTAGGAATAATGAAGATGATAAAAATGGTGAAATTGATGAGTTATTAAAGAAGATAATGAGTAAAAAAGATTCTGGAAGTTTAAATTTTTTAAAAGATTATTTATTTAATATTGAACCACAAAATCAACAGAAAAAAGATGGTATTGATAAAATTGAGATAGTTGAAGCAAAACAGGGTAATGAGATTTTGGAAGATTTATTGGAGGTGTTAATTAATGGTGTATGATTATTATCTTTCGAAAAATATTAATAAAAGAATAGAGGATTTAAAATTGGAAATTGGTAAAGAGAAAGACAGTATGAAAAACAAATTAATCAGAGAAAATAAAAATGAAGTTAACAATTTCTATCCTGTTCAAAATGACTTAGCAAATTTACCTAATTACTCAGCTTTAATAAAGATTCCATTTATACTTAAAAAACCGTATACAAGTAAGGATGATGGAGAATTTCATATCTTGGATAAAAAAATTTTTGAAAATCCGATTGTAAGAGATAAATTTACGGGACTTCCTATTGTAAGACCTTCAACATGGAAAGGACATTTGAGATTTGCTGCCGAGAGAGTAGATTGGGATGAGAAAAAAAAGAAGAAAATTATTAGAAGGTTGTTTGGTTCAGAGAAAGATGAAGAAAAAAATAAAGAAATTATGCAAAAAGGCAGATTGAATTTTTTTACGACCTTCTTTAAGGTTGATCCTGAAAAAGATGTAATTACTCCATTGAAGCGGGATACAAGAACTCCTGCACGAGGACCCATACCTTTAGAAGTTATGAAACCTGAAAATAAAGGAGATTTTTATATCCTTTATATGCCTTACCCTAAGGGAAAGGATTTTGATAAAGAACAAGTTAATAATGACTTAAAGTTTCTTGCGGATGCTTTACAACTGATGTTTTATGTTTATGGTTTTTCCGCAAAAAAGAGCTCAGGATTCGGTGTAATACAGGAAGAAGCTAATGAAAGTGAAATTAATGTAAAATTAGATTTGGTTAAAAAATGTAATTTTAATACTTTAAATGACTTAAAAAGTAAAATAGATGAGTTGTTTGAAGAAAAGGGTGAAAAAGAATGAGCGAATTAAAGAAATTAGAAAAAAACAGGGAGAATATTTTAATTGGTGAGATTGGAACCTTGCTTCATGATATTGGTAAGCTTCATCCTGATTTTATAGGTACACAGTCCCTTGAAAATACCCCACAAAAATTTTATCATCCTAATATTGATGGGTTTTTAAACTCAGAATTAAATGAAAAGATTAAATCTAAGTATTTTGAATTTAGTATAGGAAGTGATAATTCAAGTGTATACAAACTGATTACAGAACATCATGATCGTGATCCTAAAGATAAATTCGTAAAATATTTAAAAGAATGTGATAATCTTGATTCTGCTGATGACAAAGGCATAGTTCGGAGGAAACAATCCCGTGAAAATACGTTTATTGTTTCTCCTTTCGGATATCCTAAAGAAAAAATAAATTTAGATTTCTTAGGGAAAAGATTTGAAGATTTGCAGCAAAATCTTCTAGGATTATTTAAATACTATATATCCGGAATCATGGATATAGGTTGTTTTAGAAAGGCTCTTATTAACAATTTAATGAAAGTATTTTCTCATAGTCTTGGTGAGACAAGGATTCCCGCTAATGATGTAACCTTATGGGATCATTCTTATTCTACAGCATCTTTATTTAAATCTGTTTTAGCAGCATTGGTACTAAGTGAAACTAAGTTGAAATGGAGAGTATTTGGCATTTCATGGAACGGCATTGGTTTTATAAATGGTGGGAGAAAGATAGCAGATATTTTAAAGAGGAGAGAGATTATTGATAATATTAAGGGAAAACTCAAGGAATTATGTGAATTTACATATCCCATTGGAAATGCAGTTTATGAAGATTTGAATGGTATGTACTTTACTTTTCCTCAATTAAGTGGAAATAAATTAATTGAAGTAGCCGGTGAATTGTCAGAAAAGGCATTAAATATTATAAACCAAGGAAGCGATAATGAAATTTGGCCTGTATTTACGTTAAGCAAAGATTATAGAGGATTGACAATTATTGCAAATGAACTGAATTTTGCTTCTGAAGTAAGAAAAAAACCAAAATCTACACCAGTTCTATATGTTGAAGGGGAAGTAAAAAAATGTTTTAAAAATCCTGAGTTTATTCATGAGGTGCGCGTTGGACAGGATATTTGCCCCTTCTGCAAAATAAGATCAAAAGATAAGGAAAAAGAAAGATGCGATATATGTGACGAAAGAAGAAGGGGAAGATTAGATGAGTGGCTTTTAAACAGAAAAAATACAATATGGGTAGATGAAGTCGCTGATACGAATAACCGTATTGCCTTGCTGTCTTTGAATTTCAATCTTGATAAATGGCTTAATGGTTCTATGATAGGGAGTTTGTATTCCCAGAGCTTTGAGGATTGGATGAAGGTAAGAAAAGAAAATAAAGAAAATAAAAATACTACAGAAATATTAGATGATAACTTGCTTAATGATATTAAGTTTTTATCTCCACTTCAGCCTAATAAAAAATCAGTTTATGATTTAATAGAATATGTGATTTCTAATAAAGATGATAATAATAAAAAAGGAGATATCGCTAAAATATTGGATACTTTTTTTCAGGATGTAAACATTGGTAAGGGCAAGATTAACTCTCACATTGATAATATAAAAGAACGGTTAAAACCTTTTGAATTAACAAAAGAAAGCCTCGCTGCCTTTTTATTCACACAAAATGCTACACCAGCTCGCTTGTATAGGATATGGAAAGAGACCGAAGAATTTTTTAGGATTGCTTTAAAAGAAATTAAAAGCAAATTATATTTTAATAAGTGGAAAAGAATTAAATTTGATGTTGATATAAGTCAATTGAATACACAGAAAAAACTTAAATTAAATACTCCTTACATTATTAAAATTGAAGATTTAAAGCCTGAAAACATTCTTGTATTACATGTTTCAAATGGAGAATTTTATACTATAGAATCTCTTGAAAAATTTAAATTTAATAAAAAACAGGGCAAATTAGCAGTGAAGGATGCGTTAAGACAAGGTTTTTATTATTTGGCAGATGAAAAAAAAGCTCAAGATAACTTGTTAAAACTAAATCAAGGTGAAACTATAAAACCTAAAAGTGAAAATATAAAAGAAGAGGAGTATATCCCATTTATAGAAATAAACAGGTCGCCTCTTTCTTTGCGCATTATAGTTCCTGCAGCGGATTCAATAAAAATAATTGAAATAATAACAAAGCTATTTAATGATAGGTTTGAAAAAGTTCTTGGTAAGCTGCCGTTAAACATTAAATTGCTTGTGGCAGATAGAAAGTTTCCCATGTATGTTCTCCTTGAAGCTGAAGGTAGAATGCTTGAAGGAAAAGAATTTAATGAAGCAGTATATATGAATCCATGGTGGGATGTTACAGGATTAAGAAATGATAAATACTATGGCTTTTATCCAACGAAGCAAATAGAAGATGATGAAAGGTATACGCTTGATGACTTGTCAATGCTTTCAAAAGGGAAAACATATGCTTTATATCCAGGATATTTTGATTTTGATTTTCTCGGTGGGACCTCTGATAGATATAAAATATCTTACAAAAAGAATAAAGAAGGACAGACAGTGAAAAGAAAAGATGAAGAATATATGCTATATTCTTCAAGACCATATTATCTTTATCAAATTTCTATAATGATTGAGTTGTGGAAAACACTAAAAAATAACATTTCAAATTCTCAAATAAACTTTATCGAAGAGATGCTTATAAATAAATTAAGGGAGTGGAGAGAGGTAAATGATTCAAGTAAAAACAGCATATTTCTAGAATTTGTGAAGGCAGCTTTGATAGATGCTTTTGGGGAGAAATGGGATAAATTAAGAGAAGAGACAAAATATTTTCTGATTTATTCTGCCTGTAATGGGATGATGCTTGACACAATAGCTTTATTTAAACATGTTATAAAAATAAAGGAGGATAATGGAAATGAGTAATGTAGAAATTAAAAAGTATTATGCAAAAACCCTTGACCCTGTTCATATCGGAGAAGGAGGATACAAGCTTGGAAGGGTTGACAACACAATAGTCAGGGACCCTGCTACAGACCTACCTAAAATTCCGGGTACTTCAATGTCTGGTGTTACAAGAGAATTTTATACAATTTATTTAATAGAAAATGACAATGACTGCAAAAACAAAAGTGATGATAAAGATAAAAGAGATTGTGCTGAAAAAAAAGCAAAAGATTATTTTGGAGATGATAAAAAACAAGGGATGGTCAGATTTTATGATGGTGAAATAATATTTTTCCCCGTTTCATCAATACAGGGTACTATATGGATTACGACTAAAGATCTTCTTAAGTATTGGTTTGGAGAAATATCAAGTGAAAATGGTGAAAATATAAAAATTCCCGATGTAGTTGAAGATAAGGCTTATGCAATAAAAGGAATAGATTCTAATAAACCTTTAAACCTGGGGTGGATTTTATTAGAAATAGGAAACATTTCAAATGGTAGTGTTATAGTTTTGCCAAAAGATATAAATGAATGGGTTAAACGAATTGTTATAGTTTCGGATAAGCTTTTTTCACATATAGTAAATGATAATCTTGAAGTCAGGACATCTGTAAGGATTAATCCTGAAACAGGTACAGCCGATGATGGAGCACTTTTCACCTATGAAGCAATACCAAGAGGCACAATTTTAGGCTTTGAAGTAGGAATTGATAAACATAAAAATGGATGTAAAAACATAATGACGGATGTATTGCCATATTTTAAACTTCTTGGCATAGGAGGTATGGGGACAAGAGGATTTGGCAGAATTGAGCTGGTTTAAGTTAATAAATTAGATTTAAAAAAGAAGGAGGAAAATACAGATGTTAAATCTTGATTATATTTGTATAGAAATTGGTCAGAGCATGCCTAAAGGGAAAGATCCACAAAACGATATAAGAAAAGCCATTGGAGTTTTGCGGGAAGATGGCGTCTATGCAATGTTCTTGTGGCTTGAGGACAAGGATAAGGAAATTAAACAAAAACTTATTAAATTGTTAAATAAAGATGAAATAAAGCAGTATCTTTTAAATAATAGTGAGTCATTTAATAAAGATAATTTTAATAAATTTTGCGAGCAATTAAAAAATATTGCTGCGGATTTGGATAAACTTCTTTTTGCAAAGAAGATTCTTGAACGCACGTTAACGTATGCTCTTTATCATGCAAAAATAGGTGAGAAAAATGGCTAATTGGATAAAGCTTGAAGTTGTATTTAGATTAAAAAGTCCTTTGCATATAGGATATATGCCTTTTAAAGGATCTGTAATTTCTCCTACAAGGTATTATGTGCCGGGGAAAAACTTTTGGGGTGCTGTCACAAAGAGGATAACAGAATATTTATGTAAAAATCCTTCAGAGGATAACTACAGAAAGATTGGTTCTATTGTTATGGAAAATTTTAAGTTTTTATACTTCTATGTATTTGATGGAGAACATGTTTATATGCCTCATTATACTAATGAAGGATTGAAATTTGGGAATGAAAATCAGCATGACTTTGAGCAAAAATTCATAAGCAGCAGGTTATCGACTGCAGTAGATGCTTCTTCGGGAACTGCGAGCGATGGAAGTTTACATGAAATTGAGTTTATAAACAATAAATTTAAGGATAAAAGTGGGAGACTAAAAGATACAAAAATTAAAGGGTATATATGGATAAGAGAAAATGCTGAGATAGAAAATTATAAAGTAGAAATAAAAAACGAAGAAAATAGTTTGGGAATATTTATAAACAATTTCAATGTAATAGAAGAATTAATACTTGGCGGCGAGTCAAAATATGGTTTTGGACATGTTTTGCTTGAATCAATTAAAGAAAGTGAAAATATAGAAAATACAATAACTATTAAGATGGAAAAAGACAAACCTTTAACAGCTCCGCTAAAATACTGCGAAGATATTAAATTTAAAGGAGATATAGAATTAATAACGGGAAGAGGATATTTTGATCCCAAGGACAATAATTCTGACGGTTCAAACGAACCAGGTGATAGGATCTCAAAATTGGAATATTATTTTTCACCCGGTACCGTTTTGTTGTTAGATAATAGTATTGATTGTGAAGTGGCTTGGGATGGTACTCTATTAATATGTCAAAATGACAAAAATAATTAAGAATTATTATAAACGGGGTGTTTATAATCCTGATAGTGCATTTTCAAAAAAAGAAGGATTTTCACGATTTATGTGGAAGTAAATATAAAGGAAGATAAAATTATGAAATAAGGATTTTTACATGTTGTATGAATTCTAATATTTATTCAATTATATGGTAAATTAAATGAAGAAATGGAGGGCTCTAATTGATTGATAACATTGTTGCATACAAATTGGTAATATCATTGCTTATGACAGTTATTATAATCATTAGTTATTTATTTTCAAAGGCTCACAGAAATTTTTTAAAATTTTTAATCTTTTTTTCGATTACTTCCACATTAATATATTTATTATGGAGAACATTTTATACAGTACCAAAATTAAACATATTGAGTTTAATTTTAGGAACCATCTTGTTGACAGCAGAGTGGATAGGTTTTTTTCAATCTTGTGTTTATAAATGGCTGTTTTGGTCGAATAAGAAGGTTGAATATATTCCAATTGAAAAATTTGAAAAACTTCCAACAGTAGATATATTCATTGTAACATACAACGAATCTTTGGATATATTAAGAAAAACAGTTTCTGCATGTAAAAAAATAGATTATCCGGATAATTTATTCAACGTATATGTGTGTGATGACGGAAGAAGGGCTGAAGTTAAAGAGCTATGTGATGAATATAAAGCTCATTATATCAGCAGAAACGACAATAAATATGCTAAAGCGGGAAATGTTAATAACGCTTTGAGTCAAACAAAAGGTGAATTTATATTGCTGTTAGATGCCGATATGATTCCCAAAAGGAATATTTTGAAAAGAACATTGGGACAATTCATCGATAAAAGTGTGGCTTTTGTGCAGACCCCGCAAATATTTTATAATTACGATCCGTTTCAATACAACTTATATTTTGAAAACAGTATTCCAAATGAGCAGGACTTTTTCATGCGAGATATAGAAAGCGGCAGGTCCGTTCATAACGCCGTCTTGCACGTTGGAACCAATGCTGTATTTAGAAGAAGTTCTTTAGACGCAATAGGGGGAATACCTACGGGTACAATCACAGAAGATATGGCAACAGGAATGCTTTTACAGGCAAAAGGATTTAAAACTATTTTTATTAATGAAGTTTTAGCTATAGGCCTTTCGGCTGAAACTTTTTCTGATTTGATAAAACAAAGAGACAGATGGTGCCGTGGGAATATTCAGGTAGCAAAGAAATGGAACCCGCTTACAGTAAAAGGTTTAAACTTAAAACAGCGGATTATATACTTTGATGGTGTTATATATTGGTTTTTTGGTGTGCAAAAAATGATTTATATTTTAGCACCTTTAATATATTTAATTTTTGGGATTGTACTTTTAAATGCAAGGGTAATTGATTTACTGTTGTTTTTTGTACCGTATTTTTTATCATCTGTATTGTTTTTCAGGAGTGCAGTCGGAAAAAGAAGAAATATCACATGGAGCAATATTTATGAAATAGCAATGTCGCCTTATATTGCACTTTCTGCTTTATCAGAGCTTGTTTTTGGAAACGGAATTAAATTTAATGTTACCCCGAAGGGCAGAACGAGGGGTAAACCGGAATTTTTATGGAAATTAGCGATGCCCCATATTATATTGTTTTTGGCGACGATTTATGCATTAGTAATTACAGCGTATAAATTTTATACTGGAAATATCCATTTGATAGATGCTTACATTATTAATATCTCATGGGCAATATATAATGGGTTAGGTTTGCTTATGGCAATCTTCATCTGTTTGGAAAGACCAAAATTCAGGAATAGTGAAAGATTTGATGTGGGTTTGTTTGGAAAAATTGCAGTAAGCAAATCAGCTTCAGAGGAAGTTGCATGTACTGTAGAGGATATATCTGAAAATGGAGCCAAAATAAAATTTCAAGGGAAAAATACAGATCAATTGAAGACAGGAGATGTAATAAATGTTTATGTTGACAGAGTTGGAGAAATAAAAGCCAGAATTTGCTGGATTTCAAAAGATAGGAGTATTTTGGGAGTAAATTTTTTTGACCTTTCCAATGATCAATATGATGAACTCATACAAATGATGTTTGAGGATGAATCTAAATTTGATTTTAACTATAAAAGGAGATTGGGAGTTTTTAGCAGCATTTTTATGGCTGTTAAAGATTTATTAAAGTACTATGCTTAATTTTGTTTTTTAAATTGTAAAAGTCAATATATCCTTGTACAAAAAGTGGAATATAATTTTGTACAAAAAATATACTAAGATGCATTCGAAGAACTGTTAAAATATTCAACTTTTGATTTTAATCTATATGAAGGTCCCTTTATTGATATAACATGCGAATGATGAAGTAATCTACCTAATATTGCATTGGCTAATGTTGCTGATCCAAATACTTCTGCCCAATTTAAAAAGGGCATATTAGTTGTAATAATTGTACTATGCTTTTCATATCTTTTAGATATTAGCTGAAAAAATATATTTGAAGCATCTGTGTCTATTGGTAAATACCCTGCTTCGTCTATTATTAACACCTTATATTTTGAAAAATGCTTTAATCGGATTTCTAAACGGTTTTCTGCTAAAGCCTTTTTAATTGAGTCATCAATTCTTGAAAATGAACGAAATATGTAGAATATCTGTGTTTTGCACATTCTATCCCTATGGCGGTGGCAAGATGTGTCTTGCCTACTCCTGGAGTCCCTACAAACAATATATTTTCGTTATTTTCTACAAATCTTAAACTTTTTAAATCAAGAATTTCTTGTTTGTTTATGCTTGGTTGAAATTCAAAATCAAAATCATCAAGTTCTTTTAAAAAAGGGAAGTTTGCTACTTTGACACATGCAAGTATTGCTTTTTCTTGTTTTGATTTTATTTCTAAATTGCTTAGTTCATATAGAGCATCTATAACACTTTTTTCTCCTGATTTAATCATGTTTAAATATGTATCTATATTATTTTTTATGTTATTTAATCCAAGTTCTCCTAAATTGTTTAATAGCTTAGTATAGTTACTCACACCCTCACCTACCTATGCAATAATTTATCCAATTCGTTAAGATTATTTGTGCATATTTGTTCAATGTCCTCTTTGTTTTTGATAAGATTTTCTATTAGTTCTCTATAATGAGATTCGTGATAATTTATCTTTTTATCACTTAATATATGGACAGATATCAAGTCTGTGTTAAAATATACATGTAACTCATTTTCTACTGTTTTAAGAGTTACAGTTTTATTTATATATTTTGGAGGGACTGAGTATCTACTACCTTTGTAATATATCATAGAATCTTTATGGACAGTTGCTTTTTGTTCGAAGTTCATATAACTTTCTATGATATCATTACTTGGCATAGGAGATAGATACTCCTTTTCTTTTTGGAATAATATTATCGGTTGTATCCCTGTTGACTGATTTGTAGATTGATTAACTTTTTTGTTTATTTCACCAATTATCTTTATTAAATCTTCTTCATTCTCAAATTCACCATTGTATGGCAGTAGCCAGTCAATAAATTTATTAGATGATTCCACCTTTCCTTTGGTATATGAGTGTCTTGGCTTACATAAGCGTTTCTTAAAGTCAAAATCATTTGCAAATGCTTTTATTTTATTATTTATCTTCCTCCCCTCGTTTGTTATATCAACTATTGTTTTCATATTGTCAAAAAGGTCTCCTGTAGCTTTAAAAGCGTTTATCAAGCATTAAATTACATCTTGTTGTGTTTTTGCTTTCCTATATTCAAAATAGCAATATCTTGAATATCAACGCTTATAGTTAAAAACATTAAAAATGAATTCTT
Source organism: Thermoanaerobacterium sp. RBIITD (assembly GCF_900205865.1). Lineage (NCBI taxonomy): Bacteria > Bacillati > Bacillota > Clostridia > Thermoanaerobacterales > Thermoanaerobacteraceae > Thermoanaerobacterium > Thermoanaerobacterium sp. RBIITD. Next base: position 2,740,366 of record NZ_LT906662.1, read on the forward strand.
CTCCATATTTAGAAACTAACTTTATCTCTTCTTTCCAATCTACCTGGGCTTGCTTTCATGCATGAGTTTCAAACCGTGGATGACCACTTACTTTTTTAGCAGGTTTCAAGTCTTTTCGCTTTACATATTTGTTGAAATTAGAATATGTTCCAATATCATAATTTTTAGAAACAAAGTATTCGTATACTCTCTTTACCGTAACCCACTTTATTTCAAGTTTTGCTATTATTTCATCATAGTATTTATCTAATTTACTTTGTTTGTTTCTTGTTTTTTGTTTGCCTTCATATCCTTCATAATACTTTTTAACAGTTCTTCTATCTACTCCATATTCCCTTGCTAGCTCTGAAAAATTAGTTTTTATCTCCATAGCCTTTAATATGCTAATTTGACCTAATAGATTTTTCATTGCTGGTATCCCTCCTACGAACAGAAGGATAACAAATTTTTGTACAAATTTGTACATTTTTATTTTCCACTTTTCGTACATTCTTATTTTATCATTTTCAAGGAGAGAGGTGGAGAGAGGAGGGAGCACAACAAGAAAAAATAGCGATAGCAAAAGAAATGCTGAGCGAAGGTATAAGCATTGAAAAAATTGCTAAAATAACAAAGTTGTCTGCTGAGGAAATAAAAAAGTTGATACATTGAAAAATGAATAATGAGCATAACAATCTGTGATAAATTAGATGTTATGCTCATTTTTTGTTAGGCAAGATTATTTATTAAAGTATTTAGCACGTTTTTTGCAATATATGTGGTTATAACCTATAAATTTGTAAGTCGCATGAAAAGATTATCTTGATGAAGATAAATATTATGGTAGTCATGTACATTATCAGGTTTCTTCATATGAATTTGCAGTGGGTACAAAAGAAAAAAATGAATAATAAAGTAAAATAAAAGAAGGATTTTGTAGAATTATGTAGAATATAGATATATACGAGCTATGAAAGTTTACAAGACTTAAAATTTGTTGAAGCTAATATGTAGAAGGTGTCGTCTACCTTAAATAGTGTAAAAAGTATGGGAGATCGACGAAATTGTTATATTCTATTTTGTAGAAATTTGTTTAGAATACTACGGTTTGTAGAATTATCAAGCTATGAGGTTGACGGTTATTTTAGAATTTGAATAAAACTTATGGCTTTATTTGAGTATATTTAGACGGATATTTAGCCTACCTATTAGGAATTGAAACCCTCGATTTCGTATAAATTTCAGCAAGTGCATCTTCATATTTAGCCTACCTATTAGGAATTGAAACTACGTAAATGGTATGAAGCCGAAATTGGACTGATAGCCATATTTAGCCTACCTATTAGGAATTGAAACTATTTGAATTTGCTTATTATGAAGTTATTAAAGATAATATTTAGCCTACCTATTAGGAATTGAAACAATGTATTCCTGAAAGTATTGGATAACCCTCTTCAGGCATATTTAGCCTACCTATTAGGAATTGAAACAGCTCTTTCAAAACTTGCTCAATGCCTTTTATTGCATATATTTAGCCTACCTATTAGGAATTGAAACTCATAATATGCTTCATATTCATCTCGTGTGTGTGAAAATATTTAGCCTACCTATTAGGAATTGAAACCAAAAGAAGGCGCATGAGGAACAAAACAAAAAAGAAATATTTAGCCTACCTATTAGGAATTGAAACCGACACTGGCGGGAATGTATGGCTTGACAAACCAGATATTTAGCCTACCTATTAGGAATTGAAACGCTGTATTTTGATGTTATACAGCACTGCTAAAACTCTGAATTTTTAGCCTACCTAATAAAAGAGTTAATAAAAAATATATTTGCAAAAGAAGGAAATTGGAATAATATGTCGAATTACTTATTAAAATGTAAATTAATAAGTAATGGAGGTAGTTCTAAATGAATGTTTTTATAGCGTTGATAGGTTCGAATCCTTTGCCTATTTATGCAGTGTTAAATTACTTATTAAATGACAGCAGGGAAGATAAAAAAGAATTGCCATGTCCTGATGTAGCATTATGTGTTTATTCTAGAGATACATATAAGTATTTTAAGAATATTGAAAAATTAATCGGTAATAAATTAAAATTTGAACAAATTGATTTGGGGTTGTATGAACGTGATCCAAAAACAATAAAGGAAAATATAAACGAGAAATTGTCTTCATTAAACGAAAAAGATTCTATTCAATCTATTCACCTAAATTATACAGGTGGTACTAAGGTCATGTCTGTAATTAGTTATAATGAAGTAAAAAATTATTGCAAAAATAATAACATCGAATGTATTTTTTCTGACTTAGACCCAAAAACAAATAAAATCAATGTTATAGCAAATGATGATACAGAGGTAAAGAAATATCCATTTGATGGAGACTTAAGAGATTATATTAAAGTTAAGGCTTCCACTCTTTTTAAGCTACATAATATGGAAGCAAATGAAGACATATTAGATGGTAAGTTATACTTTCCAAAAATAGACATAGATACATTTTCAAAAAAAGCTTTAGATTTATTAAATAAAAATAATCAAGATTTCAAAAATGCTTATAATCAACTAAATGAAGAAATTAATAAAATAAAAAATAATAATGGGGATTTTAATAAATTAAAAGAAATATTCGGAGATATTATTCCGTATAAAGATCTTAAAAGCGTTGATAATGAACAACTAATATCGTTAAAGGAGTTTTTAGATGGTAAATGGCTGGAGGACTATATTTTACAGCATTTAAAAAATATTAAAGATGATGTAAAGATAGATAACTTATATAAGTCAGTTAAAGTTAAATATAATAATAGAGAATGTGAAGTAGATGTTATAGCCATAAAAGGATATTGTACATACTTATTTTCGTGCACAATATCACAGAAAATAAAAATAATTAAAGAAAAAGCATTTGAGGCAATTTACAGAGCAAATCAACTAGCAGGTGAACATGCAAAAGTAATTGTAGTAAGTCCAATATCCAGTGATAAATCTAAAGAAAATAACAATTTAGAAGAACTTAAAAAAGATCTTTCATCATTTGATGCTATAAATAATAAAAATGTAGAATATTTATCAATAGACAATTTAATCGATACTGAAAAGCTTGAGAATAAATTAAAAAGTGTTTTTCAAGATGGGGTGGTAGAATGATATTTTGTTTGTATGATTCGACTGGGATACAAAACTATATATTTAGCTCAAATAAATTAAAAGAAATTGTTGGTGGCTCTGAATTAGTAAGAAAAATGTTTAAGGAATTTTTGATTGATGCAATAAAAAATTGTAATTTCAAATATTCAGATGACGATAAGGATAATATGATGGATATTGATGTCAGGATTGTTTATATAGGCGGTGGAAATGCTGCTTTACTATATAAAGATAAAAATATTATGAAAAAGGTTAATGAGGAATTTTCAACTATTTTATTAAAAAAGGCTACTTCAATTGGATATGTTACGGCTTATTGTGAAGTTGATATACACAAGGATGACTTTAAAGAAAAAAGGAATGAATTGTTAAATAAATTAGAACAAAAGAAAAACATGAATTTCAGAGGGACGAGACTTCTTGGATTACCAATAACAAAACCTTCTGCAAATAATGAGTATCCAGCTATATATTCATTTACAGAAGACAATAGAGAGATATACATATCAACTGAAACTAAATGTAAGAGAGATATATTAACAAATAATGATCAATTTAACAATTTTAATTATAATGGAGAGAAATATGAGTTTCCAATGGAATTAGATGAGCTAGGACAATCAGAAGGTGAGAATTACATAGGAGTTGTACATATTGATGGAAATAATATGGGACATGAAATAGATGAATTTTTATCGAAATTTGATGATTTTACTGAAGGCATGAAAGCCATGAGAGAATTATCAAGTGAAATTGACAGAGTATATAAATTGTTTTTTGAAGATATGGTAAAAAATTTAATAAACAATATTAAAACTGAAAAACTAAAATTTTTAGAGTTGAAAAATAATAAATTACCCATTAGACCAGTAATTATGGAAGGTGATGATATTACTTTTATATGTAATGGTAAATTAGCTTTAGGATTAGCAGTTGATATATTAAAATCTATTAATAAAAAAAATAGTGCAAAAATAAGAAATTATGAAATTCCTATTTCTGCTTGCGCAGGTGTAGCTATAGTAAAGAGTCATTTTCCAATTGATAGAGCATACAGAATAGCAGAGAATTGCTGTAGTTCAGCCAAGAGGAAAGGGAAATTTCTTAAAGGAGAAAACGAAGCGGTTGGTAATTGGATTGACTTTCATATAGTAAATAGTGGAATGACTAATGAATTAGATGAAATGAGGGCAAAAAATTATAATTTAGGTTTAAAGGATCCATCATTGCCATCATTGAGCGGAGATAATAATAAATTGCCTCAATATAATTTACTTTATAGGCCGTGGTGTATTATAGATGAAGGAAAATATTCGTGGGGAAATTTTGAAAAAATATTTGAAAGTTTTAAAAACTGGCCAAGATCAAAATTAATGAATCTAAGAGATGCTTTTTTAGAAGGTCGCGAAGAGGTAGTTGATTTTATGATTGAAGCGAGAAGTAAAAAACTTGATGTGTGTAAAATTGATGATGTGAGTTGTAAGAGCTTGTTTGACACACATGATATGACACCATATTATGATGTGATTGAAGCATTTGATTATTACATTGAAATTTGAGAGGGAAGGGTTAAAATGCATATAGAAGTTGAATTAAAGTCGGATTTATGTATTTCTTCTGGCGAGGGGCTATCAGGGATAATAGATGTCGACGTAATTTATGATGACAATGGCATACCGTATTTGCCTGCTAAAAGATTTAAAGGTATTTTAAGGGAGGCCGCTGAAGATATTTCAGATATTTATCCTGAGAAATATTCGCAGAAAATTATTAATGACTTATTTGGCGATCCCGAAACAAATTCTATTGGTGAGCTGTATATTGATAATGGTTATATAGAAAATTATCATATTATTGCTAATTTTATAAAAATATGTAATAACAACAAAAGCTACAAAAATTTATTCCCCAAACAATATATAAAGTCATATTTTACAAATATTCATCAACAAACTGCTATAGACAGAAAGAACGGAATTTCAAAAGATAAATCATTGAGAGTCATACGGACAATTAAAAAGGGAAATTTATTTTATTTGAATATAAATATTAATAGTATGATAGATTATGATAAAAAAGTTGAATTGCTTAGAGATGCATGTAAAATTATCCGACATATTGGACTATCAAGAACGAGAGGCTTAGGCGAGGTAAGGTGTGAATTAATAGAGAACAACATTAATGAAATTAATAAGAGAATAAATATTAATTCTGATATATGCGATAATAATAAATATAAATTAACATACATAATAGAATTGTTATCTGATACAATTGTTTCGAATATTGGTGGTAATAGCAATGTGACTAATAGTTATATACCTGGTGGTAACATTCTTGGGTATTTTGCGACACAGTATATTAAAAAATTTAAAATTAATGATGCGGAAAATGATCCTATTTTTAAAAGGATATTTTTATCAAAGGATGTCAGCTTTTTAAATGCATATCCAACAGATAAAGAAAACAATGACTATATACCTGTACCAGTAAGTATTGTCAAACAAAAAGACAAAGAAAACTATTTTGATTTGGCTCATGATCAGGATTATGAGTATATTAAAAAAGAAAGAATTCAAACAAATTCATTCTCGAATAATTATATAAATATTCAAGGTAAGTATATTAATATTATAAATCCAAAATATGTACTGCATTATCATCATAAAAGACCTGAAGATAAATCTGTTGGACATGCTACTAAGAAATCTGGTGAATTTTATAGTTATCTATCTTTATGTGCGGGAGAAAAATTTAAAGGTGGCATAATTGGCAGCAAATCGGATCTTGGATTAATAAAAGAACTTATACCAGAGGATTCAATAATTTTTATAGGAAAATCTAAAAATGCGGAATATTCAAGGGCTAAAATATCTTTTGGAGAAATAGAAATGCTTAATAGTGAAATTAATATAGATGATGAAGAAAAATTGATTATAACACTTACTTCACCAATGATACTGTGTAATGAATATGGCAATATTGATTCAGATCCAAGGAATTTTATAAAAATAATACAAGAAGAATATCCTTCTCTTGTGTGTAATGATAAATATTTTATAAGGCACGTTACAGTATATGGCTTTAATTCGAAATGGGGATTGCCAAGGCAACAAGTTCAAGCATTAGCTTCTGGAAGTGTTTTTGTCTTTGATATAAAAGATAAGAGTAATGATTTTTCAGGACTTTTAACAAAAGCATATGGCTTGAGGACAAACGAAGGATTTGGAAGAATTGCCGTAAATATTCATGGATTTAAACCGCTAGAAAAAAAGGATAATGAAAATGATGAGTTTGTCGATATGAATTTAACATCACAATATGTGAAACCGTTAATAATTTATATAGAAAGAGAAAAATTAAAAAAAGAATTAATCAAAAAAGCTATAAGTGATGCAAAAAATCAAAATTATGGACTGAAAAATATGACAAATTCAACTATTGGTAGGCTAAAAACTTTATTAAAAAAATCTAATAGTGAAGAACATTTTAAAAAATTATTATCGGAAGAATTTAAAAAAGAAAGAAAAATAAATGGGGTAAAAAAATATTTAGAGGATAATACCTTTATCAACATTTTACGAGGATTAGAAACATATCAAACTTTTAAAAGTTTAAATATCAATTATATGGAAGATACAAACATAGTAAATGAATTGTTTGCTTTTTATTATACAAAATTATTTAATGTACTAAGATATTTAAAAAAGGAAAAAGAAGGTGCAAGGAATGCATGATAATAAAATAGAAAGGGTAATATTTGTTTCAGGAATTTTAAAGTTAGAAACACCTTGTATGATAGGTTCTGGTAATGATACTAATACAGATATAGATGTAGTAAAAGATAATGAAGATATACCTTATGTACCGGGGAGCTCTATAGCAGGTGTATTGCGTAATTTCTTATCAGATGGATCTAAAGAGGATGATGAACCTGAATATGTAAAGTATTTATTTGGGAAAAGGAATAGTGACAAAAATAATGATGATGGTGAATCAACAATTAGCTCCATATATTTTTATGATTTAAGCATGATAAACTACAGAAATGATAGAATTAGTACACGTGATGGTGTAAAGCTTGATTATGAAACAAAGACGTCAATAGAAAATAATAAATACGATTATGAAGTTATTGAAAGTGGAAGTTGTTTTCTGTTTAGAATGGAAATACAGCTTAGACGAAAATTATCATATTTAAATGATAAAGTCGAAAGTATTTTATACAAAATTTTATATTCTATGATAAATGGAGAAATAAGATTAGGCGGAAAGACTAATAGAGGTTTAGGAAAATGTACAATTGATAAAAACACTATAAAAATTCTAGATCTCAATTTTAATGATAAAGAGCATTTAGAAGAAAATTTGAATAAATGGTTTAATTTTGACTGGGATTGTTTTGTTGGTAATAAAAAGTTGGATGAACTTAAACATGAAACACATATAAATAATAGAAAAACAATAAAAGTCCCGCTAAATATAGAAACATCGATAATTATAAGAAGTTATAATAACCTTGAAAATTCTGATCAAAAGCATATAACAAGCAATGGTATACCGGTTATTCCTGGTACAAGCTGGGGTGGTGCTATAAGAAGTGGATGCTATAAGATACTTAAATTGTTTTATGATAAATTGTTAAAGCTGGATGATTATAAAATTAATGATAAAGTTAATTCAAATATAAATTGTATTTTTGGATATGTAGACAATGAAAGCAAAAAAGCAAAATCATCAAAAATATTAATTGAAGAAGCAAAAATTAATAATGGTAGAACATTGTATCAAACGAGAGTAAAAATAGACAGATTTACTGGTGGTGCGGCGGAATCTGCACTTTTTAATGAAGAGCCTATTTATGGTGGAGAAACATATCTAACTATAAAAGTTAAATCAGAAGAAGAATGGATAATAGGGTTATTAATATTGGTGATAAAGGATATACAAAATGGTTTTATCCCAGTAGGTGGTGAAGCTTCAGTTGGTAGAGGCATTATGAATGGAGATAAAATATACATTGATAATGAAATTGTCGATCTGAATACTGAAAGAAAATATCTAAAGAGTTTATATGATTTCATAGTAGGAGGTGTATCAAAGTGAATTCCATTGATATTGATAAAATAAAATCTTTAATTCATAGATTTTGTGAAAGTAGATGCTGCAATATTTTATTACAAAAAGATTATGAGGTTCTTTTAGGTATTGCTACAAAAGATACAATTTGTTTTTATGGTGATAATAAATTTGATGAGGAGCATATAATTGATATTCGTGTTTTTGATAAAAATGGTGAACTACATATCTGGAAAATAAATGACGATTTTTATTATAGATTTAAAGAAGATAACTTTGAAATTGACAATAATATAGATCATAATGAAAGGATTTTAAAAGATAAAAAAATATTTGTGGAATATCCGATAGTTTTTGGTTCTACGATTGAAAAAGCTGATGGAAAATGGACAATTCTTAAAGAGAGGGAAAGAGGTATAAAAATATATTTTCCATATGATATATCCTGGGAACAATTGCCGATTAGATATAAGGTTTATAACTATTATGATTTTGATGAGGATGGGATTTTAAGATTTTATGATGCAAGGTTATGTGGATTTTTTGATAAAGATTTTAAAGAGTTGGAGAGTGAGATAATATGACTTGGAAGGAAGATGCGAATATAAAGTTTGTGAATCCGTATAATTTTATATCATTAGGAAATGAGTGTAATAGGAAGAGTTTTGATGATTATATAAATAATAAAGAATTATTAACAGGCTACATTGAATGTGAATTGGAAAATTTAACACCAATTTTTATACCTAATACAACAAATGAAAATGCATTTACAGACAATGAAAAATATAAATCTTATGACTTTTTCTCGTATGATGATATACGTAATCAAAAACGTACATCTGAATATTCAGAACCTGTTATACCGGCAAGTGAAATAAGGGGTGTTATACGTTCTGCATATGAAGCTTTGACAGATTCATGTATGTCAACAATAGACGATAGTGATATATTAAGTAAAAGAACAACAATACCGGCAAAATCAGGCTTATTAAAAAAAGAAAATGGGGAATGGAAACTATATGAAGCGGAAAGATTAATGATAAAAGTAAAAGACTGTTCAATTGATAATGCACAAAATTTTAAAAATATTTTATCAAAATATAACGAAGGGGATAAGATTTATTTTAAGCGAAGCAAAAGATATAAAAATAAAAATTTTATGCCATTTACAGTATCAAATATATCAAATATTAACGTTAAAGATTATGAAGAAGGTTATATTCACTTTGGAGAGGATTTTATAAAAAAGCATCATGAGTCTATATTTAAATTGGGTAAAATGATAAAAGACATAGAAATAACAGATGATGATATAAATAGATTAGCTGGATTGATAGATATATATAAGGAATTAAATAAAAATAATAGGAAATATGAAAAATTTAATGATTTGCTAACATCAAAAGATTTTAAAAATGGTAAGAGAGTACTGCCGGTATATTATTCTACTTATAAAAAGGATGGTAAGAATTACGTATATCTTTCGCCTGCATGTATTGGAAGAGAAGTTTTTTCAAATAGATTAAGTGATATCTTAAAGAGTCAAGGAGGCTATCAACCTTGTAGTAGTAGAGAAAATTTATGTGAAGCTTGTGCACTTTTTGGCTTTACAGGTAATGGTAGTGAAAATAATGCATTAGCATCACGCTTAAGATTTACAGATGCAAAAATAAAAAACAAAAAAACTCGTAATGAAGATTACTATGATGAAATTTGTATTTTGCCTGAATTAGCATCTCCAAAAATTTCGGCAACAGAATTTTACCTTGAGCGACCATATGATGATAAAGGAAAGACATATGACATGTGGAATTATGATTATGCATTTAACTGGAATTATAAAGATAGAAATGAACAAGATGAACAAATTGAACAATTTGATAAATATGTTCCTAAAATAAGAGGAAGAAAATTTTACTGGCATTCTAAGAAAGCTAAATTTGTCTATGAGCAAAATGAAAGAAATTGTAAGGTAAGACCATTAAAGAAGAATAATGTATTTAGTTTTAGAGTATATTTTGATGCTATAACAGAAGATGAACTAAATAAACTTGTATGGACACTAAATATTGGTGATAACAATAATACGAATTGTCATAAGATTGGCAGAGGGAAACCAATTGGTTTTGGTACAATAAAAATTAGAATAAATAAAATCATAAAAAGAGATATATTATTTGATGGCGATACAATATCATATAAATTGAGTAAATATGAAATAGATTTAAAACAAAATAGACCGTTTGATTATAATAAGAAAAACGTACAAGAATTTTTAAAAATTACTGATTTTATGAAAGCTCCGCAAAATATAAATTATCCAATAGGCGAAGATAAAACAAAACCTGGTAAATCGAATAGTGTAGCATCACATCAATGGTTTATAGGAAACAAACAGATTGGTTATGGACATAAAGATGCTAAGATTAAAGCAAGTGGTACAAAGCCTATCATATACAAAACTTTACCGTATATATTAGATAATGATATTACTTTAAATAAACTATATAAGGAGAGGAATTAAAAATGTATTTATGCTTCACATTGATTTTTAAAAGAAATGACGGATATCAGGAGCCTTTTCAATTAATTTATGAGCCTTGTCCGTGCTGGAAAAAGGGTGATAAATGCATAATCAATTTTAACGAAAGCCCGCATTATCAGAAAGGTTCTTTTAAAGAGTTTATTAAACATATTAAAAGTATTGATTTTGACAAACAATGTGTTTTAATTGCAGATAAGAACTGGAGTAATAATTCTGGATATGATGATAATAATACTTTAAATAGAATAATTGAGGATATAGAAACAGAGGGCTTTAAAGTGGTAGTTGTTCAATTTTAAAAGAAAGCTTGCATAATTTCTTCCATTTTTTATCTTTATATATTGTTTGCTGTATGAGTTTAGGAATACAGTAATAATTATTGTATATGATTGATGCTGGACAAATTGCCTAATTTGGGGAAGCAAGTTGAGCGGAATAATAAATTCAAATGAACAACCGTAAAATAATAAAAACGCAATACAATGATGGCAACAGGATGTTAATGGTAAAATAAAATTACCCGGTGTTGTCTAGAATGACTTTATAGTTTCGGGCTTAGGATTAATGAGGCTTTTTCTATAAAAATGTATAACATCGACTTATGGCACGGTTATCTACTTCATAAAATAAATACAATAAAATCATACCGGGATACCTTTATATTGTTATTTCGCATCCAATCTATATAGGGGACTTCCGGGGGCATACATCTGTGACGACAACTGAAGTTTATGCCAAGGTAAATCCGAAAATAAAACGAAAAGCCGTAGAGGACTGTGAGCCCTAATGTCTTGCCACCCGAAAAATATACAAGAGGGAAAAGCAAGATATGGTGGATTGGCTGAAGACGATTATGTAACTAAAATGTTATGTGAATTTGAATGTTGTAAATTCTCAGTAAAATCCACTGTTTAGCATTCAATTTCGTATAATAATTAACTTTCCATAAAATGGGATAGGATATCTTCTAATAACACGAGAAGGAACAAATATGTCCTTTCAGCTTATATCGGCACTTCATGAGCAAACTTCAATTGTTACCATGTTGAATAAAGGAATGGAGGGCTGGAACGAGCTATTAGGTGATCTTGCTCTTACAACAGCAATACTGGATAGATTAACATAGAGGTGTGAGCTTTTTAAAATGACAGGTAAAAGTTACAACCTTAAACACAGGCAGTCGTTCTTGAATGGATAACTGGGAAAAATTCAGGTAAATTATTTTCCTAAATTTGTCGGAAAGTACTTGTCTTTTACAAGGGGGGTTATTATTACTTGTCGATTGTAAATGAAATAAACTATAAAAAGTTGCTAATGTGGCAGAAGCTTCTTTAGTTGAAAAAAGAGAGCATAAGATATTTTACCTATATTTAAAATTTTAAGCTTAAAGATGTTTGTTAAGGAATTTAATCTTTAAAGCTGTTATTATCAATTATAAATTGACATATGTATCAATAAAAATTAAAATAAAGATAACAAGAGAATATTTAATCCTGAAAAAGGCAAACTTAGAGAAATCTAAGGACGCAAAATTATGGGCCTAAGGCGATTAATCGCTATGGTTGCCAAATTGCCAGGAACTCCTATATGGGGTTCCTATGAGACTTCATATAGGAGGGATAATATGATTAAAAGAGTTGTTGTGATGGTTTTGATTCTTACTTTTATATCTTCCATAATTGGTTTTCGTTCATATGAGGCTAAAAGTAATATAAATATCCAGAATGTAAAAGTAAATTTTGCAAATAATACAAAGATTACAAATTTAGCTCTTGATTCCTTTAGAAATAGCAGAAATAACGATAATTTTGTGTATAAAAATATATCTAAAGTATTTTATCTTTCTGGATTTCCAGGAGATATTAAATCAAAAGATTTTAATACTGGAGAAGTAGTAACCTTAGTAAGCGGCAATGCCGGTAACTTTGACATTTCAAAGGATGGCCAAAAAATGGTATATGCTTCAAATAAAACCGGAGCATGGCAGATTTATATAGCAGATGTAAATAAAGATAAATTATCAAATATACGCATGTTGTCAGACGGAATTTCACGTTCAGAAGATCCTCGTTTGTCTTGGGATAACAGTAAGGTTGTATATAAAAGAAATGGTGATATTGTCGTATGTGCGCTTGATGGTTCTATCATACAGGAAATTACAAATACACCTGACACTGAAGAATGGGCACCAAACTTTGCACCAGATGGAAGGATAGCATATACAAGAGGTATAGGAGACAAAAGCCAAATAGTCGTTTGGGACAACAGTAGGGAGCAGATAGAAGCAACTGGATGGTACCCCGCTTTTGGAGATGATGGAAGTTTATACTTCATAGGAAGATCCAATGATGATGAAGATGATATCTACCGCATTCCTCCAGGTTCAACTTATAAAGAGTTATTACCTATTAATGCTTCAGGGGTAAGCGAAGCAGACCCACATTGGGTGTTAGGAACAAATAAATGGTTGGTATTCAACTCAGAACGCGGCAATGATGAACACAGGTATGAAGGATATATTGCTGATATCACTACTAACAAGGTCTTCAAGATTATTAGCGATACTAAACCGGTATTTAATCCGATTGTTATCATAAAAAATTGATGAAAAAATACCATAATTGTTAAAATATCCAGTACTTAATCCCATAAGCCCCAATACTGAACCTGGGAATTAAGTACTGGATTATGTTTGCAATGGTAGTTTAAAAGGGTTAAAAAAAAGCAAAAAATAAAGTTTAAAAGTGTGTACACTAAATTGCAATAATAAATGCAAAACTTTGGAATGCTTTTTTATCTTGTGTAATTAATGTATCTTTGATAAACTAGAATATTTGGAGAAATTTTACAAAAAATTTTCGCAGGTGGTATTATGAATATTAATAAAAATAAACCAACTCCTTACGATGCTCTTAAGAATAGATTGGCTCGGTTATTAATAGTTACTGCAACTTTAGGGGCATGGACCCTATTGTTTTTAGCTATTATATGGGCCTTAGGTGCAATTGGCTGGTACCTACTTGCAAGACTATGGCTAAAAGAGCTTTTTGTACCCAGTGCTGTTTATCAAACTGTCACAGTAGTTCTTATTGCAATCTTATGGGCTGTACTGCTTTGGTGTAGTGCACTTTTATGGTCCCGCTACCACTATCACCGTTATTACCAACGTAACCATAGGCAACTTTTATTCCCAGCCATTAAGACACAGAAGCTTTTGTGGCAGGAAAATATTTTAGATACCTCATCTTTCGCTGTTTCAACTTCATTGCCTATGTCAAAACTTTATTCAAAAATCATATCAGATAGTGCAAGTTATAAAGAAACTGCTGTTGCATCTGAGAATAAAGAAAATCATAAACGTTACTCTAATGAGATGTTTTTTATTGATACAACCTTAAAGGAGGATCTTCATGATGAAAATGGAAAAATCATTTTATCAGCAGGAGAGATAATTAGCCCCAAAAAGCTTGAACAGGTAATTGCCTGCGGGTTATACGGTGAATTTATAACCAAACTGTCAAGACAATCTTTTTTTGAGGAGGAGAACAAATGAAACTAATCAAGAATATTTGGTGGTTTCTCGGCTGGTATGTTTTTCTTTATCCTTTTGCTTTAAGCATACTTTGGTCTATATTAGGATTCTACTTTTGGTGGCGACGAGAAAGAAACCTTGATAAAAAAAATTGGCCTAATATTTGGCCTCCTGTTACCATCCTTATACCATGCCACAACGAGAGTGAGAGTATTGCTGCTACATGTACCAGTTTAAGCTTACTTTCTTATCCCGATTATCAGGTGGTTTTTATCGATGATGCCTCTACAGATGATACAGTAGCAGTCATAAGGCATTTTCTTTCTTCTAATCCCAATTTTCACTTACTGAGCCTTACTCAAAACTGTGGCAAGGCCCAAGCGCTGAATTATGCACTTGCAACAAGTGTAACAACCTCAATAACTGTAGTAATCGATGCTGACACCATTCTGACGCCTGATTCATTAAAATATCTTGTAGCTCCTTTTTGCACACAACCAAGGCTTGGAGCTGTTACAGGAAATCCATTGGTTGTTAGACGTATGAATATCTTAGAAAAGCTGCAGGCAGCAGAGTTTGCTTCTATTATAGGACTTATCAAGCGTTCGCAGAGGGTTATCGGACGTGTCCTTACTGTATCTGGATGTGCTACTGCTTATAGGACAGAAGTCCTTAAAGAGATTGGCGGCTTTTCATCGCGTACTGCCACTGAAGACATTGACATTACTTGGCAGATCCAGCGTCATTTTTATGAAGTATGGTTTGCGCCACAGGCAGTTGCTTTTATACAATGTCCCTCTACCTTTAAGGAATATTGGAAGCAAAGATGCCGCTGGGCACTGGGAGGATGGCACCTTTTACGCACACACAAAGATATCTTTAAAGATTTAAAATGGCGATATCTTTACCCCACATACTTAGAATTTGTGCTCAGTTCTTTTTGGGCCTTTGTTTTTGTGTTAGGAACAACATATTGGTTTATTACATATTTTTTTACATCATCACCCACTGGTTTTAGTCCAATTCCGGCATGGTATGGTGCTTTGATTTCCATCGCATGTATTTTTCAAATGGCAGCAGCGCTCTTTTTCAATCATCGGTATGATCCAAAGCTTTATCGTACATTTTTTTGGATTCCATGGTATCCTATCTTTTTTTTCGCTTTTGGTGCGCTTACAATGGTCTGGACAGCCCCAAAGGGCCTTTTCGGAAGCCTTGAACATGCTGGCAGGTGGAAAAGCCCAAAACGGACGGTTTTAGGAAGATAATACATCAAAAATAACTCAGCGTATTAGAAAGGAGCCATCAAATTTGCAGCGTTTATACCGGTTAATCATAATTTCATTGCTTTTAACTATATTTATCAGTGGTTGTAGTTTTACGCAAAGAAAAATAACACCAACAACTTCAGAAAATTTAAAGGGAGATGGATTGGTGGTTCTTTGCTACCATAGGGTGCTACCTTATTGGATTTTAAGCTGGGGAAGATTATTCTATCCTTCTGAATCAGAACTTTCCCGTTATGCCATCAGTACCAGGGAATTTACCCGCCAATTGAAATACTTAACCGAGCAGGGAGTCCGCTTTGTAACTCCTCAGGAAGCTGAAGATTACTTACGTGGGCATAAGTCAATTTCTGGTAAGCTTGTGCTCATAACCTTTGATGATGGCGATCTTAGCATATACAAACATGCATTTCCGTTGCTCAAAGAAAAACATATTCCGTTTCTTCTCTTCTTTATAGCAGATCAGGCAGGAAAAGAATGGGAAGGTTTTAACATGTGTTCATGGGATCAAGTTAAAGAAATGGTAAATAGCGGTATTTGCACTATTGGTCTGCATACTTACAACCTTCATTATTTTGATCCTCGAACGAAAAAACCTGTTTTTCTTCTCCAAGATAAAGAAAAGCTTTTTGTTTCTGATACAGAAAAAGGAATTGCTTGCATTGAAAAACAACTTGGTATAAGGGTAAAATATTTTGCCTATCCATATGGATTTGGGACACCTTCAACCGACCGCATTCTTATGAAACATGGAATATTTAATATATTCACATTGAAATCAAGAGTAAATCATCCAGGAGATCCGTGTTTTTTTATAGGACGCATCTTAGTTACCCCGAATAGCTGGTCACAGGTAGCTGCTTGGGCTCACAGGCATTAAAAGGGATTACATGATACCTGCAGAAATTCTTGAAGAATAAAGTTCGTATTTAATGTTGCAATTATCCCTTTTTGATACAGCAAGATGCGAAGACCTTCGTGCAGACAAATTTTCAACAATAGTTATAGACTCATGCCAATACTCTGTACCAGATACATATGCTGTAAAACGATATTTGCCAAAATATATTCTCAAAAATACTATTTTGCATTTAATATTGCAATTTAAGTTATAAAATTATTGCTGGTTTAGAAAATAAGAAATTGCTGCAAAAACAGGCTGTACTGGATGAGGTTATGAAATTGATATTAGATAAGCTTACAGAATATGAGGTAAAAAATATTGATTATGAGGTAATTGACGGATATGTATTTCAAGAAAATACAATATTTGCTGTTGAAGAGATTGAGCGCTATATGCTTGATAATAAACGAGCTTATAAGACTAATGAAGACTATAAAAAGGCATTATATAAATATATTAAAGTTGACAGTGACGGCGAGTATGAATTTGCCAGAAGTTTAGATGCAGATCCTGATGTACTGCTCTTTACAAAATTGAAAAAAGGTGGTCTTACGATTGATACTCATTATGGCAATTACTCTCCTGATTGGGCGGTTATTTACAGAATAGATGTGTCATCCGCCAAACTGTATTTTATTGTAGAAACTAAATGTGATAAAGAAAAGAAAGACTTGACACGGGTTGAAGATGCTAAGATAAAATGTGCTAAGAAGCATTTTGCTAAAGTTGCAGATGATGTGATATTTGATTGGGTTGATGGCTATAGGAGATTTAAGGAAATAGTAAGTCAAGAATCGGCAAGAAGGACCGGGATATAATTTTAAAAAAGCCCCTCCAGTGTTTTGTTTAAATTATGAGGGGCTTTTTTTATTTATCTTCATTTTCCTTAGTCGATGCTGCCAGTTTCTGTATTTCATTCGCAGCTTCATCGTTTGCTAGGTTAAGTTCAAATTTTTGTGCAAAATTTCCTCTGGATAAAACTATTTACTTCTGACACTACTGCTTTGCCTATTATACTGCCTCCGACCCTTTTGGTGTCAAGGATACGCTATGCCATTTTAGTGCCCAAAAGGTGCCCTGACGTGCCAAAGTGTGCCAAAAAGAAATTTGAGGAAAATTCAGTACTGGTGCGAAAAAGCGTGAATGTAACATATTATTTTGAATTATGCATTTCAAAAACCAAAAAGTTCTATAAAAAAACATGTAGGAATTTTAAATATTATATCCTGACTTTTGCAGTAAAAAAGGATAAAAAATGCCCATAAGTCCTTTAAATTAAAGGCTTCTGGGCTTTTTGTTTTTGTCAATAAGTTGTAGCGGAAAATGTCATTTTTTTACTTCCCCTAAAATTTTTTTAATTTCTCCTAAGCGCATATATTTCCGCCCAAAATCAATATCTAGTTCTTTACCTATATCTTCGAGAACATCATTATTAAAATCAAAAAGACAATAGTTCTCCTGAATGTAACTGCAGGATGCTTTAGCTAGACTTTCAAGTATAGCTGAAGCGGAATATTTGCCCTTCAGCCTGTATTCAAGTATTCTTACGATTACAAGTGCTATAAAGCATATCAGAAAATGAGCGTCAATATGCTCCTTCAACGATAAATACACCGGCCTGCTTTCAATATCGCTTTTAGTTACTTTGAAAGCTTCTTCTATTTTCCATAAACCACGATACATTTCAATAACTTTATCATCAGATTCCTTGTATTCACTGGTAACTATTGCATAATATCCATCAAACTTCTCTTCTTCTTTTAGTTTTTCCTCATCAAATGCTAGATGCTGACGAGCACTTTCCAATATTTCACCAGTTTCCTCATCAAAAATAAGATTTTTTACATATTTAGCAGCACCATAAGATGTTGATTTATTGTATTTTGCCGGATTTTTAATCAAATCTTTAGCTTTTTCTATTGCAGAAGCTCTCTCATATTTTGCCTTTAAAGCATATTCTTCACTATAGAAAACAACCTGCTTCTCATCAACTATCTTTTTCATCTTTCTCCCTTTAGTGGTAGTTACTAATATTTCTCTTGGATAAAGTCTGGATTTTATTTTGAAGTTGTTTCCTTTGTAAGTATATCCATTTTCATCAAGAACATATTTTTTAAATTCCTTATCTGCACAGCGAACAGAGTAGCTGAATACATATCCATTACCAGCAGATAAAGTATACCAGATATTATCACCAGTAATAATACCTTTATCAGCAACAACAATAATTCTTCCCAAAGAATAATCATGTTGTATCCTTCTTAGCATAGGCATAAGTGTAGTTTTGTCTGGAGCATTCCCTGGAAAAAGTTTATATGTAATGGGGATGCCATTGGTATCCATAAATAATCCCATCTGCACAATCGGATCCGGTCTGTGTTCTTTAGAAACTCCTTTTTTACGCAATTCATCCTGCTCATCAATTTCAAAATAATAGTTAGTAACATCATAGTAAACCAAATCTGTATTACGGTCATACAGGGACTTAACGCGCTCATGAATCCAAAGTTGTAAAGCATCACTATGCTTGTTGAAAAAAGTAAGACATCTATAAACATCATCCAAAGAAAAATCAAATTTCTCAAAGAATATATCTTTATTTTCATAAGTCTTTTTCTTTGAAGCAGGATAAAGCAAGCGTGAGAATACCAGAAGCTTCATAATGGCATTAGCATCAAATTCTTCTTTTGAGTGACGTTGTCTGTTTCTTAAAAATTTATCTATTTCAATCTTATGATAAACTTTACTAAAAGCAGCATAGCCAAAGTTTTTACGGTTATCCGTATTAGCTAAAATTTTTCATCTGGGAAAAAACTAAGCGTAATTGGAGCCTTTTTCATAGCCTTTTGTTTGTTCAATTCTTTAACCTGCTGTTCAAAAAATGCAATGGGGTCATCGTATTGTTTTTGAAGTTCATCAAGATATCCAAGAGATTTAATTGTAACGGTCCTAGTATGTCCTCTTTCTTTATCACGATAACCATCTGCAATAGAAAGATAAATTCTTCCAGAACTATGCTTACTTTTCTTTAAATACATCTTAAACTCCCCCAATAAAATTCAATATGACTATATTATACCATAATCCATAATAATCCGCAACCAAAATATGACAAAATTTTAAAATAAATTTACCCGAAATCATCAGTAAAATTAATGGTTTCGGGTTACGTTACATAAAAATTTGCTGCAAAACTAGGAGGATACGCTATGCCATTTTAGTGCCCAAAAGGTGCCCTGACGTGCCAAAGTGTGCCAAAAAGAAATTTGAGGAAAATTCAGTACTGGTGCGAAAAAGCGTGAATGTAACATATTATTTTGAATTATGCATTTCAAAAACCAAAAAGTTCTATAAAAAAACATGTAGGAATTTTAAATATTATATGATATAATGAAAATATGGGGATATAGCTCAGTTGGGAGAGCGCTTGCTTCGCATGTAAGAGGTCAGGGGTTCGAATCCCCTTATCTCCACCATGTATTCAAATATGAGAATATTTGTTCGCATAAAATGGTGCCTTATATTATTTTAAAAAAAGGGGATAAGGTCCTTATGTATAGTTTCTTTTTGGACATAAGTATAATTATAGCACTAATTCTAATTGAGGATCTATTATTAGAAAAAGTATTTCATATTAGAACAAAGATACAATCATATTTCAAATCGCCTTTTGATATCAAATATTTTATGTTAGTAATTTTATTTACAATTGTTATAAAATTAATATTTAAAATCTTTGGAGGTATTTTTGAAAGTAATATAATATTATCGAATATTCCCTTATCATTGATGATATTTTTGTTTGGGAATAATAATAAAAAAGAAACGAAAAAATGTAGTAAAATTTTGTGATTTTATAATCAGGTGTAAATCCTGATTTTTTTATATAAAAAGAAATTGATGTTTGAATAAACTATTATATAAATACATAAATCTAATTATTTTTAGAAAAGATATAACCAGGACATTTATAAGGAGGTTATATCTATGAGCAAATCAAGAAAAAGATTAATAATAGTTTTGCTCTTTATATTTGTAATTGCATCTTTCTTATTAACCGGATGTAAAAAAGCAGCTAAAAAACCTTTTGCGGCTAAGAAAAGCTTAAATGTTGTAGGCTTTTATGTTGATACAGCAGGATATGATAATTCGTATAGTTCACTCGTTAGATATGCTAAAAATATTGATACATTATCACCATTATGGCTTACAGTGCAAGGCGACGGTACTGTTAAAGATTCTACAAATCCAAAAGCATTAGATTTTGCAAAGAAAAATGGGTTAAAGGTTGTTCCACTGGTGAATGTTGCAGATAGCAAAGATTCTGTTCTAACTGATTCTAAAATTAAGACAGAGACAATGAATGAGCTAATTAGCTTATTAAAGAAACATAATTTTGATGGGTACAATATCGATTTTGAGTTTATACCACATGGTACGAAAAATTATGTTCAAGATAAAGATTATCTTACAGCTTTTATTGGTACTTTCAGAATGATGATGAAAAAAGAAGGAAAAATACTTGATATTTCTGTAATACCACATTATCAAGTTTCACCGGAAATATCGGGAATATACGATTATCATAAATTAGCTCCACTTGTAGATCATGTTACACTTATGACATATGATAGACATAACGAATCATCACCCCCAGGGCCTGTATCACCGGCACAATGGGTTGAGTACAATGTAAAAGATGCATTAAATGAAGGATTTAAGCCGAAACAGATATGTCTTGGTGTCGCAACATATGGATATGATTGGCCAGCAAATAAGACAGGTGGTTTTTCATCACCTACAAAAACAATATTGCAAAAAGCAAAAATGAAGGGTGTTAATATCCAATGGAGTAATACGTACCATGAGCCATATTATACGTATTATGACAGCACTTATGGTGTAAAGAGACAAGTGTGGTTTGAAAACTCTACTACAATGGGAGAGAAAATCGATGTTGCAAAAAAATATGGTATCCATGGTATTTGTATTTGGAGAATAGGCTTTGAAACACCATCATTCTGGAGCGTGATAGTTAATAAAATAGGAAGTAAATAAATTGGATAAGTTTTCACATCTTCCAAGTTATATAGCTTTTAATGAATTAAAAATCCCCTTTAATAGGGGGTTAAATATTATATGTTAAATATATATTATTAGAATCTGGCATAAAATTTATATTATCTAAACATTGTATTTTATTATTAGAATAGATTGATATGCGTCCAAATTCATAAAAATAATCATATAATATATCAATAATTTTTTTCACCTTATCATTATTGACGATTTTAAGACTTAAGTCATTTATTACAATTCTATTTGTGGATTCATAAGGGTCTTGAAAAATGGTAAACCATAATCTGGATTCATTATCAACGCTATTTATTAGAACAAACCATTCAGAATCGTTTTCATACTTCAGGATTTTAAAATAAAATTTTATACCCGTTACTTCAGACATAGGCTTACATATATTGTTGATATCAGAATCTGATAAATATTCGCTTAATGTATTTCTAATGCATCTGTAGTTGCAAATTGAATTCATAACGCCCCTTCTTTCTTTATAAATATATTTTGACCTAAAAAATATTTCTTACATATATTATATTACATTATTGTAAAAATTCACACGATTTCTTAAAAAATAATTAATAAGAATTAATTAGCAAAATGAACTTAAAATAATAACGTTGACTAAATATAATAAGAATAATATAATCAAATTACGGCAAATAAATAATAAAATTGGAGGTAAAATATGTACATTCCATCAATAAATCCATATGCATTTAAAATAGGTCCCCTTGCAGTACACTGGTATGGTATATTTATGGCGTTATCAATCGCTGCGGGTGCATATTACTTGTATACCAAATCAAAAAAGTTGAATTATGACGAAGAATTTTTGCTAAATCTTTTGATGATCGTCGTTATCTCAGGTATAGTCGGAGCAAGATTAATGTTCGTATTGGCAAATGATATCGATTGGTTTTACAAAGATCCCATTCAGATTTTAAAAATATATGAAGGCGGACTTTCGTGGCATGGTGCCGTTCTTGGAGGCTTTCTTGCAGGATTGTATTATTGCCGTAAAAAGCATGTTAGGATTAACCCTCTTGAAGATTATGCTGTTATTGGACTTGCTATCGGAAATATACTTGTTAGAATAGGCAATATATTTAATCAAGAAGTTTTAGGTAGACAGACAGATTTCTCATTTGGCAGATGGCCTGCACAACTAGTTGGTGTAACTATGGGAGTTATACTGCTTGTAAGATATTTTTATATTGAAAGAAAGCATATGCCGGAAGGATATCAGTTTTGGTCATTTATATTCTACTATCAGCTTATGAGAGGCTTAATAGAGGAGACAGTCAGAGATAACCCCTTGTTTATTCCGGTTTATTTAAATAAACATCTTGGCATTGGATTCTTTACATTGACACAAATTGCAACACCATTTATACTGGCACTTGCATACTGGATGATGAGAAGAGTTATAAATGACCCGGAAAATAAAAAATTGAATTTCTAACCTGCGATAAGCAGGTTTTTTAGTATTATACAACATAACTGGAAAATAATAATTAAGTATGATAAAATTATTAAAAAATAGGAGGTACATAGCTTTTATGAAAGAAGAGAAATTAAAACTTCGTAGAAGAATATATGCGCTTGTTGCTGAGTATGCAAAAAAAATGGACAAACTTGAAGAAGTCTATATTAATGTAGTTGATAACCTTGTAAAAAACGGAATTGACCCTGATGAGGCAAAGATGAGAGTAAGGGCTGCACTTGGGACTTTTGATGAAAAGGGAAAGATTCCAGATAAGATTGATTTTCCATTTATTTCTGTTATTGATATGGCTTGTAGTGGCGGTAATAATGAGAATTGTGTATGTAACGAAGCTTGTGAGACTAAAGCCATCCTAACAGATAAAGGCAAAGCAACAGTTGATTTTGAAAGTTGCCTTGTATGCGGTTTATGTATTGCTGCTTGTCCAGAAGGTGCGATAACAGATAAAACAGAAATTGCCCAGACAATAAATATGATAAAAAAAGGTAATAGAGTTTATGCTATTTTGGCTCCAGCATTTTCTGGGCAGTTTGGAGAAAATGTATCTGAAGAGCAGGTTAAATCAGCTCTTTTGCTATTGGGATTTTATGATGTTATAGAAGTTGCCTTGGGTGCTGATATGATTACTGTTAAAGAGGCAAGAGAGTACATAAAGAGAATGGACCGCGGTGATAAATTTATGATTACTTCGTGCTGCTGTCCGCCATTTATTAGGCTTACAAAGACATATAAACCAAAAATAGCAGGGCTTGTATCAGATTCGGTGTCACCTATGGTTGCAACAGCAAGATTTATAAAGGCTGAAGACAAAGACGCAAAAGTTGTTTTTATAGGACCATGTATAGCAAAAAAATCTGAAGCTAAACTTCCAGAATTAAAAGATGCTGTTGACACTGTTTTAACGTTTGAAGAGCTTGACGCTATATTTACAGGCTATGGTATTAAACTTAATGATATTAAAGTAAATATGCCTGTCGATGATGCATCACACGATGGAAGAATATATGCACATACAGGTGGTGTTTCAGAAGCAATTATGAAAAGTATAAAAAATTTAAGGCCGGACCTTGATGTTATCGGCACGAAAGGAAATGGAATAAAGCAATGTAAAGAGATACTTGATTCAATTGAGAGGAAAGAAGTAAAATATAATTTTGTGGAGGGTATGGCATGTATAGGTGGCTGTGTTGGCGGGCCTGGTAAGCTTGTAAATCCACAAATAGGTGCAAAATGTGTTGATAAATTTGCAAACAAATCAAATGTTAATGAAGCTGTAAATAACGAAAAAGCGGTATTAATTTATGAAAAAAATAAGGACAAAGTCAATCTGGAATCGTCTAGGATGTAAATATTTATAGGTATTAAATAGTGAAATAACGTATTTACGTTTTAAATCAGAGTATTTAAAATGAAAGGAATTGATGTTAGTTGAATAAAAATAGACTATTTGATGAACTGCTTACTAAGATAGAAAAAGCTGGAAAAGAAATTGATGATATGAATTATTTCTATCAAGAGGTAGCAAAAATACTCGATCAAAACATATCATATTATAATTGGACAGGTTTTTATTTTATGAAAGATGGTTCACTTGCCATTGGTCCATATATAGGAAGGCCTACTGAACATACTAATATAAAAGTTGGACAGGGTATTTGCGGTAGAGCAGTGGCTGAAAACAATACTATAGTAGTTGATGATGTCACTAAAGAGGAAAATTATCTTGCATGTAGTCTTGAAACAAAATCAGAAATAGTCGTGCCGATTCGTGTTGGCGATGATATCATAGGTGAGATTGATATAGATAGTGATAAAAAAAGTGCTTTTGATGATGAGGATAGAAAATTTTTAGAAAAAGTTGCAAATATTATAAGCAAAAAAATTGCAAATCAAAAAAATGAGGCATAATGCCTCCTTATTTTTTGTAGAAAAAAACATATATATAATATATAATTAAAATATAAGCTTTTTGAAAGGAGAATGATTGTGAAAAAATCTACGATTGTATTATTAGTCGTATTAGCAGTTGTTATAATACTTGTTGGTTCAATATTTGGAAGTTATAATTCACTTGTAAGACAACAGGAAGATGTAAATAGCAAATGGAGTCAGGTTGATAATCAGCTGCAAAGGAGAGCAGATTTAATTCCTAATCTTGTTGAGACAGTTAAAGGTTATGCAAAACATGAGCAGACAGTTTTTGAAAGCGTAAATAAAGCAAGAGAAAAATTGCTTTTGGCAAATACGGTGCAAGAAAAGGCAAATGCAAATGATGCGCTTGGAACAGCCATTGGAAGGTTGCTTGCCATATCAGAAAATTACCCTACATTGAAAGCTGATCAAAATTTTAGACAATTAAGTGATGAACTTGCAGGAACGGAAAATAGAATTTCTGTTGCAAGGATGGATTATAATAATGCGGTTCAACAATATAACACCAGTATAAGGCAATTTCCCAATATAATCTTTGCAAGGATGTTTGGATTTACAGAAAAGCAATACTTTAAAGCACAATCAGGTGCACAGGAAGTACCAAAGGTGGATTTTTCAAAATAAGGAGGTAAGTTAGTGCGTAAATTTGGCAAGGTCTTTTTATTAGTAACACTATTTTTGTTGATTTTTACTGATGCTTTTTCGGCACCAAATATACCTCCGAAACCATCAGAATATGACTATGTATATGATTATGCAGGATTAGTAAACCAAAATGATGCAAATATAATAAGAAGTATTGGAAAAGCGATAGAAGATGCAAGCGGATCACAGCTTATAGTTGTGACTGTTGACGATATTGGAGATTATCCAATATCTGATTACGCACTTTATTTGTTTAGAAATTGGGGAATAGGTAAAAAAGATAAAAATAATGGTGTACTACTTCTGGTGGATAAAAAAAGACTTTTAGAGGGCAAAAGTGGTAAAGTTTTTATATCGATTGGATATGGACTTGAAGGAGCTATACCTGATTCTGTCGCCGGTAGAATACTTGATGATTATGTATTGTCTAAATGGGAAAAGAAAGATTATTCTGGAGGCATTCTTGACGGATATAAGGCAATTGCTGCAAGTGTGGCCAAAGAGTATAATATTGATTTAAATAATTTTAATACCGACGATTATGTAGTAAAATCAAGAAGTAAAAAAGATAACATTGGCAATATTATTACCGCAATTGTTTTGCTTATTATAGCATTTAGCATCTTTGGAAATCATAGAAGAGGACCCTTCCGCCGTTATTGGTGGTGGGGCGGTGGTCCCGGAGGATTTGGTGGCGGGGGGGTTGGTGGCGGCTTCGGTGGTTTTGGAGGTTCCGGCGGTGGCGGAGGTAGTTTTGGAGGTGGCTCTACAGGTGGAGGTGGAGCTGGACGCTAGACTCTAAACCTCCCCCTTTCATATTGTTGTGGCCATTCAATATCTTCTTTAAGGTCATGAGCGGCATATAATGGCCAATATGGATTTCTGAGAAGTTCTCTTCCGAGTGCTATTAAATCTGCTTTACCATCTTTAAGCAATTGTTCAGCCATTTCAGCTCTGGTTATAAGACCGACGGTAGCCGTCATAAACCCAGGGTCTTTTTTTATTCTTTCAGAATACTTTACTTGATATCCGGGATATAGATCAATTTTAGCATTTAAAAGGCCACCACTGCTAACATCGATTAAATCAACACCGCTATCTTTTAAGTATGATAGGATTTTAACCATCTCTTCTATATCGATTCCACCATCAGTATAATCATCAGCAGATACTCTTACGAAGAGGGGTTTATCCCCGGGCCATACTTCCTTTACAGATTTTATTACTTGTTTTAAAAATCTTACTCTATTTTCAGTTGTACCACCGTATTCATCGCTTCTTTTATTTGACAAAGGTGATAGAAATTCGTGTATTAAATAGCCATGTGCTGCGTGTATTTCTATTATATCAAATCCGGCATTAAGTGCCCTTAAAGCTGCACTTTTAAAGTTGTTTATAATTTCATCTATTTCACTCTTAGTAATTTCATGTGGTATCTTGTATTCATTACTCCATTCCATCGTCGAAGGTGCTACAGGCATTTCACTTAAAACTTGGCATTTTCTACCAGCGTGTGCAAGTTGAACACCTACAACCGCTCCATATTTTTTGCATTCATCTACTATTTTTTTTAATGGTTCGACTTGATTATCACTCCATAAACCCAAATCACCATCAGATATTCTACCTCTGCTTTCAACAGCGGTTGCTTCAAGCATTATTAGACCAACACCACCGACAGCTCTTGTAACATAATGTACAAAATGCCATGAATTAGCGATGCCATCTTGTCCTGCCGAATATTGGCACATAGGCGACATCATAATGCGATTTTTGATTGTAGTATTTTTTATTTTTAATGGTGTAAATAACATAATAACAACCCCTTTCAAATATATGATACCACTTTAGTTTAAAAAATAAAAATTATCTTATAAGAAATTATATTAAAAAGGAAATATAATGTTAATATCCATTTAAATAATTTCTATTTTTTTGTTTTTCGTGGTATAATAAGTTAGGGAATAATGAAAGGAGGGCATATTGTGAAGGAAAAAGTAGAAGAAGTTTTAAGTCTTTTAAGACCGTCGCTTCAAGCAGATGGAGGAGATGTTGAACTCATCGATGTATCTGATGATGGAGTTGTGCAAGTCAAATTGACAGGCGCTTGTGGCGGTTGCCCATTTGCAATGATGACATTAAAAGAAGGAATAGAAAGAGCAATAAAGGAAGAAGTACCAGAAGTTAAGGAAGTTGTTGCTCTTTAAAATAAAATCCGGATTTACCCGGATTTTTTTTGCTATTTATGGATGATGTTCGTAAAATACATAGAATATTATATATGAAAAAAAGATAAAATTAATGCATATTATTTGACAAAAGAACTTGCATACGCATTTAACTGGAATGAAACACATGAGAACTCGATAAATAATGTAAATATTGCTGTAGACTCATGTACGGGGATTATAATAAGTGAAAATATGGATACATGGTATTATAATTGGAAAGTTTATGATACACATCATGATGTGAATAAGGTTATAGAATAAATTAAAAATAATTTTTGTGATAAGGCATCAAATCTAATATTGGTTAAAAATCCTGCAATAAACCAAGATGAAATTACATACTTATTTTATCGTAGGTACAAAAACGCAATAGTAACGGATAATTCATAAGAATTAAAATCATCAAAGATGGGAAAATAATTAATGTGATAATGAACTGGAATGATGCTAGTAAACCATCTAAAAATATTATAGACATTGATAGCACAAAGGATATTTTTTTAAATACAAAATAAATTTTTATTATATTTTTAAAAATGATGATACATTATCCAAATGATATGAACTATATTATTGAACATCTACAGGTGAAAAGATACCTATTTCAGTTTTTTAAATAATGATTAAGGGGAGTTGATACCATGAATGAAAAACTTAAAATCGAAGCGGCAAAAGAACTCGGTTTATTTGAAAAAGTGCTTAGAGTCGGGTGGTCAAATTTAACTGCTCAAGAAACCGGTAAAATTGGAGCTATTGTAAAAAAAAGAAAAAAACATATAACTTTATGATGCATAATCTTTTTAAAGTGATATACTTGTATTGAAGAGGTGAGTATAGTGAATGTTGATACAAATGTTTATGAAAAAGCCGCAGAGCTAATTAAAAAATCTAAAAAAACAATTGTTTTGACAGGTGCAGGTATATCAACTGAAAGCGGTATTCCGGATTTTAGAAGCCCTGGAACAGGACTATGGGAAAAGATGGATCCAATGGAAGCCTTGTCGACGCGAGTTTTATATAACGACCCTATAAAATTTTATAACAATGGTTTTAAAATACTGCTCTCAATGAAAGATGCAAGGCCTAATAAAGCACATTACATACTGGCTCAAATGGAAGATGAAGGCTTAATATCGGGTATAATAACGCAAAATATTGATAACTTACATCAAAAAGCTGGCTCACATAGGATATTTGAAGTCCATGGCCAAACTAGAACGGGAAGTTGCATGAACTGCGGTACAAAAGTTTCTATTGACGTGCTCAATGACAAAATAGAAAAAAGGGAGATTCCACCGATATGCGATAAATGTAATGGCATTTTAAGGCCAGATGTTGTAATGTTTGGCGATCCTATGCCGGAAGACTTTGAAAAGGCATGGCATGAGGCAAGCAACAGTGATTTGATGATAGTAATAGGATCTTCATTAACGGTATCACCTGTCAATTTTTTGCCCGGCCTTGTAAAACATCTCATAATAATTAATAAAACTAGAACACCTGAAGATAATAGGGCGGATGTAGTTATAAGATGTTCTGCTAGTGAAGCATTAAGTAATATTATCACATATTTAAATAAAGAAGAAAAATAAAATTAAGATTTGACAATATATATGATTGAGTGCTATTATAAATAGGTAAATTATTTATCACGTTTGGAGGAAGATATAATGGTAAGAGGTAAAGTGAAATGGTTCAATGCTGAGAAAGGATATGGCTTCATAGAAAGAGAAGGAGGTTCTGATGTCTTCGTACACTACTCAGCTATTGAACAAGATGGTTTTAAGACATTAGAGGAAGGTCAAGAAGTTGAGTTTGATATAGTTGAAGCTGAAAAAGGTCCTCAAGCTGCAAATGTTAAAAAAGTTTGATTAATAAGAGAACTTACCCTAACAGAAATGTTAGGGTTTTGCATTTTTTATTTCACATAGGAAGTATAGATATTTCTTAATTTATAATTTTTTTAAAGGTATAAGTATTTTTTTGATTTTTGTAAAAAGGAAGTATAAAGATTAGTACGATAATTCATAATAGCTATAAATAAACCCGTTAATGGGAAAAATTAAAAAAAGATATTGACGAATTAATTATTTTTAGGTATACTATTAGTTGTCACGAGAAATGGTCGTATAGCTCAGCTGGGAGAGCACCTGCCTTACAAGCAGGGGGTCATAGGTTCGAGCCCTATTGCGACCACCATTGAGGCCCAATAGCTCAGTTGGTTAGAGCGCCAGCCTGTCACGCTGGAGGTCGAGGGTTCGAGCCCCTTTTGGGTCGCCAATAAGCCTCGATAGCTCAGTCGGTAGAGCAA
The DNA here is from genome assembly GCF_900205865.1 of Thermoanaerobacterium sp. RBIITD. NCBI lineage: Bacteria > Bacillati > Bacillota > Clostridia > Thermoanaerobacterales > Thermoanaerobacteraceae > Thermoanaerobacterium > Thermoanaerobacterium sp. RBIITD. The sequence goes on from NZ_LT906662.1 coordinate 2,770,552, forward strand.
GGGACTGAAAATCCCTGTGTCAGTGGTTCGATTCCACTTCGAGGCACCAGAGAAAATAATGCGGACATAGCTCAGTTGGTAGAGCATCACCTTGCCAAGGTGAGGGTCGCGAGTTCGAGTCTCGTTGTCCGCTCCAAACTATGGCGGCATAGCCAAGTGGTAAGGCAGAGGTCTGCAAAACCTTTATCTCCAGTTCGAATCTGGATGCCGCCTCCATATTTAATATAGTGATAATAAGCCTTTAATGGCTTTATTTTTTTTATTGCGAATTTTATATTTAATTTTATAGGAGAAAGATAGGATGAGGAAAAACTTGCAAAAGCTTAATAATATTGATGATATGAAAAGATTAATTAAAAGAAATAATATGGTACTATTGTACTTTTCAACGGTGAACTGTGGTATTTGTACAACACTTCTGCCAAAGATTGACGAGATGCTTTTGACCTATCCTAATATATCGGCTTTTCATGTTTCTATAGATGAATTACCTGCAGCATCTGGTGAATTTTCTATTTTTACTGTTCCATCTATACTTGTTTATATTGAGGGAAAAGAAGTGATAAGAGAAGCTAGGTTTATTAGTATGGATACGTTAGAAGATAAAATCCAAAAATATTACAATATGATTTTTTAAATGACATAATATGGATGTCATATATGATATAATATATTAAATTATCAATATCAAATATTCACTTTATGACATAGTAGGGCCGAATCCTACTGTTGATATGATTGATGAAGCAGCCAAAATCGGCCGTGAAACCGGGGCAGAAGTTGTTATCGGAATTGGCGTTGGTAGCCCTATAGATACTGCGAAAAGTGTAGCTGTGCTGCTGGAGTACACTGATAAAAATGCAAGAGAACTTTATGAACAGAAATTCATACCCGAAAAAGGTGTTCCTATTATAGCTATAAACCTTACTTACGGTACTGGTACTGAAGTAAACAGATTTGCGGTAGCTACAATACCAGAAAAAAATTATAAGCCTGTCGTGGTCTATGATTGCCTGTACTCTATATATGCCATAGATGACCCTTTACTTATGACAAAGCTTGACAAAAAGCAGACAATAGCGGTTACAATAGATGCATTAAATCATGTTACTGAAACTGCTACTACTCTTGAACCATCGCTTTATAGCATTCTCTGGTGACTGACCTGACCGAGCGTAGAGCATTAAAAGAAGAGCTTGAGGAAAATGAGGCAATTTTAGGTGCAATCGTATCACAAACCATTAGAAGAAGGAGATAAGGTATTAGGCACTCAGATAATTATTGATGATATAACTGAAAGAAAACATCTGGAAGAAGAAAACAGATAAAAAGAAGAAAGAATTTGTTTGATGTTGTAAATGAAGTAACAATTTTGCTTAAAAATAATAAAACAGCCAATTAAAGGACTGCTTCCGTCGTCAATCATCATATGATAACTCAATGTCATTAGATTAAATTTCCCTTCGTTAGAAGTGGCTACTAATACGACTAGTCCCGGCTCAATGAAACGATATACCCTAGATAATGGAAATTCCTTCACACTAAACATCTCTCTTTCATTTTATTTTTAAAAAATTTATCTCTTATTTTGGTATAGACAGTTAAATAGTTACGCAAATTTTATTTCCAGTTTTCCAATAATAGTATATAATTTGGACTATTGAATATTTTAACAGTTTTCAAATGCATCTTAGTATAATTTTTATGCAAAATTATATTTCACATACCTATATTTTACAACAAAATATCCTAAAATTAAAAACATAAAGGCATAAAGAGATAAAGCAGCAATTTACATTGTTACCAGATTATAATATAAAATTAAGGAATTATTAGTAAATTATATATAATTATGCTTATAATTAATTAAAAGTAAAGCAATGGGAGGTTAAGGGTATGGAAGGCAGAAGTATTGAGTTTGCCCTTATTAAGTTTATTGAGAGATGTATTAATTATGAAGCTGCAAAAATTATAAAAAAGATAAGGACATCAAAAAGAAAGAGCATTTAATATTAGATGCAGCAAAGTATAATAGCGATATTAAAGATAATGAAAAGGACATTGATAATATGGCATACAATGATATATCACTTGAAAATGAAATAATAAATAGGTGTATGATTTTAAAATATAAAGAATTACTCGAACCAGAGGAACTTAAAGTAATAATGCTAAATATAGTACAAGATGTACCGCATTTGTTAGTCGTCTGATGTAGAAAAAACATCTAGAGTTTATCATGTTTATTATGTATAAGAATCAACTGACATTAATAAGTTTCCTGATTTGGAGGGAAAATTTGAAAGATTTATAACAGTTACAAGAACGTCTTTATATGATGGATGGTGTATAAGTTCAATTGCCACATCGCCATAAATATTTTATAAAAAAGCAAAAGGCTTATGCAAATATTAAAAAATATTTTTTTCTAGCAGTATTGTTCTGAATTCATTAATAAGATGATATATACTTGCGTAAAATGGATATTCATTGCATACTCTATCCAATTGTTCTTGAGAAATCATTTTTACTTCCTCAATAGGCTTGTACAGCAGCTTTATTAAATTTTTGTACTCAATTAGTTTACTTATATTTCTTGTATTGTCATTTATTGCCTTGCATTGGAAGATCTTGAAAGCTTCTTTTATAATGGGAATGAACTTTTGATGATGTATGACCACAGAAAGGGCATTTCAATTCTTTTTATTTGATTCTGTTTTATGTATATGGTATTACCAATTATTTTTTGGCTTTTATATTCTAAATTTTCATCCAGCATCTTAAATAAATTCATTCATTTAATGACTTCTTTTATAATGTTTTTGAATGTATTATCATATCATATTTTTAATACATTTTAATTCACTTTTGGTAAGAACCAGTTTTAGATTAACATAAACATATGATTCTCTATTATTGATAACTAATCAGATGAAGACCTGTTTTTTAATGAATAAATTTTTTTTATATTAAAGAAGGATTTTTTTAATTAATGTCGAATTAACAATATTAAGATAATAAGAACTTAGTAAAAAGTATATTGCTAACTTATTACGAATATCTTAGAAAGTTGGAGGTAATAATGAGACATAAAAGTAATTTAAAAGAATTGAAAGAGAAAAATAAGAAATGTATATTGAAATTATTATTGAATGATGGACCTTTATCAAGGACAGAGATTTCACAGCGTGTGGGATTAAGTATGACAGCAGTATCTGACCTGGTAGAGGAATTACTAAACGAGAAAATTTTGATAGAATCAGGAATGGGATCATCAACCGGGGGTAGAAGGCCCGTAATGCTTGAGATAAATACTAAAAATGGTTATGTTGCAACACTTAAGATATTAAGGGATAAACTAATCTGCATATTATTCGATTTTAACCTTAATAAAGGAATTGAAAAAGAAATTGAGTTTGATTATTTTGATCTACCTTTTTTGCAGAAAATAATAAAAGAATTGATTAAAGATCTTGAAAGGGATTTAAAGGTAGAAAAAAGAAAAATATATGGTATAGGTATATGTATTAACAGTGATTTGAAAGAATTTAATTTAAAGGGAGTTTTATCAACATCTATTTCTTCAGGTTATTTGACTTTATCGCAGGCTCTATCATATGAACTGGGTATACCTGTTATAGAAGAAAACGAAATATATCTTAAATCAATGGCTGAATATTTATCTCTTGGAATAAATAATAATCTTGCTTATATCGATATCAACAACGAAATACAATCATCAGTAATATTAAATGGTAGGAGAATAAGTGAAAATATAAATATTGGTCATATGATTATAGATAGATATGGACCAGAATGCTCCGAAGGGCATAGAGGCTGTCTTAATACACTCGTTACAATAAAAGCAATTTTAAAAAAAGCAATAACATTGAGCAAGGATCAAAGTAATGTGATTGATGGAACAAACTCATCCTTTGTGAATATCGACAGCATATATAAATTTTTTAAAAGTGATGCAATTGACAGAATCATCAATGATATTTCTGATTCGCTTAAAATTACAATAATAAACCTGAAAAATTTGCTCAACATTAAAACATTTGTTTTAGATGGAAAGATAATAAAATTATTCGATATTAGTAGTAGAATCCAAAATTCTTTTGATGATATTATTATTAAATGTTGTTCAGTAGGAAAAGATGATATTTTAAAAGCCACAGCAAAATTAACTTTAAATAAAATAATAAATGAACAGGAGGTATAATAATGAGTTTTGCTGAAATTCTAAAAACCAATAAAATGACGCTTATTGTCAGTTTGCCAAAAAATACGATTGAACTGGCTCAAGCGGCTATGAAAGGAGGTGCTGATGCTTTAAAGGTACATGCAAATGTACATCACCAGGCAAGTGGTAATGATTTTGGCAGCATAGATGAGCAAAGGGAGGTGTTTAGAGAAATAATAAATAGTTTCAAGGTACCAGTGGGGCTTGTGCCCGGGGCTGAAACTTGTGCTGACAGAAAAGAAATTAAACTGGCAGAAGAACTTAAGTTTAGCTTTCTATCTATGTTTGCACACCATATGCCGCTTTACATGCTCGATTCAAATCTTGAAAAGATGGTAGCTGTTAACGAAGTATATGATATATCACACATAAAGGCATTAAACAAGATAAACATTGACGTTATTGAAGCAGACGTATTGCCAGATGACAGAAGAGAGAAAATTCACTTATCTGATTTAATGAGATATGGAAGACTTGTAGAAAACCTTACTAAACCTGTGGTTGTTCCGACCCAAAGGATTATAGAACCAGATGAAGTGAAGTATCTATATGACCTTGGCATTAAAGGAATTATGATTGGTGCAATTGTTACAAGGAATGATACAGAAGGCGTTCTTAGAATGACTGAATCATTTAAAAATGAAATTAATAAATTATAAGGAGGATTAATTATGCAGGCGATTTTAATATTATTGTTGTTTTTGATAATAGCTGGACTTATGGTATCAAGAAAATTACCCACATTGGTAGCACTTCCTATACTTGCGATTGGTATTGCGTTAATTGCTGGTGTTCCATTGTCACTTGTTGATCCTAAGACTAAGCTTGATACAGGAATTCTTGCATATATTATAGATGGTGGTGCCATTAAACTTTCAGCAGCATATGTGGCTGTTATGTTTGGAGCATGGTTAGGACAGATAATGAATCAGACAGGCATATCAAAATCTATTGTAAAGACTGCAGCGGAATTAGGCGGTGACCGCCCACTGATAATGACACTTTGCATTACTGCTGCGATAGCGCTGCTTTTTACAACTATAAGCGGATTAGGTGCTGTAATTATGGTTGGCAGCATTGCTGTACCTATAATGCTTTCAGTTGGAGTAACTCCGATTATTGCTGTGTCAATGTTTTTATTTGGTATGGCAATAGGCCTTGAGCTTAATATGGCGAACTGGTCATTTTATATAACTGCAACGGGTGTTTCGCTTGGAGATGTTAAAAACTTTGCAATTGTTCTTATGATATTTACCGCTGTTATGGCAGTTGCTTTTGCTTTGATAGAGTTCAAGCGTGCAGGAATAAAATTCGCATGGGCACAAACTAATGCTGATACAGACAAAAAAGTAAATTTCTTAGCATTATTAACACCAATAGTTCCTATAATCTTTGTACTTGTATTCAAATGGCCTATAATTACTTCATTTATAATAGGCATAATCTATAGCATTATAACAACACAAAGATCATTTAAATCCGCTTTAAGTATGTTGACAAAAACCGCATATGATGGAATTGCAGATTCAGCACCTGCGGTATTATTGATGATTGGCATAGGAATGCTTTTAAATTCGGTTATGCATCCTATGGTATCACAGGTACTATCTTCAGTATTAAAAAGTATAATTCCGACAACACCACTGACATATATTTTATTCTTCAGTATACTAGCACCACTTGCACTATATAGAGGACCACTTAATCTATGGGGACTTGGTAGTGGTATTGCAGGTCTTATTATAAGCTTAAAGATATTACCACCAACAACTGTTATGGGTGCACTTTTATCGACTGAAAGGATTCAGGTAATAGGAGATCCTACAAATACACAAAATGTTTGGCTAAGCAATTATGTTGGTGTTGATGTAAATAAATTAATGATAAAACTATTGCCATATATATGGATAATAGCAATTGGAGGAATTATAACAGCATCAATAATGTTTTTCTAAAATATATGGGGTTAGGCATTTTGCTTAACCCCGAGATCTAAATAGGAGGAGATAAATTTGAAAGTAAGGATTGGAATAGATGTCGGAGGAACATTCACAGATGCAGTCGCAATAAATAGTGATACTTATGAACTTATTGGAACTGTTAAGCTTCCTACAACACATACTGCCAAAGAGGGCGTTGCAAAAGGTATAATAGAAGTATTGAAGAAATTAATGCAGGATAATAATATAAAACCGGAAGATGTACTTTTTATTGCACATGGCACAACACAGGCGACAAATGCTCTTCTTGAAGGTGATGTCGTCCCTGTTGGAATAATTACAGTAGGTAAAGGGTTAGAAGGAATAAAATCAAAAAACGATACAAATATAGGTGACATAGAGCTTGCACCTGGTAAGATTTTAAAAACATTTAGCAGATATATTGAGATAAATGATTCTCTTGATACAAATATAGAAAAGGCTATAACAGAATTAAAAAATGAAAAAGCTGGGGCAATTGTAGCTGCAGAAGCATTTTCAGTAGATAACCCGGAAAATGAAAACAAAATAATGGAGATATCAGAAAATAAAGGATTACCTTCGACAGCAACACATGAAATAACAAAACTATATGGACTCAAAATAAGAACAAGAACAGCGGCAATAAACGGATGTATATTGCCTAAAATGATAGACACAGCAAATATGACAGAAGAAAGCGTAAAAAAATCGGGAATAAAGGCACCACTAATGATAATGAGATGCGATGGTGGTGTAATGGATGTTGCTGAAGTAAGAAAAAGGCCAATACTTACTATGCTGTCAGGGCCAGCCGCAGGCGTTGCAGGAGCGTTAATGTACGAAAAAATATCTGATGGAATCTTTCTTGAAGTAGGTGGTACATCTACAGATATATCGGTAATAAGAAACGGAAAAGTAATGGTAAGCTATGCAGAAGTAGGAGGACATAAAACATATCTCAATTCACTTGATGTACGGACAGTCGGAATTGCTGGTGGTAGCATGGTAAGGCTTGGAGAAAAAGACATAGAAGACGTAGGACCGAGAAGTGCACACATTGCCGGTCTTCCATATTCAGTTTATACAGATCCAGACGAAATAATTGATCCAGAACTAATATATGTAAAGCCTAAAGAAGGAGATCCAGATGATTATATTGCTGTTAAGAGCAAAAATGGAAAAATGTTTGCCATAACGGTATCATGTGCTGCAAATATACTTGGATATGTAAAACCAGAAGACTATGCGTACGGGAATACAGAAGCCGCAAGAAAAGCATTTGAACCAATATCACATAAGCTTGGGATTACTATAAAAGAAGTAGCAGAAAAAATCATGGATAAAGCATGTATGAAAGACCTAAAAGTTGTAGAAAGTCTTATTGAAGACTATAAACTTGATAAAAATTCGACTGTTTTAGTAGGCGGCGGGGGAGGAAGCGCAGCAATAGTGCCACACCTTGCAAAAATGATGAATATGAAATACAAGATTGCCAAAAATGCACAGGTAATATCTACAATAGGTGTAGCTCTCGCAATGGTAAGAGAAGTGGTAGAAAGGACAGTGCAAGATCCAACTGAAAAAGACATATTATCAATAAGAAATGAAGCGAAAGAAGCAGTCATAAAAGCAGGGGCTCTTGAAAGTACAGTAGAGATATTTGTAGAAGTAGATTCACAGAAAAATGTACTACGGGCAATAGCAACAGGTGCAACAGAATTAAGATCAAAAGACATGTTAAACAAAAAACTAAGTGAAAAAGAAATAATAAAAATTGCTGCCGAATCTATGTCTGTTGATAAAAGTAATGTAGAAATCGCGGCTAAAACAGGAGATATGTTTGTATTTAGAGGAAGAAAAAAACAAAAAGGATTACTTGGACTTTTCAAAAAGATCAGTGAATATACAAGGGTTATAGATATAGAAGGAATAATAAGGCTTAATAAAAATAAAGCATCTATATATATTGCCGATATATCAAACTTTGAAGATCTGTTAAATAAAGGCCTTGAGGAAAATATATTTTATGGCGATGGCGGAGCAGAAATACCAGACTGCTTCATAGTACTACCCAATAGAATGATAGATTTATCTGGTTTGATAGATAAAAACCAGATAATATCATTGGCAAAAATTGAAGTAGATGGAATAAATGAAAATGAAAAGATAGCAATTATTATCTGTAAAAGGTGAAAAATATGATACCTTCCATATTTTTAAATAAATATGAATTAATAGAACAGGAGTTAAAAGGAGATATATATTATGACAAAATAAAAGAAATGGATATAAGAAATATGGCAGAAATGGCATGGAATCGTGGGATTGACGAGGCAAAAAAATATAAAAAACATGAGATTATAGAACTTACAAAAAATGAAGGAATAAAGATTGAGGTTGATAAAATACATTATACACCAGGATATATAATATTCAGTCAGATAACAAGCAATGAAAAGAAAATAACTATCTACATGAAAAATATAGAAAATAAATTCATACCGTCAATACCTGATAAGTATTCACTATGGAAAGACGAAAATAAACTTTTAAATCTTTTTATATGCCATGAATATTATCATTGCCTTGAATACTACCACATTGGGTTTACATCAGACATTTATAAAGTTAATATTAAGTTTGGCTTCTTTATATTGAAAAAGGGGCTGAACTCACTAAATGAAATTGCTGCACATGCTTTTGTAAAAGAATTTTATGATATATGGTAGGTGATATAATGATTTATGATGTTGCCGTAATAGGAGGCGGAGTATCAGGAACAATTGCTGCAATAGCCGCAGCGAGAAATGGTGCTAAGACAATTCTTATTGAACAGTACGGATTCCTTGGGGGATCGCTTACAAATATGGGAGTAGGACCCATGATGACATTTCATGCAGGAGATAAACAAGTCATATTGGGAATACCGCAGGAAGTTGTTAATAACCTCATTAAATATGGTGGAAGCCCAGGACATGTAACCGATACGACAGGATTTGTAAGCACAGTTACTCCATTTGATGCAGAAGTGATGAAGTATGTGCTTCAGAAGATGCTGTTAAAAAGCGGTGCAGATATTTTATTTCACAGCTTTTTATATAATGTAGAACTTGATGGTGAAAATATAAAAAATATAAGAATTGTCAATAAATCAGGTATCCAAGAGATAAAAGCAAAAGTATATATAGATTCTACTGGTGACGCCGACCTTGCCTCAAGGTGTGGTATTGAATATGCTCTTGGAAGGCCGCAGGATAATTTAACACAACCAATGACAATGAATGTAAGAATAGGTAATGTTACAATTAAAGAAATAAAAAAATATATGGAAAATAACCCAAAAGAATTTACGATGATAGGCATAGATAAAGTAAAAAAAGCACAAAGGCTTATGGTTAACGGATTTTATTCCATACTAAAAAAAGCTCGTCAAAATGGTGAAATAAGTTTTGAAAGGGATATGGTATTGTTCTTCGAGACAAATACACCTGGTGAAGTTATTGTAAATATGACAAGAGTACAAAAACTGAACGGCACAGATATAATAGACCTTACACAAGGAGAAATAACTGGACGAAACCAAGCATTTGAAGTTTATAACTTTATGAAGAAATATATACCCGGATTTGAAAATTCTTATCTCGTGTCAACAGGTCCACAAATTGGAATTAGGGAAACAAGGAAAATAATCGGTGAATATGTATTGACAGCCGAGGACCTTGTTACAAATAAGCGTTTTGAAGATTGTATAGCGAGAGGAGGGTATCCTGTAGATATACACTCACCGGATAGTGATGCAACAATATATATGCAGCTCAAAGAAGGAAGCTATTATGATATACCATATAGATGTTTATACAGTAAAAGAATAAGTAATCTTTTAGTATCAGGTAGGTGCATATCATCTACATATGAGGCAAATGCAGCGGTAAGAGTCTCACCTATAGCTATGGCAACTGGCCAAGCTGCTGGAACTGCTGCATATCTTGCATCGAAAAATAACAATAAAACTAGTGAAGTAGATGTAAAAGTATTAAGGGAAATATTAATAAAACAAGGAGCTTTCATATAAGGTTGGATGTAAATTTTTTATTATTTTATAAAGAGACTTTAATGTATATTGCATTACTCTTGTAATGATCTCATCATTACGGGAGATGTTACACTTATTAGATGTTACTTGATGACAATAATAGATATGTTATTATTCTATTTGTTAAGTACTAAAAGAGAAAATGGAAAGACTATAATGTTGTATTTTGAAAACCTTGAATAAGGCTTTTTTTTTGTTTTTATAGATTTTTTAAGGATAAAGATGGATTTCTGAGAAAATTGTAGAATAACAAAATGACATGTTTTAAAAAGAAATTCATTTTTATGTAATTACATTTAAGCATAATATTATGTACAACTTTATGGAGGTAATACATTTATTAAGAGAATATATTTAACATATAGTAGTAACATGAACTTGGATCAAATGTTAAAAAGATGTCCTATAGTAACCTCTGCGGATTTGATATTACTAAAAAGCTGCCTTCTTATGGGACTTTTGAAGGCTTCCTTAAGAATTTTGACCATAAGTATTTATCTCTTATTATGCAAAATCAAGTTGAAATTCTCAAAGATTTAGGTATTATTTCTGGTAAAACTATTTCTTTAGATTCTACTTCTATTAAGGCTAATACTAAATTTAAAAATCCTAAGTCTTTTTATATTTATTATATCTCTTTTATGTTATACTTTAATAACTAAAGTAACATATTAAATAGAAGGTGAGTGTATGGCGAATTCGCAAATAACAAAAAAAGTTCTTGCAAATGCACTAAAGGAATTAATGAGGAGTAAATCATTAAACAAAATTTCTATTCAGGATATTGTGGATAGATGTGGGCTCAACAGGCAAACTTTTTATTATCACTTTCATGATATATTTACGATTTACTTGGTTGGATTTACGAAAAAGAAGCTGTTGAAAAAATTGTTCAATACAAAAGCTATAAAAACTGGAAAGAAGGATTTTACCAGGTCTTTAAATATATTGAGGATAATAAATCTTTTTGCATGAATACTTTAAATTCATTAGGTAGGGAACATTTAGATTATTATCTTTATTCTATTACATATGATCTCGTTATAGGTGTTGTATATGAACTTTCAAATAATATGAAAATAAAAGAAGAATATAAAAGATTTATTGCTAATTTTTACACGCTTGCGTTTATCGGATTAATTATTCAATGGATGAAAAATGGTATGAAGGAAGATCCAGAAATTATTATTAATGATTTAAGTGAACTTATCGAAGGCAATTTTATAAGAGCATTACGAAAATATGAAAATGTAGGTAATAGTAAGTGATAACATCTATTTATTTCAGTTTATTTTTATACTTTAACAGATTTAAAAAAATTTATACAAATTAGATTAAATGACAAAAATTTTTACAGCTCATGTTTTTTGATTATTTCAATAATAACGCTGTAGTATTAATATTTATTTATTAAGAAAAATTTAAGTATTTAGGGGGCTGATTGAAATGAGAAAAGAATATGGAAACAAACAGGTTTATTTTGTGGGTGGTGGAATAGCATCGCTTGCAGGAGCGTGTTATTTAATTAGGGATTGCGAATTTCCGGGAGAAAGCATTCATATTTTTGAAGAATTGAATGTGTTAGGTGGAAGTAATGATGGTGCTGGCGATCCTGAAAAAGGATATGTTATCAGAGGCGGAAGAATGTTAAATGACGAGACCTACGAGAATACTTGGGAACTGTTAATGATGATACCATCAATAGATAATCCAAATAAATCAGTAAGAGAAGAAATAATTGAATTTGATACTGCACATCCTACACATTCTAATGCAAGACTTGTAAATAAAAACGGTGAAGTTGTCGATGTAATGTCAATGGGATTTGACAATGACGACAGAATTGCTTTGGTAAAACTTATTGCAACACCAGAAAAAAAGTTAAATAAGTTAAAAATTAGTGATTGGTTTGGACCTCATTTCTTTGAAACAAATTTTTGGTATATGTGGGCTACGACTTTTGCATTTCAACCTTGGCATAGTTTATCAGAGTTAAGAAGATATATGATAAGATTTATGCATGAATTTCCTAGAATTCATACTCTGGAAGGTGTTACAAGAACTCCTTATAATCAATACGATTCAATAATACTTCCTATAGAAAAATATTTAAATAATTACAATGTTGATTTCAAAATGAAATGCACTGTAATAGATTTAGATTTTAAAGATTCGGAGGAAATTACTGTAACTAAGGTACACTATAAAGAGGAAGGCGTTGAGAAAATAATTGAGTTTAATGAAGGTGATATTGTAATTGTTACAAATGGTTCAATGACAGAAGGATATAGTCTAGGTTCAATGACAAAAGCCCCAACTATAAACGGCAAAGGTGCATCTTGGAATTTATGGGATAAAATATCTAAAAAGAAACCTGGTTTAGGGAATCCTTCTTTATTTGACGATTATATAGATGGCTCAAAATGGGAGTCATTTACAGTAACATGCCATGATTCAAAATTCTTTGATTTAATGGAAAAGTTCTCGCACAATAAAGCGGGTACGGGCGCACTTGTAACATTTAAAGATTCAAGCTGGCTGATGTCAATTGTTTTAGCATATCAACCACATTTTAGAAACCAACCTGATGATGTTAAAGTATTTTGGGGTTATGGATTACGTCCTGATAATATAGGTGACTATGTCAAAAAGAAGATGTCTGAATGTACAGGAGAAGAAATATTAATTGAACTTTTACATCATCTCAAATTTGAGGAAGATATGGATGATATAATAAAATCTGCGAATTGTATTCCCTGTATGATGCCATTTATTACGGCACAATTTATGCCAAGGTCGATAGGGAATAGGCCTCAAGTCATACCGAAAGGCTCGACGAACTTAGCGTTTATTGGTCAGTTTTGCGAAATAACTGATGATGTAGTTTTTACAGAAGAATATTCAGTCAGATCTGCAAGAATTGCAGTATATAAACTTTTTGGGGTAAATAAATCAGTTGAACCTGTAAAGCAATATCAATATGATGTCAGAACATTATTTAAGTCATTTGTAACATTATTTAGATAGCTATGAATGTTTTTAAGTATGATATTAAAAATTTTTAATAGATACGGTAGCTACTTAACTTTAAAAGTTGTTTTAAATAAAGATATTTATTAAACGTATTTCTTCCAAAAGTATAGCCCTAACGATAAAAGTATGCCGTAAAATATAGTGGCTGCTAAAAATAATATAAAATATTTAAGATTTAAAAGTCCAAGTATATATGATACAGGAACTAATACATATCCTAAAGCTTCTATAATAAGGCCAAATATTAAACTTCTTACTTGGTAAGAATTGAACCTTTTTTATAAAATATCAGTAATATTAAGTCTTTGAGGCTTTTATTTTTTTTGATCAGATGATAAAATTATAAAAGGCGTTAACGATCTTTTGAAAGGGAGATGAGTGTTGATATGAAGATCGGCGTTATAAGCGATACCCATGGAGATTATGCTTCGTGGGAAAAAGCGTGGAATTTTTTGGAAGATACGGATTTGATTTTTCACGCGGGAGATGTGTTATACCATGGACCACGCAACCCACTTCCTTCAGGATATGATCCTAAAAAGCTCTCCAGGGCGTTAAATTCCTGTAGTGTTCCTCTATTGGTAGCTCAAGGGAACTGTGATGCAGTTGTAGATCAGATGGTGTTAAATATACCTATACAGACACCATATGTGTTTACTGTGATTCATAGAAAGAGGTTTATGGTTCAACATGGCCATTCCATTTCCGAGGAGGATATGCACGAATTAATTGGTAAGTACAAACTGGATTTTTTCATAACAGGGCATACCCATATTCCCGTTTTAGAGAAAATTGGCGATTGCGTGGTGATCAATCCCGGATCTACGTCTCTCAGCAAAAGAGATGATAAAGTCAATTCGATAGGGCTTATTGAAGATGGCGCTGTTAAAATAGTGGACTTAGAATCAGGGAAGGACATCATGTCGTTGGACTTTTAAATAAACTCACATCTATAAACCTGTATTGAATATTTAGATAGGTTATATGATACTATAAAGGGATGTAAGGCGCAAGTAGCTCAGTTGGATAGAATATCTGACTACGAAACAGTTGGTCATAGGGTTCGAAACTCTCCCGGCGCACTCAAAAAAGCCCTGCTATAAGCAGGGCTTTATGGCTCAAATCCTAAAAATCTTGTCTAGTTTCTTTTCGATGTCTTTGACTTCATCTTTTATTCTAAACAAGAGTTTGAATATGAGTTTGAAAATAAAGTCAGGGTCATTATCTTTAAACAATGTTTGCAGTTCGCTTTCAACGTCGTTTATATCCCTGCTGTCGCTTTCAAAGGAGTCGATGAGTTCATCAATTTTTTGAGCAAGCTCTTTTTCTCTCACTTTTTTCACCTCCATTATCTTTCTATATTAAGTTATGAAAACTTCCCTAGAGGTGTGACAGTTGCACTTTTAAAATATATTTCGGTACAGGCCTCTTGAGAAACACATGCGCCAATGATACAATAAGGCTAAAAGCATGAAAGGATAAAGCGCTATGAGAAGTGTAGTGCTGTATTTGATAGGTGTGTTTTTTGCAATAGGTGGATTTGATTACGCCATAGGTTCTCCTTTAGGATTGGGCAAAAAGTTTGAAGAAGGGATCAGGGCAATGGGAGCGGTAGGTCTTGGCATGATAGGTATTTACTCTATATCACCTGCCATATCTCGAGCCTTATCAATAGGGATAATTCATGTATCTAAGGTCTTTGGCGTAGATCCTTCTACGATTGCCGCTAGTTTTTTAGCAGTGGATATGGGTGGATATCAGATAGCCCGGGATCTGGCACTTGATGAAAAAATGGGGCTGTTTTCTGGTATTGTAGTGGCTTCTAATCTGGGCGCAGCCATAAGTTTTTCCATCCCCATAGCTATGGGGATGATATCCAGAGATGAGCAAAAGTATTTTTCTAAAGGCGTGATGATAGGAGTAATAGCGATACCCATAGGTTGTTTTGCCGCCGGATTGTGGTTTGGCCTAAATCCTCTTAAATTGCTGAAGGATATGCTGCCTATATTGGTTATTTCAGCTTTTATAGGAATAGGATTATCGCTGATACCTGATATTTTACTGGGTTGCTTTGATGCCTTTGGAAAGGTGATAATAGGGTTAAGTGCTGCAGGATTGCTGGCACAAGGAAGTTACTCTGTTTTTGGCATCAACCTTGGTTTTGAAATTATTCCGCTGCAACAAGTTATGTCTGTGGTAGGAAAAATTGCCTTTATACTGGCTGGTGCATACCCAATGCTGGCTATGCTGGAAAGGCTTTTTAGCAATTTTTTAAAAAAGATTGGAAATAGGTGCGACATAGATAGCGTCTCTGTTATCAGCTTACTTGGTAATCTTGCTACTAATTTACTGGTATTTGGCAATTTTAAAAGCATGAATACCAAAGGGAAAGTAGTCTGCTCGGCTTTTGCTATAAGTGGTGCTTTTGTATTCGGGGGCCAGATGGGGTTTGTGTCAGGAGTAGCGCCAGGTATGCTGGTACCGTTTATGGTATCCAAATTTGTTGCAGGGCTATTTGGACTTATGCTGGCGCTGCGGCTATGGGACAGATAGTATTTCATGGTTTTTTATAATTGTGGAATATAACTATGATATGGGGGTGTTTTTAAAGAAGGATACGAATTCATTTAGTTTATCGATGCTTTATCGTTCATTGTATGTTCTATTTTTTTGGTTTCTTCAAGGATGCCATCGGTTATGTCTATGAGGCTTGAGAATTCTTTTATGATCTCGTGGTGCTTTAGCATGGTTTTGCAGGCGTCTCATAGTATCAATGCATCATCATTAATAATTATCATTTTTTAAAGCTTAAATATATTATTGTGCTGAATACAGCTATTACGATAAACAAAAGCAGTACATTCAATATTGTCAATTTCAATTTTAAAGGTTTAAAGGGAAATATAATTTTCTCATTAAGTTCAAGATATATTCAAGTTACATTATGTCTTTGATTATGATATCATAAATATTAATTATGGAATATTCAATACATTCTAAACTATATTTAGCTATATCTATGCTGTATTTTTCTGTTTTAAAGATTTATATAAAATATCTGTTAAATAAGGTTCGTCGTCTGCAACGAGTATTCTCATAAAATTCATTTCTAGTATATATTTGTATATATTGTATCAAAACATTACAAAATTATTATTAAAATTTACAAAAGATCAATTATTGACAAATAAAAATTGCAATTATACAATATTAATTATAAAAGAGCGAAAATTTGATAAATACAAAATAATTTAAAAATAATTCAAAAAAAAAAAAAAAAAAAAAAAAAAAAAAAAAAAAAAAAAAAAAAAAAAAAAAAAAAAAAAAAAAAAAAAAATCAGAAAATTATGGGGAGGAAGGTGTGTTATGCAACAATTAGTTAAAGAGATAAAGTGGATTAAAAAAAAAATAAAATTATTGATACACTAATTTTTTTGTTCATGCTTATAATTCTAATCTTTACATTTTATTTAACAATAAAAATAAACACGATATACTTTTATGCATATACAAGTTTTTTTTACATCCCTATTTTAATTTCAGCTTTAAGATATGATTTGAAGTTTAGCCTAATAATACCTACTTTAATAAGTACTGGAGAACTTTTGAATATATATTTTAATGATAAATCCAATATTTTGGGATTTACTTTTATCATGTCCATACCTATATACTTTTTTGTATCAATTTTAGTTAGTTTTCTAAAAATACAAACAGATAAATTAAAGAAATTAATTGAGGAAATTAAACAAAATTACTTAGATATGGAAGACGCATTAATATCTGCATTAGAGGCAAAGGATGTGTATATTCAGGGACATTCTGAGAGAGTACATAAATTAGTCAGTTTGATTGTCTCAAAAATGAAATTAAAGAGTGAAGAAGCTGAAGATATAATTACAGCTGCAAGACTTCATGACATTGGTAAAATAGGGATAAATGATTCGGTTTTAAATAAGCCTGGAAGGCTTACGGAAGAAGAATATGCACAAATTATGGATCATCCTGTTATGGGATCAGAAATTGTAAAAAAAGTTAGGTCAATGTATAATATATCAAATATTATACGGCATCACCATGAGAAATATGATGGCAGCGGATACCCAGACGGGTTGAAAGGAGAAGAAATACCATTAGGTTCGCGTATTATTGCTGTAGCAGATGCTTTTGATGCAATGACATCTAAAAGGTCTTATAGGGATCCATTTTTGATATCTGAGGCTATAGAAGAACTGAGAAAAAATACAAATATACAGTTTGATGCTGGCGTTGTAGATGCCTTCATATCAGCATTATCAGATGTTGGAATTGATTATTGATTATAGCCGTAATTATTAACATAAGTATATGTGTTTTAAATTTTAAAATCAAATAAATTATATAATTGTTAATGGAATGCCATCAATAAGTTTGACAGATAAAGACAAAGAATTCTTTGAATATGTAGATGTGTATCTAAGGTTTTTCTAAAGAAATGAGGCAAAATTAAGAAATTATGTATTATCATTGAATGAAAATGGTATCCGATAAAGAACAATGATTAATAAAGAAAATTTTTGAAGCGATGTATATTTGACTTTATAAACTTTATTATTTAGTAAATATATGGTATGATTTCAATATGGGATAAATTTTTGGGAGGAAATAAAATGGTTGAATTTGATAATGATTTTTTATTTGGTACTGCTACGGCTTCATATCAGGTAGAAGGAGCATACAATGAAGATGGAAGAGGTATGTCAATATGGGATACATTTTGCAGAAAGAACGGTAAAGTTTTTAATGGAGATACAGGAGATGTTGCATGTGATCATTACCATCGCTATAAAGATGATATAGCTTTAATGAAAAAGATTGGCATTAAAGCATATAGATTTTCTATTGCTTGGCCGAGGATATTTCCTGAGAAAGGTAAATTTAATCAAATGGGATTAGACTTTTATAAAAGGCTTATAGATGAACTGCTGATTAATAATATTATACCATGCGCAACGATATATCACTGGGATTTACCACAGTGGGCTGATGATTTAGGAGGCTGGCTTAATAGAGATGTCGTACATTGGTATGGAGAATATGTAGAAAAAATATTTAAAGAACTTGGTACATATGTTCCAATGTGGATAACTTTAAACGAACCATGGTGTTCATCAATCCTCGGATATGGTACAGGCGATCATGCACCTGGTCATAAAAACTTTGGGGAAGCTTTAACTGCTGCACATCATCTTTTATTATCGCATGGCAATGCAGTTAGAATATTTAGAGATTTTAATCTGAAAGATTCTAAAATCGGCATTACACTAAATTTAAATGAGGTTTATCCCGAAACAGATAGTTTAGATGATAAAATTGCTGCATCGATAATTGACGGTTATTCAAATAGATGGTTTTTAGATCCAATTTTTAAAGGAAGCTATCCTGATGATATGGTAAAACTTTTTAGTAGCATATTTGGAAGTCTTGATTTTATCAGGAATGAAGATTTTAATGACATTTCCCAAAAAGTTGACTTTCTTGGTGTTAATTATTATACGAGAGCAATTGTCAGGAAATGTGTCGGCGAATTGTTTAATGTAAAATATGTAGATGGTCCAAACAAAAAAACAGATATGGGATGGGAGATTAGTCCTGAATCCCTATACAATTTATTAACAAGACTTAAAAATGAATATACGAAAGAGCTTCCAATATATATTACAGAAAATGGTGCAGCTTTAAAAGATATAATTTCCGACGATGGGCATATACATGATGATGAGAGAATAGAATATTTAAAACTTCATCTTAATGAAGCGTACCGTTTTATCAAAAATGGTGGAAACTTGAAAGGCTATTTTGTCTGGTCTTTGATGGATAATTTTGAATGGGCATATGGATATTCGAAAAGATTTGGAATTATCTATGTCGATTACAAAACCCAGAAGAGAATTTTAAAAGATAGTGCTATTTGGTATAAAGACGTTATTGCGACAAGAAGAATAGAATAATTGATTTTTAATGGGAGTTTTAACCAAATCATGCTAAAAAGATTCTGTTATTTACTATGGCAGAGCAAGTAATTCTGCCTTTTTTACTTAATTATTGACTATTAATATTACTAATATTATAATTTATTGGTGATGTAATGTAATTTATTGGGTTTATATTATCATAATGTAGTATTTTTATTTTCAATTATTAATATAATTTATATGGGTGAATATATTTTTGGGGGATGTATCGTGAATAAAAAGAGTATATTGATTGTGGATGATAATAGACTAAGTAGAACCGTATTGAGAGATATACTAATTGATGCGGGATATAATATCTATGAAGCACAAAATGGAGAAGAAGCACTTAAAATATATAAAAGCAATTATCCTGACATGGTTATACTTGATGTTGTTATGCCGGGCTTAAGCGGTTTTGATTTATTAAAGATTCTAAGAGACGATGAAGAAAATTTATTGGTACCTGTAATACTATTAACGTCAAAAAACGATTTTGAAGAGAAATTACGTGGACTTGAACTCGGAGCTGATGCATACATAACAAAGCCTTTCAATGAGAAAGAATTATTAATACAAGTAAAAAATTTATTTCAACGAATAGAGCACAATAGGATGGCAAATCCATTAACAGGATTGAGGGGAAATATAGATATAAAATACGAAATAAGAAGGCGTATTAAGTCAGGAAATCTTTATGCTGTATTGTATATTGATTTAGACCATTTTAAATCATATAATGACTATTATGGATTTTCACGTGGCGACAAAGTTATTAAACAAACATCAAGAATTTTAACTGATGCGCTTGATAAATGTGGCAACACTAAAGATTTCTTAGGTCATATTGGCGGCGACGATTTTATTATTGTTACAACACCTGATAAAATAGATGTTATGTGTAATTATATAATAAAGAAGTTTGATGAAGATATAAAAAGATTATATGACGATGATGATATGGCAAGAGGATATATTGAGATTTTAAATAGACGCGGAGAAGTTCAAAGATTTCCATTAATATCTATATCTATTGCGGTAATTACAAATGAACATAGAAAATTCGAGAATGAGCTTGAAATAAGTGAAGTTGCTGCTGAGATAAAGAGAAAATTAAAATCTATGAATGGAAGTAAATATTTGAAGGATAGAAGAAAGGATTAAAGCATACTGAATGTATGCTAATTTTTTATGTGAAATTTTGAAAGGAAATGATTAAATTGTATTTAAAATATCCATATTTACCAGATCGTAAAATAAATGTTGCTGTAATTGATGGGCGTGAAAAAAAGTTGAGCAATATACTAAATAGATTAGGCATTAAAACAGTTTTAACTGAAAAACACAATTTTTTGTACGAAGCAATTTCATATCATCCTGATATTATTTTACATAATGCTGGTGATGGTGATATAGTCGTCGCACCTGGTTTAAGTTCTAACTTTATATCCAATTTAAAAAGTTTAAATTTAAACGTTGTCTTTGGACATAATATATTATGTAGAAACTATCCAGGAAATATAGCATATAATGTAGCAAGACTGGGTAATTACGCTTTTCACAATTTAAGATATACTGATCCTGTATTAAGAAATATATTGGAGAAAAAAGGAGTTAAATTTATAGATGTTAGACAAGGCTATACAAAATGCAACATCGCCATAATTGATGAGTATAGTTTTATAACATCTGATATGGGAATATACAAAATTGCTACAAAAAATGGATTTGATTGCCTTTTAATTGAACAAGGTGATATAAGACTTGAAGGTTTTGACTATGGTTTTATTGGTGGTGCTTCAGGACTAATATCTAAGGATGTTTTTTGTATTACAGGTGATATAAAATATCACAGAAATCATAGGAAAATAATTGACTTTTTAAAATATAAAAACAAAGAATTAATTTTTTTAACATCAAACCAAATAAAAGACATCGGTTCCATTATTCCACTCTACTAATGATGCAAAGAAAAAACATTTGAGCACATACTACTAACGAAGGGAGTGAGAAAAAATGCAGCTCTTATCTATCGGAATCCCAAATGCCTTATCCAACGGAAGTGATAGTTTAAAGCATGGAATAAGAGAATTAAATATTGAAGGAATTAATGTTGCAGTTAATTTAAATGATTGCGGACATGTTACATTTTTTAATCTTAATGTTGAAGACAAAGCATCCTGTAAAAACATCAACAAAATAAAAAATTATATTGCTGAGATTATTTCGGATATAATAGTAAATCAAATAGATAAGAAATTAATCAAAAAGATAATTGGTAAATACTATTATTATTTTAATCAGGAGGAAAAATTAGAGATTGCCAAAATCGCTAATGGAATTTTAGATAATGAAGTAAATAGGGAAACATTTAAACTGATTAAGAAAGAGCAGATTTATACTGCATTAAAGGATTTTTTAAGTGATAATGAAAGAATAGATATAGAAGGATTTGTAAATTTTAGGCTTCGAGATTTTATCGGTGAATTAAGTGAAGTTGTTGATCGTGCTGTTGACGAATATATGATGCAGAAAGAATATAATGAGTTCATTGGGCTATTAAAATATTTTGTAGAGCTTCAAGATTCGAAAATAAATATTTTAAACATTTTAGTTAATGAAGATGGAAAGTTTGGGTTTTATGATAGTAATAATAAGCCTATAACCGGAGAGTTTTTAAGCGACATTTCAATAGAGTTTAGTGGTGGAGAACTTAGCGATGATGACATGCTAATTAGCACTCTTATCACAGTGGCACCAGCTAAGATATACATTCATTCGGCAAATAATATAAAAAATAAGGAGATATTGGAGACTATGAAAAAAGTTTTTTCTGGAAGGGTTTTTATATGCCATGGATGTGAATTATGCCTTGCACACGAAATACGAAAATAATGCCCAGCAAACGCTGGGTTTTAATATTATAAAAAATCTGGTATTATATATATGTATTTTTTTAATTGGGGTGGTTAAATGGTTCTTTTTACACAAATGATGCTATTAGGACTTGTTGGCGGTATTATAGGGTGGATAACAAATTATATTGCTGTTATTATGCTTTTTAGGCCGATCCGTCCATATAATTTTTTGGGTTATGAGATACAAGGGTTAATTCCTAAGAGAAAAGATGAGATTGCTATATCAGTTGGGAAAATCGTTGAAAATGAATTGGTTTCAATAAACGATATATGGGATAAATTGATGAACGATGACAACCGAAGATATATTATATCAAGTATAAAGCTAAGAGTTGGTAGCATTGTTGATAATAATCTTCCTACTTTTATTCCTAAATCATTTAAAAGAATATTGACAAACTATGTAGGTGACATTATTGATAAAGAAGTAGACAAATTTATGGAACAATCTGCAACATCTATGTTAAGCGACATATCGAAGAAAATTAACATAGCCGGTATAGTTGAAGAGAAGATAAAGTTATTTGAGCTTGAGAAGCTTGAAAAGATAGTCATAGACATTTCAAATAAAGAACTAAAAATGATTGTAATTTTAGGAGGAATATTAGGATTTATTATAGGTATATTTCAAGCTTTTATTGTACGACTTTTATAGATATTGACAAATTTCGATATCAATTATATAACCTGACTTTTGCAGTAAAAAAGGACAAAAAATGCCCATAACCTCTTTAAAATAAAGGGTTTTGGGCTTTTTGCTTTTGTCAAAGATTCATGGTGAGATCAGAACTTTTTTGTCTGTGCTAAAGATTTTTTTATTTCCCCAAGACTCATAATTTTTTTTCTAAAATCAATGTTTAACTCTTTTCCAATATCTTCAAGAGCATTATTACAAAAATCAAATAAATAATAATTCTCTTTGATATGACTGCAGCATGCCTTACCAAGACTTTCAAGTATTTCTGTTACCGAATATTTGCCTTTCAATCTATATTCTAATATCCTTACAATTACAAGTGCTATAAAGCATATCAAAAAGTGAGCATCAATATGCTCTTTTAGCGACAAATAGACAGGTCTACTTTCAAAATCACTTTTCGTTACTTTGAAGGATTCTTCTATCTTCCAAAGCCCACGATACATGTCAATTATTTTTTCAGGCGTCTCTTTGTATTCACTGGTCACTATAGCATAATAGCCATCAAATTTTTCTTCTTCACGTAATTTTTCTTCGTCAAAAGCCAAATGCTGACGCACACTCTCGGATATTTCCCCTGTATCAGCATCAAAAACAAGATTCTTTACATATTTAGCTGCACCATATGATATAGATTTATTGTACTTCCCAGGATTTTTAATCATATCCATTGCTTTAGCTATTGAAGCTGCATGATCTATCTTGGCTTTAGCTGCATATTCAGGACTATAGAAAATAACTTGTTTCTCATCTACTACCTTTTTTATTTTTTTGCCATTCGTTGCAGTTACTTGAATTTCCCTAGGGTAAAGTCTTGATTTGATTTTAAAGCCATTACCCTTATTAATATATCCGCTTTCATCAAGAACATAATCCTGAAAATCTTTGTCTGCACTACGAATAGAATAACTTAATACATAGCCGTTCTTAGCTGATAGAATATACCAGATATTATCACCAGTAGTTAATCCTCTATCTGCTACAATAATTATTCTACCTAAAGAATATTCTCGTTGGATCCTGCTTAAAGCTGGAATCAAAGTAGTTTTATCAGGCACATTACCAGGAAAAAGCTTATATGTAATGGGGATACCATTGGTATCCATAAATAATCCCATCTGTACAATCGGATCCGGTCTGTGTTCTTTAGAAACTCCTTTTTTACGCAATTCATCCTGCTCATCAATTTCAAAATAATAGTTAGTAACATCATAGTAAACCAAATCTGTATTACGATCATACAAAGATTTAATGTGCTCATGAATCCAAAGTTGTAAAGCTTCACTATGCTTGTTGAAAAAAGTAAGACATCTATAAACATCATCCAAAGAAAAATCAAATTTCTCAAAGAATATATCTTTATTCTCATAAGTCTTTTTCTTTGAAGCAGGATACAATAAGCGTGAGAATACAAGAAGTTTCATGATAGCATTAGCATCATATTCTTCTTTTGAGTGACGTTGTCTGTTTTTTAGAAATTTATCTATTTCAAGCTCATGATAAATTTTACTAAAAGCTGCATAGCCAAAGTTTTTACGATTAACAGAGTTAGAAGGTATCAACTCATTTTTAGCAATAGTAAACGTAAGATGAGCATTTTCAGATAATCTTTGTTCCTCTAACTTTTTCGCTTCGTGAGTAAAAAATTCAATAGGATTCTCATACTTTTTTTCCAATTCATCAAGGTAACCAAGAGATTCAATGGTTACAGATCTTGTGGTTTTGGTATTTTTATCCCAATAATTATGAACAATAGATAAGTATGTACGGCCAGTTTTTTTATTTGTAGCTTTTCTAAGATACATAGTAGCATCGCTCCCCCTTTAATACTAATTATAACACAATAATCCAGAAAAATCCATATAAAAATGACAAAATTTTAAAATAAATTTACCCGAAATCATTAGTAAAATTAATGGTTTCGGGTTACGTTATATAAGAATTTGCTGCAAAACTAGGGAAAAGCAAAAACATATCGCATACAAAGAGGCGGTATGCCGTTTGAAGGTTGTGCAATGACAAACAGTCGAAAAGCAATAAGAGAAATACTCAGATACAAATGTTTAAGTGAATTAAAAGTCATATAAAAGGCGCAATATGAAGATAAGAATGGAGTAAAAACAATTGCACGAAAATTCACAATACATTAAACATTATGCGGATAAAATTTGAAGAAAAAAATTTGCCAACAACTACTTGACACAAACTCTCTTTAAAATTTTATTGACTTTATTATGATAAAATATTATAATAAAAATAGAATTAGGTAAATTAAAATTATAAAAGGATGTAATGATGTTCCGGCATTAATAGTGAATTTTTTTATACAATTAAGTTTTAGTTTTTTATATTAATAAAGCAAGAAAGCAAAGGTGCTTTATGACGATTCGTTGTAAAGTGCCTTTGCTTTTTTTTAAAATAGTGATATTAGTGCTTGAAGAAAAATTGTACTTCTTTTTTATAAAGGGGAATTTGAAAAGTCCAATTAAAGTTGGGGGGTGATCTAAATAACAAAAATTGGTGATAAAACGAAGTTGAGAAAAGTATTCATTAGATGGTATTAACTTCACACTGGTTTATTTACTTTTAGATTGTTAATAAGTTATAAGAGAGGTGTCTTAAATGAAGAGGGTAATTTCTATTTTTGTTATCATAGCTTTAATCATGACTGTTATATCTGGCTGCAGTAAATCCAAAACAACAGCAAGCAGCGGTGATAACTCATTAGAAAGGGTAAAGAAGGCTGGTAAGATAGTTATAGGCGTAGACGATACATATCCTCCAATGGAATTTAGAGATAAGGACAATAATTTAGTTGGTTTCGATATCGATATTGCTAATGCAGTTGCTAAGAAACTAGGCGTAAAAGTAGAATTTAAGCCAACATCATGGGATGGAATATTTGTAGCACTTCAGTCTAAAAAATTCGATTTAATTCATTCTAGTGTGAGCATTACAGATGATAGAAAGAAAACCATGATTTTTACAAAGCCATACATTTATGGAGGAAATGCTATATTTGTAAATGCTGATAATACAACCATACAAAATCAAGATGATCTAAAGGGTAAAATCATTGGCTGCCAGGTAAGTACAACCGCAGAAGAAGTATTAAGCAAAATGAATGGTATTAAAGAAGTTAAAAAGTATAATGGAATGACGGAAGCTTTTTTAGATCTTAATAACAGAAGAATTGAAGCGGTTGTTTCAGATCCTCAAGTTGGTGATTATTACATTGCATCAAAAAAAGACAAAATTAAAAGAATAAAGTCGATGTTAA
The DNA here is from genome assembly GCF_900205865.1 of Thermoanaerobacterium sp. RBIITD. Classification (NCBI taxonomy): domain Bacteria; kingdom Bacillati; phylum Bacillota; class Clostridia; order Thermoanaerobacterales; family Thermoanaerobacteraceae; genus Thermoanaerobacterium; species Thermoanaerobacterium sp. RBIITD. Next base: position 2,796,773 of record NZ_LT906662.1, read on the forward strand.
ATCAAGAACCAATTGGAGTTGCTTTTAGAAAAGAAGACAAGGAATTAAGAGATGCTTATCAAAAAGCTTTGGATGATTTAAAAAAGGATGGAACATTATCAGATATTTCAAAAAAATGGTTTGGATATGATGTTTATAGTAACAATAACTAAAAATGTTTATTAGAGTGTTAAAATTCGCCCACTTTAAAAAGTGGGCTGATTAATATATATTATTTTATTAATTGATAAAAGACAGATAATTTTTAATTAAGCATTTGTGATATTAATTTATCACATTAATTGTATTATCTGGAAGGAGAAGATGAATGGATATTGACACATTAAAAAGCATAATACCAGTTTTACTTTTAGGAAGTGCTATAACATTACAGCTTACATTGATTTCCATAACATTTGGAGTGATTATAGGTGTTATAATTGCAATGGTAAAAATATCTTCTAACAGGATAATTTCCTCAATTGGAAACTTTTATACATGGATATTCAGAGGAACTCCGCTCTTGCTACAGCTATTTGTTTTATACTATGGATTACCCGCAATTGGTATAAGATTGAGTTCTTTTCAAGCAGCTATTATAGGACTTAGCCTTAATTCAGGTGCATATATGGCTGAGATAATAAGAAGTGGTATTCTTGCTATAGACAAAGGTCAGACAGAAGCTGCAAGAGCACTTGGCTTTACCTATTTTCAAACAATGAAAAGAATTATACTCCCACAGGCTACAAGAATAGTAATTCCACCTGTTGGAAATGAGATTATTGCAATGATAAAGGATACTTCTCTTGTTTCTGCTATTACAATGGAAGAACTTATGAGAAAAGCGAGCCTTTTGGTATCGGCATCAGGTAATCCTTTAGGTCCTTATTTTGTTGCAGCTTGTTTGTATCTATTTATGACGACATTCTTTACATCTTTATTTACCTATACTGAAAAGAAGTTGTCAATTTATTAGGAGGTATATTTAATTATGAATATTACAATGATAGAGACGAAAGGGCTAACTAAATCATTTGGGAAGCTTAAAGTCTTTGAAAACATAAATGTCAAAGTCAAAAAGGGTGAAGTATTAGTTATTATTGGTCCTTCTGGTTCAGGGAAAAGTACATTTTTAAGATGCCTTAACCACTTAGAAGTACCTGATAGTGGTACTGTTGTGATTGAAGGGGAAATTCTCGATACGAAAAATAAAAATCATATTAGAAGAGTAGTCGAAAAAATGGGGATGGTTTTTCAAAACTTTAATCTATTTCCACATATGACGGTGCTACAAAATGTAATGGAGGCTCCTATTACAGTAAAAAGAGAAAAAAGAGAGGTAGTAATGGAAAGAGCAAAAAATCTTTTAGACAAAGTGGGATTAAATAATAAACTTAATGAATATCCATCAAAGTTATCTGGCGGTCAGAAGCAAAGAGTAGCGATCGCAAGAGCTTTATGCATGGAACCTGACATAATGCTATTTGACGAACCGACCTCTGCACTTGATCCTGAACTTGTAGGAGAAGTATTGAATGTTATGAAGAATCTTGCAAAGGAAGGTATGACAATGATAGTTGTAACCCATGAGATGGGATTTGCAAAAGAAGTAGCCGACAAAGTTATATTTATGGATGGTGGAAAAATAGTAGAAGAAGGTAGTCCTGAAGAAATATTTCTAAACCCTAAGGAATCAAGAACGAAAACTTTTCTTGAGAAGGTTATATAGTACCAAGAGAATTGGGAGGAATTAAACTTGGAAGAAGCAACAATAAGGATGAGAATGTGTGCGCAGGATGCCCATTATGGAGGAAATCTTGTTGATGGGGCTAAAATACTTGCTTTATTTGGAGATGTTGCTACTGAATTATTAATAAGGCATGATGGAGATGAAGGACTACTCAAAGCATATGAAAAAGTAGAATTCCTAGCACCTGTTTTTGCAGGTGATTATATCGAAGCAACAGGTAAAATAGTAAGTATTGGTAATACTTCGAGAAAGATGGTTTTTGAAGCAAGAAAAGTTATTATTCAAAGAAAAGATATAAATGAATCTGCTGCGGATTTTTTAAAAGAGCCCATTGTTGTTTGCAAGGCTATAGGAACCTGTGTTGTCACAAAGGATAAACAAAGAAAAAATTGTAATGGGAATGGATAACATAACAATAAGACTAAGGTAGGGGGCATTATATGGAAAAGTTGATAATTACTGCTGCTATATGTGGTGCGGAAGTCACGAAAGAGCAAAATCCTAATGTTCCATACTCTGTTCAAGAAATTGCAAGCGAAGCTGAGAGAGCATATAAAGCTGGAGCTAGTATAATACACCTTCATGTAAGAAAAGAGGATGGCACTCCAACACAGGATTATGAGGTGTTTAGTCAGTGCATTAAAGAAATCAAAGCGAGATGTCCAAATGTTATAATTCAACCAACTACAGGTGGCGCTGTAGGAATGAGTAACGAGGAAAGATTAACTCCTATTAAGTTAAAACCTGAAATGGCAAGCCTTGATTGTGGTACTTTAAATTTTGGATATGATGATATATTCGTCAATACAGAAAAAACTATAATATATTTTGCTAAAAAGATGAAGGAATTAAATATAAAACCTGAAATTGAAGTTTTTGATAAAGGTATGATAGATACTGCTTTAAGAGTTTATAAAAAAGGTTATTTAATAGCACCTCTTCATTTTAATTTTGTAATGGGGTTAAAAGGAGGTATTGGAGCAACTTTAAGGGATTTGGATTTTATGATAGGTAGTATACCAGAAGATTCGACCTATACTGTAACTGGAGTTGGACAATCGCAATTTAATATGGCCGCAATGGCTATAGCAGCTGGTGGGAATGTACGTGTTGGATTTGAAGACAATATTTATATTAAACGTGGAATTCTTGCAAAGTCAAATGGGGAATTGGTAGAAAAGGTAGTTGCTATGGCAAAGCAAATAGGAAGAGATGTTGCTACACCAGAAGAAGCAAGAGAAATTCTTCACATTAGATAAACTAAAACTTAATCAGTTTGGGAGGTAGATAAATGATAGGTTACAAATATGGTGCTAATAGAGTTATAGAACCTGAAGGTGTTTTGCCTCAGACAGCTTTTAAAATATCCAATGATACAAATATATCTGATAATGAAATTCTTATAGATGTTCAGGCTCTAAATATAGACTCTGCAAGTTTTACTCAGATTGAAAAAGCTCAGAATGGTGATGTTGAAAAAATTAAAAAATATATAATGGATATAGTAGAACTGAGGGGTAAAATGCATAATCCTGTTACTGGATCTGGAGGAATGCTTATAGGTACTGTGGAAAAAATAGGGAAAAATCTTCTTAAAAAAACTAATATTAATATTGGAGATAAAATTGCCACTCTTGTGTCCTTAACACTTACCCCTCTAAAAATATATAGAATAAAGAAAATATATAAGGACATAGATAGAGTTGAAATTGATGGAAAGGCTGTTCTTTTTGAAAGTGGATTATATGTAAAACTTCCTTCTGATTTGAGTGAAAATCTTGCTTTGGCAGTGCTTGATGTAGCTGGTGCTCCAGCTCAGACTTCAAAACTTGTAAAACCTGGTGATAGTGTACTTATCTTAGGAGCTTTTGGTAAATCAGGAGTGCTTTGTGCCTATGAAGCAAAAAAAAGAGTTGGACCTACAGGAAAAGTAGTTGGCTTGGTGGCCTCAGAGAAAGATAAAGAATCTCTTATTAAGACTGGATTTTGCAATGAAGTTATTTTAGCAAATGCAGTAAAGCCTTTGGAAGTTTTAAGTAAGGCACTCGAGGCAAATAATGGAAAAGAATTTGATATATCTATTAATTGTGTAAATGTAGAAAATACAGAAATGTCTACAATACTTCCTCTAAGGGATGAAGGTATAGCTTACTTCTTTTCTATGGCTACAAGTTTTACAAAAGCTACACTTGGTGCAGAAGGAGTAGGAAAAGATGTGAAGCTTTATATGGGGAATGGATATACCAAAGGTCATGCAGAAATAGCTCTTCAGGAAATAAGAGAATCAAAGATTCTTAGAGAAATTTTTGAAAAAAGATATGCTTAATTGTTCTTAGGAAAGGAGACATAATAATGGTAAAAAGTAGAAGATATGAACTTTTTAAGGACGTTAAAGATAGCGAATGGAATGATTGGAAATGGCAAGTTGCAAATAGAATAAAGACAGTAGATGCATTGAAAAAATATATTAAACTTACTCCAAAAGAGGAAAATGACATAAAAGAGTGCTTAGAAAAATTTAGAATGGCTATAACACCTTATTATTTATCCTTAATAGATCCCGAAGATAAATTTGATCCAATAAGAAAGCAGGCAATTCCAACTATAGATGAGACTTATATTTCGAGTGCAGATCTTATAGATCCACTGCATGAGGATGGGGACTCACCTGTAGCTGGACTTATTCATAGATATCCTGATAGAGTATTGATGCTTATAACGGATCAATGTGCTATGTATTGTAGACACTGCACAAGAAGAAGATTTGCGGGACATAAAGATCACTCTCTGCCCATGAAACAAATTGAAAAGTGCATAGAGTATGTTGCTTCAAACCCAGCTATAAGAGATGTGCTTTTGTCAGGAGGAGATGCACTATTAGTAAGTGATGATAAGCTTGAATATATAATAAGGAAATTAAGAGAGATACCACATGTTGAAATAATAAGAATAGGTTCAAGAGTTCCTGTAGTTATGCCTCAAAGAATAACAGAAGACTTGGTAAATATGCTTAAAAAATATCATCCAATATGGCTTAATACGCATTTCAATCATCCAAATGAAATTACTGAAGAATCTAAAAAAGCTTGTGAAATGCTGGCAAATGCAGGTATTCCTCTTGGAAATCAATCAGTGCTTTTAAGGGGAGTCAATGATTGTGTTCATGTGATGAGAAAACTTGTAAATGAATTAGTTAAAATCAGAGTAAGACCTTATTATATTTATCAATGTGATCTATCTATAGGGCTTAGCCATTTTAGAACATCAGTTTCTAAGGGTGTTGAGATAATAGAAGGACTTAGAGGTCATACGTCAGGTTTTTGCGTTCCTACTTTTGTGGTAGATGCCCCTGGTGGAGGGGGTAAAATACCTATAATGCCTAATTACGTTATAAGTCAGAGTAATGATAAAATAATATTGAGAAATTTTGAAGGCATAATAACTACTTATCAGGAACCTGAAAATTATGTTCCCGATTGTCACTGTGAGGTGTGCATGGGAAAGAAAAAGGTTCATAGAATTGGTGTTTCAGGTTTATTAAATGGTGAAAATATTACAATAGAATGTGGTGGCTCTGAAAGAAAAATGAGAATAAAAAAATTTGCACAGCAACACGAAATTATATCAAAAAATGCATAATTATGATGGAAATTATGATGGAAAAATTAATGGATTTTAGAAAATTTATAAATAATTTGTACAAATATAAAAGCTTGTCAATAATAGGTCTTGAAAAAAATACAGGTAAAACTACTACATTGAATTTTCTAATTAATAAATTTAAAAATAAAAAATTGGGTATTACTTCTATAGGAAGAGATGGAGAGGAAAGGGATGTAGTCACTTATACAAATAAGCCTAAAATTTATGTTAATGAAAATACAGTAGTTGCAACTTCTAAATCTAGTTTTTTAAAAAGTGATGCAACCTTTGAAATACTTGATGTAATGGATATAAATACTCCCCTTGGAAATATAATAATTGGGCGAAGTGTACATCCGGGATTTGTTGAAATTGCAGGAACATCTACTAAAAGTCAAACTATTAAAGTGATAAATAAACTAAGCGAATACGGCTGTGAATTTATAATTATTGATGGAGCTTTATCAAGAAAAACATTTGCTGATCCTAAAATTACAGAAGCTTCTATATTGTGTACAGGAGCAGCTTTTTCAGAAGATATAGATATGTTGACAGAAGAAACATATAATACATTAAAATTACTTTCTATTGATAAGGCTGAAAAAGATATTGTTCAGCTTTATAAAGAAAATATGAAGGATTGTAAGATAGCTTTTCTATATGGTAATGAAGTTAAGAAGAGTAACTTAAAGACTTCTATAAATGCTTCAAAGGAAATTATATTAAATTTTAACGATTATTTAAAATTTGTTTTTATAAAGGGAATTTTAACAGATAATCTTATTCGTGATATGTTAAATGCTAAGTTAAACTTAAAATCTGTAACGTTTGTTGTAGAAGATGGAACTAAACTGTTTATCGATAAAAATAACTTTGAAACATTTATGGCCAAAGGAGGGAAGATACGAGTGGTTAACAATATAAATATCATAGGCGTAAGTGTAAATCCAGTATCGCCTTCAGGCTGCGTTTTAGATTATAACGAACTTTGGAGAAAGCTAAAAAGAAAAATAGATATTCCTGTTTTTAATGTTATGGATTATGATTTGGATGTGATGGAATGAATTATATAGATAAAAATATACTGGAAAAAATAGGTTATTACTATGTAATTGATAAGCTTTCTATATTATGTCCTTATGGCCGTGATATAATTTATAATTTGAAGCCCATAAAAGAAAAACAAAAACTTATGTCAGAATATAAAAATATCCAAAGATGTTTTTCAATAATCAATAATAGCAAACTAATCAATGATTTTGAGAATTTGTTTAGGAGATTTAGAGATATAAGAAATACTTTCATAAGATGCAGAGACAAACAAATTCTTGATGAAGTGGAATTATATGAGATAAAATGTTTTGTAAAACTTTCCATAGAGCTTAAAGAACTTTGTGAAAAAAGTAATCTTCAGATTCAAGGAATAATTTTATATGATTTTTCAAATATATATGAATTACTAAATCCGCTGCGTTCCAAAGAATCTTATTTTTATATATATGATGAATATTCATTAAAACTTAAGGAAATACGTCGCAAAAAAAAGGAATTCGATAATATAATTTTTAAAGAAAAAGATATTGAAAAACAAAAGAAGTTATTTGAGAAAAGACAACAAATAATAAATGAAGAGAAAGCCGAAATACTAGAGATAAGAAAGGCTCTATCATTATATATTTCAAAATATGTAGATAAATTAATAGAGGAAACTTTATCTATAGGAAAAATGGATGTTGTCTTTGCAAAAGCAAAACTTGCATTAAATTATAATATGTGCTGTCCTAAGATATCAAGTGAAATAAAGATAAAAATGAATATGGGAATTAACCCCATGGTGAAAGCAGATGTAGAAAAAAGAGGTGGCAAATTTTCTCCTATATCAATTGAAGTTTCGAAGGGAACCTGTGTAATAACTGGAGCAAATATGGGAGGTAAAACTGTAGTTTTAAGTACGATAACTCTTAATTATATTATGGCATCCATGGGTTTTTATGTATTTGCTGAAGCTTTTGAATTTGGCTCGTTGGATTTTATATATTTTCTATGGGAAGATTATCAGTCATTAGAAAATGGGCTTAGTACCTTTGGTGGGGAAGTATTTAAACTAAAAAAAATATTAGAGAAAATTAAAAATGAAAATGGACTTATAATTCTTGATGAATTTGCGAGAGGAACTAATCCTATTGAGGGAAGCAACATTACAAAAGCGTTAATAAGCTATTTGAATAAGTTTGATTCAATATCTATATTGTCCACGCATTACGATGATGTTTGTTCTTTTGCAAAACTTCATTACCAGGTAAGAGGACTTAAACATATTGATTTTAAATTATTAAAAAAAGCCACAAAACAAGAAGAATATCTCAAATTAATAAATGATTATATGGATTATACTCTGGAAAAAGTAGACAAAAATACTCCGATTCCCAGAGATGCTATCAACATATGTTTGTTAATTGGTATTGATGAAGAAATTATAAATATTGCTAAAACATTATATGATCAGGAGGTTGAAACATGAAACATAAACTCAATTTAGATTTTGAAATAGTTAAGAAAGCAAGAGATTGTGCAAAAAATATATCTATGGATGTCCAAAAGTTTATTGATAAGCATACTACTGTCTCAGTTGAAAGAGCTATATGTAGATTAATGGGAATTGATGGCGTTGATGAAAATGGAGTACCTCTTCCTAATATAATAGTAGACAATGTTAATAAAGGCAATTATTTGTCAAAAGGTATAGCTTATTACCTAAGTAATGCAATGCTTATGACGGGGCTTTCTCCTCAAGAAATAGCAAACGAGGTTTCAAAGGGTATGATGGATCTTACGGAATTTAAATCAAAGGATGAATATAAAACCATGCAAAATTCTATTAATATAGCAAGAGAAAGCATAAAAAAAATAGAGAAAAATAAAGAAGAAAGGGAAAGATTAATTTCCATGTACAAAGATAAGAATGGGCCTTATCTTTATGTAATTGTTGCAACGGGAAATATATATGAGGACATAACTCAGGCAGTAGCAGCGGCGAAACAAGGGGCGGATATTATTGCAGTTATAAGATCTACTGGACAAAGCTTACTTGACTATGTACCTTATGGAGTGACAACTGAGGGCTATGGAGGTACTTATGCAACTCAGGAAAATTTTAGATTAATGAGGAAAGCTCTTGATAATGTAAGTCTTGAACTTAAAAGGTATATAAGGCTCTGTAATTATTGTTCTGGATTATGTATGCCTGAAATTGCTACAATTGGAGCTCTTGAGAGAGTTGATGTAATGCTAAATGATGCTCTCTATGGTATATTATTCAGGGATATAAATATGAAGAGAACATTGGTGGATCAGTATTTTTCAAGAGTTATAAATGGATTTGCTGGCGTTATTATAAATACTGGTGAAGACAATTACCTTACAACCGCTAATGCTTATGAAGAAGCACATACAGTTTTAGCATCTCAATTTATTAATGAGCAATTTGCGCTTATAGCGGGGCTAAAAGAAGAACAAATCGGGCTTGGGCATGCTTTTGAAATGGATCCTGATATGGAAAATTCTTTTGTATATGAACTTGCCCAGGCCCAGATGGCAAGGGAAATATTTCCTGAAGCACCATTAAAATACATGCCACCTACAAAGTATATGACAGGAAATATTTTCAAAGGACATGTTCAAGATGCATTGTTTAATATGGTAACAATAATGACGGGTCAAAAAATTCATCTTTTAGGTATGATGACAGAGGCAATTCATACACCCTTTATGTCAGATAGAGCTCTTTCAATAGAAAATGCTTCTTATATATTTAATTCAATGAAATCACTTGGGGATGAAATAGAATTCAAAGAGAATGGAATAATTCAAAAACGAGCTTCACATGTCCTTGAAAAAGCATATGAACTTTTAAAAGAAATTGAAAGAGACGGACTTTTTACAACAATTGAAAAAGGAACTTTTGCAGGGATTAAAAGGTCAAGGGATGGAGGTAAGGGGCTTGAAGGCGTAATAGAAAAGGATGAAATGTACTTTAACCCATTTTTAAATCTAATGCTTAAGAGTTATTAAATATAAAAGAGGGGATATGCTAATGAGTAGTTTGTATTCCATAGAGAAAAAAGATTTTGATAAAACATTTGATATTAAAAAAGTAAAACCATTCGGTGATACAATGAATGATGGCAAAGTTCAGATAAGTTTTACACTTCCGTTAGAGGATAACGAAAAATCTTTGGCAGCCGCAAAGATACTTTCAGAAATGATGGGAGTTAATAATCCTGACGTAGTATTTCATAAAAAGCTTGATAAGGACTTTACTTTTTATATTATTTATGGAAGTCTAAAATATTCGGTAGATTATAGTAACATACATGTAGAGCCTATAAATCAAGTTGTAATGACAATGGATGAAGTTGATGAGTATATAAGAAAAAATATCAAAAGAAAAATTGTAGTAGTAGGTGCAAGTACGGGTACAGATGCTCATACGGTTGGTATAGATGCAATAATGAATATGAAAGGATATGCTGGACATTATGGGCTTGAAAGATATAAAATGATAGATGCATATAACCTTGGCAGTCAAGTGGAAAATGAAGAGTTTGTTAGGAAGGCCATTGAGCTTAAAGCCGATGTACTTTTGGTTTCACAGACAATAACACAGAAAAATATTCATATTAAAAATCTTACAAATCTTGTAGAAATACTTGAGGCTGATGGAATTAGGGATAAAATAATACTGATTTGTGGTGGTCCAAGAATAAACAATGAACTTGCAAAGGAGCTTGGCTATGATGCGGGGTTCGGACCTGGAACATTTGCAGAAGATGTTGCTACTTTTGCAGTGATTGAAATGAGTAAAAGAAAAATATTATAACTTATTCAGATTTTTGCATGTGTTTTAAAACTATAATAAACGGGAGGGATATTAATGACCGAAAAGACTATAAAATCAAACATTATGCTATTAGCAGCAGCAGCTATCTGGGGATTTGCTTTTGTAGCACAAAGAGTTGGAATGCAATATTTAGGACCATTTACATTTAATTTTGTAAGGTTTATGCTTGGAGGTTTTTCATTAATTCCGTTAATCATTATAAATAACAGAAAACAGAGTTTAAAAATAGAGGGTAATAATAAGAAAAATATGTTAGTAGTGGGTTTACTTCTCGGAACAGTTCTTTTTTTAGCTTCTTCATTTCAGCAGATAGGAATTATAGGGACTTCAGTTGGAAAGGCAGCATTTATAACAGGTTTATATGTTATAATAGTACCATTCTTAAGTGTGTTTTTGAATCAAAAGCTATCTATAAATGCCTGGTTGGGGGCTATTTCTTCTATTGTTGGTTTGTATTTCATTAGTATAACAGATCGATTTTACATATCAACTTATGATTTATTAGAATTTGGAGGTGCTTTGTTTTATGCATTACATATTCTTTTAATTGATTATTTTTCTAACAAAATAGATGCGATAAAATTGGCTTTTTATCAATACTTGACATGCTCAATTTTAAGTTTTTTTGTTTCAGTATTTACCGAAAAAATAATTATTTATGTAATATTTCAGGCTATAATTCCTATTTTATATGCTGGTATATGTTCGGTTGGTATTGCATACACACTACAAATTGTTGGTCAAAAAAATGCAAAACCATTTTATGCAGCGATTATTCTAAGCATGGAATCAGTATTTGCAACAATAGGTGGATTCTTAATTTTAAATGAAAATTTGACAATAAAAAATATATTAGGATGTTTACTTATGTTTCTTGGAATGTTTTTGTCACAGTTAAAGAACGATGTACAAAAAGAAAGTGCAGCGATATCATAAGTGATAATATTTGACAAGTATTAGAATATTTTTATATAAAATACTATAATAAGGATTGATATCTTTTGTATTATGTACCAATTCTACTTACTATTATTGCGAACATCTTTTATCATGTTTTTCAAAAACTAATACCAGATAATTCAAATCCAATTTCATCACTAATTTTAACATATAGTACTGCATTAATAGGCTCTTTAATAATATTTATTTATTATCATAAAAATGCTAGTTTTATTAACTCATTTAAAGGATTGTATTGGACAAGTTGTGCACTAGGATTATCTATAATTTTATTAGAATTAGTATTTTTTCTTGCTTATAGGGTTGGATGGGATGTAAGTTTAGGTGCAATAGTTTCAAATGTTTCTGCTACATTATTATTAATTCCTATAGTATCATTTTTTTAAAGAAAATATTTCAATAACAAATAATATTAATTAACTATAAATGAGAAAATACACTTACATAAATTACTATAATAGATTTTTAAATAATAAATTTGCCTAAAAGTAGAGACAAATGCCCATTTTTGTGTTATTAATATATTGTTACCCTATAACAATATTAACAACAGGAGTGGAGCAGATATCTCATATAAAAAGAATAATTGATAATTCAACAATAATCCAGTACTTATTGAAACTAAATTTTACACTATAATTTACTAAACCTGTTTTTTAACAAATTGTTGAATTTATACTCGCTGTTACTCAAAAGGGTTATAGTGGTACCGTTACTAATATTTATTAATTTAAGCTTTACACATTGCCATAGAAAGACATTTGGCAAATTTTTAAGTTAGGGAGTTTGGAATATTAATTACGCATGGAAAACTATAAGGAGAAAAGTTATATGTATCGTATTCCGGTTATCTCAAACCCGTATTTGCGATTTTTGAACAGTTTCTGTTTTGTCAAATTATACAAATTTTTGCATCATGGAAGGATATGTCCCTACAAATATAAATATTATAAGTTATTTACGGATATATCTTTATTGGAAAAATATCTTAATAAATTTGCGATAGATAGAATGTATTTAAAAGATAAACATGAATTACAAATTATAAAAAATAAGTATGATAATGAGCAAGATAAAGTAGTATCTTCATTATTGTGGGAAGGTATTATGGGGGGAAATTTAGATGAATTGGTAAACCTAAAAATAGAAGATATTAATTTTTATTATAATACAATTTATGTTTCTGGTTATCATAAAAGAATAATAGAAACCATTACGTCTATTTATAATGCCATAAAAGAGATATTTTATATACGTAAAAGTCAGGTTGGTACTGAATCAAAGATGCTTCCACTTATTACCCCATTTAAAATAATATCAAAAAAATCAAATTATATTACTATTATCTATTATATATAGAGCATCCAAATCAAGTCTGGTCTATAGATATTACATACTGCCCGATGAGATATGATTTACGTATATGGTAGCCATTATAGATTGGTATTCATGCTATATTATTGATTTTTCATTATCAAATACGCTTGGAAAAGCTTTTGTTCTAGATACAACAAAAAGAGCTATTAATAAATATGGAATTCCAGAGATTATTAATAGTGATCAAGGTTTACAATTTACGAGTGAAGATTATATATAAATGTTAAAATAAAATTTTGTATTGACATTCGCAAAGGTATTTAAAATTCTTTGTAGAAATAATTTATAAAAGGATTTTGCTTATGATGTATAATAGAACTATATGAGAAGGTAGAAGATGGCGCAAGAGGTGCAGCCATAGCAGCATTTAACATAAACCCTATACAAAAGTATAGTGGAAATTTAAAAAAATTTATAGTAATATTAAAAATTAAGAGAAAATGATAATGGAGGTTCATGATGAAAAGTGTTTTATCTCTTAAAAATGTAAAAAAATATTATGGCAAAGTTAAGGCTGTAGACGGTATATCCTTTGAAATATACCCCGGAGAAGTTGTAGGGTTGATAGGTCCAAATGGCGCCGGCAAAAGTACAACATTAAAGACTATAATGGGGCTTTTGAGAAAAACCGAGGGAGATATAAATGTTTGTGGATATGACAATAGAGACCCGCAGGCTAAAAGAAAACTTGCATACATACCTGAAACGCCAGACATATATCCTTTGCTTACGGTGTGGGAACACCTTAAATTTATAGGGCTTGCATATAATATTGATAATTGGGAAAATGATGCATTGAAGTATCTTGAGGCATATGACCTTCTTGATAAAAAGGATGAACTAGGCGGCAGTTTATCAAAAGGGATGAGGCAAAAGGTTATGGTTATATGCGGTCTTTTACATAGGCCGGAAGTCATGTTGTTTGACGAACCTTTTGTAGGACTTGACCCTAAAGCTATAAGAGAACTTAAGGATACTATTGTTGAACTAAAAAAAGAAGGAAAGGCTGTCCTTTTAAGTACACATATGTTAGATTCTGTACAAAATCTTGGCGATAGAGTGCTTATTTTAAAAACGGGAAAGCTTATCTACGAAGGTATTCTTGATGAATTGATGGAAAAAGCCGGCCCTGGCGGTACACTTGAAGATGTGTTTTTGGAGGTTACAAAATGAGTGATATAAAAGCATTGCTTGTACTTGATATGTTAAAATTAAAAAACTTTATAAAAGATATAATAAAAAAGCCTACAAAAATTTTTATATATTTACTGCAGTTTGTGTGGTTTTTCTTTATACTGATACCTGTTTTTACAAACAGAGGTAAAACATTTAGTGAAATAAACTCAATAAAATTTTCGTATCTTAATGGTGGTATAATCGCTTTTATGCTTTTGACTGTGCTTTTAACATTATATAGTTCATTAAAGCAACCGGGTATCATTTTGGGAGAAGGTGACATTGCATTACTTTTGTCATCACCTATAAAAGAGAGGGGCATATTTTTTTGGTATATAATAAGAGCAAGCTTTAAGAATTTATTCTATGCGCTTTTATTTAGTCTTTTTATTCCCTTTTTAAGTGTTTCTATGGAAGTCAATAAACATTCAAATAATTTGATTTTTGGATATATAGGAATATTTACATATTATCTTACATTAACACCGATAGGCTTTTTGGCATACTCAATTTCAATGAAGTTTAATGCAAAGGAAAAGATAAAATATTTTTTAAATGGGTTAGTTGCTGTAATTGCTGGATTTGGCATGTACTTTATGTATAAAGAGAAATCGATATTTGGTTTATTTAATTATTTAATTTAAATACATGGAATTATGTTCCGATTATAGGACCTTCGAAGCAGTTAATACTCTCTTATTTTACTGGAGTTACCCAATATAATATTGAATTTATAGTTATACAAATAGTTGCAATAGCTGTTATTACTTTAATTTCGGTGTTTTTTGCAACAGATTATTATGAAGAAGTGATATTCTATACAGAGAAGTTTATATCGATCAAAAATAAGACTAAAAGAGGAAATTATCAAGCGGATTATACAGAAAAGCAGCTTGTAAAGAAAAAGAAAAAAGTTGACGTGAATTTTGCACCAAAAGGCCCATGGGCTTATGTATGGCTTAAGATGATTGAAAATAAGAGAGAAATGGGATCTATTTACTTTAATTATTATAATCTTGCAATTTTAGTTATATCAATTGCTTTTGGATATTTCCTTCCCAAAAATGAACCTACGATAATATTTGCATTAGCTTTTATTCATGCATACATTGGCTGGCTGACAAGTTTTATATCTGCTATAAGTGGAGAATTAAATAAAATGTACATTTACATAATTCCGGGAGAGGGAATAGAGAAATTGATAGCTGTAAATGCTGTACCAATATTAAAGTCATTTATAACAGCATTGCTTCTTATAGCACCTGCTTCAATACTTATAAAATGTGGTATATTAAATGCTTTAACAGCAATACTCTTTATATTAGGTTTTACAACTTTAGCTAATTTTTCGAGTTCGTTTTTAAATACGCTTTTACCTTCAAAAGCTGATTTAAAAGCGGTATTGTCGCTTTTCAAATTATTTGCTTTTGTTATTGTTCTTGTACCTGTAGGTGCTATATCTGTTCCATTAGGCATTGTAACTAAGAGTATGACGATAGGAGTTTTATCAGCAGATATTGCAATGCTTTTGATGTCGGGAGTATTCCTGCTATTTGCTAATTTTGCGTTTGAACGTTTGGAGCTAAAGTGATGACTATAATAATTATGAGAGTTTTAACAAATAATCTTAATTGGTATATCCAATTTCCAGAGACCAAGATCTGAAATAATTTGTGACGCTTGCAAAACTTGAACAAAGTGAAAAAGGAACAAAGACGATAGAAGCCAGAAACGGTACAAGCAGAATTAAGATTGTGGGCAACGGGTCGACAATTTTTGAAACAAGAATAATAAACTATAACTAAACAAAAAGCACTGTATAGATTGTACAGTAGCTTATTTTTTTACAAATAAAAGACTTTGTAAATAATACTAATTTTTTCAAATACATAGAAGGAATATGAAATATTTTGTAGAAATAATAAATTGTATTGTGACGTGTCTAAGTATTTAATGAGGTGAGTTTTTGTGGAAGAATTACAAATGTATAATGAAATGCTTTCTTCATATAAAAGATGTATGGAGATAGGCCTTATAAGCTCAATACCGTGTCCTGTTATAACTTTAAAAGAAGAAGATTTACAAATCAGATTAAATAAAAACATAGGACTTATCAATGTATTTCATAATTGTGTTGATAATTTTTTAAATCAGACTAAAGGAGAATACATATTTTTATTAACTGATGACGATGGTTATCTTTTAAATATAAGATGTAATAAGAAAACACACAGTTGCATAGATAAATCAGGTTTTAGAATAGGTATGTCTTTTAAAGAAGAAGCCGTAGGGACAAATGCCATATCAATGGCGATGCAATTAAAAAGATTAGTATATTTAGAACCTCAGCAACATTACTGTGACATTTTGAAAAAGTGGTATTGTATTGCAGCGCCTATCATTATAGATGAAAAGATAATAGGATATCTTGATGTATCGACGATAGAATATGGCATGGTGAATGAAATGACTATAGTTTTAGAATTGCTTGCAGATAAAATTGCCGATGAATATAAAACCAATATAAAAGAGCAATAACTAAATAACTGCAATATAAATTTAACTGATAATCAGATAGAGATATTGCTAATGCTTGCAAAGGGTTATAAAGAATTGACCATATCAAGAGAGATTGGAATTAAACCAGTTACTGTAAAATATCATAAGAGGAAAATAATTGAGAAGCTATGCGTAAAAAGCATTCAGAAAGCAGTTACAAAAGCGGTTAAATTAAATTTAATAGATATAGATTAAATTTTAAGATTATACTTTTGTATAGTTTTTTGCTTTTTATGTCAAAACTATACAAAGATATAGTAGACATTGGAAATATATCGTTGTAAAATGGGAATAAAGATTTAGTGAAAATTTAAAATAATGTAAGATTCAAAATTGAACATTGACTTATCTTAACTGGAGGGAAGAATAATGTTTTTAATTAAAGAAAGGATAGATCCATACTTTATTGAGGAAATAAATGTAAAACCTATTTTTGCCAAATCAAATTTGAGTTTCTATCGAGAAGAAAATATGGGTTCAATTGGTGAAAATATAGTAGTGGATAATGAATTAACAGATGAGGAAGTTATAAATTTGCGGTGGAGAGCCACTAATCATATTGAGAAAATATATTAGAGGTGAGAAAATGAAGGACAATAGGATTAAATCAGCATCAATTGATGTTACATATAAATGTAATTTTAGGTGTCTGCATTGTTTTAACTCAAGTGGGGAACATTGTTTTGAAAAAGAGGAACTATCAGAGGAGAAATATTAGGTATCGCTAATCAGCTTAGCGAATTTGAGTTAGAATCTCTTTGTTTCTGTGGAGGAGAACCTTTATTAAAAAAGGAAGCAATATATAAAGCAGCAAGGTATTTGAAGGAAAATGCTTGGGAATAACACCTTACAGTAATGATATGATAAGAGGTGATGGAGTATTTGAAAAGGTTATGTCTGCAGCAAATGAACTTATAAAAAGAACTGTTAATACAAAAAAGACAATTCCTTTGGCCTTGCAAATTTCATTAACTGCTATTAATAAAGATGAAATCAAGGATATGCATGAA
This sequence comes from Thermoanaerobacterium sp. RBIITD, assembly GCF_900205865.1. Taxonomy (NCBI): domain Bacteria; kingdom Bacillati; phylum Bacillota; class Clostridia; order Thermoanaerobacterales; family Thermoanaerobacteraceae; genus Thermoanaerobacterium; species Thermoanaerobacterium sp. RBIITD. The sequence continues at coordinate 2,814,126 of NZ_LT906662.1, forward strand.
TTCTTTTCGAAGAGTCCTTTTCTGTCTGTAAATATTGGAGATATTACTTTAGTTGGTAATGCGAGAGATAACCAGACTATAAAAGTGCCTGAAAATGAATATGATTCTTTAATTTTTGATCTTTTAAAGGATTATTCAATGTCTAAAAATCCTAAGTATAATTTGCATTTAAAAGGATTAAACATATATGAAACTATTTATTATAATTCAATACTTGACATTTCATTAGATTTGGTATTGCCAAGTTGTGCAGCTTATCATGGTTATTATTCTATTTTACTAGATTCGACGCTGTGTAAATGTGTTGCATTAAAGGGAATAAAAGATGCAACAAAATATGATTTATATTCCCATAATATTTTAGAAACAGCTACATTTGATCCAAGTTTAAAAGAAAATGATACTATAAAACCAATAAAATTAGGATTTTGTAATGAATGCAGATACACAGAAAAATGTAATCTATGTCTACTTATTGATGAAGATGGAGAATTAGCATTTGATCAAAAGTGCAAGGTAGCTTATCAAAAGCTTAAAAGGTTTTAGAAGATATATTTGCTGGTAAGATTGTATTCAAATTTAAAATGATGACTTATTTAGAAAAACAAGAAGATAACTTGATTGTTAGAAGATATTATTATACAAATGAAAGAAGAGATACAGTTATAAAAACTTTATTTGCTAAAGAGTATTTTGAGAAAATATATGTTGATAATAAATTTGTATCATTTGATAACTGTGTTGGTAGAGATGAAATAGAGTGTGATTTAGAAAATCTCTTATTTAATGATGCATTAGTTTTTAAAATTATTTAAAAAGAAAGAGGAGATAAATGTGGACAAGTATATTCCCTTAATTAATAAAAATAATATTATTAAAGAATATACCGATAATGATTCTCAAATAATTATACCCAAATTGCTTTTTAATAATGAGAAGATTGAGCTAAATAAAACTGCAAAGTTTATTTATGATTCTATTAATGGTGAGAGATGTATTAAAGAAATTATTAGTTTATTCTATCAACGTTATAAGGTTATATCATTGGAAGTAGTGCAAGAAGATGTAGAGCAAGTTTTATTTATGTTATGGAGATTTGGAATTGTTGGTTGGGTAGATAATAAAAATCCATATAAATATCAATATTTTAAATCCTTTGGTGAACACACTATCGAATTTACTTTATTAGAGACTGTATCTGAATTTTTAGTTCAAAGTAGTAAATGTGAGTACGAGTATTGTAATCCTTATAGATATAGAAAGAATATTATTCAGAGGAGTTTTTTAGAACAGGCGATTGTTAATAATTTTGCATATAGCTTTATCATAAGAAAACAAGAGGAAATTGTGTTTTTGGGAATAGTTAGTTTTGATTATCAGGATTTTGCATTAACTTTAGATTATCTTGCAGTAACTAAAATTGAACTTGCAAAAGAAATTGACAACAAAAAAATGTCCTTATTTTTAAGTTGGATTGAAAATAGAATTACGCATAAAAATGCAGGATTTTCAAAGAAAAGGAACAAGGCAATCAATTGGCTGATTTTATTAGAACATAATAATCAACTATTCAATCAATACTTAGATAATATGAACCCAGATAAGAGATTTTTATTAACTGATGAAACGATTGATGGTGACACTGTTATGTATTTATTTAGAAGAAAGGTATCCTAAAGTTGTTATTAAACTAAAGTTTTGTGAAATCTTAGTTTAATATAAAAATTAAAAAGAAGGAGGGATAAAAATGACATATGAAAAACCAGTAGTAAAGATTGGAGAAAACAATGGTACAATTACTCCAGAATGCACTCCAGGATTAGCAATTGCTGTTGCAGTAGCAGGAGTAGTGTGGAATGTTGGAGGTGTATACAGTTATGCCGCAGTTGCAGTAGCAGCAGTTGTTGCAGCAGTAGCTTTCGTTTGGAAAGGTACTGGTTGTTGGCCATCATAAAGATATATATGAATTTGTAAATGGAAGTAACGAGTTATTAAACTTGTTATTTCTATTTACGTTGTTTTGTTTTTAGAAATACTCTATTAATATAGACATAAATCGATATTAATACTAACTATAGAATTTTATAAGAATACGCTAAGGACGGGGTTGTAATGGAATATTTGTATCAATTAAAATTAAGAGGAAGTATTATTGGGGAAAAGAGTATTATTCTTACAAAGAACTCCAGTGGATATAGTTATAAAACAGAATTGCAACATATTGATAATAAAACCATTTTTAATGTATGTATGGATGAAAATTATTTTGTTAAAAACTTAGAGTATACAATACAAAATTTGTTAGGTAAAAAGATGATTATTTTTAATGAAGACAAAAAAATAATTATTAATGAGAAATATTACTTTGATGATATACTAATATTCTTATTACCTCATATATACCAAAGAGGCATTAACAACTATTTTGTGTTGTCAAGTAACCAATTTCAGTTTGGATTTATGAAAATCATACAAAAAGATGAAAATAGATATAATGTGATTCTACCAGAATATTCTTATATAACGTATGAAAAAGGTTCTTTGTATTATTATGAGAACTTTGAACAAAGTTTAACCGTTGAAAGAATTTAATATTTAATTATACGAGGAGGGATAATATGTTTAAAGGATATAAGAAGATTTTATATTGGGCATGCTTTTTTATACCATTCATCGTTATATTTTTCTTGTACCAAGATATCCAAGATTCAATATTTGGAATTAATAAAGTATCATTTATTGTTTACTATTTCGTAGTTAATCTAATAACATTGCTATTTACTAATTACAGGGCAAAAAAGATTTCTAGTGAACAGAATCAGAAATTATTAAATAAAATAGATTGGCTATTTGTAATGGTTATAAGTATTTTCCCATGCGTCTTGATTTTATATTCAACAAATATAAATCTTAGTTTGAATTTTCCAAAAGTGGTTTCAGTAATATGTGGATTGATATTTTTAGGGTTTTCATTTACGTTTACTAAGTTAGAGCGTAATGAGGTTATAGGTATAAAAACAAAATGGACTTTAAAAAGTGATGAAGTATGGAATAAAACTCATAGGGTAGGTGCAGTTTCCTGGATGCTAGGAGGTAGTATTTTTATAGCTAATATTTTTGCAAAATCACAAACTATGTATTTAATTGCAATAATTATAGGATTGATTCTAGTAATTTTTGTTCCAATATTATATTCTTATTATCTGGCAAAAAAACTATAATGCCAATTTATCAAGACATTTTTTACAATGAATAGCCATAACATACTTAGGATGTGCAAGTAGAATAGAACAGTCTTTTTCCATATAATGATACCAGAAAACTAGACAGACAAAAAGGCAAAAATAAGTTAGAATATAGTTATGAATAAGAGAAGAAATTTTACACCAGAACAAAAAGCAAAAATTGTATTAGAGGTATTGCGAGAAGAAAAAACGTTTAATGAAATCGCTGCTGAATATGAAATACATCCGAATATGATTAGCCGCTTAATACAGAATTTGTCAATAATGCAGCAAAGGTATTTAGCAAAGAAACCGACGATTTAGAAAAGGTCAAAAAATCATATGAAAAGGAGAAGGAAGAATTATTGAAACAAATAGGGCAGCTCTCTTATGAGAACGCCTGGCTCAAAAAAACTTACCAATTCTAAATCTCGTGAGGAACACATGAAAATGATTGATAGGGTTGATAAAAAGCTTAGTATTAGCAGGCAGGCTAAGCTCCTAAGCATTAATCGCACAAACCTTTATTACAAGCCTGTGCAAATAAGCGATGAAGAATACATGATTAAGTAAGTGTATTATCGATGAAGTCTATACAGACCATCCTGAATATGGCTATTGCAGAATGACAACTATACTAAGGAGGGATTATGGAATCATTAAACCGTAAAAGGACTCGCCGCTATATGCGGGAAATGGGCATACACGGATTCTACCCTGGACCAAATCTTAGTAAGAGATTGCATAACAAATACCTCTATCCATACTTATTAAAAGGGTTAAACATTGATCATCCTAATCAGGTGTGGTCAATAGATATAACATATTGCCGGATGAAGCGAGGCTTTATGTATCTAGTAGCCATTATAGACTGGTATTCCAGGTATATTCTAGGATATACTTTGTCTAATACACTTGAACATACATTCGTTATTGATACACTCAAAAAGGCCATAAAACAGCATGGAGTGCCAGAAATCATGAACAGTGACCAAGGTTCACAGTTTACATGTGAAGACTATATAAACTTGCTGAAAGAAAATAATATAAAAATATCTATGGATAGTAAAGGAAGAGCATTGGACAATCACCGTATAGAGCGGTTTTTCAGAAGCTACAAATGGGAGAAGTTATACCTGGAGGATTGCGAGACTGGGCATCAATTAAGAAAAATAACACAAGAGTATATTGAATACTACAACAACAAGAGACCACACCAGTCGTTAGGGAATAGAACGCTTGCTGAATATTATTACGGCAAATCTAGCATTCTTGTGCAAGCTGTGTAAAGTTATTAATCTACTGAACAGGTTAAATCTGTCACACTTATACCATGTCCTTGGGGTGAGCTTCTCATTCCATGTCTTGATGCATCAGTAGTATGCAACATTGTGGAACACCAAAATGTTGATGATAATATAGCTGTCTAAATATCTAAAATGGTATGCACTCATTGTAATGAGGCTAAACACTTAAATAACTTCAGTTCATGTATCTAACTTACATTTTATATAAAATTATCAAAATAAAGGAGGTGCAAAAATCTAACTTAGATTTTTAAAAAAAATTGTCTTGACAGATGGGGGCATTATAGAACGTGTCTGTGAGTAATTAATGAGGTGAGTTTTTGTGGAAGAATTACAAATATATAATGAGATACTTTATTCATATAAAAGATGTATGGAGATAGGTCTTATTAGCTCATTACTGTCTCCTGTTATAACTTTAAAAGAAGAAGATTTACAAATTGCATTTGTCAAGTGAAAGATGCGCCAAATTTCAATCGAATTTTCCTCCACTTAGTGTGTAAAAAATTAAGCAATATTCTGACTCTTTATCCATTCCTCCGTTTCTTTAAGTCTATATGAATTTCCATTCATATTTACTAAATAGGCTTTATGTGTTAGTCTATCTACCATCGCTGCTGTCATCACTGGATCTTGAAATATTTCAGCCCACCTTTCAAATGATAAGTTTGTTGTTATTATCGTTGATTTTCTTCCTGCTCTTAATGATAAGTTTGTAAATAAAAGCTCAGATCCCTCTTTGTCAAAAGAGATATAGCCAAGTTCGTCTGCTATTACTAGATCGTATTTCGCAAATTTGTTTTCAAAAGTGTGTAATGTTCTTTCTGATCTACTTTCTTTTAATTGATTTATTAAAGTTGGAATTGTTGTGAATAGTACTCTATATCCTGCCAAACAAGCTTTTATGCCTAGTCCTATTGCTATATGTGTTTTGCCTGTACCTGGATTTCCTGCAAGTATTACATTTTGTCCATTCTTAATAAATTCAAGTGAACTTAATATCTTTAATTTTCTATTCGCATCATCTGGTAGATACTCTACTTTTAGGTCTTCTAGATATTTTTTGTATGGAAAATTAGCTAGTCTTATACGATTTTCTTTCGCATGTTCCTGTCTTAGATCATATTCTTTCTGGAGCAATCCGTATAAGTATTCTTCATAGCTTATATCTCTTGCTGCAGCATCTTTTGTATCTTCTCTAAAATATTTCTTTATCCCTGGTAGTTTTAAGCTTGTTGCAAATTGTTCTATTTCTTTTGATATTTCTTTTTTATTCATTTTAAATGACGGCCTCCTCTTTGAAATTTTCGGCCTCTTTAGGTATTAAATTGCCGAATTCTTTCAGCATTTCTTTTGATTTATCTTCTATTTCATTATTTGTTTTTGTCTTTTCTATATATTCATCAACCTTTCTTTCGCATATTATTTTTATTTTATCTGTTGTAATATCAATTGGATCTATTTTTCTCAATTTCTCAATAGCATCAAGTATTTTTTGCATACCTACTATACCTACATATTGCAAGAGATCTATGAATTCTTTCTCCCTGGTGGTATAATAGGTATGGTAGATATTTTGCAACCTTGGGTCTGCCTGTTTAAGCGCTGTGCTTGAAGGCAGGGCCCCAGGTTTTTTCTTTAGTGTATTCAAGTAGTGCTCTATTTTTATTGACCATTCGTTAAATCCGTATATTCGCTCATGTTCGGCAATTTTTACATTGTCATAATAGCAAAGTATTTTATGCGAATATATTTTTGTAAATATGATTTTACCGACATAAGCATCCGGTACAGAATAATGACATGAGTCTATAACTATTGTTGAATATTTATCTGCCCGCAAGTCTTCACATCTTGCTGCATCAAATGGTGGTAATTGCGGCAGCAAATACGGTCTCTCTTCTTCAAGTATCTCTGCAGGTGACTTATTGTCTTTTAAATGATTTTTTGTATTATTCAGCTTTTTACATACTTCATAAAGATAGTTATTAGCTTCTTCCAATGAGTCAAAGTAGTCTTTATTAGAAAATGCCTTTCTTCTTATAAATTCTACGCTTCTTTCAACGTGTCCTTTTTCATTGCCTCGATATGTATTGCAAAATCTAAATTTAAAGCAGTAATATATTGATAGTTTTAAAAGTCCTTTTGTTGGTTCTTTTTCACTCCTTCCTACAAATTTTTTAACCATAACTTTTGCATTGTCATATACTACAGTATGATAAACGCCTTTTATATCTTCAAAGAATGATACATGTGCTTCTTGAAAGCATGAAGTATCTTGTTTTGGAAAAAGTTTTGCAAATCTGTAATTGCCTTTGGCACTTGTAAATACCGCCATCTGAAATGTTTTTAACTCGCTTTTTATAAATAATTTGACTTCACCCCAGTCGAATTCACACACATCTCCAAGTTGATATTCCGCCTTTATATATGCTTCTTTTTGCTCATTTAATATCTTATTTATTGCTTGGCAAACGGATGTATAACCTATGTCATAGCCTTCTTCTCTTAAGGCATTATATATATCAATTTTCTTTTTTTGTTGTTTGGACTGTCCTAAATACCTTTTTTGCTCATTTTCTCTAAGATAAAATTTTATGCGATTTATCACTTCCTCAGTTAACTTTATCTTATGCCTGTTTTCAATGTTGTACTTAGGTTTTTCAACTATATCATCAATAATCTCTTGAATATCTGTATTTACATCTATTTTCCATTCATTTATCAAGTCCCTTCTCTTTTCTTCATATTTTTTAATATATTTTCTAATAACTTTTCTATCAATACCAGTTTCTCTAGATATCTGTCTTTGAGATTTACCATCTCTTATATATGATAATATTATTTCCTGTTTGTCTTTCAAAGAAATCAACTCCATCACTCCCTCATGTATTTTATTACATGAGAGAAATTTTATCTTAAAGTGGGGGATTTTTCAACTGAAATACTGGGGTACTTTTAGTGTAACATAGACACAAATTAGATTAAATAAAAACATAGGACTTATTAATGTATTTCACAATTGTGTTGATAATTTTTTAAATCAGACTAAAGGAGAATACATATTTTTATTAACTGATGACAATGGTTATCTTTTAAATATAAGATGAATAAGAAAACACACAGTTGCATAGATAAATCAGGTTTTAGAATAGGTATGTCTTTTAAAGAAGAAGCCGTAGGAACAAATGCTATTTCAATGGCGATGCAATTAAGAAGATTAGTTTATTTAGAACCTCAGCATCATTTCTGTGACATTTTGAAAAAATGGTATTGTATTGAGCGCCTATCATTGTAGATGAAAAGATAATAGGATATTTTGATGTATCGACGATAGAATATGTCATGGCAGATGAAATGACTATAGTTTTAGAATTGCTTGCAGATAAAATTGCCGATGAATATAAAACCAATATAAAAGAGCAATAACTAAATAACTGCAATATAAATTTAACTGATAATCAGATAGAGATATTGCTAATGCTTGCAAAGGGTTATAAAGAATTGGCCATATCAAGAGAGATTGGAATTAAACCAGTTACTGTAAAATATCATAAGAGGAAAATAATTGAGAAGCTATGCGTAAAAAGCATTCAGAAAGCAGTTACAAAAGCGGTTAAATTAAATTTAATAGATATAGATTAAATTTTAAGATTATACTTTTGTATAGTTTTTTGCTTTTTATGTCAAAACTATACAAAGATATAGTAGACATTGGAAAAACAGCGCTATAAAATGAAGATGTACAAGGGCATTACAGTTTATTAAATAGATAGGAATAATAAAAAGGTATTGAATAGAGAAAAGAACATTAACAACGGCTCAGATTAACTAAAAATTTATGAAAGGAATGAAAATTAAATGTATAAAAATAGGCCTGTTTTAAAGTTAAAATTTTCAACATTTGAAAAAGTTATCGAAATAATAGTAATAATTAATCTCATTTTAGAATTATTACTATTTATTAGGTATTGGCCATATCTTCCAAATAAAGTTCCAATACATTATAGTTTATCTGGTAATCCATATTCTTGGGGTAGCAAAGGAACTCTTTTTTTAATACCTATAGTGAGCATTTTATTATATTTTATGTTTTCATATATAAGTAGATTTCCTCATATATTTAATTATATTCCTGAAATTACTGAGGAAAATGCAGAGCGCCAATATAGAAATGCGCGTACGCTTATGACTTGTTTAAAGGTAGAGGTTATTTTTTTGCTTTCGTTTATCTTATATAAAGATATATATATAGCTTTAGGGAAGTTTAAAGAACTTGGAATCGGGTCTATTGCTATTTTATTGATAATAATTTTTGTTACAATAGTATATTTTATTATAAAATCAATAGAACTAAGGTGAAAATTGTAGATAAAAAGGATACAGAAGTTTAACATACAGATGTGACTTTTTAAAATAACAGGTAAAAGTTATAGGCTTGAGTATAGGTAATCATTTTTTAATGGACATATGGAAAAAAATTCAGGAAAATTATTTTCCGAAATTTATCTGAAAGTATTTGCCGTTTACAAAAAATGCAGAAATACTAATTATTGATGTGAGAAACGATAAAATACAAAAGAAAATAAAATTAAACAATTGCCTCTCTTTTAATAAGATGCCATAATTTCATTTTGAATGTTTTATAAAAATCAAAATAATAAACTATAATTAAACAAAAAGTACTGTGTAAATTGCACAGTGGCTTATTTTTTATAAATAAAAAAACACGCAGTTGCATTTAATAGAGAGTTGTTATATAAGTTCCTTTTTTAAAGGAACTTATTTGTTATTTTACATATTTGAACAATATGATATCCTATACTTGTGGGGCAGAGGGAGAATAAAAGAAAGGAGGTAAACGTTGATTAGTCTTACTAAACGCCAGATAGAATTTATAAAATTATTATTGGAAGAAACAAATTATAAAACAATTAAAAGCTTTGCTGATTTATTAAATGCTTCCAATAAAACCATTCAAAAGGATCTAAGGGTGATAGAGAAATATCTGAATAAATTTAATATTATGTTAGACCGTAAACGAGGTACAGGCATTATGATTGTAAATGCAAAAAATGCCAAATGGCTTTTACTTAACGATCTTGAGAGACAAGAAAGAAAGCATGAAAATATTTCAATCAAAGAACGCAGGATTGAAATTATTAAAAACTTGTTGATTAGTTCACATATGAGTACTTCTATACAAAAACTTTCCGATATGTATTACGTTAGTAAGACGAGCATAGTAAATGATTTGAGTTATATTGAAAAATGGATATCACAATTTAACCTCAAACTGGAGAAAAACATAAAAGGGACTAGGATAGTAGGAACAGAAAATGATATTCGAAGAGCTATTGAATCTCTCCTAATTGAATACTCGAAGGAAGTGGATAAAGATTGGACTATTGAAGAGCTGTCAACGCGCATTGATGCATCTACATTAAATGCATTATTAGAAATTTTTGAAAAAGATAAGATTATTTATGTTAATGAACTTCTTGTTAAATTGGAAAAGAAATATAATTGTCTCTTGAATGATCCTTATTACATCAACATTTTGACTCATATTTTGATTTCATTGACCAGGGGGTTGGAAGGAAAGCAAATAGAGGTAGATATTGCAAAAAGGTCCGATAATTTGAAATATGAAAAAGCTTATGAAGAGGCGAAAAATATTGTTAATCAAATTAACAAAGATTTTCAGACACAATTAGGAGAATCAGAAATTTACTATTTATATCAATATTTTATCTCTTCTGGATTAGTGAAAAATATGAGTGAGAATGCTAATGAGGTTTTAAATGAATTAAATCAAAGGGCGAATATTTTTGCAAAAAAAGTGACATCTTTTATGGAAAAAATTATGAATATAAATATTTTAAATGATGAAATCGTAATGGAAGGGTTATTGATGCATATACGTCCTATGCTGAACCGACTCGACTACGATATTCAAATATCAAATCCAGTAATAGGAGACATTATAGAAGAATATCCGGACATTTTGAATATATGTAAAGCAGCTGTATTAATGGCAACATATGATTTAAAGCTAAAAACGATTCCGATGGATGAGATAGGATATTTGGCATTATATTATCAACTAGCATTAGAACGATCAATTGTTAAAAGACGTATCCTGGTTGTATGCCAAAGTGGTTATGGAACATCACAATTGTTAAGTACAAGGATCCGGAGGGCTTTTCCGGATTGGGAAATTGTAGATATTTTATCAGTTAGCATGTTAAAAGAACGTAACATGGATGATATTGATTTTATTGTATCAACAGTACCAATAGATATTAGAGAAAAACCTTATATCCTTGTATCTACGTTTTTAAATGATCAGGATATTCAAAATATATACAAACTTTTAGTAGAAAAACCAGTGAAAACTGATAGAAAACAAATAGGTACATTATATATTAACCAATATCTAACAGAGGAAAATATTTATTTCAATAAGCAGTATGATGAGGTTGTTGAACAATTAAATAAAAAATACCAGACCAATATCAATTTTCACGAAATTTCACTTGGTGATGACATAAAAGTGGAAATGGGATTCTATAGCAAGCAACCTATTTTAGCAATTGCATTGAATGATATCAGGAAACTGAAGAAGCAAATCGTATTTTATATAGCAATGGATAATACTGATATAATAACTCATTTATTATCAGAAATATATCATCTTCATACCTTTGAAGGGTCCATGTACTATTTAAAAAAATGTGTGAATAGAAAAGATGTGAAGAGTTATTTTGAATTGAATGAAGGAGAAATGAAGATTATGGCAACTGATTTAGCAAAAGTAATTAAAATTGAAACAATCAAACTTGATATGGAAGCAAAAACAAAAGACGAAGTATTACGGGAATTAACGACATTACTATATAATGCAGGAGCTTTATCAGACAAGGAAGCTTTCTTGGATGATGTATACTACAGAGAACGTTTGGGTTCTACAGGTATTGGCAATGGGATAGCAATTCCTCATGGAAAATCAAAATTTGTTAGTAAAACATCATTAGCTATAGGTAGAACTAAAACAGACATTGAATGGGAAACATTAGATAATAAACCGGTACGCTTTATTATTTTGTTTGCTGTGAAAGAGGAGAACAGGGATAGTGCTCATATTCGTTTACTTTCACAAGTGGCGACAAAATTAGCAGATGATGAAGTATGTGAAAGGCTACAAAAAGTGAAAACACCTGAAGAGATTTATCAAATATTTGCAGGAGAATAAATATAGAAAGGAGGAAGATTTATGAAGATTGTAGGAATTGCAGCTTGTACATCTGGAATTGCGCATACTTATATAGCAAAAGAAAAATTGGTGCGCGCTGCACAAAGTTTGGGACATGAAATTCACATTGAAACTCAAGGAACTATTGGAACAGAAGATGAACTTAAAGTAAGTGATATTGCAGAAGCTGATGTTGTAATCATCGCAGCTGATATCAAAGTAAAGGGCAGAGAACGCTTTTCAGGCAAAAAAGTCATTGATGTTCCTACTGAAGTTGCAATTAAGTCTCCAAAAGCACTGATTAATAAAATCCAACAAGAATTAGGATTATAAAAAATTATTAAAAACAGAGGGGAGAAGATCTAATATGTTAAAAAACTTACAGTTAAAGAAACATGCGTTAACGGGTGTTTCATTTATGCTTCCACTAGTTGTGGCATCTGGCTTATTAATTGCAATTGGCAATCTAGCGGGAGGAAATCCATCTATAATTAAAGATTACAAAGACTCCTATACGATTTGGCAGGCAGCTGTATCACTTGGTGTATTTGGTATGGGGTTAATTCCAGCAGTAATGAGTGCAGCAATTGCTTATTCTATTGCTGATCGTCCTGGCATTGCACCTGGCTTATTGATGGGTATGATTGCTAATGCTATTGGTGCTGGTTTCCTTGGTGGCATGCTTGGTGGATACCTCACTGGCTATTTTGTGAATTTCTTAAAAAACAATCTAAAACTTCCAAAATGGGCACAAGGGTTAATGCCAATGATGATTATTCCATTACTTTCTTCAATTGTAATCGGTTTATTGATGTTTTTTGTAATCGGTGGACCTATTGCGTCAGCTTCAAGAAGCTTGACAAACTTCCTACGTTCTATGAATGGAGGCTCTAAAGTAATATTTGGTGCTATTATGGGTGCTATGGCTGCATTTGATTTTGGCGGCCCTGTTAACAAAGTTGCATCATTGTTTGCAGATGGTTTGTTAGCAGAGGGGATTTATGGACCAGAAGCAATTAAGATTTGTGCTTCAATGATTCCTCCATTTGGTGTGACATTATCATGGTTGATAAAAAAATCAAGATACAGTAAACAGGAAGCTGAGAACATCAAAATTGCATTCCCAATGGGTATTTGTATGATTACAGAAGGTGTTATTCCAATTGCGGCAGTTGATCCAATACGTGTTATTTTCTCTTGTTCTTTCGGCGCAGCAATCGGTGGTATCTTGATTATGCTATTAGGAGTCGGTTCTCCTGTTCCTTCAGGTGGTATGTTTATTGTTCCTGCTATGCATAACCCACTTGGTTTCTTAATCGCTTTAAGTGTAGGCTCAATAATTACTGCAATTCTTTTGGTATTTTTAAAAAAGGATGCAATAGAAGAAGATACTAAGGAAGATGAAGATGAAGAAGAACTTGATTTATCAAGCATTAAAATAAATTAATTTTATAACTATCATAGAGTACATCTACTGCATTTTGTGATACCGTTTAAAGGAGAATTGTTATGTATGTTTCAATGACAGAAATGTTGAAAAAAGCTAACCAGAATAATTATGCTGTAATGGCAATTAACTGCTTTAATATAGAAACAGCGAGAGCTGTTATAAAAGCCGCTGAATTGGAAAATGCTCCTATTATTATCAATGTGGTTCAAGAGCATTTGTTAAACCATTGTGATAGTGGATTAATAACTCCCATTGTAAAAATACTTGCTAGCAGAACCAATATAAAAGTTGCTTTAAATTTTGACCACGGGCAAGATGTACTATTACTTAAGAAAGCAATTGACGATGGATTTTCTTCGGTAATGGTAGATGCATCTCGCTTTGGCTTGGAAGGAAATATTGCCATGACAAAAGAAATTGTACAATATGCACATCCCAAAGGAGTAAGCGTAGAGGGTGAAATTGGGTGTATGGGAGCTACTGAGGGAGCTAATTTTACGGTAAACGATATGTATACAAATCCTAAAGAAGCATTACGTTTTGTAAGAGAGACAGGAATTGACGCTCTGGCTATCTCAATTGGTTCATCTCATGGTAATTATCCTAAAGGCATGGTTCCAAAGTTTGATTTTGAACGATTAAAAGTCATTAAAGAATTAACAAAAATGCCATTAGTACTTCATGGAGGTTCGGGCTCTGGTGAAGATAATATATTGAAATCTGTGAAATATGGTATCAATAAAATTAATGTGGGATGTGATTTCATGAATGCTAATATTGCAGCAATTAAAGCAAGGCTGAAGGAAAATCCAGATATTAATTATTATGTATTAATGCACCAAGTTGAGCAGGACAGTATAAATTTAGTAAGATATTATATCAAACTGTCCGGCTCTCAAAATAAAAATTAAAAAGGAGAAAAGATTATGTTAATGAACATGAAACAGTTACTAAAAGTAGCTCAGGAAAATCACTTTGCAGTACCAGCTTTCAACACAAGCAGTAATATGATATTAAAAGGTGTGATGGAAGCGTGCCATGAAAAACAAGCTCCAGTTATTATAGCAATACATCCGGATGAATTGTCATTTGTAGAAGACAGTTTTGTAGCTAGTGTCATAGAAGAAGCATATAAATCTGATGTACCAGTTGCTATCCACTTAGATCATGGCGCAACCTTTGAACAGATAGTTCATGCAATAAGATGTGGATTCACATCCGTTATGATTGATGCTTCCCAAATGCCATTTGAAGATAATATCGCAATTACAAAAAAAGTAGTTGAGACTGCGCATGCTGTAAATGTTTCTGTAGAAGCAGAACTTGGAACAATCGGTAAGACAGGTAACGATATAGAACCCTCAAATGACAAGATCATTTATACAGATCCTGCGCTAGCAAAAGAATTTGTTGAAAAAACTGGCGTAGATACATTGGCAATAGCTATAGGAACAGCTCATGGTATCTATCCTAAAAATATGAAACCAAAATTAAGATTAGACTTGTTAAAGGTTTTAAGAGATACAATAAATATTCCCTTAGTATTACATGGCGGTTCTTCTAATCCAGACGATGAGATCGCGGAATCTGTAAAAATAGGTATTTCTAAAATTAACATTTCCAGTGATATTAAAGAAGCATTCTATCGAAGATGTCGTGAAGTTTTACAGGATCCTGTTATCCGTGAACCAAATGAAATTTATCCGCCATGTATTAAAGCTATGAAAGAAGTTATATACCATAAGATTGATTTGTTCAATGATGCTGATAAAGTTAAATTCTATAAGTAGGGTGTATATAATTATTTAGATTTCTTAAAAAGTTGATAATTAAAATGTTACTTTATGAATAAGGTAATATTGTAAAAAACATAGATTAAAACTGTAAATTAATGATGTTAAAGCCATAATAGGATTTACAAAAACCTCTTATGGCTTTAACATTCTTTGCATAAAGTTTTTTAAAAAACAAGATTGTTGTATTTGTCAAAAAATTTCAATTGAATTTCCTTCAGCTTTGGGCATAAAAAATTATGCAATATTTTGAATCTTAATCCACTACTCCGCTTACAATAGGGTGTATAATAGAACAAGTATCAGTTTCTTTGAGCTATTATAAAAGAACTAACATTTCATGCAATCCAGTTCCAGGTTACAAATAGTGTAAAAAAGAATGCCTGAATTAATGAAAGAGAAATAATAAGGGATAATTTTAGGTTTTGACGATTAATTGTGATTTGTGCTAATGCTACCATAATAGGAAAAAGCACAACAATGTATCTGGACATG
This sequence comes from Thermoanaerobacterium sp. RBIITD, assembly GCF_900205865.1. Classification (NCBI taxonomy): domain Bacteria; kingdom Bacillati; phylum Bacillota; class Clostridia; order Thermoanaerobacterales; family Thermoanaerobacteraceae; genus Thermoanaerobacterium; species Thermoanaerobacterium sp. RBIITD. The sequence goes on from NZ_LT906662.1 coordinate 2,829,650, forward strand.
CTTGCTAAAGGCGTCATAGCATAAATTGTTGGTGCTGTCATAGGCACAAGAGTACCTATGAGGCTATAAATAACCCAAGACCATGGTAATCCATAACGCCTGCCAATAAAAGGAACGATGAGCCCTATAAGAGCAGATATTCCGTCAATAGTACTGTAAAGAGCAGCAAATGGTGCTTTCCATGCGCTTACATAGACACCTTGTGGGAAGCTTGCAGGTGGTGCAGTAAATATATTGTATATAGCTACTACCAAACTAACAAATGGCGGCATTAATTTGTGTCCCCAACCGTATTCGGCGTGTATAAATTGTAGCGGATTTCCCGTAAACTGCCATAAATAAATTGCCCAGATTGAGAAAGCTATAGGAATTAGCAATATTGGATAGCATTTTTTAAGTGACTTTTTTCCATATTGTTTCCAAGCAATTATTGAAAGTGGGATAATAAGTGTTATGCCGAGGTTACGCGTCAAGACAGCTATAGCCCCACCTATTCCAGCAACCCACCATTTTTTATGATCAGCAGCCCAAAAAGACAGTGCCGTCCCAAAGAGAAAAAGCGATTCTGTGTATATAGCGGAGAAATAGAAGGATGTTGGAAATATTAGCATAAATATGATTGATAATCTTGCAATTTTTTCTCCAAAATGGTCTTCTACTAATTGATATAGTATATATAATGCTAAGATAAAGAATATATTTGATATAATTATACCGACTATAAGATAAGGTATACTCGTTATTCTATGTACTAGTGCTATCAATAATGGATATAGTGGGAAAAAAGCCTGCGGGCTATAATGTGTTTTATATGGCAAATTATAACCATATTGAGCAATTGCCAAATACCATTGGGAATCAAAACGATCCCACATAGTGAATATAAGCGGTAACTTTGGGAAAGGCCAAGGTTCTGCAAGAGGACCGCCGGGAATTCTTAAGGTTGCTGCCCATCCAACAAATATAAGCGTAATTCTTGTAAATAACCATATCATTAATATCCAGCTTTGCTTTTTTAAATTGTACAATATACTCATATCAAATAATATCCCTTCATAAATGATTAAATGTATCGTATTCCATAATATTTTGCTACTATTAATGATAAATTATTTATATAGAAAATTCAATTACAATTGTTAAAAATGTCTGTTATATTCCTTATGTAAAACAATTCTAAGCATAATGTTTTATTAAAATCTATTTATTAAATTTTTTAAAAAATCCATCTAAACCTATTACTTAGAATATAAACTGTCATAGATTTATTAACAAAAATCTATTATAAGTGAATTTTTGTTTTTATGGTACAATAATAATATATAAAAAATTATGAGAAAAATTAGGAACATTAAATATGAAAGGTATCAGATAGTACATAATTTATAATGAACCGAGGTATGCCGAACGGTACGTACGGTTATGTGAGAGGACGGTAAATAACTCGATTTTAGGTCATTTTGTTCATTTTAATAAATCTTGAAATTCCTTAGATTGCTTTACAGGATTAAAATCTTTTTCATCCTTAGCGAGATTTTTTATGTTTGGTTCCATATTAATAGCGATTTTCAGATATTTAACAGTATTTTCGATGTCACCTCGCCTTCCATATATACTTGACATACCATAATATGTCCAAACATAATTTTCAACTTCCAAATCCTTATTGTACCATTTTAGAGCATCATCATAGTAACCATACAATTCATAGGATAATGCCTTACTGTATCTTGCTAAACCATAATTTGGATTTATTTCAAGAGCTTTGTCGATATTTTTCATTCCCTCCTGAAAATTGCCATTATATGAAAGGGCAAGCCCCTTTATCGTATAAGCTTCGTAAAAATTAGCATCTTCTTTTATTATTTCCTCTGCTAAATTTATAGAATCGACATATTTTTTCTGACGGAATAATAAAAAGCTTTGTTGAAATTTATCTTCCAATTCCTTAGATTTATTGTCCTGCTGCTTTGCAATTGAAGGTTTATTTTCTTGTTTTTGAACTACATTTTTAGTGTTCTTTGTTTTTTCTTCTGTTGTGATATTTTTATTGATAACAGGTTTATATGTTTTGTGATTTAAAAAATTATATCTTACTTCAATTATCGTTATTACTAATACCACTGCAAATATAAGTCCAATTACTACTTTTTTATATTTCACAGCAAACACTTCCTCATATTATTACTTACCATAATTTTATCATAGATATTTTAATTAATAAATATCTACAGTATATCTATTGAAGCAATTTAGATGATATTCTATAATATAACTATGTTATTCAGATAAAAAGATGATTTAGAAATGAAAGGAGAGTTTATAATGCCTATTATTAATTCTATAACAAAAGAAAAATTAAGTGACAACATGAGAGAGACATTAAAGAAGGAATTTGCATCAATGATGCAGGATGTAGCCGGTAAAAGTGAAAGCTGGCTCATGGTTAGATTTACAGAAGGTGATGATATATATTTTCATGGCGAACCTCTTGATAAAGGAGCAATTGTTGAAATACAGTTAATAGGAAGATTAAGCAAAGACCAAAAAGAGAGATTATCAGCAAGTATATGCGATATTCTTAATAAGAATCTAAATTATCCGAAAAATAGTATTTATATAGTCATTCAGGAATTTAGTGGGGAAAATTGGGGGTACAACGGTAGTACATTTTAATTTTATCCTACTTTTTGAATCAAAAGGTGATCCTCATATGGTATGAGGATTTTTTTTATGTCTGCTGACATATCATATAACCATACATCTTCTACTTCTTTTTTCAGTATTACAGGCATGCGGTTATGAATCTTTGACATTTCATCATTTGCTTCTGTTGTTATTATGACATAGCATGTAATGTATTCACCATTAATATTAAATGTATTGTATAACCCTGCCATAAAAAACATATCCATATTAGAAGGCTTTATAAGAAATTTATCTTTACTTCCGTCAATATGATTCCATTCAAAGAAACCTGTAGCAGGTATCAAACATCTTTTAGTATTAATTAATTGTTTAAACATTTTTCGCTCATCAAGTGTTTCACTTTTAGCATTTATTATGACTCCATTTGATCTAAAATTTTTAAATCCCCATTTAAATATTTCATAGGATTTATTATTGCCTTCATTAATTAAGACAGGCATATTATAAGTAGGATATATTTCACCTTTTTTTATATTTGAAATAGCATCACTGCTATATTTACGACTTAGCTCTGATAATATATTCTTTATTTCCTGAGTATCCTCAATACCAAAAAATAAATATCTGCCGCACATTTTAATACCTCCATATTCTTTTTAATTTATTATATCACGAAATTGTATCATTTTTATGCTTATATGTATTGTGAAAGCAACAATTTATTATATAATATTATTATAGATGTATTATTTTATAACAGGAGGGATATTAATGACGCTGAATCAAAATATGTTTAGAATGTATGACATAAGGGGCGTATGGAATGACGACCTTACCGAAGAAACTGCCGAACTTATTGGAAATGCATTCGGTACATATATTCAAAATGAAAAGGGCATAAAAGACGTTATTGTTGGAAGAGATAACAGGATTTCATCAAAGCCTATTCGAAATGCTATAATTAGAGGGCTTAATGCTACAGGTTGCGATGTATTAGATGTAGGAGTATTATCAACACCTGCTTTTTATTACTCACGAATATTATATAATTATGATGCTGGTATCATGATTACCGCAAGTCATAATCCTCCACAATTTAATGGTTTTAAAGTTGCATTTGGTCCATCAACGATATATGGTGATGAATTACAGAAGCTTTACTATATCGCTGAGGAAGGTAAATTCAAAACTGGGATAGGTACTGTAAACTACGCATATCCAATACATGACTATATTAAAATGATTGAAGATAAAGTAAAACTTGGTGATAGAAAGCTTAAAGTTGTTGTTGACTGTGGAAATGGAACATGTTCAAATATTTATCCTGATATCATTTATGGCCTTGGCTGTGAAGTATACCCGCTATATTGTGAATCAGACCCGACATTTCCAAATCATTTTCCGGACCCTGTAAAAGCTGAGAATCTAGAAGATCTCATAAAAGAGGTTGCAAGGTTAAATGCAGACATTGGCATTGCATTTGATGGTGACGGAGACAGAATAGGTGTTGTTGATGATAAAGGAAATATAATCTGGGGAGATATGCTCATGATTCTTTATTGGAGAGAAATCATGAAGAAGCACCCAGGTGCAGATGCAATCGTCGAAGTAAAATGCTCAAAGGCATTACCGGAGGAAATAAAAAAGCTCGGTGGCAATCCAATATTCTATAAGACTGGCCATAGCCTAATAAAGGCAAAGATGAAAGAGCTTAATGCTGTTTTTACGGGTGAGATGTCTGGACATATGTTCTTTGCGGATGAATATTATGGTTATGATGATGCAGCATATGCCGCTGCAAGGTTACTTAGAATACTTTCAAATACTGATAAAACATTGTCCGAACTGCTTTCAGATGTACCGAAGTATCCATCGACACCAGAATTAAGACTTCATTGTGATGATGAAAAGAAGTTTGATGTTGTAAAAGGTGTTACAGATTATTTTAGGAATAAAGGTTATGATTTAATAGATATTGATGGTGCAAGAGTATTGTTTGAAGGCGGTTGGGGCCTTGTCAGAGCTTCTAATACAGGTCCTGAGCTTATTGTCAGATGTGAAGCAGATACCGAAAAAAGGCTTGAAGAGATTAAAAATGAAATGGCTGAAATTTTAAATAAATATGGTGTCGAATTGAAATAAGATAATAAATATAAAAAGGGACAGTTTTCTGTCCTTTTTATATGTGAAAAATTTTTTTATATCCAATTTGTAGTAAACGGTCACAAAAGAAGGAATTTTAGAAATAAATGTCGAATATATAGACGAAATACACAAAAGGGGAGGCAGCATATGTGAATGATGAGGGAAAGTGGTATGTTATCTATACGAAGACAGGAGATGAGATGAAAGTAAAAAGATTTATTGATTTACTATTTAATAATTTTAATAAAAAAGTTGTTAAAACTTTAATACCGAAAAGAATTATAATGGAAAGAAAAGGGAAGCAAAGAATAAAAAAAATCAAGTATTTATTTCCGGGTTATGTTTTTATTAAGACTGGTATGTGCTATGATATATATTATAAGATAACAAAGCTACCTTATTTAATTAAGTTTTTAAAAGATGAATCAGAACCTGCTGAAGTTAAAGAAGATGAGATAAGGATCATACTAGCATTAACAAACGATTCTGATCTTATTGGTTTTTCAACAGGTATTAAAATTGGTGGAAGGATTAAAATAATAGACGGACCATTAAAAGGTTATGAAGGCCTTATAGAGAAGATTGATAAACGAAAGGGAAGAGTCAAAGTAAGGCTTAATGTTTCTGGAAATGCGAATTTAGTCGATTTAGGCCTACATATAATAGAAGACATTAGTAGCGAAAATGTTGATAGTTTAAGTGATGTGTCTTAAATATACATATTATAATAAAATTTTGGAGGCTTGAAAATGAAAATTAGAAAAGCTATAATTCCAGCAGCAGGTCTTGGAACAAGATTTTTGCCTGCAACGAAAGCGCAGCCAAAAGAGATGCTCCCAATTGTTGATAAACCGACTATACAATACATAGTAGAAGAAGCTGTGAATTCCGGCATAGAAGATATACTTATTATAACTGGGAGGAACAAAAGGGCAATTGAGGATCATTTTGACAAATCAGTAGAACTCGAACTTGAATTAAAGAAAAAGGGCAAGGAAAATCTTTTAAATCTTGTTGAAGATATAACGAATATGGTCGATATACATTATATAAGGCAAAAAGAACCGAAAGGGCTTGGACATGCCATATATTGTGCACATACATTTGTTGGTGATGAGCCTTTCGCTGTTCTACTTGGTGATGATATTGTTGATGCTAAAGTACCTGTTTTAAAGCAGATGATAGAGCAATATGATAGATATAATTGTTCTATAATTGGCGTACAGGAAGTTCCACAAGATGATGTAGATAAATATGGCATAGTAGATGTCAATTTAATTGATGGCAGGCTATATCGAGTGAATAATCTAATAGAAAAACCTAAAAAAGAAGAAGCACCATCAAGGATGGCAATACTTGGAAGATATATTATATCACCAAGGATATTTGAAATTCTCGAAGATACTAAACCTGGTGCAGGTGGCGAGATACAACTTACAGATGCTTTAAAGACCCTTTTAAATTATGAAGCAATTTATGCATATAATTTTGAAGGAAAAAGGTATGATGTTGGCGATAAATTAGGATATCTTAAAGCAACGATTGAATATGCACTTAAGAGAGATGATCTGAAAGATGAATTTATAAAATATTTGCATACATTAAAATTAAATGAATACGAAAGTTTTGATGAAGCCGCAAATACAAGTATAAAATAATTAAGCTATAACCATAAAAGAGGAGAGCTGAAGCTATGGAAGAACAAGAAATAGATTTAAGGGAGATTCTATCAATTATAAGGAAAAAGTGGTGGATTGTATTTGTCATAACTATATTTGCAGTTATTATAAGTGGTATTTTGTCGTTTTATGTAATAAAACCAACATTTCAAGCAAGTACATCATTGATTGTAAGCAAGTCACAAACAGCTCAGTACAGTAATGGCCAAATTCAGTTTCAGGATGTTCAAACAAATAGGCTTCTTGCTTCAACATATGCTGAAATTGCAACAAGTAGATCCGTACTTCAAGAAGCAATTGATGACTTAAAATTAAATCTGACAACAGACCAATTGAAATCAAAGATAAATGTCGCAGAAGAAGGCGATACTGAAGTTATAAATATAAGCGTAAAAGATAATAATCCGAAAATGGCTGCAGATATAGCTAATGCGGTAGCAAATTCATTCGTTGATAATATAGTTAAAATAATGAAAGTGGATAATGTCAGCGTAATTGATAAAGCAATACCACCGATGAATAAAGTCAGTCCTAAACCATTGCTTAATATAGCTATTGCTGCGATATTAGGTATAATGGTAAGCATATTTATAATATTTCTTTTAGAATATTTTGATAGGACATATAAGAATATCGACGACGTTAAGAAATATCTTGATTTGCCTGTATTAGGTGTAATTCCTGAACTTAAAGATTGAGGGGGTTGTTCTTTTGATTGAAGCGGAAAATAATAATTTAGATAAGAGCAATATAGTGAAAGCAAAGACATCAATTTCTGAAGCATTTCGTGCACTAAGAACAAATTTGCAATTTACAAGTGTGGATAATAAGGTAAAAAGTATACTTATAACTAGTTCATTACCAAATGAAGGTAAAAGTACAATTATAAAAAATCTTGCATATGCATTGGCTATGACAGGTAGCAGGATTATTGTTATTGATTGTGATTTAAGAAATCCTACTGTACATCAGATGTTTAAAATATCTAATATGAATGGATTAACGAATATCATTGTCGAAGATGCTAATTATCAAAAATATATAATATCAGATAAAGAATATGATAATCTTGATATTATACCATCTGGTCCAATACCACCAAATCCGTCTGAGCTCCTTGGTTCAAACAAAATGAAAAATTTTATAAATAACCTTAAAGAAGACTATGATTATATTTTGCTTGATGCGCCACCAGTATTATTGGTGACAGATCCTACTGTACTTGCGCCAATAGTTGATGGAGTTATACTTGTTGTACAAGCAAATAAGACAGAAATTGATGTTACTAAGAGGGCAAAAGAAATATTAACAAATTTAAAAGCCAATATTCTTGGTGTTGTTTTAAATAAAGTTAAGGAACATAATAAAGGCTATTATTACTATTATTATTATAGTGATGATGGAAGCAAACATAAGAAGAAAAGAAGGAAAAGATGATGGTTGATATTCACTGCCATATCATACCTGAAATTGATGATGGAGCATACGATATTGATACATCTCTTACGATGGCTAATATAGCGTATAATGATGGGATTAAAACGATAGTCGCTACACCACATTATATTGAATATGAGAATGAAATAAAAAAAGATGATATTTTAAAGAAATGTGATATGTTAAACAATTACATAGCAGATAGCAATATAGACGTAAATATATTGCCTGGATGCGAGGCATATATTTCACATACACTACCTTCAAAATATAAAGAAGGCAGTGTTATGTCTATTAATAATACCGGTAGATATATACTAATAGAGCTTCCAATGTTGGAATATCCTGAATATGCAGAAGATGTCATATTTGAATTTAAATTAATGGGTGTTACACCTATAATTGCGCATATAGAGAGATATAATTATATTAAAGATGACTTTGCTGTAGCATATAAGCTTATAAAAAAGGGTGCACTAACACAGGTTAATTCAACAAGCATTACTGGTTTATTCGGAAAGGGAACAATGAGGAAAGCCATTGACCTGATTAAGTGTAACATGGTACATTTTATAGCATCAGATGCCCATACAACAAAGGGCAGGTCACCCAAAATTGCTGACTCATTGACAGTCTTAAAAGATAATGGTATTAATGTTGAAATGATTGATTATATTGTTGCAAATAGCGATAAAGTAATAAATGGACATGATATAGATATTTATGAACCGGTTTTAAAGAAAAAAAATCTTTTACATAAATTATTTAAATTTTAAAATAAAAAATCTCCTTTAGATGGAGATTTTTTATTTATAATATTTATGATATAATTCTTTTATTTTTTCGATTTCGGCAGGTGAAAATTTTGAGTATGCGATACTTTTGGCCTTTTCCTTTTCTTCAAGTGTTAAACCACCTTTTGATAAGGACATCAAATATTGAATATCACCTGCACTAAGTTTTGATGTTACCATTTTTACAATTTCTGCTTTATCTGAAAATGATGCAGAGCTTTCAATTTGTTTGATAGTACTTCCTGTTACAGTAGAATTACTTGATGCAGTGCTATTGCTGTTACTTTCATTTGTGCTGCTATTGTAAGAATTACTATTTTTAGGTTCTATAGAATTATTATTTGCTTTATTTGTATCGCTATTTTTTAAAGTATTGTTAGCATCATTTATATTGTCATTATTTTTATTATCCTGTGAATTATTATCTGGAGTACTGGTAGTATTATTTTTCAATACTACATTTGACAGTAAATTCGACGAAATTTTGTTAAATGCATAATTGATTCCTAAATATGTTAAACCAGATAATATTAATATTGCTACTGCGGAAATAATCAATATTTTTTTCATACTGTACCTCTTTATACATAAAATAGAAGGGGAAGAACTGTCCTCCCCCTTTCAAATTTTTATTGCATGTCAAATAATCTACTTACTACAGCAACAGCTTGTGCCCTTGTTGATGTTGAGAGAGGACTATAGCTGTCTTTTGACATTCCATTCATTATATTATATTTAACAGATGCAGCGACAATATTTTTTGCCCAATCTGATACGTTTTTAGCATCTTTGTATTGTGCAAAAATTGTTGTTACTTCATCTTGACTAATTGTAACATCTTTACCCATATATTTCAATGCGTCAAGAGCCATTGCAGCCATCTGCTCTCTAGTTATATTGTCATTTGGAGCAAACTTATCAGAAGCGACACCTTTGACTAATCCAATATTATATGCTGTCGTCACATCATTGTAATACCAATCACTGCTTTTTACATCTGTAAATGGTGTTGCCTTTGTCTGATACGGTATATTTAGTAGTTTAATAAGGAATGCAGCAAATTGCGCTCTTGTTACATTTCCTTCTGGTACGAATGTATCAGCTGTCATACCATTTGTTATATATTTTGATGCCATGTATTCTATATCATTTTTTGCCCAATGGTTTGCTATATCTTTAAATGTCTTATTATAGTACATAAGCGCATATGTACTAAATCCGTATAACTTAGTTGTGATAGTGTTTGTAGCTTTGTCGTATTTTCCGCCTTTGTATATAGCAGTATCATTGTCAATTTTAAATAAGCTTATTCTTTTGGGGTCGTATTTTGTGCTATCAATGCCGTTCAATGATAATTTAACTGTTATCGGCTTATCGAATTTAGTTATATATGTGTCATTTCCGTCTTTAGTAGCTTTGAAGTAGAAAGTATATACTTTGCCAAGCAATGTCAATGATGTTGTATTTAGTTTATCAGCTATTGCTTTAGATTGAGTATCATCAAGTACATTTACAGAAACCTTAAGTGTTGATCCATCATTATTTGCTATTACACCCGCAGGTATATCAAGGCTAATTGCATTATCAGAGCTAGAAACAGTTGTTTTCTTTGTAAGGTCTACAGTGGCTGATGCAACAGGTGTGCCAACTTCAGTTACTCCTGTTTCACCGCCGGTTGTGCCACCGCTAATAGCTCCGCCACTGCTAGTTCCTCCACCATTTGGAGGTGTGTAATTATGAATGCCGTATGCATTTAACACTGCACGAAGAAGCTCTTGGTTATCTGGTGTTAATTTTGTGGCAGCTGTGGAGAAGTTATCTGCAGCAGTGACAATACTATCTAATGTTAATTTCTGACTTTGATTTTGATTTATATCTGCAAGGAAACTATTTACTAAATTTTGAAAGTCTGCATCCTTTTTAAGGTCATCTAAGGAATAAGTATTCCCTAATAATACATAATATACTTTAAAATTATCGTCTATTCTCAAATTATTGTGATGCTCTTTGATTAAATTTAATAGACTGCCTGTTTGAACATTGTTTATTAGGAAATTAATAACATTGTTGTGATCGTTATTAAATTTATTAACTGCATCCATATTAATGTCATAGTCGTGTAGTGTAACATCTTTTATTGTACCGCTTTCAATCTGACTTAGTATATCCTGGCGCTTTGTAGGCGTTATAAATGTCTTCATCGCTTGCGCAAGAAGAACAATATTATTTGATGTTACTTTGTAATCTGTAGAATTTAAACCTTGTAATATGCCTGCCACGTCATTAAGTAATTGTTCTGAAGTTTGACTTATATTGTCGTTTAAAAAATTTCTTACTTTTTGTATAACTTGTCCTTTTTGAGTATCTGGCAAATTGGCAAAAGTTGTAGCTGCTTGAGTAATAAACGGATTAACAATATCAAGTTGATCTTGTGTGATAGTAACTGAGTCTGCTGCTAATGCTGTAACATTTAAATACGGAAAAATAAGTGTTAATGATAAAACGAAAGCTAAAATAATTTTTGCTAATGAAGATTTTTTCATATTCTCCACCCCTTTATAATATAATTTGTTAAATACTGATAAATTGTTAATAATTTCACCCCTTTCTATGTAAAAAATTTCATCTTAATTATAAGACTTTGAAAAAACATAGTCAATATAATTGTCGGCATTTTATGGATAATATTTAGCAAAAATTGATTTTTTTTGGTAAATTGTCGAGTTATGAAGATTTCATAAATAAGAAAAAGCATAAATAGTTAATTAAAAAGTATAATATTTTATATCCTGCCTAAAATATACTATATTAAGAAAGGCGGGATTTTTTTGAGTAAAAAGGATTTGTCCGTTTTTTCTATTGCTGCTACATATATAGGTACTGTTGTAGGTGCGGGGTTTGCTTCGGGACAGGAAGTACTGCAGTTTTTTGGATATCATGGTGTTAAGGGCTTTATAGGTTTATTAATTGCGGCGATTATATTCGTCGTTTATGGGTATATAATTCTTTTGTTAGGCAATATGCTCAATGCTACATCACATTATGAAGTCATAATGAAAGCAGGTGTGCCGGTATTCGGTAAAATCATAGACTATGTCATAATATTTTTCTTATTTGGTGCATTTACTGCAATGCTGGCCGGCACAGGTGCCATTTTTAAAGAGCAGTTTGGACTGCCTACAGCATTAGGTTCTGTTTTGATGGCTGTAATATCTGTTATGACTGTTTTAACAGGAATAGCAGGTGTTATTTCCGCAATATCATTTGTAGTGCCGATTTTATTAATTGGCGTATTTGTTGTAAGCTTACTCGCTATTATTTATACACCTGAGATAGCTGCTATTGGGCGTATTTCAATGCCTATTAATGCGGCAGTCAAGAATTTTTTTGTATCAGGCATCATATATGCGTCATATAACCTTTTAATGTCTGTTGCAATCTTAGCACCACTTGGAAATCAGACATCTACAAAGTCGAAGCTTAAATGGGGTGCCATATTTGGTGGTATTGGCCTTGGCTTTGGAGCGACTATGATACTTTTTGCTATACTTACAAATATGCCGCAAGTATCACAGTATCAAATACCAATGCTGTACATAGCTGGTAGGTTTTCAAATACTTTGAAGCTTGTTTATAGTTTTATATTGATTGCAGAGATATATACAACAGCTGTCGGGAATCTTTATGGTTTTGCAGCGAGGCTTACGGTAACAAAAAACTTAAAATACAAGATATACACGATTATAGCCGGAGGGGTTGCACTCGTTTTAAGCAGATTTGGATTTTCAAAGCTTGTACATTATATGTATCCTTTGGCAGGATATGCCGGTATTATAATGCTTTTTGGCTTAACATATGGTTTATCAAAAAGAAATAATACAACATGAAGAACCGCTTATTTCTAATATGCAAATAAGTCAGTTCTTCTATATTTATTTAAATATCTTGCTGCTTATTCTTATTGTATTTTCTATTTCTTCTTCATCTACTACAGGGTCTATACATTTTTCACCTATACATATATATGCTGCAGGATATTTTAATGGGGAATAGCCTTTTAAATCAAGTTTTGATGCGTCATTAACTACATCGATGTATTTGACAACTTTATTTGGTGCATATGTCTTTAACACTTTTTTATAGAATGAATTGGTTTTATCATCATCTTTTCTTCCTACGACATTGATATGAAGTGGCCCATTCATATAAAAATCCATCGCAACCGCAAATGTTGATGCATATATGCCATATTTTTTATATGATTTGCTAAAAAGCTTAAGTGTTTTTGAGATTTCTTTTTTGTGATCATCTCTTTCTAAGATTCCGTCAAGTCTCATTAATGCTAATGCCGCTCTTGAATTTGTGAGTATATCTTTTTCATCATTATTAATATTTTTTAGAGTTTTATCATTGACTATATCTTCAAAGAAACCTCCTTTATTTTCATCAAAGAATTTATTAACAATGATTGTAGCAATTTTTGATGCTTTATCAAGATAAATTTCATCAATCGTTATTTCATATAGATCTAGGAAAGCATTTAACATATTAACATTGTCATTAAGTATTCCCAAAAGCTCAGGTTTTTGTGTGTAATAATGATAAAAACCGTAGTCATCGTCAAATATTTTGTTGAAGAAATTAATAAGGCTTATCATCATTTGCAGATATGAATTGTCATCAAGTACTAGTCCGCTGTATAGAAATCCCATAGCGGCTAAGGCGTTTTTATCCGTATATATCGTTTTATCGACAAGAGGCTTTTTGGCCTTCTTTCTTTTATCAGGCGGCAATCTGTAGAATTCTTCTTCAGCATCTTGACTTCCATAAAAGACTGAGTTTTTATTGTCATAAAGCTCTGACTTCATGTAGCTTATTATTTTTGAAGCACCATATTTAAATTTATCGTTTTTTATTACATTATAGGCTTCAAGCAAGATTTTTAAAAGCACAGAGTTATCTTCGAGCATCTTTTCATAGTGTGGCATGCTCCAATCCCTTGTTGTTGAATATCTGAAAAAACCGCCATCAGTTTGGTCAAATATACCTCCTTCCAGCATGTTTGTAAGGGTCTTTGAAAGCATGAGTGATGCATTGTCATCACCTGTTTTTGAATAGTAGAATAGGAGGAATTCTAAGGCTTCACTCATTGGGAATTTTGGCTCTATACCAAATCCACCGTATAATTTATCATAAGTTTTTACTATATTTTCGTAAACATATTTTATGGCATCACATGCTAAACCTTTTGATATGGTCTTTAATGTAAATATTGGTTTTGCTTTATTTTTATTTTCTCTTATCTTAACTTCTATTTCATCCCTATTGTTTTTGTAATAACTATGTATTTCCTCTAAAAATGTTAAAAATTTTTCTGGCGGAATATATGTACCGCCACTCAATAGAACTCCATCATAATTTAAAATAGCGACAGTAGGCCATCCACTCATATTGTATCTTCTATTTATATCAGGCCTCATGTCTGTGTCAACTCTTACTGGTATAAAATTTTGATTTATATAGTTTATAACAGGTTCATGTGAAAAAGTTGTTTCATCCATAACGTGGCACCAGTGACACCATGTGGCACTTATGCTTAAAAGTACTAATTTGTCTTGTTTTTTTGCAGTATTGAACGCCTTCTCGCTCCATTCATTCCAATTGATGTTTTTAGCTTTATTGTTTCTTGGAGAAAATCTAAAAGCCAGCTTTTCATTTTCATAAGTAGGCATGAAAATCACCAACCTTTGTAGATAATAATTTTGTAGATAATAATATTATTTATTTATTTTTCCCTCGAATATCATATTTAATTATGATAAAATAAATATAGAACATATTATGACAATAATTGACAGGAGTGAAATAAATGAATACATTTTTGTATGACAGTAAAATTGTATGTCCTGTTTGCGAAAGAGAATTTACCTATACAAGAGTTAGGACATCACATCTAAGAGTATTGGAGAGGGGAAAAGATTTTTATACTAAATATGATGGAATAGAGCCTTTTTTTTACGATCCAATTGTATGTCCAAATTGTGGTTATGCTGCTCTAAATGAAGAGTTTAATAAGGTGGACGATAGAGCCAAAAAAGAAATACTGTCAAAGGTGACTGTTAACTGGACAAAAAGAAAGTTTTCAGGTGAAAGAACACCGCAAAAAGCCCTTGAGTCATATCTTTTATCACTTTACTGCTCACAACTAAAAAATGATAAAGATATAATTATAGCCAAGACATGTTTAAGGATAGCGTGGATTTACAGGATTTTAATGGATAAGGGTAATGAAAACAAATACTTACAGTTTTCCCTCGATTCGTATACAAAGGCATATGAAGGGGTAGAGGCCTATGATGGCGAAATACAGCTTATATATATGATTGGCGAGCTTAATAAAATACTTGGTTACAAAGATGAAGCTGCTAAATGGTTTAATAAGGTAATGAATCATCCTGATAGAAATCGACATACTTTAATAGTAAATTATGCGAGGGATGAATGGCAAAGCTTAAAAATATGAGGTCATGTTTTTACATGTTACCTCATATTTTTATATGAGAAGAAATGTTCAAAGGGGGGTACAAATGTTTCAAACAAAAAAACCAGAAAATGATACGATTTACTATTTTAACAATAAGATAGATAAAAATGGTTTAAGTGAACAGGAAGCACGAAAGAGACTTTTAAAATACGGACCGAATGCACTTGAAGAAGGTAAAAAAGTAACGGCATTTGAGATATTTTTGGATCAGTTTAAAGATTTTATAGTAATGGTGCTTTTGGCCGCAACGCTGATTTCTGCTATTATGGGTGAAGTGGCTGATGCAATTACGATTACTATTATAATCATTTTAAATGCAATTTTGGGGTTTATTCAGGAGTATAGGACAGAGCAATCATTGGAAGCCTTAAAAAAGTTAGCAGCCCCGTCAACAAAAGTAATAAGAGATGGGGTAACTAAGGAAGTACCTGCGGAAGAGGTCACGATTAATGATGTTATTGCACTTGAAGCAGGTGATAGAGTTCCTGCAGATGCTGTT
The DNA here is from genome assembly GCF_900205865.1 of Thermoanaerobacterium sp. RBIITD. NCBI lineage: Bacteria > Bacillati > Bacillota > Clostridia > Thermoanaerobacterales > Thermoanaerobacteraceae > Thermoanaerobacterium > Thermoanaerobacterium sp. RBIITD. Next base: position 2,845,397 of record NZ_LT906662.1, read on the forward strand.
GTTTTTGAAGCCCATAACCTTAAATTAGATGAGTCTATATTGACAGGTGAATCTGTACCGGTATCAAAAGAACCTGTTAACATTGAATTAAAGAGGTCTACAGAGAAAAAAAGCATAATATATATGGGAACTATAGTGACGAGCGGCAGATGCAAAGCGCTTGTTATGGATATAGGCATGAGAACGGAAATGGGCAAAATTGCTGGCATGATAAAAGAAATTGATAATAATGTGACACCGCTTCAAAGAAGGCTTGATAAACTTGGCAAAGTACTTGTCACAGGTTCTTTGATTATTTGTGCCATTGTGACGATACTTGGGATAATGAGGGGCGAATCTATATATTACATGTTCCTTTCAGGTGTAAGCCTTGCCGTTGCGGCCATACCAGAAGGGCTTCCTGCTGTTGTTACTGTATCGCTTGCAATAGGTGTACAAAGAATGCTTAAAAAGAATGCTATAATAAGGAAACTTCCAGCTGTTGAGACGTTGGGTTGTACAAATGTAATATGTACTGATAAGACGGGGACGCTTACAGAAAATAAGATGACAGTCAAGAAAATATTTGCTAATGATGATATCATTGATATTGAAGGTAAAGATTTAAGCAGTAGATTCATATTGAGGGGTAAAAGGATAGATCCAACTATTGATCCTGTCATAAAGAGGCTTCTTGAGATTGGCGCAGTATGCAACAATGCTGACATAAAAATAGACAGGATAAAAATAGGCAATGAAATTGTAGATAATGTGAAGTATTCTGGTGATCCAACAGAAGCAGCTATTCTATATGCCTCAGTGGTAGGTGGAGTGTCGAAGGATAAAGTTGATAAGTATATAAAAAGGATTGAGGAGATACCATTTGATTCGGATAGAAAAAGGATGAGTGTAATAGTTGATGAAATTGGTAATATGTATGCATTTACTAAAGGTGCACCAGATGTCATAGTTGAGCTGTGCACTAGGATTTTGAGAGACGGAAGGGAAGTTCCGCTTAGTCACTTTGAAAAGAAGAGAATTCTCGATGCCAATGAAAGGCTAGGTAGAAGTGCACTTAGAGTTTTGGCATTTTCATATAGAAAATTGCCATATGGAATAAAATATGATTATAAAAATATAGAGAGAGACTTGGTTTTTGTTGGGCTGGAAGGAATGATTGATCCGCCTAGGAAAGAGGCGTATGATGCAGTTTTAAAATGCCGTTTAGCTGGCATAAAACCGATTATGATAACTGGTGACCATAAATTGACTGCTGCTGCTATAGCAGATGAGCTTTGTATTCACAACAAGTCGGATAATATCTTGACAGGTTCTGAAATAGATAAAATGGATGATAAGAAATTTTTTGATGCTGTTGATAATACTACTGTTTATGCAAGGGTTTCACCGAAGCATAAACTTCGCATTGTAAGAGCACTTAAAAATAGAGGATACACTGTTGCAATGACAGGTGATGGTGTAAATGATGCACCTGCAATAAAAGAAGCCGATATAGGGATTTCTATGGGTAAAGGTGGCACGGATGTTGCTAAAGAAGCTTCATCTATGATTTTAATTGATGATAATTTTGCGACGATTGTGGCAGCAATTGAAGAGGGAAGGATTATATACGATAATATACGGAAATTTATAAGATATCTTCTTTCATGTAATATTGGTGAAGTTATAACGATGTTTATAGCGGCCTTGACATCATTAGAGCTACCGCTTATACCGATTCAGATATTAATGGTTAATCTTATAACAGATGGTCTACCTGCATTGGCATTAGGTCTTGATCCAGCTGATAGAGATATTATGAATATGAATCCAAGGGGTGCCCATGAAAGTATATTCTCAAAAGGCCTTGGAATAAGGATCGGGATTGTAGGGTTTTTAATGGCATTTTGCACACTTTCATCATATATTTTTGCTTTAACATATGGTACACTTGATAGAGCGCGAACAATTGCATTTGCAACACTTGTTATGGTCGAATTAATACATGCCTTTGAATGTAGATCTGAAAGGCATTTAATATTTGAGATAGGCATTTTCTCCAATATGTATTTAGTTATTGCATGTATAATATCTTTTTTACTTTTTGTTTCAACTATATACATACCATTTTTAAGTGCTGTATTTAAGACAGTTGCATTAACATGGTTTGATTGGCTTGTCATTATATTTTTCTCATCAATTGAGTTCGTTTTTAATAATTTATATACGGCTTTCATATTGCCAGCAAAAAAGACGAAGTAGATTTTACTTCGCCTCTTTTTTTAATACTTTTAGTGAATACCTAAGCTCCAAGTAGTTAACAAGCCTCTGTATTAGGTCTTTCTGGTCTTTATTGAGAAGGTTCCACTTATGCCGGTAATCTGCAATAACTGATTTTATAAGCTCGTTTGCCATTATTTTATTATCATTTGTTTCTTTGTAGATAAAAAGCCTTGAAATTCTTCCATTTCCCTTTCTAAGCGTTTTAGGGTTTATGCCGTAGTCAACTTTTTTGTCCTGTACTAAGGCATACCAGTTGTAACCGTCTATTTCACCATAAATTATACCATACTTGTTATTTTTACTTTCTACTTTTATCATTTTAAGAAATTCTCCTCCAATAGAATTAGATTATTCTATTAGAGTTTATGGCCTTGTCCTAAAATTTATTCATAAATTCTGGAAACCAAAGGAGAATTTCTCTCTTAGCATGCTCAATGCTATCTGAACCATGAATGATATTAAATGTCGTACTTGTACAATAATCGCCTCTAATTGTCCCTGGTAGTGCTTCTTCTAATTTTGTTGGACCATTTAGTAGCCTTACGATTTTTACAGCATTTTCCCCTTCGAGAACCATAGCAAAAACAGGGCCTGATGTCATATAGCGAATAAGTGCATCATAGAAGGGCTTCCCTTTATGTTCTTCATAGTGCTTTTCAAGGAGCTCTAAAGATGGTGTAAATATCTTTGCAGCAACAAGCCTAAGTCCTTTGTTTTCGTACCTTCTTAAGATTTCACCGATTAACCCACGCTTGACACCATCAGGTTTTACCATTGCAAAGGTTTTTTCCATATTACTTTTCATCCCTTTCAATAATATTCTTTATATTAATATTATTCCTAACAAGCGATGTTAATGCAGAAATAATAGAAAATATTGAAGCTACAATATATGCATCTCTTAAACCGAACATAAAAGCATTTGTTTTGCTAATGCTTAAAGTTTCGTAAAAAATCTTCCTATTTGTAAATATAGCACTACCCGCTGCTATACCGAGTACCATGCCGGCATTCCTCATTGTTGCTAAAAATGCAGATGCAATGCCGAGCCTGTTTTTTGAAACGCTTCCCATTACAGAGCTATTATTCGGTGCCTGAAATAAACCATTTCCTATTCCAAAAAGGCCAAGTCTCCACATGATAGAAAACATTGATGAATGAAGATTTAGTGTTGACATGGAAAAAAGTGCTACCGCTGAAATAAGTGCACCAATCGTTGATAAGATCTGTGCACCATATTTGTCAGAAAGTATACCACTTAATGGCGCACTTACAAACATAATTAAAGGGAATGATGTCATTATAATGCCTGCCATATCGGTAGAGAAGCCCATTTGCTGTAATAAAAACGGTGTTAAAAATGTCATAGTAAATTGTGCCATAAAATTTATCAATGTGCTTATATTTCCAAATGTAAAAGTCCTAATTTTAAACAAGCTTAGATCCAGCATTGGAAATTCGAGTTTATTTTCGATTATAATAAATATAATAAAGAATGTTACAAAGATTGCAATCGAAATTATGCTGGCGCTTGACGTCCATCCCCATGTGCCACCTTTTGAAATGAAAAGAAGTAGACCAGCAAGAAAAAGAAAAGCTGATAAAGCTCCCGCAGGGTCAAACTTCTCTGGAACACCTTTATTATCAGGCACGACAGCCTGAGCCCATATAAATCCTATGATACCTATAGGGATATTTATGTAGAATATAGACCTCCATCCAAGATATGTAAGTAAAAATCCTCCCAGTGTCGGACCTATGGCAAGTCCAATTGATACTGGCATTGCATTGAAACCTAAAGCTTTTCCTCTTTCAGTTGCAGGAAATGTAGCTGTTATAATTGCCGGTGCCATTGACATAAGCATACCGGCACCAATAGCTTGAAAGGCTCTTACGATGATTAGCATGTAAATATTGTTTGACATGCTTAATATTGCAGATGTAGCTGAAAATGTTATTAATCCATATTGATAAAGCTTCTTATATCCAATCATATCACCGAGCCTTCCAAATGTAAGCATTAGGCTTGAAAGCATTAAAAGGTATGTCATAGCTACCCAGCTTATTGTTGTGATATCTGTGTTAAAAATTTTTGCTAATTGAGGCATGGCTATATTTGTTACACTTCCATCAATTGGTCCCATTACCGTTCCTATAAGAACAGCTGATAATATGCTCCATTTATTAGTACGAAATTTTTCCATTAAGATGACTTTCCTTTCTTAATATTATGTATTAAACTTTTGCATTAATAACAGGATATGTAATATGATCGTGATAACATTTATCATCTACAATATAAAAATTATAACATATTTAAGCAAAATTACATAAATAAAAGGATATATTTCTATATGTGGGTATGGGTGCATATTGCTTTTTTTCTTATATTTCACTATAATTTAATTTGTAAATTTTACTGAATAGGATGTGTACGAATGGTAGATGCAAAAAGACTATTAATTGTTTGCTTTTTCACGATGATAATAAACTTGATCGATACCCTTTCATATTCTATAAGGCCATCTGGTGTAAGGACAAAAAAGCTTGCTGTATCATTATCTTTGTTCAACATAATGGCTGTTATATCAAGGCTTTCTAACATGATACAAGGACCATTTCTTGGAAGCTTAGTAGATATTTCGATAAAAGAAAAATTGGTACCATTACTAGGACTTAATATGAGATATGTATTGCTTTCGGCAACACTTGGTGCAGTGATTGGCGCACCACTTATGCCAACATTTGTGTCGATATTTTCAGCGGCAATAAATGGAATGGAAACGGCAGGTTCTGTTCCTAAACTTATATTGAATTCTTTCAAATGGAAAAATATAAAAACCATAAAAGATAAGATAGTGCTTCCAAGGTTAAGGATGTTAAAAGGCATTAGAGATACGAAAATACCAAAAAGCTTTTTGATTTATAATGTTATAATAACTTCTATATATACAACAGGCATTATTTCATCTTTATATGCAGGTGCTTTATTACCGGAGTTCCGCACAACAGCAAGTTTGTTATCAGGTATAATAAATGGTTTTGCAACAATACTTTTAACTGTTATTGTTGATCCTGTTGCAGCACTTATAACTGACCAAGCTCTTGCCGGCAAAAAAACACAACAGGATGTGAATACGATGGTTATACTACTTGTATTTGGTAAAATAATTGGTACTATTTTATCACAAATTGTATTTGTTCCAGCATCACATCTGATATTATTTGTTACTAGATTGATTGTTTAACAAAAAAATAAAAAGATTTTAACACAAAGTTAACGAAATTGGTGTATAATAAATACAAATAAGCCCCTATGTTAATTCAAAGGAGATGGATATTTTGAATTTCGTGAATCCAACTAAAGGTCGAATGGATTTAAACAGAATGTTCGATGATATTATGGATTTTGTTGAAGATGATAAGAACTCTAACTACAAATTGATGATAGGGACAGATTCACAACCGGGCAAAATTATTTGTTTTGTTACAGCGGTTATAATTTATCGTGAAGGAAAGGGTGCTAGGTACTATTATAGAAAGTTTCAGCACAAAAAGATTCCATCTCTAAGGCAAAGAATTTTCATGGAAGCGAATTATAGCATAGAGCTTGCAAATCAGCTTTCTAAAAAACTTGAAAAAATGGGCAGAAATGACTTCAACATAGAAATTCATCTTGATGTCGGTGAAAATGGTAAGACAAAAGAGATTATCAAAGAAGTAGTTGGTATGGTTACAGGCTGCGGTTTTGATGCACAAGTTAAGCCTGATTCATATGGTGCAAGTAAGGTTGCAGACAAGTATACAAAATCCATGACAAGCATAATGTAATATTGTAAAAAAACCTCTTTATGTGAGGTTTTTTTATTTTAATTTATTTCGTTAAAAAATTATTAAAAACCCCTTGCAATATTATTGAGTAGTGATATAATAGATGATAGAAAATCAATATTAAAGGAAAATAATTATTAATAGTGAGGTGCTATGTATGGATAAAGTAATTAAAGTTAAAAATAATATTTATTGGATAGGTGTATTGGATCCCGATCTTGAGTATTTTGATATTGTGTGGAGAACACCATGGGGGACTTCATATAATTCTTATCTCATTAAAGGCGACGAAAAAATAGCTTTAGTTGAAACAGTAAAAGAACCATTTTACGATGAGTATATTGAAAAAATAAGGAGTCTTGTCGATCCAAAGGAGATTGATTATATCATCCTTGACCATACAGAACCCGATCATTCTGGTGTACTTCCAAAGCTTTTAAATGAAGCGACAAATGCTGAAGTGATAGGAAGCAGGACTGCTATTACATTTTTAAAAGGTCAAGTTAACCATGATTTTAATTCAAGAGTTGTTAAAGATGGAGATACATTAGACTTAGGTGGAAGGACTTTAAAATTTATTATGGCGCCATTCTTGCATTGGCCAGACACGATGTTTACTTATTTGGTAGAAGATAAAGTGCTTTTTACATGTGATGCATTTGGATGCCATTATACACCAAAACATCTGTTTAATGACCTTGAGGATGATTTTTCTGATGCATATAAACTGTATTTTGACTCAATAGTAAGCCCATTTAAACCAAGAGTTTTAGAAGCTATAGAGAAAGTTAAAAATTTACCGATTGATGTCATTGCTGTAGGCCATGGACCTGTTTTAAGAAAGGATATAGGTAAATATATCGAAAAGTACAAAGAATGGAGTTCAAATATACCAGGTGAAAGAAAAAAAATATTGATTTATTACGTATCAGCATATGGTAATACGAGAAAGATGGCAGAAGAGATAGGTAGAGGCATCAAAGATTCTGGTGTTATAGATGTTGAGATATACAATGCAAAAGCGGTTAACCTTGACGAAGCAAAGGATAAGATTGAAAAAGCAGATGGCATCTTATTTGGTTCACCAACAATAACAGGCGATGCCGTTGAACCGATCTGGGATGTTATTGACAGGGTCAATCCTATAAAGAATAAGAACAAGGCCGCTGCAGTTTTTGGCTCATATGGTTGGAGTGGCGAAGCGATACCTTTAATGGAGGAAAGGCTAAAGGGCTTGAAACTTAATATTGTAGAGCCGGGACTTAAGGTTAATTTTATACCAGATGATGATGATTTAGAAAGATGCAGAGATTTTGGTAGAATATTTGCATCATCACTTGTATAGTGTAAAGAGTGTTATATGTATTTTTGCATATAACACCAGATGTCACTTTTTACATAAATCAAGAGTGTGGTGAAAGGAATTGATAAAGGTGAATTACGTCATAATAGGCAATGGCATTGCCGCGCTTTCTGCTGCGGAAAACATAAGAAAGGACGATGAAGATTCAAAAATTACAATAATATCAAATGAACCATACTATACATACTATATTTAGAGTTAAGCTGTCCAATGCAACGCCATATGGATATAGAGATAGTAATGCATACTACAAATTATTTATGAAGGATAGTAGGTTAATAGGTGCAATCCTTATCGGTGACATATCTAAATCAACAAAAATAAAAAGGACTATTGAGATCGGTGAGGACTTAAGTAGAGTTTTAGATTATGCGGTAAATGTCAAAGATATAATGGAAAAATTGTAATATTTGAAGGAAATTAACCCTACAAGTATTATACTGTTTTTTGGTTTAATTTAAGTTTATTAAATACTAGCGGTGCGCCGATTGATAACCATAATCCACTTATTCCATATCTTATTGCATTAAATATATCTGTGTATGGAAGAATAAATTTTAGCCCGCTTTGTAACACTAAAAATATTATAGCTCCAATAATTATTTTATAAATTTGTTTGTTTACTTTGTTATTAACTGTAAAAGCATAGTATTTTTCATCAATGAAATAGCCCATTAGAACTCCTGAGAGTAATCCCATGTATTCAAAATTATCCTTATATGGGAATATGATTATTAAAAGTGCTGGTAAAGCAATAGATAATATCATTTTGTAAATAAATGGTATATCTACTTTACTTTCAATTAATATATTATCAACTAGTTCACCTACAATGATTATTAGAACAGCAATCAATATTCCGCCGAATATGTCAACGGGCCAGTGAACACCGAGGTAAAGCCTTGATAAAGATACTAATACTATGATGGCGATACCTAAAATATTAAGCCATTTTTTCTTGTAGTGAATCATTAAAGTCCCCCAAAGTGTCGTAGACCCTTGAGCATGTCCGCTTGGAAAGGAATAGCCTCCTGCTGATTGGGTAAAGATTGATCTTATTCCGGGATATCCAATAGGCCTTTGTACCATTGTTACTTCTTTTACAATTGTGTTTACATAAATTGATGATATAAGGATGACACTGAGTTTTAAACCAAATCTTTTGTCAATACACCAGTAAAATGCCGGGAGAACTAAAAAATAAAATCCGGAACTGCCAAGCATTGTTATTGCAATAAATATGTAGTCCATTATTGGATTTGATAAAAGCTGTATATCTTTTATTATTGCTGCTTGCATAAAATCACCCCAATATATATATTCTACATACATAAAAATTATCCTTCAACAAAAATTTATAAAATTGAAAGGAAAAATGACATTTTAGTCGAATATAAATTAATAGAAAAGTTTAAGGAGGTATAGTATGAATTTTTTTGACAGATTGTATGGTATATTATTTCAACCTGTTGAGACTTTAAGGGAGATTGTTAGAAAGAAGCCTTTCTGGCAGGCCGTAATTGTAATTATTATAACTGGTTTACTACCGACTCTCACACGTGATTATTCGGCATATAATCACTTATTAACAAATGAGCCGAATTTTCCCAGCTTTGGAAAAATTATTCCTGCTTTTTATTCTATGGCCATAGCTTTTGCAATAATTATAAACCCTATGACAGCTTTTATAAAAACAGCAATATATCACCTTATTGCAGAATTTATGGATTCAAAGATGTTTACAAAGGATACACCCGAAATGTCTTTAAAGGAGATTGCTGAAGGTGATGAGGAAGAACATGAGACAAAAGAGGTAGAAGGAGACATTATAGGGACAGGTAAGGGGCTATATGCTGGACTTTCCTTTGCAACACTTCCTATGATATTTCTAACCTTGTCAAATTTGTTAGTTAGATTTACTGGATGGAATATCAACTGGTTATTTGTTTTGATATTTTTTATATGGTCTATTGTTCTTCAAATTATTGCGATTAAAGAGAACTATAAGATGAATGGAGGCAACGCGACACTTACTTTCTTCCTTCCGATTATTGTTGTGATAATAGTATTTATAATAATGATGATATTTATTGGGGCATCAATTGCATCAATATTTTCATCGATAGCAAAAGATATACCATTAAAATATTAAGGAAGCATTCTGCTTCCTAATTTAGCTTTATATATAACGCCACCGATTTGTCGAAAATTATTTTCTATTAGTAAGAAGGATTTTTTAAATTTATAAAGAATAATAAATATATAGGTGGTGTTAATGTGAAAGCAAAAAAGATATTATTAAGAAATATGGATGAAAAAGACAGAAGGATTTTTTCATTATGGCTTAGAGATGTTGATGTAGTTAAATTTTTGATCAATATGTTCAAGTCATCTCGCGGAAGTGGAAATGTATTGAATATACCATTTGGAAAGAACAGAAAAGTATTTATATTACAAACAAATGGAGGAAATAACATAGGATTTTGTGGACTCTACAATATTGATTGGCAGCTTAAAAAATGCAGTATGTTTATTTACCTTGACAATGATAAAAACATCAACGATGATATAATGCATGATATAATAAACTCAATAGTTAAGAGAATATCTTTAACAAAAAGATTAAAGATTATTGAAGTTCATACAAAAGAAAACAGGTTTGTAAAATACATTAATAATATAAATGATGTTAAAAAATGTGATAATGAGTTTGTATTTGAAATAGGATTAGGTGATAAAATTAGTTAAAGGCCATTAAAGGCCTTTATTTACTTTTTCTTTAATAAATAATATAATACATATGATAATACTTTAAGAGGTGTAGGCATGAACATACCGAACGTTTTAACTCTTTTGAGATTTATATTGATACCGATATTTGTATACAGTTATTTTTATATTACAGATGGAAATATATTTGCAGCTATTATATTTATTGTTTCCGGTATAACAGATGTTCTCGATGGCTATATTGCGCGTCACTACAATCAGATTACAAAGATGGGAATTTTGATGGATCCACTTGCAGATAAATTGATGATTATTACAGTGCTTGTCCTGACTTTTGCAGTAAAAAAGGACAAAAAATGCCCATAACCTCTTTAAAATAAAGGGTTTTGGGCTTTTTGCTTTTGTCAAAGATTCATGGTGAGATCAGAACTTTTTTGTCTGTGCTAAAGATTTTTTTATTTCCCCAAGACTCATAATTTTTTTTCTAAAATCAATGTTTAACTCTTTTCCAATATCTTCAAGAGCATTATTACAAAAATCAAATAAATAATAATTCTCTTTGATATGACTGCAGCATGCCTTACCAAGACTTTCAAGTATTTCTGTTACCGAATATTTGCCTTTCAATCTATATTCTAATATCCTTACAATTACAAGTGCTATAAAGCATATCAAAAAGTGAGCATCAATATGCTCTTTTAGCGACAAATAGACAGGTCTACTTTCAAAATCACTTTTCGTTACTTTGAAGGATTCTTCTATCTTCCAAAGCCCACGATACATGTCAATTATTTTTTCAGGCGTCTCTTTGTATTCACTGGTCACTATAGCATAATAGCCATCAAATTTTTCTTCTTCACGTAATTTTTCTTCGTCAAAAGCCAAATGCTGACGCACACTCTCGGATATTTCCCCTGTATCAGCATCAAAAACAAGATTCTTTACATATTTAGCTGCACCATATGATATAGATTTATTGTACTTCCCAGGATTTTTAATCATATCCATTGCTTTAGCTATTGAAGCTGCATGATCTATCTTGGCTTTAGCTGCATATTCAGGACTATAGAAAATAACTTGTTTCTCATCTACTACCTTTTTTATTTTTTTGCCATTCGTTGCAGTTACTTGAATTTCCCTAGGGTAAAGTCTTGATTTGATTTTAAAGCCATTACCCTTATTAATATATCCGCTTTCATCAAGAACATAATCCTGAAAATCTTTGTCTGCACTACGAATAGAATAACTTAATACATAGCCGTTCTTAGCTGATAGAATATACCAGATATTATCACCAGTAGTTAATCCTCTATCTGCTACAATAATTATTCTACCTAAAGAATATTCTCGTTGGATCCTGCTTAAAGCTGGAATCAAAGTAGTTTTATCAGGCACATTACCAGGAAAAAGCTTATATGTAATGGGGATACCATTGGTATCCATAAATAATCCCATCTGTACAATCGGATCCGGTCTGTGTTCTTTAGAAACTCCTTTTTTACGCAATTCATCCTGCTCATCAATTTCAAAATAATAGTTAGTAACATCATAGTAAACCAAATCTGTATTACGATCATACAAAGATTTAATGTGCTCATGAATCCAAAGTTGTAAAGCTTCACTATGCTTGTTGAAAAAAGTAAGACATCTATAAACATCATCCAAAGAAAAATCAAATTTCTCAAAGAATATATCTTTATTCTCATAAGTCTTTTTCTTTGAAGCAGGATACAATAAGCGTGAGAATACAAGAAGTTTCATGATAGCATTAGCATCATATTCTTCTTTTGAGTGACGTTGTCTGTTTTTTAGAAATTTATCTATTTCAAGCTCATGATAAATTTTACTAAAAGCTGCATAGCCAAAGTTTTTACGATTAACAGAGTTAGAAGGTATCAACTCATTTTTAGCAATAGTAAACGTAAGATGAGCATTTTCAGATAATCTTTGTTCCTCTAACTTTTTCGCTTCGTGAGTAAAAAATTCAATAGGATTCTCATACTTTTTTTCCAATTCATCAAGGTAACCAAGAGATTCAATGGTTACAGATCTTGTGGTTTTGGTATTTTTATCCCAATAATTATGAACAATAGATAAGTATGTACGGCCAGTTTTTTTATTTGTAGCTTTTCTAAGATACATAGTAGCATCGCTCCCCCTTTAATACTAATTATAACACAATAATCCAGAAAAATCCATATAAAAATGACAAAATTTTAAAATAAATTTACCCGAAATCATTAGTAAAATTAATGGTTTCGGGTTACGTTATATAAGAATTTGCTGCAAAACTAGGGATATAATAAACTCAATAGTTAAGAGAATATCTTTAACAAAAAGATTAAAGATTATTGAAGTTCATACAAAAGAAAACAGGTTTGTAAAATACATTAATAATATAAATGATGTTAAAAAATGTGATAATGAGTTTGTATTTGAAATAGGATTAGGTGATAAAATTAGTTAAAGGCCATTAAAGGCCTTTATTTACTTTTTCTTTAATAAATAATATAATACATATGATAATACTTTAAGAGGTGTAGGCATGAACATACCGAACGTTTTAACTCTTTTGAGATTTATATTGATACCGATATTTGTATACAGTTATTTTTATATTACAGATGGAAATATATTTGCAGCTATTATATTTATTGTTTCCGGTATAACAGATGTTCTCGATGGCTATATTGCGCGTCACTACAATCAGATTACAAAGATGGGAATTTTGATGGATCCACTTGCAGATAAATTGATGATTATTACAGTGCTTGTTAGCCTTTGGCTAAAGGGCATTATACCGTTTTTTATAATTTTGATTGTATTGATAAAGGAATTTTCAATGATTATTGGTGCATTTATACTCTATCGAAAAAAGGATATTGCAATACCTGCAAATAAATATGGGAAGGCTACAACACTTCTTTTCTACATAGCTATAATTTTCTCCATATTTGGATGGCCATATGGGCTGACTTTGATGATTGTTGCTTTACTGCTTGCACTTATTGCATTTGCAATATATTCTATTGAATTTAAATTCTATAATAGACAATAATATATCTTTTATTATAGTTTTTCTAGTCATGGATAGTAATTATATAACTATGCCTTTAAAGTTTTCAGAAAACCTGCCGATACATGATAATATACAATTATCTATTATCGGGGGGATCTTTAATTGAAAAATAGGAACATATTTATAGGAATCAGATTAAAAATAAGTATTATGATATTAGCTATTGTTATTATTTCTTTATCGTTAAGTGGTATTTTAACATATGTTTTTACTACAAACGAAGTGTCAAATTTGACTAAAGGCAATATGCAAAATACTATAACATCTATAAACAACCAATTGACATTGTACCTTAATAGTATATCAAATAATTTAACATATTTTACCAAAAGTGATTCAAATTTAATGATAAGTGGAGGAATAGATTCAGACAGGATAAATGGTATATTGATAAAATTAAAAGATATGACACCAGATGCAAAGACCATATATTTCGCTACAGCTGATAAGAATATTTATACATTTCCTACTACACCAAGTTCAAATTTCGATCCTACACAGGAGGATTGGTATAAAGGTGCAATAAAAGCGAAAGGGAATGTATTTTGGTCTGAGCTTCATAAGGACATTGATGGCTATTACATTATTACCGTTTCACAAGCTGTTTTAAACCCCATCACAAATGAAGTAATAGGTGTAGCTGGTATTGACCTTAATCTTTATGGATTTATTAACATGGTAAAAAATGTAAGGCTTGGCCAAAGTGGTTATCCTTTCTTGGTTGACAAGAATGGCATTATTTTTGCACATAATAGTAAAGATAAAATTGGATTTGATATACATAAAAGAGATTATTCCAAAGATGTATTCAAAAATCGAACAGGATATATTATGACAAATTATAACAATGCAGATAGAATAATTTTATATCAAACAAATGCCTTAACAGGGTGGAAAGTAATGGGTACAATTCCGGTTCAAGATTTTATGTCAGGTGTTAATAAAATTAAAAGAACTTTTGCTTTTATAATCGTATTATTCTGTATCATATCTATTTTAATTGCGTATATATACGCAAATAGCTTTACACATCCGGTTAAAAAGCTGTTAAATGCCATGACGCAGTTAAGAGAAGGTAATTTAACAACATATGTTGATGCGAAAAGGAAAGATGAATTTGGAATACTAGAAAGGGAATACAATCATACTATTGACCGCTTAAAAGAACTAGTTTCGACAATAAAAGAATCGGGTGATAATGTAAATGTATCTGCTAAAACCCTAGCTGAAATATCGAGAGAAACAACAAAAACTATAGAAGATGTGGCATCTGCGATTGAGGATATATCTAAGAGGGCAACGCAGGAATCTAATGAGATAAGTGAAGGGTATAATAAAGTGGTATCATTTGGTAATGTGTTAGATAACATAATAAGCAGTATGACGAAAATGAAAGAATACTCGAATAAGGCAGATAAAATTAAATCGAATGGTGTATCAAAGCTTAATGAATTGGAGCAGAGCACAAATGATAATTTGAAAGCTGCTTCAGATGTATTCAAAAGCATTAATATCGTAAAAGAAAATTCGACGGAAATAGGCAAGATAACAGAGACAATCGAAGATATATCAAAAAGAACAAATTTACTTTCATTAAATGCTGCTATAGAAGCTGCAAGGGCCGGTGAAGCTGGTAAGGGATTTGCCGTTGTTGCTGAGGAAGTAAAAAATCTCGCACAAAAATCTGCAGAATCTGCCGGAAAGATTAGAGAAATAATAGATAATATTGTTTCAGCTATTAATAAAACATATGAATCAATCAATATAGAGAATAAAGTTGTTGAAATACAGAAAGATGCTGTTTACGGTACTCAAAATTCTTTTATAGAATTTGAGAAGTTTATAAATGATATAACAGAAATGATTGATGATGTCTCTAAGGACATAGAGATTATGAAAACAGATAAAAATATGATAATGAAGTCGATGGAGAATTTATCATCGTTATCTATGGAATCTGCTGCCTCATCTGAAGAAGTCAGTGCATCTGCAGAGGAACAGCTTTCAACAGTTGAAGAACTTTCAAATTCGGCAGAAAAGTTGAAAGATGTTGCAGAAAAAATGGATAATGCTATTAAGGCATTCAAGATATAATTTTGAAATTTATTATTTTTATGGTATATTTTTAAAGGGGGGTATATGTTATGCTATTAAACGAAAAATATGAAAAATTAAAAAAATACATAGAAGAGCTTGGAAGTGCAGTTATTGCGTTTTCAGGTGGTGTCGACAGTACTTTCCTTTTAAAAATATGCTATGATGTATTAAAAGATAAGGCTATTGCGGTTACAGCTACGTCATCAACATATCCTGAAAGGGAATTTAGAGAAGCTATAAAACTCGCAAAAGAAATCGGCATTAGGCATAAAATTATAAGGTCAGAAGAGTTAGAGATTGAAGGCTTTGCAAAGAATCACGTAAATAGGTGTTATTACTGCAAAAGTGAGTTATTCTCTAAGCTTATAAAGGTTGCTGAAGAAGAAGGCATGAAATATGTACTTGATGGTACAAATGCAGATGATACAGGTGATTTTAGGCCGGGACGAAGAGCGGCAAAGGAACTAGGTGTTAAAAGCCCTCTTTTGGAATGTGGCTTTACAAAAGATGATATAAGAAAAATGTCAAAAGAGTTAGGACTTCCAACGTGGAATAAACCTGCATATGCTTGCCTTTCATCCCGTTTCCCATATGGTGAAGAGATAACCAGTGATAAATTATCAATGGTGGAGAAGGCTGAAGATTATCTTTTAAAATTAGGATTTGTTGGCTTTAGGGTGAGGCACCATGGCGACATTGCGAGGATAGAGCTTAGGCAAGACCAGATAAACATGATGATGGATGAAAATATGAGAAAAGATGTCATAAAAAAGTTTAAGGGAGTAGGATTTAAATATGTTTCGTTAGACCTTGAAGGTTACAGAACCGGCAGCATGAACGAGGCAGTGGCGGAGATGATAAATAATGTATGAAAAAACTCTAAAGGATGTACTGACAAAATACAAGGATGGCATGATTGAGCTAAATGACGCTATAAATATACTAAATCATCTTCCATATGAAGATATTGGATTTGCAAAGATTGATTACAACCGGGAAGTTAGAAAGGGCTTCCCGGAAGTTATTTATTGTGAAGGCAAGACACCGAAACAAGTAAAAGAAATAGCTATGCATATGTTTGAAAGAGGAAGCAATGTATTGGGAACGAGAGCCTCTATTAAACATTATGAGGCATTAAAAGAAGTTTGCGACGATGTAAAATACTATGATTTAGCGAGAATTATTTCTATTAAAGCAGAAGATATTACCAAGACAAAGGGTGTTATTGGTGTTATTGCTGCTGGTACATCTGATTTGCCTGTGGCAGAGGAAGCAGCAGTAACGGCCGAGCTAATGGGTAATTCAGTAAAGCGTATATATGACGTGGGTGTAGCTGGAATACATCGATTATTAAACAAGATTGATGAGATACGTGAATTTAGAGTTATAATATGTATAGCTGGCATGGAAGGTGCGTTACCTACTGTCGTTGGCGGGCTTGTTGGCTGCCCAATTATAGCTGTGCCGACAAGCATAGGATATGGTGCAAATTTTCATGGTTTATCAGCATTACTTGCAATGCTTAATTCATGCTCAAGCGGTGTAAGTGTTGTTAATATAGACAATGGTTTCGGTGCAGCCTATTCTGCAAGTTTAATAAATAAGATAGGAGAGTAATAGATGAAGATACTTTATTTTGATTGCTTTTCGGGTATATCCGGTGATATGACAATATCATCACTTTTAAGCCATGGCATTAATGCTGAAAAATTTAAAGATGAATTAAAAGGATTATCTCTTGAAGGTTACAACTTGGTTTTTGGAACGACAAAGAAAAATGGGATAACTGCAAATACCTTTAAGGTTGAATATGATGACCATCACCATCATCATAGGTCAATGAAGGATATACAAGATATTATAAATAAGAGCAATTTAGACAAAAATGTCAAGGAAATGAGCTTAAGGATATTTCAAAATATAGCGGATGCAGAAGGGAAAATTCATGGATTACCATCTGATGAAGTGCATTTTCATGAAGTTGGTGCTGTGGATTCAATTGTCGATATAGTAGGTACATCTATACTCATAAATATGATTATGCCTGACAAGATTATATTTTCAAAATTACCAATAGGCTCAGGATTTGTAAATAGTCAACATGGGTTGATACCTGTACCGGCACCGGCAACAATGGAATTATTAAGAGATATTCCTATATATGATAATGGAATAAAAGGTGAGCTTGTAACACCAACGGGTGCAGCTATTGCTAAAACGCTTGCTGATGAATTTGGCATAATTCCAGAAGTTGAGATAAAATCTATAGGGTATGGTGCAGGACTAAAGGATTTTGAAATACCTAATGTACTAAGGACTATGGTCGGCATAATTGACGTAAAAAAAAAGTAGAAATTCTTAAAGTCCTTGAAACGAATATAGATGATATGAGCCCAGAATACTACCAGTACATATTTGAAAAGCTATTTAAGAATGGTGCACTTGATGCATTTATAACGCCTATTATAATGAAAAAACAAAGACCAGCACATAAATTGTCTGTACTGTGTAGTGAGGGAAAAACAGATGTATTAAAAAGGATTATTTTTGAAGATACATCGACATTCGGTATAAGGGAATACTCGGTTGAAAGATATGCACTTCAAAGAGATTTTAAAGTTGTTAATACACCTTTAGGCAATATACGTGTAAAAAGGGGTTACTTGGATGGAAAATATATAAAAATGCATCCAGAGTTTGAAGATTTAAAAGCTATTGCTGAAAAAACCGGGCTTTCTATACAATCCATTCTGAAAATTCTACATGATTATGATTCTTAAAAATATTTTTTACGACATATGTTCATTTATATAGATTAAATAATTTGCTATACATATTGATTTATATATTTTAAAATGTTACTCTAAACATGTAATGCATATTAGGAGGGAAAAGGATGGAGGAACAGATTTTATCGCTTCTTAACAAGGTGTTGGCGGGTCAGGAAGAAATTAAGCAGGAAATAGTCACATTAAATGTAAAAGTAGATAATCTAGCAAAGAGAATGGACAAAGTTGAGCAAAGACTTGATAAAGTTGAGCAAAGACTTGATAAAGTTGAGCAAAGGCTTGATAAAGTTGAGCAAAGGCTTGATAAGGTTGAGCAAAGGCTTGATAAGGTTGAGCAAAGGCTTGATGCAGTAGAAAAAGATATAAGCAAAATTAAGTTTGACATTGAAGGTATTAAGGGCGACATAGCTGTTATGAAAGAATGGCAAGATGTTCATGAAGAAATTACAAAGAAGGAATTTGATGAGTTCAGACAAGAAGTAAATGACAGATTTACTCTTCTTGAAGCATCTATTGAAAAAATAAATGTGATGCCAGAAGAATTTATTGAGGAAACAAAGTTGAGCATGAATTCTTTGTGTACAATGTATGGAAAACATGAGCTTGAAATTAACAACATGAAGCAAAGGATGGCATCATAAAAGATACATTAACCCACTCCTAAATTAAAAAACTGAAAGGATATTCCTTTCAGTTTTTTAATGCTTTTATTTGTATCTATTTAATATAGGTCTGAGCTTTAAAGCCAGGTATGATGCTATCAGAACTTTTATAAAATCACCAATTAGATAAGGAACTGCACCTACAAGAAGTGCTTTTTTTAATCCTATACCGGCTACATATGCAAGTTGTGGTATTCCAATTGCATATACAACTAAAATGCCGCCAAAAATATTTATAAGAATTAGTTTTAAATAATTAAGTTTTATTTTTCTTATTAATAATGACATGATAAGTGCCGCAATAGGCATTGCAAAAAGGTAACCACCTGTGGGTCCTAATAATACACCTATTCCGCCGTGAAGACCTGCAAAGACAGGTATACCTATAGCACCAAGTAACAAATACACTACCATACTAAAAAAAGCAGTAATTGGGTTTAAGAGGCTTCCTGTTAACATTAAAGCAAAAGTCTGCCCTGTAATAGGCACCGGTGAAAATGGCAGTGGTATGCTGATAAATCCCATGATAAAAGTTAGTGCTGCAAAAAATGCTGCAAGTATCATTTCTCGCAATGATAAAATAGTTTTTGCTTGAAAATTGCTGTTATGTACATTTTCTTGATTCACTTGATTTGCCTCCTATAATTTGAATTTATTAATATTATATAATTGCAGTCTATTATTTGTCAACCTAAAATAATTATTAAGTTGACAAATATCGATATTGACAATTTGATTAATAATGTATATATTATATATTAATCACATATTTTGGCTGTGAAAGTGAGGAGTAGGTGTACGGGGCAAAAGAGAGGGATACTCAAAAGGCTGAAAGGTTTCCTTGCCTTTAGTACATTGAAGGTAGCACTGGAGCCTGTAAACTGAAATTTAAGTAGGTTTAAGCGGGTATGCCCGATATAGCTTAAGAAATAAAACAAGGTGGTACCGCGGATAACCTTCGCCCTTAACTGGGGAAGGTTTTTTTAATTTACTTAAAAATGGAATATAATTATATTGAAAGGAGATAAAAATGGATATTGCAAAGACGTATAATCCAAAAGAATTTGAAGATAGAATTTACAATGAATGGCTAGAAAAAGGATATTTTACAACAGAAATAGACTATAACAAAAAGCCTTTTGCAATTGTTATACCACCACCAAATATAACAGGGCAATTGCATATGGGACATGCACTTGATAACACGATGCAGGATATAATTATAAGATGGAAAAGGATGCAAGGATACGCAGCTCTTTGGATACCTGGTTCAGACCATGCAAGCATAGCAACAGAAGTCAAAGTCCTTGATAAACTCAAAGAAGAAACAGGGCTTACCAAAAGAGATATAGGAAGGGAAAAATTTCTTGATAGAGCATGGGACTGGAAAGAAAAATATGAAAATCGCATTTTAGATCAGCTCAAAAAATTAGGATCTTCATGTGATTGGACGAGGAAGAGATTTACTCTTGATGATGTGTGTTCAAAAGCTGTAAGAGAAGTATTTGTTTCATTGTATAAAAAAGATTTAATATATCGTGGCGATAGGATAATAAATTGGTGCCCCAGCTGTAAAACCGCCCTTTCTGATGCTGAAGTAGAACATGAAGATGAAGCAGGTCATCTTTGGTATATTAAATATCCTATAAAAGATGAAGATGATTATGTTGTTATAGCAACAACGAGACCTGAAACAATGCTTGGTGATGTAGCTGTTGCTGTTAATCCAGATGATGAAAGATTTAAAAATGTGATAGGAAAAACTCTTATTTTACCTATAGTAGGCCGTGAGATACCAGTTATTGAAGATAATTATGTTGATCCTACATTTGGTACTGGTGCTGTTAAAGTAACACCTGCACATGACCCAAATGATTTTGAGATGGGAATAAGACATGATCTTGATTTCATAAATATAATGAATGAGGATGCATCCATAAATGAAAATGGTGGTGAATATGCCGGTCTTGATAGATATGATGCCAGAAAGAGGATTGTTGAAAAACTTACTAGTATGGGACTTCTTTTAAAAGTAGAAGACCTCAATCACAGTGTAGGCCACTGCTATAGATGCCATACAACAGTTGAACCACTTTTATCAAAGCAATGGTTTGTTAGAATGGAACCTTTGGCTAAACCGGCACTAGAAGCTGTAAAAGAAGGTAAGGTAAAATTTATTCCTGAAAGATTTGAAAAGATATATAATAATTGGCTAAATAATATTAAAGATTGGTGTATATCGAGGCAGCTTTGGTGGGGACACAGAATACCAGCATGGTATTGTGACGATTGCGGCCATATTACCGTATCAAAAGATGACCCAAGTGAATGCGAAGAATGTGGAAGCACGAATATACATCAAGATGAAGATGTTCTTGATACATGGTTTAGCTCTGCATTATGGCCGTTTTCTACAATGGGATGGCCGGATAAAACAGAAGACTTAAAATATTTCTTCCCGACAAATGTACTTGTTACAGGATATGATATTATATTCTTCTGGGTTGCTAGAATGATATTTATGAGCCTTGAATTCATGAAAGAAGTGCCATTTAAGCATGTCCTTATACATGGCCTTGTAAGGGATTCACAAGGTAGAAAGATGAGTAAATCATTAGGAAACGGAATTGATCCACTTGAAATAATAGATAAATACGGTGCAGATACACTTAGATTTACTCTAATAACTGGAAATGCACCAGGAAATGATATGAGGTTTAGCGATGACAAAGTTGAAGCTAGCAGAAATTTTGCAAATAAATTATGGAATGCATCAAGATATGTGCTATTAAATCTAAATAGTGATGATACAGCATTATATTTAGAAAATTTAAATTTAGCTGATAAATGGATATTAACAAGGTTTAATAATGTAGTAAAAGAAGTCACAGAAAACCTTGAAAAGTACGAACTTGGTATTGCAGCAGGCAAACTATATGACTTTATATGGAGCGAATTTTGTGACTGGTATATCGAGCTAAGTAAGCCTGTACTTTATGGCGATGATTTTGAAGCCAAAAAAATAACAAAATCTGTTTTAAGGTATGTTCTTGATAATACATTGAGACTATTACATCCATTTATGCCTTTTATAACAGAAGAGATATGGAAGAATATACCACATGATGGTGAAAGCATTATGTTAAGTAAATGGCCGGAATATAAGGAAGAGTTAAATTATAAAGATGATGCAAAAAAGACGGAACTTATTATGAATGCTATAAGAACAATAAGAAACCTAAGGGCCGAAGCGAATGTAACACCATCGAAAAAAGCGAGAGTTATAATATCATCTGATAACAACAATGTTATAAATGTGTTTAAAGATGGTAAAAATTATATTATTAAGTTGGCTGGTGCCAGCGAAGTAATATATGAAAATAATAAAGATAGACTTCCGCAGAAAGCTATGTCAGGTTCTATTGAAGGCGCATTAATTGTTGTGCCGCTCGAGGATCTTATCGATATAAGCATTGAAATAGATAGATTAAATAGCGAAAGAGAAAAGATAATTAGTGAAATAAAACGTGCTGAGGGAATGTTAAAAAATGAGTGCTTTGTTAATAAGGCACCGAAGAATGTCGTTGATGCTGAGAGAGAAAAACTATCAAAATACAGAGAGATGCTTGAAAATATTGAAGAGAGAATAGAATATCTTAGAAAGTAATTTGATGCCTCACGGGAGGTTATATAATGTTTACTTTATTCAAAAAGGTTGAGAAAAAGCCTACATTAGCCATAAGAGAAGCAAATATAAAGGATGCTAAAGGAATAGTAAAACTCATTGATAGTGTTGGAAAAGAGAAGCTGTACATGGTTACAGAAAATTATACGTTGACGGAAGAGGAAGAAAGGCAATTAATAAGAAAACTTAACCATGAAAAAGATTTAATTCTTGTTGCAGATTATGGTGGAAATATAATTGGCTGTTTGACACTTTTCCGCTATTATGGCGGCAGGTCACCTAAAGTTCAACATGTAGGTGAAATAGGCATAAGTATCGATTCTGAATTTAGAAATAACGGAATCGGTTCAAAGCTTTTTGAATATACAATTGAATGGGCGAAGAGGAAGAATTATAAAAAACTGTGTTTAAGCGTTTTTAGTTCAAACTTAAATGCAATACACCTATATGAAAAGTATGGTTTTCAGATAGAAGGGAGAAGAAAACAACAATTCAAAATAGGTGATAATTACGTCGATGAAATATTGATGGGATTATTTCTATGAAAAAACCTCAGACAAAAACTACCCCTGTCTGGGGTTTTGAATTTTGGAGGATGAAATAATGAGATATCAAGATGCGATAGATTACATTCACAATACATATAAATTTGGTGTAAAATTAGGCCTTGATAATATCAGGCGTTTACTTGAATACATGGATAATCCTCAGGAAAAGCTCAAAATTATACACGTTGCTGGTACAAATGGTAAAGGCTCAACATGCTCATTTATAAATAGTATTTTGATTGATGCAGGTTATAAGGTTGGGCTATATACATCACCATATCTAGAGGAATTTGAAGAAAGGATGAGAATTAACAATGAAAATATTCCTAAGGAGAAGCTCACAAATTATGTAGAATATATAAAACCTATAATCGATAAAATGATTAGTGAGGGGTATAATCATCCTACAGAATTTGAAGTTATAACAGCAATTGCTTTTAAATATTTCTACGATGAAAAAGTTGATTTCGTCGTACTTGAGGTTGGCCTTGGTGGAAGATATGACGCAACAAATGTAATAAATAAACCATTGGTATCTGTTATAACAACAATTGATTTTGATCATATGGATAAACTTGGAGATACTATAAGTAAGATAGCCTTTGAAAAGGCAGGTATTATAAAACAAGACGGCATAGTAGTTAGTTTCTATCAAAGAGATGAAGCATTAAAGGTTATTAAAGAGATCTGTGATTTAAAAAATGCTACCCTTACTGTTATGAATGCTGATGATGTCAAGATTAATGAATCAAATAGTGTGCATCAGATATTTGATTATAAAAATTATAAAAATCTTGAGATAAGGATTATCGGTAAACATCAAATATACAATGCTGTATTAGCGGTTATGGCAATTGATAAATTAAAATCATATGGCATTAATATCGATATAGATACTATAAAAAAAGGTCTTAACGAAGCGAAATGGCCTGGTAGAATCGAAGTCATAAATAGATCACCATTGATTGTGATTGATGGTGCGCATAATCCCCAAGGTATGAAAGTGTTGAAAGATGCATTGAAACTTTTTACTTATAAAAAACTCATCCTTGTTGTTGGAATGTTAAAAGACAAAGATACTTCAAACATGATTAAATTAATTACACCGGAAGCTGACTATGTAATAACTACGATGCCTATTAGTGAAAGAGCTTATACGGCTGAAGAGTTGTCTGAAAAGATAAGTAGCACAAATGTCTTGCATTTTGATAATATAGATGATGCGACTGATATGGCACTTAAAATGGCACACCAAGATGACATGGTATTGTTTTGTGGTTCGCTATACATGATCGGACATGTAAGGACATATTTAAGAAAGGTAATATTTTAGTCTTTTAATTAATATAATATAGAAAACTATAGTCTCAAGAAGGTGGTTGTGTGGAATATAATGATACAGATCTTCTACGAGAGATAGATAAAGCACTAAAGCAATTGAAGGAAAGTGAATTATATCTTGAAAGAGTAGAAAAAGACAACTACCTTAAAACAAAACTTGCCAAATTGAAATATGATTTTGCAAGACAAGAATACTTAAGACTTTTAAAAATTGCAAGAGAAGAGAATATAAAATATGATGTACGAGATTTATATGAAAAAATTATAGACATGTGATAAAAGCGGCCGAATTGGCCGCTATATTATTGTTCTTGGTATAGCATATTTTCAAAGAAATCACAATTTTGATCCTTAAAAGCCATACAATGACTATTACAGTTGTGGATACAAGTTTTTGCATTGCATTCTTTTGTGGAATCAAAAAATATATGTTCATTTGTATTATTTACAATTTCGATATTAAGATAATTCATAATAACATACCCCCTATATTTGATGTTTTTATTATACACTACATTCATTTATCTGTCAATTGCAATTTTAATAAAATATAATTTCATAAAGTAATAAAATAATGGTTAAAACAGCATTAATCTAATTAAAAATAATATTAATTAATATAAAAAATACAATAGCATAAAATAAGGATATGAATTTACAAAGCATAATATGTTAAATAATTATGAATATATGCAATTATAAGAATGTGATATTTCGCGCCAAAGTATTTATACATTATTTGCAGAAGTAATAGAGCAAAATTAGGTGTAATCAAATGTAATGAAAAGGACATAGTAATAATTCCTAAAACAGGTGAAATAGGAAATTGGACAGATAGTTTAAGGTAGAAGCTAGGGAGAAAGAGATAAAATGCCTGTCCTTGGTTTTATATGGAACGAAGATAAATTTATAAAAGCATATTTAAATGATGAAAATATGCCATATGCATTAAAGACTGAAAGCTTACTTGAAATATCGATCTATTTATGATAAAATTGTAATTGCGTCGGGGCATAGCGCAGAGGTAGCGCGCGCGGTTCGGGACCGTGAGGTCGCAGGTTCAAATCCTGTTGCCCCGACCATTTTTGTGGCATTAATTTTTCCCATGCATATTATAAAGTAGCATATGTGTGGGGGGAATGTGTCTTGAATATATTTGTAGCAAATAAAGGTGACGATACTATAGCTCGTATTAAAAATGTAAATAACAAAAAATTTATCAAATTGGTACCTAATGAAAATAATTTTTTAAGAAACAGCAAAAGTCAGGAGCCATTTGTCGGACCGCACAGATTATTGTTTAATAAAGAATGCAATAAGCTTTATTCACTTAATGTATTTGACGATTCAATAAGTATTATAGATTTAAATGATTTTAAATTGATTAATACGTTTTATGCTGGCTCATGTC
Organism: Thermoanaerobacterium sp. RBIITD; assembly: GCF_900205865.1. Classification (NCBI taxonomy): domain Bacteria; kingdom Bacillati; phylum Bacillota; class Clostridia; order Thermoanaerobacterales; family Thermoanaerobacteraceae; genus Thermoanaerobacterium; species Thermoanaerobacterium sp. RBIITD. The sequence continues at coordinate 2,871,195 of NZ_LT906662.1, forward strand.
CTAATGATGGCTTTATTTTAAATAATCATATTTTTATAACAAACGGTGATGCAGATTGTGTCAGCATATTTGATGTTGAATGTGGAAAAATTTCAGAACAAATCAAAGTTGGAGGACAGCCACAAGAAATTCTATATAATAAAAGATATGACAGAATTTTTGTTTCAAACATGAATTCAGATTCTATAACATTTATAAATCCATGTGATTTTAATACAGAAAAGGATTTAATAGTTGATTCAAGACCATTTGGTATGTGTTTTTCCGATGATGAAAGATATTTATTTATAACAAATACTTATCTCGAGACGGGACTTGACGGTACGATAACTATTTATGACGTATTAGAAGACAAAGTACTAAACAAAATTAAATGTGGCAAATTACCGACATCAATAGCTTTTTGCAAAGACTATTTGTTTGTTATCAATTCTTGCTCAAACACTTTGATGAAAATAAATTTAAAAACGCTTCAATATGATGAATTATTCTGTGGTTACATGCCTTCATATATTAGCCTATATGAAAATTATGCGTTTATATCCAATGCAGGAGAAAATAAGTTATTGATTGTAAATATCGACAAACTATCAATAGAGAAAAGTATAGAAGTAGGGAAAGAGCCCGATGGTCTCATTCTTGAGGCGTAAGGGCTTTTATTATATAACTGTAAACATCATTTGACTTTTGTTTCCAATTATCACAGACGATTTTTGCCTGCTGGGCATTGACTAAGCTTAAATTAATTTCAATAAGCACAATTTCATTTTCTATGACTTTGCAATTTGCAATGTATTCATTAGCAGATTTTCTGTAATATGTAGCAACATACTGGGATTCTTGTTTAAATTTCTCTTTATTTATGACTACATATTCATCAATTTTTTTTCTTGTCTCTTCGGGTATATGTTTAAAAAATAATTTTAGAGCATTTAAGCCAGAATCAGTTAAGTTATATTTATTATCTTCCAGTATAATGAATTTGCTTTCTTCAAGTTCATTTAAATACTGTCTTAAATAAAAATAATTCATTAAATTATTATCAAGTATTATTCTATTGATCTGTTCGCCTGTTATGGGCATATCGATTCTATTCAATATATATAGTATAATGAGCTTATTTTCAGCCAATTCCTGTATTTCGTAGTTCAACATATCACTCTCCTTACTATATATTGTATGTTATATATATTTTAGCACAAAATATATATTAAAAAAAGAGAGTATTTATAAATACTCTCTTTTTAAACTAATTAAGCATATATCCTGCTTCACTGCCTGCAGCACCTTTCGCACCGCCTTGTGCTGGTTTTCCACTACCTATGCTTGTGCCATTTGACATTGCTGCTTCAGCGAATTGTACCATTCTTCTAAGCATGTGTCCTCCAACTGCGCCACAATCACGACTAGATAAATTTCCCCAATAGTCTTCAGAACCTTGTTTAACGGGTAAACCCATTTCAGATGCAATTTCATATTTTAAATTATCAAGTGCTTGGTGTGCTTCAGGAACAACTTTTGGTTTATCATTCCAACTTCCTCTTGCCATTTTTATCCCTCCTCATTTATTTTCCCATAATTAATTTGTGTAGATATGTTTAATTTATTCTTTTAAAAATTGGTTATTATATGTTAAAATATTTTTGAAAACGAACAATAAAAAGGTGATTTTAGTGGACAATGAAAAAATTTTAATAAAAAAAATTAAAGAGTGGGGTGCATCAGATATTGGCTTTTCAGATTTAATTGATGTTCTTCCAGAAAGTTTAAAAGATTTAAGATATGGTATAACAGTTATTGTAAAATTGTCGAATAGGATAATAGATGAAATCAGTGATAAGCCGACATATACGTATTTTCATCATTATCGTTCTGTAAATACTTTGATTGATCAGATTACATTGAGGGCTGTTTTAATGTTAGAAGAATGGGGTTATAATGCACTTGCTGTACCGGCTTCACAATCTATTAAAGAACTTGGAGAGTATAGAGGACTTTTTCAACACAAGACAGCTGCAACAAAAGCGGGATTGGGCTGGATAGGTAAAAATGGTCTTTTGATTACAGAAAAATATGGCCCGAGAGTAAGACTTGGCACCATATTAACTGACATGAAACTAAGTTCCGGTACACCGATCGAAATCAGCAAATGCGGTAATTGCAATCTATGTGTCAGAAATTGTCCTGCGATGGCATTATATGGGAAAACATGGAAAGCTGGGATGCTGAGAAATGAGATAGTTGATGCGAGGGCATGTAGTGAGTATATGAATAAAAAATTTAAGCACATAGGAAGAGGTTCTGTTTGCGGTATTTGTATAAAAGTATGCCCATATGGAAAGAAAATTTAATAATTTTTTAATAAACTTTATAAATAAATTTGATAGAATTTATATGAGAAATATAATAAAAAGGAGTCACAAAACATGTGGCGAAGATATTTTAAGTCGGTTATTCTTATGTTAATACTAATGTTTTTTATTTCAGGGTGCGGCTTTAATAAAGTACAGGAAAAAGGTATTATGAGCGGCACAGTAAAGAGCAATAACAATTTAACATATAGATACGGTTTAAATAACAGTCCCAAATTTGGCCTTCAAGCTATATATTTTATCAATGGAAAGGATGGATGGGCTGGAGGACAAGGAATAATATTGGCAACTAACGATGGCGGGCAAAATTGGGCTGTGCAATATACTGGCTCATTTAATATTACCTCATTTGACTTTATAAATTCTCTTTACGGATGGGCTTTATCAGATAATTCTTTGTTAAGGACGACAGACGGTGGCAAGTCATGGATGGAATTACCCTACCCTAAGGAAAAGCTTAAGAACATCAAATTTGTAAACATCAATAAGGGGTTTGGCATATCTAATGGAAAGTTATATTTAACATTAGATGGTGGCCAGTCATGGAAAAGTATAAATACAAAGATTAAAATTGAATCCTATGATTTTATTGATGAATACAACGGGTGGGCTTCATATAACAATAATTTATATTATACAAAAGATGGAGGTTTGACGTGGAATTTGTCATATGACCCAAATCTGAAGGGTAAATGTGATGTTGTTTTAGATACTTTTGACTACAATAACATTTGGGTACTTTATAGAGGCAGTAAGACAGCTATGAATCATCAACCATATATGCTATTAAAGACAAGTGATGGCGGAAGAAAATGGCAAACTATTGCTGAAGAAGGATACTTTAAAGGCTTATATGGTGAGCATGAATCAAATAATAATTTGGGCTCATATGTAAGTACGATTAATGTCGTTGATAAAAATACCGCATTTGTTATTGGAATAAATCCAGTAGCTGATAATGGAAAGATAATTATATCAAGAACAACTGACGATGGGAATACATGGAATAAATATGATATACCTCAATTTGATTCAGAAAGTCTTATCGAGGGAATTACACCAATTTCATTTGTAGACACATATAATGGATGGATTGCAGCGACAAAAAATGGTAATGGCATAATTCTGAGCACATTAGATGGAGGTCAAACATGGCAGCAACAATACCCTGTAAAAAATGGCAATAATCAAATTGATTATAAATTGGTAAATCCTGTAATAATTGATGCCTTAAAGGATTTTGCCGATAACTCTATTATTAAGATTTATGCACCATCTGTTGTACCATTACCTGATGTAAAGAAAAATTCATATATTGCTGCAATACCTTATATGGGAAAATTCAATAGAAATTACAAGGTTGACCTAATTTTAACTGATAAACCTATTGACATAAATAGCCCCGAAATAGAGATATATAGGGAAAATTTTAATAACATTCTCGGAAATTTTGGTGGTTCTCTATTTAGTTCTAGCGATGATGCGGAAAACTATATAAAAACGATTGAACTTAACAACGGATTTATTATAGATGATAAAAGCAAAAAACTTAATTACAAGGATTTTATTTGGGGAAATGTATATTACAAAAATGGTATTACGAGTATACAATGGAGAGAAGGCAGATGGATAGTAGAAGTAAATGCAGGGGAGAAACCAGAAATAGAACTTGCGAAACAGATGGTTAAATATCTCCAGGATTATAATTTACCTGTTCCTCTTTATAAAGGATTAATAGTTGTAAATATATTTAATGGGAAAACAACAACTAATATTTATTGGACAAAAGATTCAAGCGTTTACTATATAAATTATAATTTCAAGCCTATCGATGCACTGCAGATGGCTGTTTCAATGAAACAAAATTAAAAATAAAAAAATACTGAAATAAAAAAAGGCAATAATCCTTTTTATATGGAAAGAATAAAAAAGATTGCAGATGAGTAGTTCAATCGTGAGGAGTTTAGTTACTAACAAAACAAAAACAGTCGGGCTTGTGGTATCTGAAATTATTAAACTTGGTGTTTATCATCCTTGTTTTTGGGAACAGAAATTTTTATGCTACTGTTTTTTTATCAAGAAAAATAATATAGGCATCGATGTTTTTGAACTATCTTTATAACAAGCATTTCAATGGAGAATTTATGAATGCAAGAATGGACCTTGATGATTATAATAGCAATGATAAAGAGTTAAATACAAATGCATTATTTTTGACCTTGATGGAGTTTTGATGATATATTAAAACTTATATAAAATTGTAATAATAACCTTCCATGGGAATAAATTTATTATAGGCAAACATGGGAGGTGTTTTTTTATGAAAATTTATTATATAAAAAAGAACGCTATTATTAATATAATAACAGTTATTGTAATAGCCATTATTTCTGTTTTATATTTTAATTATGGTGCGCCACCGATTATAAATACTTTTTTAAATATTGACAGAGAGCTGCCTATATATTCTGTCGACATACCGGACAAAAGAGTAGCAATTTCATTTGATGCATCATGGGGCAGTGATAAGACAGAGAAACTTCTCAATATATTAAAAGATAAAAATATTAAGACGACGTTTTTTCTTACAGGTTTATGGGTTGATAAATATCCTAATTTAGTTAAAAAGATTGCAGAAGAAGGGCATGAAGTTGAAAACCACAGCAATACACATCCGCATATGTCACAATTAAATGAAAATCAAATTATTGACGAATTAAAATCGAATGAGGAGAAGATAATCAATTTATCAGGTAAAAAGCCAACATTATTTAGGCCACCTTTTGGAGACTATAACAATCGGTTAATTGAAACAGCTAAAAGTCTCGGCTACTATACAATACAATGGGATGTTGATTCACTCGACTGGAAAGGATTAGATACAGAAGCTATTATTGAGAGGGTTTTGCCAAATGTAAAAAATGGTTCTATTATATTATTTCACAACAATGGAAATTTTACTGCTGATGCTTTACCGTATATTATTGACAAACTAAAAGAAAAAGGGTTTCAAATAGTTCCTGTTTCACAGCTTATATATAAAGAGAACTATTATATTGATCATGAAGGCAAACAGCATTTGAAGAAAGATTCGTCTAACAGTTAGTATATAAAAATACATATATCATAATATAACAGAGAATATATATCTATAATGTATTATAACAGAGGTATTTTAGAATAATGCCGTCTTATAAGGAAATATCAACAATGACATAGCATATATTAATTGTTATAATTATTCCAGATTATTTGCCAGGCTGTTATATAAATAGAAAGGAGCGATACTATGCGTAAAAACATGGCTAAGCTCGTAACAGCTTACGCATTGGTTTTAATTATAATGTTAAGTTCTTTTAAATCTGTTTTTGCATATGCAAAAGAACATGTCGTATCAAAGGGTGAATCATTATATATAATATCAAATTGGTATGGCAGCAATGTTGACGCTATAAAAGCCGCTAATAAAAGTTGGGATAATACAATCTATCCAGGTGAAAAATTGGTGATACCTGTTAATAATATTACTGTGAATAACAGCGATACTGGCAATTATCTTCAGAATAGGTATCTAATTGCAAAGATGATATATGCAGAAGCAAGAGGAGAAAGTTTCGAGGGGCAAGTTGCAGTTGGAGCTGTGATTTTAAACAGAGTTAAAAGTGGGATTTTCCCGAATAGCGTAATTGGTGTTATATACCAGCCGGGTGCGTTTGAAGCGGTCGAAAATGGTGAATTTTTTAACCATGATCCAGACCTTGAGGCATTTAAAGCTGCTGATGCAGCTATTTCTGGTTGGGACCCAACAGGTGGTGCACTATACTACTTTAATCCTGCTACATCATCATCACCTTGGATATGGTCATTAACGATCACAAATGTTATTGGCAATCACTGGTTCGGAAATAAATATTAATAAAAATAAGGCAAAGAATACATTTGCCTTATTTTTATAGTGTATTTGAAATATACTACACAATAATATAAAATGATATTAGGGGGTATATCAATGAGTGCAATATTAGTTCCCATGTTTTACGAGTTATCAGTTTTGATAACGATAGCATTTATTATATCAAGATTACCGCTTTTTAAAAATCTCATTATAGATAGAAGCATTAATTTATATCATAAGATTATCTTGTCAATTATTTTTGGATTATTCGGGATCATTGGAACATATACGGGGATTTCTATCGATGGAGCTTTAGCAAACGGAAGAGCGATTGGAGTAATTATTGGAGGACTTTTAGGAGGACCATTTGTTGGAGTATTATCAGGCTTAATCGCAGGTTTACACCGTTATCTAATAGATTTAGGAGGATTTACTGCAATATCTTGTGCTATATCTACAATAGTTGAAGCAATAATAGCCGGGTTTTTATCTTTTAAATTTAAAGGTGCAAAAAATAAATTTTTATTTGCATTTACTACTGGATTATTAAATGAAACATTGCAGATGATAATTATATTACTTACAGCAAGACCATACACAAAAGCTTTGCACTTGGTTAAAATAATTTGGCTACCAATGAGCTTTGCTAACTCCCTTGGAATTGGAATATTTATATTGATAATAGAAAGTATATTTATTGAGAAAGAAAAAATTCTTGCTAATCAAGCACTGGTTATAACAGAAATAGCAGATAGAATGATGAAATATTTTAAAGATGGCTATAATGAGACATCAGCATTATCGGCTGCAAAAATTATAAAAAAACTTACCGGTGTCGATGCTGTGGCATTTACAGATAAAGAAAAAATTCTTGCTCATGTAGGGATTGGTAATGACCATCATAAATGTGGTGATAAACTTCATACGCAGATCACTAAAAATGCTATATCTACGGGGCGCATAAAAATTGCGCAAACAAAAAATGAGATTGAATGTGACAATCTTAGATGTTCTCTTAAATCAGCAGTTATATCCCCAATTTACAAAGGAAAAGAAATAGTTGGAGTTTTTAAAATGTATAAAATCGAAGCATACGCAATATCTGATATAGATGTTAAGCTTGCTCAAGGACTAAGCAGGTTAATATCGACACAACTTGAAATTCATGATATAGAAAATAAAGAAAAACTTCTTGATAAGGCTAGATTCAAAGCATTACAGGCACAGATTAATCCGCATTTTCTATTTAATTCTTTAAATACTATTATGTCATTATGTAGAACAAAACCATTAATGGCGAGAGAAGTTTTGTTTAACTTATCATTATTTTTGCGAAGAAATATGGAAATCGATATAGATTTAATATCAATTGATAAGGAAATTGATCATGTAAAATCTTTTGTTTATATACAAAAGGCGAGATTTGGCAATAAGATTAATGTAAATTACAATATTGAAGATAATCTAAATTTTTATATTCCTCCGCTTACTATACAACCCCTTGTAGAAAATTCAATAAAGCATGGGCTTTTAAAAAGGGACTCTGGTGGGACAGTGGATATAATAATAAAGAATTATAAAAGAGGATATATGATTACTGTTAAAGATGATGGAATTGGAACAGATGAAGAATATATTAAAAGTATTTTAAATAAAGATAATAAATGTAATGAAAAGATAGGCCTTGTAAATGTAAATAAGAGGCTTCAAAGCTATTTTGGTTCAGAATCTAGTTTGAAATTTAAAAGTAAAGTCGGACAAGGGACGACAATTAGCTTTTATATCCCACAAGGAGGCAACTGTAAAAAATGAAAGTGCTGTTGGTTGATGATGAAAAACCTGCAAGAGACGAATTAAGATATATACTGAAAAAAATTGGCGTAGGTGAAATATATGAAGCTGATAGCTTCAATGCAGCTATAAATATTTCAAAAATTATAGAACCTGATATTATATTTCTTGATATAGAACTTGGAAATAAAAATGGATTTGAAGTTATCGAATATTTAAAAAAAACAGGTGTATTTTCCGAAGTTGTATTTGTAACAGCATATGAAAATTATGCTGTTAAAGCATTTGAAGTAAATGCACAGGACTATATATTAAAACCATTTTCATATGAAAGAGTAAAATCAACAATAGAAAAAATCCAAGACTTAATATATGAAAAATACAATTTGAGAGGTAATTTAAAGTTAACTGCAAATGATAATGGAATTATACACTTAATAGATATAAAAGATATATATTATATTTATTCTAAGAGAAGAAATGTATATATAAAAACACTTGATGGTAGTTTTTTAACCGATAATACTTTAAGGGATCTTGAGAGAAAATTAAAGAGCTTGAGCTTTATACGAACACATAAGGGCTTTTTAGTCAATATCGATAAAGTAAGCGAGATAATTCCATGGTTTAATAGCACATATATGCTTAAATTTAAAGGAATAGATGATGAAGTACCTGTGAGCAGGAACTTTTCAAAAGAGTTTAAAGAAAAAGTTCTTAAGTGAGGAAATTGCACAATTAAACTTTAATTTTTGAAGCTAAAAAAGACAATAGCAAAGCTAAGCATATCAATGACTGTGGATAACTTATGAACTTTGAAAATTTAACTAAGCTGCTTTTGGTAATGATTTAGTAGCATTAACAGCAATAGTACCTGCAACAAGTGTAATACAGTTTAATAAAGCAAAGGTTTTAGCTTTCTTAATACCTGCTGAGCGCAGATTGTCAGTATTTAAATAGTCTTTTAACCTGCTGTTACATCTTTCAATAGAAGTTCTAAGGTTATATATCTCCTGCCAATCATCAGAACTTCTTATTGGAGAGCTAAAATACCTATTATTTTTCTTGTAATTGATTTTAAGGCAATACCCATAGTTTGAATTGCTGCACCAAGAAGAACCATGAGGACAATCTACCTTTCCTAATACATGTGGACATCTGAATTTTAGATAATCACCGTCTTTGCGGTTGATGTGGATGGTACATGGCCCAATACAATGAAACCACAGTTATATCTAAATACAGGGTCTGATTTTAATCTATCAACAAGCTTTACTATATTTTGAATCTTCTCAAGTTGCATAGCAATCAAGGTGTAAAGCAAAGGCAATGGGTCATATCCTTTAGGCCTTTATATTCATGCCTTGATAGTGAAAGCAAGACATTTGGTGTGAACTTCCTTTTTTGTTTCTTAAAAAGTCAGTAATATCAAGCTATTTAAAATATGAAATTTGCTCAAGTAAGTATTTTATACGCTGAATAATGCATCTTATAACATAATCTAAGCATAATGAACGTTTTCTCTCCTCAAAATAATATTACAATAGTAAAATGTAATTAAAAAGTAAAATTTTGTTGGAGGGATTTACATGATTACTTTTTTAGGCGCATTGATTCTGCTATTAGTAGGCTATACAGTATATGGGAAGCTCATAGAAAGAATATTTGGCGCAGAAGAGAATAGGAAGACACCAGCATATACTAAAAATGATGGTGTTGATTTTGTTCCGATGGATTGGAAAAGAAACGCACTTATTCAACTTCTTGATATTGCTGGCTTAGGGCCCATTTATGGTGCAATATCTGGTGCATTATGGGGACCATCTGCATATTTGTGGATAGTATTTGGCGGTATATTTGCTGGTGGTGTTCATGATTATCTTTCAGGAATGATATCCATAAGAAATGGTGGTGCGAATGTTCCATTGATGGTTGGTAAATATCTTGGAAATGTTATGAAGGCTTTGATGAATATATTTACTGTAATCTTATTAGTACTTATTGGTGCAACTTTTACGGCAGGTCCAGCAGGTCTTATGGCATCAATAACAAATATGCCGCTTTTAACTTGGGTACTAATAATTATAACTTATTATTTTATAGCGACATTACTTCCAATTGATAAGATCATAGGAAGAATTTATCCATATTTTGGAGCATTGCTTATTATAATGTGTTTTTCAGTAGGTGCTGCTATGATATTAGGTATTGGTGGACATCATATGGCAGAATTGACGCTTCAAAATTTAAATCCAAAGGGGCTTCCAAGATGGCCACTTCTATTTATAACAATAGCATGTGGTGCCGTTTCGGGTTTCCATTGTACACAATCGCCTATAGTTGCAAGATGTACAAAAAATGAAAATGAAGGACGTAAAATCTTTTATGGTATGATGATAGTGGAATCTGTTATTGCATTAATTTGGGCAGCTGTAGCTATATACTACTTTAATGGAACTGTTGGACTTGGTAAGGTTCTTGCTACACCTGCAGGTCCATCCGGTGTTGTAAAGGAGGTAAGCTTTGGCTTATTAGGACCAATAGGTGGGACTTTGGCTGTCCTTGGCGTAGTAGTTTTACCAATAACATCAGGGGATACAGCATTTAGAGGTGCAAGACTTACAATTGCAGAATTTCTTAAGTGGGATCAGGTAAAAATTTCAAAAAGATATATAATTGCAATTCCACTGATTGCTATAGGTTTCATCTTGACACAGATTAATTTTTCCATAATATGGAGATATTTTTCTTGGGCAAATCAAACAGTTGCTATGATAATGCTTTGGACAGGATCAGCATACCTTATTAAGGAGAAAAAGTTTCATTGGATAGCGACAATTCCGGCAATATTTATGACAGCGGTTAGCTTCACATATATTTTAATGGCACCAGAGGGCTTCAGAATACCTGCAAAGGTATCTTATCCTATTGGACTGCTTATAACACTGGTAATAACTGTAATATTCTTCGCGAAGATTTTATTTAAAAGACCAGTTATCGAAACGACAAATGAAAAATAATAAAATCAATTATTTTTATGAATGACAGGTTATCCCTGTCTTTTTCTTTTTTATCATACATATTAAGTCTTAATAGGTTATATAATAAATTTATATATAAGAATATAGCAATTGAAAAAATATTAAATTAATGATATGATTTTTAATGTAAATTTTATAATTAGGGAAAATAGTGAAAGAATATAGAAAAAATGCTATAATAATCTTTGTAAGTTATATTAAGACGGAATCAATTTATAGCTGTTATTGTAGTATATATAGATGTAATAGTTGACAAAATTGTTTCGAAATTAGGTGATCTGATGAAGTTTATTATTGTTTTTACAATAAAACAATTAAATATTTTCGATAACCTGTCATAAATACTTTCCATTATTAATATTTATATCATTAGAAGGTACACATGATGGAAGGGGAGAGTAAACAGATGGCAGGTAATGTATTGGAAAATAATATGGTAAACGTAATGGGGAAAATTGCTAATGACCTTGAATTCAGTCATGAATTATATGGTGAAGAGTTTTATAATTTTATACTTGAAGTTCCTAGATTAAGCGATGTCAAGGATATGCTTCCTATAACAATATCAAATAGATTGTTTGAGGGCATAAATTTAATTCCAGGTGCAAGAGTAAAGGTCGAAGGACAATTAAGGTCATACAATAGGCAATCTCCCAATGGCGGTAAAAACAAATTAATATTAACAATATTTGCAAGGGATATAATTGTCGTTAGTGATGATGAATTTGTTAAGAATCCTAACGAAATTTTTTTAGATGGCTTTATCTGTAAAGAGCCTGTTTATCGTACAACGCCATTCGGAAGGGAAATAGCTGATTTACTAATAGCCGTTAATAGGCCATACAGTAAGTCTGATTATATACCCGTAATTGCGTGGGGCAGAAATGCAAGATTTTGCGAGAAGTTAAAAGTTGGTGACCGTATTAAATTATGGGGAAGAGTTCAAAGCCGAGAGTATCAAAAAAAGAATGACAGCAATGAAGTGATTACACGAACTGCTTATGAGGTATCAATAACAAAAATGGAGAAAGTAGAAAGGGATGAGGATACCAAAGAGGAGAAGTAATACTTAATTTACAAAGGAGAGAGCTAAATTGAAGAGAGGACTAATTGAGATTTATACTGGTGATGGAAAAGGTAAAACCACAGCTGCTGTAGGTCTTTGTGTTAGAGCTCTTGGAAGAGGTTTTAAGGTTTATATGGTACAGTTTTTGAAAGGACGAGATACAGGAGAGCTTCATATTCTTAAAGATTATGAAAATTTTAAGGTGTTTCGGTTCCAGACCAGTGATAAATTTTTCTGGCAGATGACAGAAGAAGAAAAAACCGAGTTAAGGATAGAAATGAAAAAGGCATATGAATTAATAGAAAATGTTTTAAAAAATAATGAGTGTGACCTTCTTATATTAGATGAAATTATGGGTGTTATTCATAATAACATATATTCAATTGACGATGTGCTTAAATTAATGGATGAAAAACCTGATACTATAGAAATGGTTATGACGGGCAGAAATGCACCGGAAGCAATTATTGATAAAGCTGACCTTGTTACAGAAATGAAGCTTATAAAACATCCATTTGAAAAGGGAATACCAGCAAGATACGGTATAGAATTTTAAAACCCGGCTAAAAACCGGGTTTTAATTATCCTCTTAAATCATCAAGTAACTTTGTTTTATCTTTTGTCTTTTCATCTTTTATTTTTACAATCTTTGCAGGTACACCAGCTACGACAGTGTTTGGCGGTACATCTTCTGTTACAACAGAGCCAGCCGCAACAACAGAGTCGTGACCTACTCTTACACCTTCAAGTACAACCGCATTTGCACCAATTAAAACATTATCTTCAATGATTACCGGTATGCTACTGGGCGGCTCTAATACACCAGCAATAACAGCACCTGCGCCGACATGAACATTTCTGCCGATCATTCCTCTTGCACCAACAACTGCATTCATATCTATCATGGTGTTCTCACCTATCTCGGCACCTATGTTGATTATTGCGCCCATCATTACAACTGCATTTTTGCCGATTTTAACTCTATCTCTGATTATTGCACCGGGTTCTATGCGCGCATTTACATCCTTTATATCAAGTAAAGGGATTGCAGAATTACGTCTATCGTATTCTAAATGATAATTTTTAATCTTATCTTTGTTTACATCTAAAAGCTTTTTTATATCATCTAATTCGCCAAAGATAATCTTAAAATTGCCTTCACCAAATACTTCAAAAATATTTGAATCAACATCGACATTGCCGTTTATATAAGCTTTTACAGGTGTTGATTTTTTAGATTCTTTTATAAATCTTGCAATCTCATATGGATTTGTCATTTCATCTTTTGAGTTCAAAATGCTATCATCCTTTCTTGACAAGTGATTCCATATCATATAATCCGGGCTTTTGTCCGACTAAGAATTTTGCGGCTTTTAAAGCACCATTGCCGAATATTTCACGTGATCTTGCGGAATGACTTATAGTTATCAATTCATCGTGTCCTGCAAATATGACTTTATGTTCTCCAACGACGGTTCCGCCTCTTAATGCGTGGATGCCAATCTCATTTTGTTTTCTTGCATCAGCTTTTGAGTGTCTGCCATATACGTATTCTTTTTTATCTTGCAAAACATTATTTATCGCATCTGCTATCAAAAGTGCTGTGCCACTTGGAGAATCTTTTTTCATATTATGGTGCATCTCTAATATTTCAATATCGTAATCACTGCTTAAAATTCTGGCAGCTTCTTTTACGAGGTTAAGTAAGACATTTATTCCCAAAGACATATTTGCAGATCTAAATATTGGTATTGATTTTGATGCATCACAAACAGATTTTAACTCTTCTTCACTTAAACCTGTTGTTGCTATTACAACAGGTAATTTTTTATTCACAGCAGATTTTAGAAGAGCAGGGATTGCTGTATGGTATGAAAAATCAATTACAACATCTCCATCTTCTTTTACTTCATCAAGGCTTTTATATACAGGAAAGTCGTATGATGTTGAATTTTGGTCAATACCGGCTACAACTTCATATTCGGGGTTTTCTGATGCAAGTTTTGCGATGACTTTACCCATTTTGCCATTACAGCCATTTATTATAATTTTAAGCATTTTATGGCCTCCCTTATAATAAACCATAGGTCTTAAGAACCGATTTAAGTGTTTCTAAATTCTTTTCACTCATATCGACAAGTGGAAGCCTTAATGGACCAACATCATACCCCATGAGATTCATAGCCGTTTTTACTGGGATAGGATTTGTCTCAATAAACATAACTTTGTTTAATGGATTTAATTCCAACTGTAGTTTTCTCGCTTTGTCTATATCTCCATCAAGATATGATGTTGCCATTTCATGTACTTTTTTGGGAACTATATTAGCAGTAACAGATATAACACCAAGCCCACCAAGTGACATTATTGGGACTACCTGGTCGTCGTTTCCAGAATATATTTCAAAGTTATCTCCCATAATGCGGGCGATTTCTGCTATTTGAACAATATCGCTGCTGGCTTCTTTGACCCCAACAACATTGCTAACTGATTTGCATATCTCTAAATATGTTTCAGGTTTTACATTCATGCTCGTTCTACTGGGAACATTGTATATTATTATAGGTTTATCAACATGTCTAGCAATTTCTGTAAAATGTTTAACTAGTCCTGATTGTGTAGTTTTATTGTAATATGGAGTAATAACTAGCAGTGCATCTGCACCACAGGATGCTGCATATTCGCTCATCTCGATGCTGTGTGCTGTATTGTTGCTGCCAGTTCCTGCTATAACAGGAATCCTTCTTGCGACTTTGTCAACCGTGAATTTTATTGTGTCCATTTTTTCCTTGTCTGTCATTGTCGATGCTTCGCCAGTAGTTCCGCAAATAATTATGGCGTCAGTACCTTCTTTTATATGCCATTCTAAAAGTTCAGCAAGTTTATTAAAATTAACGCCATCCTGTGTAAAAGGTGTGACAAGGGCTACACCGGAACCCTTAAATACTGACATCTATTAATCATCCTTTCTTTTAAATCAAAAGCAATATTACTTTATCAATAACTCTGCAATCTGAACAGCATTAGAAGCTGCTCCTTTTCTAATATTATCTGCAACAATCCACATATTCAATCCACTATATACAGTTTCATCACGCCTTATTCTTCCAACATATACTTCATCATGTCCGGTAACAAGTGTTGGAAGCGGATATATATTTTTTTCAGGGTCATCCATGAGAACAACGCCTGGTGCATTCATTAGAATTTTTTTTAGATCTTCCATTTCATAAGGCTTTTCGAATTCTAAATTGACACTTTCACTGTGGGAATTTTTGACAGGTACTCTTACTGTAGTTGGGGAAACTTTTATAGAATTATCACCCATAATCTTCTTTGTCTCGTTTATCATCTTTAATTCTTCCTTAGTATATCCATCAGGTAAAAACACATCTATGTGTGGTAAACAATTATTAGCAATTGGATATGGGAAGCATTGATTTTCTTCACCATTTAATGTCCTTTCAAGGTCGTCTACACCCTTTTTACCTGCACCAGATACTGCCTGATATGTTGATACGACAATTCTTTTAATCTTGTATTTGTCATGAAGTGGTTTTAGAGGTACTACCATTTGAATAGTGGAACAGTTTGGGTTTGCTATAATTCCTTTATTCCATTTGACATCATATGGATTAACTTCTGGTACTACAAGTGGAACATCTTCATCCATTCTCCATGCACTAGAATTATCAACAACGGTTACTCCCTTTGATGCTGCAATAGGAGCATATTTTTTGCTCACCGTTGCGCCTGCCGAAAATAGGGCTATCTTTATATCCCTATCAAAACTGTTTTCATTTAATTCTTCAACTGTATATTCATTGCCTTTAAATGTTAATTTTTGACCAGCTGATCTTTTAGATGCGAAGAGGTATAGTTTATCGACAGGAAAATTCCTTTCTTCTAGAACTTTTATAAATGTTCTTCCTACAAGGCCTGTTGCGCCTACTATTGCTACATTGACTCCCATTCTTATCCTCCTCATAAATATGAATTCATTAAAATAATGTAATAAAGCATGTTTATTATATAAAATATATCATTAATATTATATGAAGTCAATAAAAGAAGGTTTACCAATAAACAACCCCGGTTAGTATAACCGGAGTTATTTTTTAGATTTTGAAGCTTTCTCAAGGGACTTTATGTCTGTCTCTAATACATCTGATTTTACTTTTGTTATTGTGCTATCTTTAGAATTGACCGATTTTTCTAATTCCGCTAATCCTGCATCAAATTTATCAGCCGAGGATTTTGCTTCATTAGTAAGCTTAACTTTTAATGTTTTCCAAGTCGTGTTTAAGTCTGCAATGTCTTTTTTCGCTATATCCCATTTTCCTGTACTTGCATTAAATGCGATATCTCTATTATAATATCTTAGTCTTTTTATATCTGGAGTTAGTTCTGCTTTAAAGAGAGTTTCAATATCTGGTATATATTTGTATACATTATTAGCAGCAATAAGTGTATCGTTAATGGATTTATTATTTGAATTAGTTGTCAGTGTATTTATTGCAGTACTAACATTATTAATTAAATTGGAATTTGCTCCGGCTTTTGTCGCCGTAGGGATTAATACATTCCAATTGGTATGTATGTCTTTTACTGTTTTATCAATTGTATTCCATGACTTCTTTTCAGGTGGCTCTTTTGGTTGACTTGGTTTGCTATTTTGGCCACTTTTCTGCACACATTGTTGAGATTTTTTATTAAAACTTTGCTTAATTTGCGGTGCTACAGTTGTAACGCTTGAAGATTGTCCTGCCTTTTGAGCGTTTTGTAATTTTTGACCTTCTTTAATTATAGTTTCTATATCTTGCTCAATTTTTGTAAGTTCTTTCGGTGTAGACATTTTTTGAGAAACGCTAGGTTTTTTTTGCGATGTAGGCTTTTTTTGATTTTTCTTGCAACCAGTAAATTGAAATACCATTAATAAGATAATGATGGTACATACTATTCTGAGATATTTTTTCATATAATCACCTCAAAAATAGTATTACCATCATCATATGTTTTAATGTAATTCATTATATGCGAGTATTTTTTCACCTTTTAGTTGGTCTTTATATTGAAACATGTAAAAATTGTAATATAATCCTTTCTTTGAACGATACATATAAATATATAAAGTTTGTTAGATTTCATATATGATAACAAGCTTATCATCATTTTGTGGTCATAGGATTTAGGTGAAATTTATTCTTGCTGATATTTAATACTATGCTTATTTAAGCTTCACTCATAATGCTATTTCTTGTAAACAGCTGTTTTTCGTATCATTGCGATTAACTCATCATGTTTTCCACGTTGTACTATATTCCCAATATCGAGGACAATTATTTCGCCGGCTTTTTTTATAGTCGATATTCTGTGGATGATGATCAACGTTCTATTCTGCATTAATGATTTAAAATTATTTAAAATCGTTTCTTCAGTATAGGAAGTATGGCAGATTCGAAAACGTTCGGAATAGGTAATATTTAGTATACTTTACAGAATCTTTATAGCATTACTCAGCGCAGTTGGTTCATGGTTTTTTAACGTGATTTCTGGATTCATAGATGGTATCGACGTAGAGTCAGAAAAAAAGATGAATAGGTGGGATATAAAGTTTTAATTTTTTATCTTGTTAAAGTAATGACTATATGTTATAATTGTTTTAAAATTATATATAATAGGTAGGACAAGGGTGTCCTCAATAAAGGGGGGAGAAGTGAATCAGACCTTTTAATTGAGTTCACCCATTTTTTATTTAAGGAGGATGATTATGGGAAATAAGTACAGCGCCGAGGATGTACTAAGAATATCAAAAGAGCAAGGTGTTGAATTTATTCATCTTCAATTCAGTGACATTTTTGGAGTAATGAAAAATGTATCAATTCCAATAGAAGAGCTTGACAAAGCATTAAACAATGAGCTTATGTTTGATGGATCTTCTATAGACGGATTCGTAAGGATTGAGGAATCCGATATGTACTTAAGGCCGGATACAGATACATTTTTAATATTTCCATGGAGAACAACGAGCGGTCTTGAAGCGAGATTAATTTGTGATATCTATAACCCGGATGGCACACCATTTGAAGGTGACCCAAGATACATTTTAAGAAGAAACCTTGAAGAAGCAATCAAGCTTGGTTATACGATGAATGTAGGACCAGAATGCGAATTTTATATGTTTCTGACAGATGAAAAAGGTAATCCTACTACTATAACACAGGATGCAGCTGGGTATTTCGATATGGCACCTATTGACCTTGGTGAAAGTGCAAGAAAAGAAATGGTATCTACTTTAAAGGAGATGGGGTTTGACATAGAGGCATCACATCATGAAGTCGGGCCTGGACAGCATGAGATAGATTTTAAATATGATAATGCATTGACTACTGCTGATAATGTTATGACATTTAAAATGGTAGTCAGAATAATCGCCCAGAAACATGGGCTCCATGCCACATTTATGCCAAAACCTGTTTATGGAATAGCAGGATCCGGTATGCATATGAATCAATCACTTACTAAGGATGGACAAAATGCCTTCTATGATCCTAATGATCCATTGGGACTCAGTAAAGAATGTTATTACTATATTGGTGGGCTTCTCTCACACGCAAAGGCACTTACATGTATTACAAATCCTACCGTAAATTCATATAAACGCCTTGTATCAGGCTTTGAAGCACCTGTTTACATTGCGTGGTCAGGTAGGAATAGAAGTCCGCTGATAAGAATACCAGCTAAAAGGGGAAATTCAACAAGGATTGAGCTTAGATCACCTGATCCATCAAATAATCCTTATTTGGCACTTGCTGCTGCATTGGCTTCCGGCCTTGATGGTATCAAAAACAAAATATTACCGCCTCCGGCAGTTGATAAGAATATCTATGAGATGAATGAAAGAGAGCTTGATGAACTCTGTATTGAAAAACTACCCGGTTCTTTAGAAGAAGCTTTAGTCATACTGGAGAAAGATGAAGTGATTAAGAATGCGCTTGGTAGCCATATCTACAATAAATTCATTGAAGCAAAATGGGCTGAATGGAATTCCTACAGAACATATGTAACACAATGGGAAATTGATCAATACCTTACTAAATTCTGATGATATGGGGTGTTTTCATGAGCCAGTTGCGCATAATAATAGCTGATAGCAATGATGCAAGCCGAAATACATTAAAAGGAATGTTATTGTCAAGTGGTCATTTGATTTATGAAGCAAGGGATGGGGGTAGTGCTGTCAGGCTATCCCGTTCCTTAATGCCCGATCTCGTTCTTATTGATATGAGCATAACGGGTATGAATGCATATGAGGTTGCACATATTATTGACAGTGATAATGTAGCACCAGTTATTTTAATAACACATACGATTCAGAGAGGATTTATTGAGGAAGTAAGGAATTATTCGGTTTTTGCATATTTAATAAAACCTATTGATAGGTCTATGTTATTAAGGTTGGTAGAGTTTGTTGTAGAAAACTATAAGAAGTATTCGGCTTTAAAGAACGAAATAGAAAATTTAAAAAAGCAAATTGAAGCCCGTAAAAAGATAGAAAGAGCCAAAGGACTGCTTATGAAAGTGAAAAAAATGGAGGAAAATGAAGCATACACTCTTATGAGGAAGATGAGCATGGATTCAACACTTCCGATGGAGACAATAGCTGAAAGGATATTAAGAAAGTATTCATAAAAAACCCAGTATATAGGATTTATATACGGGGTTTTTGCTTAATTTATTTTAATAGTTAATTTCCAAAGTTTTTAGGCATTTAATTTTAATTTCTTTGTTCTAACACAATGTTTTAATACCTTCGAAAGCCATAGCATTACATATCGTACATCATTTTAACACCTGTAAAACCACCGTAACCAACTATGAATGTAAGCATTTTAGATCTCTCTGATGGATTATTTTCATATTTTGCTTTTTTAAACATATCATGTATTTGCTTATTTACTATTTCAGCATCTTTTAATGACCAAAGCGTAAATGCCTGTTCTCCCATACCGGGAATGCCAAAATATGCTGGTTCGTCACCACAAAATATTACTAGATAATCATAATTGTATTCAGCTGATCCAGAATACAATATTTTTTCTCTGTATCAACTTTATTTATTTCATCCTGCACAATCTTAACGCGTGTATACTCTAATGCTTCCTTTAATGAAACCTTTGCACCTGCAGGCTTTATTCTGTTGCTTGTTACTTCATGTAGTTCAGTGAAATATGTCTGATTGTCGTTTTTTCTATTAGCGTAATCTCTATATCTTTGTTAAGCAAATATTTATCAAGTTTTTGTGCAGCCGTTGCTCAACCGAACCCCTACCTAAAACAATGATCTTCTTGCTCAGCTAATTAAACCTCCAGTGTTAAAATTATTACCAACTATGATTGTATCATAATATTCATAAATAAATTATTTTGCCATAATTATTCCACATTGATTATAGGTAAAAAAACAAATATAATATCTATGATGCGTTATAATGGATTGGAGGGCATTAAACTGTCAACTAAAAAACTTGTTTATATTTCAATATTAGTAGCGCAGGCGTTAGTTCTTAATATCATTGAAAATTTTATTCCCGTTCCGGTACCTATTCCCGGGATAAAAATTGGACTTGCTAATATAGTTACTTTAGTAACAATTATAATGTTTGGTTTCAAAGCTTCACTTTTTGTTGTTGTTTTGAGGATTTTATTAGCTCAAGTGCTTGTTGGAAATATTTCGGCATTTTTATTTAGCGTTACCGGAGGAATTTTGAGTGATTGTGTAATGTATTTTGTATATAAAAGGTTAAATAAATATTTTAGCCTTATAGGTGTAAGCGTTTTTGGCTCTGTTGCACATAATGTAGGCCAATTATTTGTTGCGTCTATAGTGGTAAATAATTTTATGATATTTTCTTATTTACCTGTTTTAATGCTATCTGCAATATTAATGGGGATTTTTACTGGCCTTGTTGCTAATTTCCTTGATGGATATATAAAAAAACATAGAATATAATTCGAAGTGGTAGGTGTTATTTTTGTTTGATAAATATACATTTATAAAGAAAGATATGAAAAAGTAGATGAATTTCTCCTAACGATTGTTAAGACAAATTTACAAACAATAGAAAAAGCTGTTAATGAATTGGTTTTGTCTGGCGGGAAAAGGATAAGACCGCTTCTTGTCTTAGCGATTGCGAGATTCGGTGAGTACAGTGAAGATATAATTTAAATGTAAGTATTCTGAGATATTTAAGAAGGATTTATAGAAAAAATGCTTTACTTTTTGCAATAAGCTGTGAGTCAGGTGCTATAGAGGTAAATCTATCAAAGGACTTAATTAGATCTATGAGAAAATTTGGCTCTAATGTTGGTATGGCGTTTCAGATAGCAGATGATATACTTTATTATGAAGGAAAAGAGAACATTATTGATAAACCTCTTGGCAGTGATGTTCTAAATGGAATTTATACTTTACCATTGATATACGCACTTAATACAGACTATAAAGATGATATATTAAGTATACTAGCTAAAGTTTAATTAGAAAAAAAGATATAAAAGAGATAATAAAAAAATTTAAAAAGAGTGGTGGCATTGATTTATGCTAAAGACCTTGCTTTAAAGTATATAAATAAGGCGGTCAAAATTCTTAATATATTGCCTGATTGTGAGCAAAAGGCTTTAATGATAGATATAGCAAATAATTTTTTAAAAAGAAATATTAATTTATTTGATGTGATAAGAAATCTCTGAATAAAGTAAAAAGGGCATTTCTGAAGTAAAATACCCTTTATATAACATTTTGGTGTCTATTATTTTTCAAACATGCCTTTGTTAATAATTTCATTGAATTTAATCATAAATTTACCTCTTGCGATAACCGAAGATATATTCAAATTGTTGTCAAGTATTACAAAGTCAGCATCAGAATCTTCCTTTATATAGCCCTTATTAGGATATAGAAATAATATTTTAGCGACATTTTCTGTTATTATTTTAATAGCTTGTTCAAGAGGCAGTATGCCTTTTACAATTATTTCTTTTAGATCTCTATACAATGTTAAAGTACTCCCAACCATGACTTTAATAAGCTTCTTATTTTCATCAAATACTGGAATACTTCCATTGCT
This sequence comes from Thermoanaerobacterium sp. RBIITD, assembly GCF_900205865.1. NCBI lineage: Bacteria > Bacillati > Bacillota > Clostridia > Thermoanaerobacterales > Thermoanaerobacteraceae > Thermoanaerobacterium > Thermoanaerobacterium sp. RBIITD. The sequence continues at coordinate 2,893,489 of NZ_LT906662.1, forward strand.
GTCAGAGCTCATTGTTACATTTTCTATAGGAAGATTATTTTCAATTATTTTTTTAACAGCGTTTAAAGGCGTCAGAGCCGTTTTCGAATTTTCATCAGGTTTTATGTCTGATGTTAGATCTATGCGGCCACCCATCTTTAAAAATTCAAGAGCTTGTGAAAAGAGATGCCCAATTCTGTTAACATGCGTTGGTATAAATTGTGTTACAGGTATTTCTGTCTTTTTTACGATATCTATAATCGGTGTTAAACCTCTTACACCGTCACCTACATGCAGATGAACGATACCTGGTTTATTTCCGAGGAGCCCACCGACTCTTGCTTCAGCCGCAAGCTTTGTAAGATCTTCCATTGTTGGTTGTGCCGACCTATGGTCGGATATAGCTATTTCACCGGTGCCCAAGACTTTGTCTATGATGACAAGATCAGACCTTACACTATTTGTAAGTGTCCTTGTTGGCAGCTCATAAGCACCTGTATAAATATATGCCGTTAATCCTTCTTCTTCAAGGGCTCTTGCCTTTGCTAAAAGTGCTGACATGCTCCTTGTTATACCATCTGCACCAAGCAATCCAACAACAGTAGTAATCCCGGCCCTTGTCAGATCTGTAAGATTTATTTCAGGTGTTCTTGTAGCGGGTCCACCTTCACCACCGCCACCAGCTATATGTACATGTTGATCAATGAAACCAGGTACTATAATATAACCACTTAAATCAACTACTTCAACATCAGGTAAGTCTGGTGGGTTAATATTTTCTGCTATTTTAATTATTTTTTCATTACATGTAAGAATATCCATTTTGCCAATAGGCTTTGGTGTATAAACTTCTCCACCTTTTAAAAGCAAAAACATTATCTATCACCTTCTATATAATTTTCTTTATTATTATAACTCTTTTTGATTCTAAATTTTCATATTTTATGTTATTATTTAATTGTATCGTAACAAATTAAGAGGTGTTTATCATGATAAACTTTTCAGTAGATAAAAATAAAAATATGCCACTTTATCTTCAGATTTTTAACCAGTTTAAAAAATATATAGAGAATGGTAGCCTTCCACCAGGTTATAAACTCCCCACGATAAGAGTATTGGCAAAGGACCTTGGTGTGAATAATATAACTGTTATAAATGCTTATAAGTTGCTTGAACAAAATGGTTATGTTGATAAAAGGGTTGGAAGCGGAACATATGTTTCTATAAATATAAAACCTGATGATTTGAGCGGCGAAGATATAAAAGCCTTAGAACATGGTCAAATACTTCTAAATAAAAATATGATAAATTTTTCATCATCATCTCCGAATCCTGAACTATTTCCTGTTGACGATTTTAGAATAATAATAGACAAGGTTCTTGAAAGAGATAAAGGTTACGCATTTGAGTATCAAGATACAAAAGGGTATATGCCTTTAAGAAAATCTGTGTGTGAATTTATAAAAAAAGACGGAATAAATACGGATTATGAAGATATTCAGATAATATCTGGCGGTCAGCAAGGGATTGATGTTGTCTCTAAGGTTTTGATAAATTTCGGCGATTGTGTATTTGTTGAATCACCGACATACTCATGGGCAATAGTATCTTTCAAATCAAGGGGTGCCGATATAGTAGATATACCGCTAATGAAGGACGGTGTTAATATTGAAGAATTAGAAAAAAAACTGAAGATTTTCAAACCAAAATTGATTTATACGATGCCGGTATTCCAGAACCCAACGGGTATATCATACAGTATTGAAAAAATCCATAAAATATTGGAACTTGCATATAAATACGACACATATATTGTTGAGGATGATTTTTCAAATGAATTGAATTTTAGCGATAAAAGACACTTACCAATGAAAGCATATGATAATTTTGACAGGGTAATATATATAAAAAGTTTCTCTAAAATATATATGCCAGGTCTTAGACTTGGATTTATAATAGCTCCGAAAAATCTTGTTAACGCCTTTGCTGAAGCAAAATATGCGTCAGATTTATCGACATCTGGGCTTATGCAGAGGGCTTTTGACGTTTATTTGCGGGAAGGAATATGGAAAAGACATATTGAAAAATTTAAAAATATTATGAAAAAACGTTTTTATGAAATGAAAAATATGCTCTTAGATAGTAAAGGGCATTACCAAATTGAATTACCTGATGGTGGTTTTTATTTCTGGCTTACACTAAAGAACGATATTTCTGCAAAAAATTTATATTTAAGATGCATTGAAAGAAATTTATCAATTGTCCCTGGGAATATGTTTTTCCCTAACAAAATTGATGATAGACATATAAGGCTAAGTTATGCATCTTGTGAAGTAGAAAAAATTAAAAGTGGTGTTTTAATTTTAAATGAAATTTTGAAAGATATTCATAATAATGAAGATAATGAATATATTCCAATAGTTTAAAGGCGCATTGAGCGATTTTTTTGCATTAAGTTCTTATTTATTACAGATAATAAATTTGTAGTCTATTTAAAAAGGAGGTTAAATTATGGCACTTACTCAAAAAGAACTTGGATATATTTCTGATGAACTTGCTTCAGAAGAATTAGTAATAAAAAAATATCAGACAGCAGTAAATCAGGTAACAGATCCGCAAATCAAGAATTTATTTCAAAAAAATGTAGGCATACACCAGAATCATTATAATACGTTATTAAATTTATTAAGATAGGAGAGATAGGAATGGGAAAGGCACCTAAAGCAACAGTATCTACTATGAATGTAGCTGGAATGCCAAATATAGGCAGTAATATAAGCAAGCAAATTGATTCCATTACAAATTCAAATTTAAGGAATGTGTCGACAAGCGATACTATTACAAGTAGCAACATTAATACGACAGGAATGCCAAATAATACCGGTTTTACTGGAAGTATAAGCCAAGCAATTGATAATGAAACAAGGCAAAATTTAAGCAATATAAACCCTAATAGTAATATTAGAGAACAAGTTGATAATCCTGCAGTAAAACCTGCTCAAGTACTAACAGAGAAAGATGTAACAGCGGATTGTTTAAGATCTGAAATACTGCTTTTACAATCTTATAATAGTGCATGTATAGAAAGTGTAAATCAAAATGTTTTTTCAAGTATAAAAAATATTTTGAATGAAGAACATGATATACACTATGAAATATTTAATACAATGAAGCAGAAAGGTTGGTACCCTGTAAGTCAGGCGAATCCACAGGATATAAATAATACGAGAAATATGTTTCAAGGTTAAAGAGAGAGGCCCATTGGGCCTTTCTTCCTTAATAGTAAGATGTATATTATTGATGTGATATGTTTGCCAATGTTATTATATATATTGAAAATAGTACAAGGGGGATATTGGCATGCATATTAAAAAAATTTTTTTTATGTTAGCAATAGCTTTTTTAATCTTATCGATATTCATATTTAATTTTGCCACATCTAATGCATCAACGAGAGTTGTATATACATATGCAACACATGATTATTCAAATGACAATTATTCGTATAACTCATTCGTCAAGAATAAATCAAATATTAATTATGTTATAACTTTTACATATGGCATAGATGAAAACGGGAATCTATATGGTACGGAAGACAATACTGTAAAAGATGAAGCATTAAAAAACAATATTATACCGCTTTTACTTATACATAATATGAAAGGTGGAACATTTGACAATACTTTAATACACGCTGTTTTAAATAATGAGAAATCAAGAAACAATTTGATTAATAAAATTGTAGAAGCTATACTAGATGGAGGGTATAAAGGCGTTAATATTGATTTTGAAAATATCGGATACAATGATAGGCAAAATTACAATCAATTTTTAGCTGACCTAAAATCGAAATTAGCAAGTTATAATTTAATTTTAACAGTTGCGATACCAGCACTTACAGCCGATAGACCTAATAGTTCATGGGCTGGTGGTTTTGATTATAGGGCAATATCTAAAATAGTTGATAAAGTGATATTAATGGGATATGATGAACACTGGTCAGGCGGTGAAAGCGGACCTATTGCATCATACCAATGGATAAAAAACGTCGCACAGTATGCCATTTCAACGATAGATAAAGATAAGATCGTAATGGGTCTACCTGCATACGGATATGATTGGTCACAAGTTGGTACAACATCTGTTACAGAAGATAAAGTTATTAATCTTATAAATACATACGGCGGAAATGCAATGTGGGATAATACTTCGAAAGAACCTTATTATATATACTATAAAGACGGTATAAGACATACTGTATGGTTTGAAAACTCATACAGCTTTAAATTAAAACTTGATTATCTATCATCTGTAGGCATTGACAATATTTCGTTTTGGAAACTTGGTTTTGAAAATGAAGATTTTTGGAGTGCTATAGAAGGTGGCACAGGAGATTACTTTGGGGATATATTTGCAAGCTGGGGTAGAGATGATATAAATGAAATGGCAAAGCTCAAATATGTTTCCGGATATGATGATGGTACATTTAGGCCAAATAGTTACATAACAAGAGCAGAATTCATAACGTTACTTTTGAGGGTTAAAGGTATAAAAGAAGAACCGGGAATCGGATTTTGGGACACAAAATATAGTTTTGCAAAAGATGCAATAGCTACAGCTAAAAAGCTTGGTATTGTTAATGGTTATAGTGATGGCAGTTTTAGGCCGGACAATAAAATAACAAGAGAAGAGATTGCTGCGGTTATTGCAAAAGCATACGGGTATAAACCATTCGCAGAAAGCAATTTTACAGATATCAGCAATAGTTATGCAAAAAATGATATTATTGCACTTTCGAATATGGGTATATTATCAGGATATGATAATTATCATTTTATGCCATATAATAATGCAACGCGTGTTGAAGCAACAGCCATATTATATAGAGTTCTAAATAAATAAGGAGCATTAAGCTCCTTATTTATTTTCCCTTTTCTTTTCGGAAATTTCAATTGTATTGCTTTTTTTGTTCATCTTACATTTACCTTCGAATACTGCACCTTCATCTATTATTAGATTTTGGACTTCTATATCACCATATACTTTGCCAGATGAAGTAATCTGTGCTTGATTTTTCACAGTTATATTTCCAGTTACTTCGCCAGAAACAGATATATTATCTGTTATTATGTCTGCTTCGATTTTTGAGCTTTCACCGATTATTACATTTCCCTGCACTTCGATTTTACCGCTTATATTTCCGTCTATTCTCATAGCTCCTTGTGCTTTAATGCTGCCCTCAAGAGTGGTATTTTTACCTATTATAGTATCGATTTTATCAGTATTTATATCTGCTATATTAATGTTCTTTTTCTGAAACATCGCTCCACCTCCTTAAAAATAGCGGCAATAATTTTATATGTATTTTAGTTGCTTAGATATTTCATTGGGTCAACAGGATTACCATTTAATCTTACTTCAAAATGAACATGTGGCCCAGTGCTTCTTCCGGTACTTCCTGATTTTGCTATGACATCACCCCTATTTACAGCTTGTCCCACTTTAACAAGTAACTGAGAGTTATGCCCGTAAACAGAAGTGATTCCATAACCATGGTTTATCATAACGACATTTCCATATCCGGATAACCAACCAGCATATGATACAATACCCTTTCCCGCAGCCTTGACAGGTGTGCCATAGCCAACAGCTATATCAATGCCAGGATGAAATTCAGAATTCTCACCATATGGCGATGTACGGCCGCCAAATTTTGACGTTATGTTTCCGGAAACAGGATATGATGAAGGCAATGAATTAAGATAATCAAGTCTATTGCTTATATCATTTATGAGATTTTTGTAATCATTTGTTTTATTATCTATTTCATTTGCAAGTTCATTAGTCGTTTTATCATCATATGTCAGCTTCCTTGAATCACGGGTTATTCCACCACGGCTTGTTTCTTGAGGATTAAGTCCCACCATTCTTCTTACTTTTTGTTCAAGGTCATCAAGACTTTTTATTTTTTCATTAACTTTCTTCGCATTATCGTTTAGCATAGCTATTTTTTCGTCTTGTGACTTTTTGATGTTGCTAATTTGATATATTTTTTGGTCCTTTAAAGAAATAATTTTGTCTTTTTCTTTTATTGTTGCATAAAGATATGTATATGTACCTGCAAAATAGAATATTGTTGAAAATAACCCTGCTAAGATAACCATGGATGTTGCTATAGTAACCTTAAAAATGGATTTATTAATTTTAATGCTCTTAACCTCATGTTTAGAATCAGGAATAATCATGATATTTATGTATTCACTTTTTCTTTTGATATGCATTTAGCCCATTTATCCCTCCTTCAAAAATCCAACAAATATTATTATTCTATATTTATTTTAAAATTCCTCCTTTGACAATAAATTAACAAAACGCCATATTGCTCTCAATGGGATTGGGGTGCTGATAACCTATTATTGTTTATAAGAAATTGTACACATTAATATTATAACATTATCGAAATAATTATATTTTGAATACTATGTTTATTGAAGGTAATTTAATAGGTTTGTAAAGGGGGTATCATTGTGGCTACAATAATATATCCGCCTACGATAAATTTTAGTTGGCTTTACCAAAGGCCTCAGCAATTGCTTACATGTATGGCTAAAAAAAATTATAAAGTTTATTACTGCAATAAATCATATGATAGCAATTATAAAAAAGGTATAACACAGATTAAAAATAATTTCTATTTGGTGAATGGCGTTGATTTAAGTTATATAAAATCAAATGAAACACCAATTTTATGGATTTCGTATCCTCCAAATTATAGATATATAAAAAGTTATGTAAAAAAGTATATAATATTTGATTCAATAGATTTTCCATCAAATGAATTTAACGAATGGATATCAAACTTTAGAGAACTTCAAAGAGAAGCAAATATCATATTTGCATCATCAAGTAAATTATATGAAATAAATAAAAATAATAATAGCCATACATTTTTACTTCCAAATGGTGCAGATTTTGAACATTTTAATAAAGCAAGAAAGATTTTTTTCAAAAAGCCAACAGATATACCGGTTGGAAAGCCTGTAATTGGATATTTTGGAGCATTAGCTACATGGCTTGATTGGGATCTAATTGATTATATAAGTTTAAAACACCCTGAATATAATTTTTTATTTATTGGACCAAATTTAAATGTATCACAATTGCCAGAAAGGGAAAATATCTTTTATTTAGGTGAAAAGAATTATAATATTCTGCCATATTACCTACAATATTTTGATGTTTGCATAATTCCATTTAAGATAACTCCAATGACGGAGGGTTGCGATCCTATTAAGTTGTATGAGTATATGAGCGCTGGCAAGGCAGTTGTTTCTATGAATTTACCTGAAGTTAAGCGATATGATGAAATTTATGTTGCAAATAACAAAGAAGAATTTGCTAATATGCTTACTTATGCTATTAATGATGTTAATGATAATAAAAGAAAAATGTTGATGAAGATTGCAAAAAGTAATTCTTGGGAGAAAAGGGCAGAATATGCTGACAGAATTATTAGATACTATATTTTGTGACCTGGGTATATCCGGGTCCTACATAGATAAATTTATATTTTTTTGATAAAATATATTCATAAAGAAAATGAGGAGTGTTATTTTGAAAGGAATAATTTTAGGATTTGTTTTAGCTGTGCTAACTCTTTTTGCTAATGTTATTATAAATGGTATACATACAACTTACATTAATTACAGCAATTATTTTTTTATAGTGGGATGTACGGTGGGAATTATTGGTGGATTTTTATACACATCACGATGGCTCAACGATAGACGAATTATTAAAAAAATTATAAAAAACGAAGAGCAGCCTGAAAAGAGAAATGAATATGCTTATATGACAGATTGGGGAAATGTTTTTTTGACTGCATCCGCAATTCTAATAATATTATCATTATTAGTGGTACTTATAAACGAATAAAATAACTCATTAGTTTAATACTATTTATGTATTATATAGGAGGTGTTTCTAGTGGGGAAAAAGATAGCAGTAGAAAGACAGCTTTCCAGTGTAAAAAGATATCTAACCGATAAAGGCTATGATGTCGTTAACCTTGAACAAAACAGCGAATTAAGTGGTATTGATATCAAGGATTATGATGCTATAGTTATAACAGGACAACACAGAGATATGTTAGGATATGAAAATACAATAACAAAATCACCCGTGATTGATGCTGCTGGTTTAACTCCGGAAGATGTAGAGAGCCAAATAAAAAGAAGCATAGGTGGTGATTTTAATGGCTAATAGAGATCAGCTAAGAGCAGTAGGTGAGATGTGCCCAGATTTTACTTTTGATGATTCACTCTATAAAAACGGTTCAACAATGTCAATTAACGAAGCAGGCGGCAGAAGCTGTGAAATATGCATGCACTGGGATACTAAAAATCAGAAATGCAAAATAGACGTTTTTGATGATGTACTTACAAGTCTTGATCAAACTTAATAATAAAAAAGGAGAGAGGTATTCCTCTCTTTAATCATTTATATGGATAAATCTATATATAACTTTTTTATCCCATCCTAAATCAAATGGTACATGGTATCTATCAGATGTATGTGTATTGACAACTGGTATTCCGTATGAATCAAAACCTGTTACAACTCCGAAATGTACTATTTCACCTTTTTCTTCGTAACAGATGAGGTCTCCTTTTTGAAGTTCTCTTATAGCACCAGCAGGATGCATATCTGTCGGTTTTACCATATTAGTATATATACCTTGTGCAATAAGCCTGCCCTTTCCATTGTAGACAAGATAATTGAATAATGCTGGTGCTTGTGCCCAAGCAGTACTTGAATCACGACCGTTGAAATTCCACACATAATCCATTTTAAGTCCACCGCCTTCGTGCAAAACCTGTGAAGCGAAATTTGTACAGTCACCACCAACGCCGTTGTAATCTCTGTATTTTTTATTGTATTCATAATTATTTCCACTGCCCCAAGCTGCACCTGCATATGTATTAGCGTAATTTACCGCACCTTCACGATCATAGTTACCTTTTTTCTCGTTCATATTCTCACCTACAGGTCTTGAATTTGCAGGAGATATCTCAGGAGCAATGCCATCCGCAGGGCTTATATCGATAAATGCGGAGTCTTCATCAAGTGGATCATAATACCAGTCACGGCGAACTACCCATCTATCATTGACTTTTACTAGCTGTATTGAATGTCTAATGCCGAGCCCCATGTAATTTACTATATTTGGTTTGACATTATACTCATATCCCATTTTCATGGTTTCTACGAGATATAGCCAAATAGATTTTTCTCCTACTTTTATACTTTTTATTTTGTATATTGATTTTGCTTCAGTAAATTTTAGATTTCGCTTTTCAGACCATCCTTTAATATAGTTGATTCTTCTCATCTCATGTTCTAGGGCCCATTTTCCATATGTTGATGATGTGTCATAGTATTTCTCAATTTCTTTAATGTCCCTGCTTAATAGTACTTTGCCTCTCGAATCAAAAAATTTATCCATCAGAGGTTTTATCTCTTCTTTGTTATCTGCAACAGTTGTTATTGTTTTATTAAAAAATGACATTCCCCAGATACTAATAGCTGCTAATAAGATTAAGGGAACAATTATCTTATATAATTTATTTTTCCGCAATAAATCTCCCCCCTGCCTGTATGTTACTTATATATAATATGTTTAATTATAATAAATAATACTATGTAGTTAAAATTGTTATTTATATTTTTAAAATTTAGATATGTTATAATATAATCGTAAATGTAATTCTAAGTTTGGTTAATACAAAAATAAATGAAAGGGATGAAGATCGATTGATAGAACTAAAAGGAGTCTAAAAATTCTATAGTGGAAGTATTGTTTAAAATTGTTAATTGCATTAAATTTATCGCTAAGCGGTATATTTGCAGTTAATTTGATAAGTATCATCGTTGATGTAGTTAACTTAAAATTAGATTGAGAAGACCCGCAGAAAGCCATGAAGGGTAATTTAAATGTTCTTTTTTAGTATTTTAATTTCTTTAATAATGGGAGGGATTTTAATAGGAGGAGCTTTTGCCATCACATTTTTTGGGATTAATAGCATGTTGGCTTAACTTATTATTGAATTACTATTATTGGCTATGATATATCTATCCTATACTATAGCTTTAAAAGCTGTTTTCTATATAAAGGCGAATAGAAAGGATGATTTTAATGAACAAAAAAACTATTTTCGGAATAGTAATATCTGTAGTTGTAGTAATTGCAGCTGTACTATCGATGATATATTCTATGCCCCGTACAAATAGACAATCTGTGGCATATAGTGGTTCTATTGGTGTAATAACAATTGACGGAGTAATAGGCGATAATTCTTCGATATTTGGCTTATCACAAGACATGAATGACCCTGTGGAACAGATAAGACGGGCGATGGATGATAAGTCTGTTAAAGCTGTTGTCGTTAGAATTAATAGTCCTGGTGGTTCATCAGCAAAATCCGTAGAAATTTACGAAGAACTAAAGAAACTTAAAAAATCTGGGAAAAAGATTATAGTTTCAATGGGTGACACAGCGGCATCTGGTGGATATATGGCAGCTGTTGCAGGTGACACAATTGTTGCAAACCCAGCGACATTGACTGGAAGTATTGGTGTAATAATGGAATACACCAATTATGAGGGACTTTATAAAATGCTTGGTTTAAAAGAAGTTGTAATCAAAAGTGCCGAGCACAAGGATATAGGCTCACCAACAAGGGATTTGACACCGGATGAACAAAAAATTTTACAGGACATTATAAATGATACATACGACCAATTTATAAATATTGTATCAGAAGGAAGAAAAATGCCATATGATAAAGTAAAATCACTTGCAGATGGAAGAGTATTTTCAGGTAGACAGGCTTTAAAACTAGGACTTGTTGATAAGCTTGGTGATTTTTATGATGCTGTTGATATTGCTGCAAAGAGTGTAGGAATAAAAGGTAATCCGCAGCTTATTTATTATACAAGGACAAATCCTCTGGGAGCGCTTTTTGGAAGTAGCTCTAAAAGCGATATTAGCAAAAGTGCGATAGAAGTATTGAGGTTATTATTTATAGACAGGACAAATTTAAATTATAAATGATATAAGACTCTGGATTTAATTCAAGCAGATCACACTTTTTAATTAAAATTATTAATAAATGTAAAATTCTTAACTGTAAAGATACAGAAATATTTATTAATTTTTATCTGTATTCTGTTAAATCTTATGCAGATGCTGAAAAATACAGAGATTTAGAGAAGCGATATCTAAAAAAACACCGGACAGAGTACCATCACATGTCCGGTATATTTTATATATTCTTCATATCTACCCAAAAAGCAACTCTTCTATTTACTTCACTCCATTTTACGTTTTTCATAAAGGCTTCGATATATCCTTTTTTGTCTGCACCATAGTCTATAAAATATGCATGTTCATAGGTATCAATTATTAATAATGGAGTGGACCTTGAAACAATTCCGTGATTGTGTAAGTCTTGCAGGTAATTATGAAGCTTTAAATCTATGGGGTCAAAACATAGAGCTGTCCATCCCCTTGCTGATAATGCACAGGCTTTAAAATCGGTGAGCCAGTTTTCATATGTGCCAAAATCACATTTTATCATGGATGCGATTAATCCAACTGCAGGTCCACCAGATCCACCAAGATTTTCGAAATATAGTTCATGCAGCTTTACACCATCAAGAGCATAAGTTTCTTCAAGTTTCAGTTCTCTGTATTCACTATATGTTGCATTTGCTTTTGATTTGTCAGCTGTTAATAATTTATCCCATATTTCATTTGTTTTATTTACATATCCTTCATATAGTTTATAATGTTCTTTTAAAGTTCTTTCAGATATACCATCTAATACAAGATCATATTTTTTTGGAACAAGCTTATCCATAATATACCTCCTCTTTATATCTATATCAATATATGTGATTATAAGAATCTGTGATACTAATATAAATTACCAGCAGTATTTTTTATTACGTGATATAATATAAGTGAATAAAAAGTAGAATGTGAATATTAAATTTCTTACTTACATCTGATAGTTTCAAAAGGTTTTGTGCATAGTTATATTGAAAGGAATGATATTTAAAAATGGATATGGAAGAGATTTCAAGAGAAACCAAAACTGTTGTAGATGAACTGCTTGATATTGCAAATATTAAAAAAGGCGGTCTTTTTGTGCTTGGTGGCAGTACAAGCGAAGTAGTTGGAAAAAAAGTTGGTACATCAGGTAGCCTTGATATTGCAAAAGCAATTGTAGACCCAATATTAGAATCTACAAAATCAAGGGGAATAAATCTTGCGATACAGGGATGCGAGCACTTAAATAGAGCACTCCTTGTTGAAGAAGAAACCATGGAAAAATATAATCTTGATGAAGTGACGGTAATACCACAGGTACATGCAGGTGGTTCACTCGCTACATATGCATATGATTTATATAAACACCCGGTAATGGTAGAAAATTTAAAGGGTTTAGCACATGCTGGTCTTGATATTGGTCTTGTATTAATTGGTATGCATTTAAGGCCTGTTGTTGTTCCAGTTAGATTAAGTTTGAATAAGATAGGTTACGCGACAATTGTTGCTGCAAGAACAAGGCCAAAATTAATAGGTGGAGAAAGGGCAGTATATAAAAGATAAAATATCAAAGATCGTTCCTTAATTGAATTTTATTTGGGGACGATTTTTTTGTTTCGCGAAAAAAGTACAGATATTCCTATTTTATTGCTTTTAGTAAAATGAGTATATTAAAGTATTTAGGTTATAAATTACCGTCTGACATTTTTATGGTTGTTTCTGCTGTATTGTATGGTGAAATATTTTTAGCATCGGGAATGTTTATAAATGAAGCAAGTATATTTTTTGTTGTAACATTAAATGCAATGAGGCTGTTGAATTATAAAAGGCGCGGTTAATCCGCACCTTTTAGAGTTACCTTTCTAATCTTAAATATCTTACAAGCATTGATGCTGTTTGCGCTCTTGTAATGTAATTTTGTGGATAGAAATAACCATTGTCACCCGTCATTATTTTAAGGCCTGATGCTATTGCAATATATCCTTTTAATGATGAATCTATCTTATCGGTATCTTTAAAGTTTAATGTATATATGTCATTTAAATCAGCAATGAAATTTACTCCGAAGCTTCTTACAAGGAATTTTGCCGCATCTTGACGTGTAACTAAACTATCTGGATTCTTTTCATTAACTTTGATTATATTTCTTTGTATTGCAGCATTATAATAATTGTCATAATCATTATTTGAATTTAGTGGAATAGGTTCATATACAGGTTGTATAGATTTAACAAGCATTTTTATGAAATCTTTTTGAAGTATATTCTCATCTGGAGAGAATTTATTGTCTTTACCATCTGCAATTCCATACTGTACAAGTAATGCAATATCTTTTTCTGCCCAATGTCCTTTAATATCAGTAAATTCAACTTGATTGTCTTTTACAATTGGCTTTCCACTATAATCTAACAATGTACCAGTTTTAGCATCTATAAACCCGTTGAAATTTGTTAATTGATAAACAAGTTTTATTTCTGGTTTTTGAGGTCCGTCATTAGTCGGATTATAATATGCAATGTAGTTTAATCCAAATTCACTATTATTAAGAAGCACTTTATAAGCGTCATCGAGCTTTATAGCATTGTCTACTGCCGGTAGGTCTACATTTGTCCAATTCATATTATAGTTTATTATATCACCAGAATACGGGCTAACAGATACACTAAATGTGTTAAATGGACATAAGATGCCATTGACTTTTTCTACATAATCAAAAGGAATATATGGCATTTTATGATTTGGGTCTTCTTTTACATTTCTATCCTGATATTCAACTTGTTTAAATTTATCAGGTTGGACTTTATTTAAATAATCTTCAACAATCTTTTTAAGTTGATCTTTAGTGTATTTAGGTTCTTTGCCTTGCACATTGTCAATATTAGATCCACCGCGGTAGAAGAATTTTAGCTCTCCTGTTACTGCATCGACAGATGCATTTATAAAATAATAATTGTTATCTTTATTGTAGTTCCAGTTAAAATTCCAATATGCGTTAGTCCCGTAAGGATATCCATTATATAGATTTGCACTTTGAAGTAAATACTCAGGGCCTATTTCAAATGGAAGGCTATTCTTAGCAGATTCAAGTGCTTTATCCTTATTGATATATTTTGTTGTATCATCGACAGCTTTTTGTTCTTGTGGTGATAGATTTTGCTTTGAAGAATTCATTCCCATATCACCACCACCGCCATACATAGGACCATAGTAGCCTTGATATACTATATCACCTGTTGTAGCATCAATTGGCGAATTGTTAGTAATTCCGTAAACAAGAATAGCTTGCGGTTTTTGCTCTTTATTATCATATACATCTGAATATACAAGATTATACTGTAATTTTAGACCTATCTTATCTTTAAATATTTGTAGTGCCTTTTCTTTTGATATTGAGGCATTTAAATCAGGAAAAGTATAGTTGTTATTCCAATTTAGATAATATGATTGGACTTTAAGTGTATTTTTATCAACAGATACTGATATTTGATTTTCTTGAAACGGAATGCCATTTACAAGTCTTACAAAATTAAAGCTGTAAACTGGTGAAAAGTATTCATTATTATCATAATATGGTTTTGCAATACCGTTATAAAAATCCTGTTCTTTAGTTTCTTTTAATTTATCTGGTGCTACTTTATTGATAAAATCAATTGCTGCTTTTTTTGCTTCGTATTTTGTATATTTTGGTATTCTGCTAACAGGCCCGTTTACAGGAGTATAAGAATTGTAGTTTAGTATTTCACCTGTATCAGCATCTACATTAACGCTTATACTTCTATTATTCTTTAAATTCCAGTTTAAGCTCCATGTTTTTCTATTATTATTTTCAGAATAATTAGAATTGAAGTCGTAGCCGCTATCAGGAATGTCAAATGTTTTTTTGGCAATCTCTATTGCCTGCTTAAGTTCAATCTTGGTGTTTGTCTGTGCTGCCGCTATCGAAGGTATTATCATAGTTAATACCAAAATCACGGCAACTGTAACCGTAAAAAACCTTTTCATATCTATCCCTCCTCTAATGTTTCTTTTATATATTATTGTTCTTATATATTATTTAGACGAGAAATATATAGAAAAGTTCCCAAAAAAATGAGGAAGTTTTATCTTCCCCTAATAATATTCCAAACATCAGGATCCTCCTGACCGAGCCTCCATACGGCTATTCCTGGTAAACCATATTGACCTAATAATGATATTTTAGCTGCAAAACTTCGCGCATCTTCGAACCATACTGTGTGCTTTGTACCATCTATCGTATAAGTATATGTTGATTCTTGTGCTATTTCATCGTATGTTATAGTTGCACCGAGGTTTTTAGCCACTTCAATTGCTTGTGCATATGATAATGTCCTTGGATAATTAACACCTTCCGCCCAATCGTAGCCATATACAGCAATTCCAAGCCATATTTTATTTGCTGGTATTGAAGATACGGCATAATTTAAGACGTTTCTTACAAATCCTATTGATGCGACAGGTCCCGGCTGTGAAAAATGTTCATCATATGCTAAGATGTAAGCTTGATCTATATATTGCCCTATGACAGAATATTGAAATGCACCTGAAAAGGGATGCTGTGGATTATCCTTAAGCTCGGCAGGTAATGAAATTGTCACGATTTTTCCTGCATTTTTAAGTGATTGATATAGCCCATGCATAAATGCATTTAAATTATTTCTATCTTCAGGAGGAACAAACTCGAAGTCTATATTTATACCGGGAAAATTATTGCTGACAGCTATATTTGTTATGCTGTTAATTAAAGTGTTTCTTAAAGATACATTTGATAAAAGACCATGTATAAGCTGTGCTTTTTTAGGGTCTGAATAATTGTGAATTATCGCATATATAGGAAGACCATTTTGTAAAGCAATATTTTTAACCTGCTCAGATGACATATCCACAAGTGTTCCGTCAGATTTTACACCATACCAAAATGGAATTAGTGTTGTAATGTCATGTACATGTGCATTTAAATCATCGAGGGTACCAGGCGCCTCATCATAATACCATTTATTGTCCATAACAAGACCTCCATAAAATCATTCTATCTTTAACATAATACGTTATAAAATTTTCATTGTGAATTGAAGTGATTATTGTTTTTTATCCGTCTAAATCTATGAAAAGTGAAGGAGGTAAAAATTATGAAAAAAAAAGCAGGTGTTTTATCATGTTCAATATCGATAATATTGCTTGGTGTTTTGCTCTTACTAAAAAACTTTAAAGTAGAAATACCATCAATATACTATGATATTATTGGCCCATTATTTCTAATACTTCTCGGTATTGAAATAATATTTTCAAAGACCATATATGGTGAAGAAAATAATGGGATAAACATTGGTCTTGTACTCTTTACGATAATTGTAATGGTGATTTCAATGGCGTTTTTCTATTTTTCACCGTTTGGGAATAGTATATTTAGATTAGGAGGTGTTTCATTTGGAAATTTAGTTGACTTTGTAGGACCGAGAGAAACAAAAATTGTAAATAAAGAAATAGATGTATCAGATGGGATAGATAGCGTAGATATAAAAAATAAAATGGGCAGTGTTAAATTTACAGGAACTGATGGCAATAAAATGATAGTTGAGGCAACAATACGTTATAAAGGGGGAAGAAATGACATAAATGATAATTCAATTATTTTAAATATTGACGGTAACACTGCTTATTTAAGCGATAATATCGATAGAAGCTTCTATAATGTTGATACAAATCTATTTGATAAAAAATATAAGGATAACTTTATAAAGAGAAATCGAGATAATAACGGTGTAATAATTGACTACGATATAAAAATCCCCCAAAACAAAAAAATTACCGTTAATAATGGATTCGGCCTTGTAGAAGCTCATGATTACAATGGAAAAACAAATATCAACAATCAATTTGGAAATATTGATTTAAAAAATCTAAATGGTGACACCACCGTTACAAATAAATACGGTGAAATTGATGTAAGAGATATAAAGGGTTTTGCGGATGTCAGCAATGAATTTGGCTCAATTAATATAAATAGTACTAATGGGGCAAGAGTCAAAAATAAATTTGGAAATATCGATATAACGGATATAATCGATGGTTCATTAAATGTTATAAACGAATTTGGTAGTATATCAGTAAGAGGTCTTCCGAAGGATTTAAGTATTGATTTGAGTACGAAGTTTGGAACTATTACTACAGATTTTCCTGTATCATATAAAAAGAATTCAACTGAATCAAGTGCTGTAGGTAGAGTTGGATCAGGTAAATATGAAGTAAATATAACAAATAATCATGGTAGCATTGATATTAATGAATAGGAGGAATTAAAATGGATAAAAGATTATACCGTTCAAAAACGCAAGCTGTGTTAGGTGGTGTTTGTGGTGGTATTGCGGAGTATTTTGATGTTGATGTAACTATAATCAGGCTTATA
This sequence comes from Thermoanaerobacterium sp. RBIITD, assembly GCF_900205865.1. NCBI lineage: Bacteria > Bacillati > Bacillota > Clostridia > Thermoanaerobacterales > Thermoanaerobacteraceae > Thermoanaerobacterium > Thermoanaerobacterium sp. RBIITD. The sequence continues at coordinate 2,911,008 of NZ_LT906662.1, forward strand.
TGGGTTTTAGCTGCGTTAATGGGTGGAACAGGTTTATTGTTTTATATTATAGCATGGGTAATCATACCGGAAAATCCTTATCAAATTAAAAATCCTGAATTTAAACCGGAGGATGTACCACAAGATGGTGAGAGACCTAATATTTCAAATAGAAAAAGCAACAGCGAAATCTTTGGCTGGATATTGATAGGACTTGGTATATTGTTTTTACTAAAAATATTTGTTCCATGGATGGGGTTCCATATTTTTTGGCCTATAGTTCTTATAGTTATAGGACTTGCAATTATATTAAAGAAGATGTAAAAAGTCTATAAATAAAAAGTCACAGGGTAACCTGTGCTTTTTTACTGAGTATTTCCCCCATTCATAAGATCTGATATTGTTGCAAAACCATATCCTTCAGATTTAAGTTTTTCAATTATTTGTGGCAATGCTGCAAAAGTCTCCGGTTTACCCTCATGCATAAGGATAACGGAACCAGGGCCTGCTTTTGAAACGATTCTGTTTACTATATTCAATGTTCCAGGCCTTTTCCAATCATCTGGATCAACGCTCCACAACACAACGTGAAGTCCTAATGCATTTGATATTTTTAAAAGAGTATTATTAAATGCACCATATGGTGGTCTAAATAAATTAGGTTTTATTCCTGTTGCATTGACAACAATTGCTTGTGTTTTATAAAGTTCGTCAACCATCTGCTGGGGTGTCATCTTAGGCATATATGAGTGGCTGTATGAATGAAGACCTATTTCCTCCCCATTGTCAACAATATATTTAAGTAAATCTGGATTTTTTTCGGCCATTCTTCCTACTACGAAAAAAGTTGCTTTAACATTTAAGTTTTTTAATATGTCTACGTATTTTTTAGTAAATTCTTTTGATGGTCCATCGTCGAACGTAAGTGCAACTATCTTCCCGGCTTTTCTATTTAAACTAAATACGTTATTATTAAAAGGCATTGGACTATTAAAAAATTCATCTCTGTCACTTCTATCGACCAGTGATAATGTATTGCTGTCGATATATGTTGTATTCGCCGTTGTTATGGGTGCATCTTGACTTGTACTTTTTGTATTTTGTCCAATCGGACTTTTTGCATCGGTATTAGCTGTTATTATTGCTTTATTACCTTTTTCAATTGGCTTTTTCACTTTAGCTGCGGCTGCAATTTTATTAAATTTAGGATAATTTGTAGAAACATGTTTACTTGCAAATAAATTTTTACTATAGAAAAGGCCGAATCCTATCAGTATTGAAATTATTACAAGAAAAATTAGAGCTATGACAGACTTCAGTTTTTTTGACTTATCTGTTATCATGATTTATCACCCCGGTAAATTAATTATATCACTTAAATTATTAAAAATTATTAAATTTATGTTACGTTTTTGTTACTTTTTTGTAGAATACTATTAAAAATTGGCAATAGATGTAGAAATATAAAAGATCAATATAATTAAATTATATTAATCTTTTGTATGTTAAAATCAGTGTTTTTTCATCCATTTGTCGATATAGATTATAGATTCTTTTTGTGTCACTGTATTTGCTAAAAGGCTATGTGTACCATTTTCTAATATATCAATTTCTTTGTCATTGTACCTTATTTTTTTGTAGAAGTTTATAACTGCATCAAGTTTAACTATGTTATCTTTTTTTCCCTGTAATATAAGAATCGGTGTTTTGATGTATCTAAATGAAACATAATAGGCACGTGTAATCATTGCCCATAAATTCAAAATGAATTTAGGTGTTATGCAATTAATGCAAAAATCATCCTTTGCTTTAAGCTGGTTTTTATAATACCGTGAATCAATGTTTAAATTACTATTGAAAAAATATGATTTAAATAAATCTATTAAATCATCTATACGCGGTTTAATATATGTTTTAAGAGCCGGTGCTAATAAAATGAGCCCATTTACATTATTTGATTTGTTAATAGAGCAATTTAAAGCACAGATGCTCCCTATACTTTCACCCAATAGGTATAATGGAATGTTATTGTAATTATGACGAATATTTTTTATAACGTAGTTTATATCATCTATGTACTGCCAGTATTTTGGAATATCGCCTGGTATTCCATCAGAATCTCCATGTCCTCTTAAATCGACAGAAATAATGAGGTTTTTGCCGGTTAATCCATCGCTGAGTATGCCATAACCCTTGCCGTCAACACCGAGTCCATGTAAGGCAAGAATGATTTTATCAAAATTGTTTGACTTTTCCCATTTTCTCATGGCGAGAAGTGCCCCATCAGGCATCTTGATATAATCCATTGTAAAAGGCATAATGGTCAACTCCACTTTTTTTATTTATTTTAACCATTATAACTTTTATAATTCCAGTATATGTTTACTAATTATTTTTGTTATTGTTTGGACAAAATAACATATGTGAAACAGGATTTACACATGTAACTATACTGAAAGGATGATAATCTTGCAGTCAAAATTTAATGTTGAAGGTATGAGTTGTCCAAGTTGTGCATCTAAAATAGAAATCCTCTTAAAAAGCCAAAAGGGAATTGAAGATGTTGACTTGAATTTTACTACTGGTAAAATGAAAGTAGATTACAATCCGAATGTAATTACAAAAAAAGATATTAAAAAAATTATAAATAAAATTGGATATTATGCTGAAGAAGCATAAATCGGGCATTTGCCCGATTTTTCTATTACCATTTATCAAATAGATCAAATTTATTTGCGATAAAGAATAAGACTAAGATAATGCATAAAAGCAATACACCGCCTAAAAGACCTATAGCCTGTTTAGGAACAATCAACGTTGAGAGAAGCACAATTGATATTAAGACTATTGTTAACCATGGCCTAATTGGAAATCCGGATTTTTGACATTCAAAATATGAAGGATTTTTCTTTTTAAGCATTGGCCTATATCTGATAAATGTATATAATATTATTATCCAATTGAAAAATTGCACAAAACCTGTTGCGCTTGTTATATATTCGTAGACATCTTTCGGAAGGATATAGGATAATATAACTGCAATCAATAAACCTATACTGCTAAATAATAGCGCATATATTGGAACATCCCGCTTGGTAAGTTTACTTAGAAATGTAGGGGCAAATCTACCTTTGCCGAGAGAATACATAACTTGCGATACACCGTACATTGCCCCATTCATTGTAGTTAATGCTGCTGTCAGTATAACGAAATTCATTATAGAATCTATATAAGGTATTTTTGTAAATGAAAGCAGTTTAATAAAAGGACTTACCTTAGTAGATACTTTATACCATGGGATTACCCCCAACAGAACACCGATTGATAGAAGGTATAAAACTGTTAGAAATAGCACTATGTATTTTCTTGCAATTGGTACATATTTCTGGGGCTTTTTTGTTTTTGATGCGGTCATAGCTGTTACTTCAACGCCACCAAAAGGTATAAGTGACATTAAGAGTGCACCAAAAAATCCTTTTATTCCATTTGGCGCAATACCGCCATGAGAGAAATAATTATGTAAACCAATCTCCTTAGTTCTACCAAATAGACCCATTAGAGTTAAAATGCCAACTATAGTAATGATAAACAATGCTGATATTTTTATTGTTGAAAACCATGATTCGACGGTGCCAAAATTTTTTGTACCTAATGCATTAATACCTAATACCATTAAAGAATATAAAAGCGCAAATATCCATAAAGGTACTCTTGGGAACCAGAACCTTGTGAATATTGCTGAAGCAGTTACCTCGCTTGACATGATAAATACACCTGCAGTCCAATAAATCCAACCGCTTAAGAAACCACCTATGTCGCCGAGGGCTTCTTCTGCATAGACTCTAAATGAACCATCAACAGGGTTCGCTACGATCATTTCCGTTAAAGCGCAAAAAACCTCTGACATTATAAAAGCAGAAACCGCATAATCTAATAAAACTATAGGACCAGCTGTATGTATTGCAAGGCCGCTGGCAAGAAAAAAACCCGCACCAAGTATTCCGCCTACACCAATTAAAACAAGTTCATTGACAGTTAAATTGTCTTTTTCCAATATAAACACACCTCCATAAATACTATTTTTATTATTGACTGATTAATTATTTTTTATTTCGCATATGAAATTATAAACATACATTGATTTATTACTAAATACGTATAGAAAGGAGCTTTATTTTTTATTTTAATGTGATAGTGATTTATCATCTTTTTTCTTGAAAATAAATTAAGGATGATGTAAAATTTCATCTATCAAGTTCATTTAAGGAGGACTGAAATGAAGTATTATATTTTTAATAAATTTAGCAGAATTTTTTTATACACTGTAACATTATTACTTTTTCTTTCTATAGCATTTTTATTTATATATATATTCATTGATTTAAATAATAAAGGATTTAATATTGAATTATCTATTTTATGGTGGCTTTTATATATTTTTTTGCTAATAATATTGTCTGCCGTTTTATTTTCCTTGACCATATCTCAAAATATGCTATTAGAGGATTATCTCGTCATATCACTTGGAATATTGGGCTTTACACGTATAAAATATGAAAATATTAGATCAGTTGAAGTTATAAAAAATAAAGATAATTACAAAAAAGGAATACATATTAAAGAAAATAAATGCTTTATGATTATTTCAAAAAATAACTTACTTAAAATAAACTTGAATAAACCTGTTAAAATATATTATTTTACATTTTTTGAAAAGTACGCAGATACAATCATATTTTCAACAGCTGATTCAAAGAAATTAATAACTGACATAGAAAGTAAAATATGAATCATATTTTCACAGATTTTATCATAGATAAAGTAATGTGAAAGCGTAGAATTATTGTTTTACGCTTTTATAATCTTGATAAAATTTGTGAAAGGAGGTGCTATTATTGCATTTAAAAATTAATGGAGTTTTAGCTGTAATTTTCTCTTTTATTTTTCTTACAATAAATATTGGATATAGCTATGCGAGCACTATAACAATAAATATTCCAACACGGACAATATATTTTGTATCGCCCAATATGGCAAAACTTTATCCAATCGCAGTAGGAAAAATAGTATCCACATCACCCTTAGGAACTTATAGAATTATAAATAAACAGGTGAATCCCGTGTGGTATCCGCCATGGGGTGGGAGAAGTGTTCCTTCGGGCCCATATAATCCACTTGGATACAGATGGATGGGGTTTTATAGTGATTATGGTATACATGGTAACAATGTGCCATCATCAATTGGTACTCTTGCATCATCTGGATGTATAAGAATGTATGAAGCGGACGTGGAGGAACTTTACAATATGGTTAATTATGGTGATGCTGTAAATGTAGTATATCAGACTATGTTTACAAGATATTCACCGACAGGTGGTAAAGCATTATTTGTATACCCTGATTTTTATAAAAAAGGTGTAAATACAAAATGGGCAATAGTAAAGGCTTTAAATGATAATGGTATAAAAATAAGTGAAGAAACTGTACAAAAACTTTATAAGAATATAAATATAAGTGACCCGTTGGTATTTTCAGAAGGATATAAAATTATAGATAATCATGGCCTTGTAAGTAATGACATTTATAAATCTGATAATGGGACACTTTATGTGAATGTTGATGATGCAAAAGGGTTTATAGGTCTTGACGATCAAAATCTTAAGGACATCAGTTTATTAGACAAAAATAGTAAAAAGTACATAAATATAAATGATATAACGAATATAACCGGCTTAAAGTTTAATGTAGATGAAGGAACAGAAACGATAAAAATGGCAGGCAATATTTTTACATATGAGGGGAAATTTTTATATTCCTCTGATTATGCAGATTATCAAAATAGAGAGATACTAATACCTATTAAAGAATTTTGCAATGTTACTGGGAGAAAAGTAGAGTGGGATCCTAGCAAAGGAGTACTCATTGATGGTAAGACAGTTCCTTATAAAATATATTATGGTAAATCCTTCTTTAGTCAAAGAGATTTAATGAACATCTATGGTCTTAATGTGGTTGTAGATTCTGCAGGGAGAAGAATATATATTAAGCGCTGAAGCGCTTAATTTTTATGTACTTTTTATTTCAATTTTGATAAAATTAAATTATAAACATTTTGGGAACTTCTTTTGATATTTTCCGTCAAATGTTATTGAGGGGAGGTTTTATGTTTGAATGCAAATGAGCTCCTAAATCTTGCAAAGAATGGTGATATTAATGCATTTGAAACCGTTATAAGTAATTACCAGAATTATATATACAACATTATATTTAGAATTGTAGGTTTAAAAGAAGATGCCTTGGACCTTACACAAGAAACATTGATAAAAGCATATATAAATCTTAATAAATTCAAAGGAAACAGTGAATTCAAAACGTGGTTATATAAGATTGCTGTCAATGTATCCCTCGATTTTATAAGAAAGAAAAAAGGTGTTGAGGAACAATTGAATGAAATAAGTGATTTAAGGACACCGGAGGATATCGTTGACGAAAGAATTACAAGAGAAATAATTTTAGATGAACTAAATAAATTACAAAATGACTATAAAATAGCCTTAATACTTAGGGACATTGAAGGTCTTTCTTATAGTGAAATTTCAAAAATTACAAAAGCAAGCCTCGGAACGGTAAAATCTAGGATATCAAGAGCGAGAAATATATTGAAAGAAAATTTAAAACATGTGCCAGAGTTTTTAAATTATATAGAGGAAAGGAGGCCTATATAATGTATTGCAATGAAGTTAAAGAATTAATAAATCAATATGTTGATGATGAATTAGATGAAAAAAATAGAAGAGATGTAAAAGAGCACATTAATACATGTGAAGATTGCAAAAAGGATTACAACATAATATCATCGATAAAAGAAATATTAAGTGAAATGCCTCCTGTTACATTGCCCGAAGATTTCAGCGCTAAACTACATGAAAATTTAGTTAAAACTGAGAGCAGATTAAATGTAAAGCGAAAATTACAAAAATTTAAGGGAAAGTTTGGCTTTGACAATATGAAGTGGCTAAAAACTGCTACGGTGATTATATCAGTTCTTTTTATATTAACATTTGCATATAAACTCTTTGGCAACGTAATTAAAAATAACGATAGAATAAGTACGCATTCTTTAGATCAATCGGTGAATAAGGGTTTAGCGACAGGTGAAAGCAAATCCTCACAATCTGCAAAATCTGATATAAATCGAGGTTTTAATCCTAGTTATGAGAGAAAAATTACAAAGGATGCTACAATATCAATTGAAACAGACAATGGAGAAAAATGTTTCAACAAAATATTGAGCCTTGCTGATCAATATAAAGGATATGTCGAGAATTCAAGCGAAAGTGATACAAGCGACAATAAAAAGATAATAAATATTATTTTAAAGATACCTGCTAATGATTTTGAAAATGTCATTGCAAATATAAAAGCCTTAGGTAGTGTTAAGGCTATAAGAGTCGGTAGCAATGATATTACTGAGCAATATTATGATATTGAATCAAGGATAAAAAATCTCGAAATACAGGAACAGAGATTGCAAGAAATAATGAAAAAAGCAAATACCGTTTCTGAAATATTACAAGTGGAAAGTGAGTTAAATAATGTGAGAACACAGATTGACTCATATAAAACCCAGATTAAGGTTTGGGACAATATGACAAGTATGAGCACAATAAATCTTACATTTGTCACTTTCAAAGCAGTAGATAATAAAAGTTTTACAATAGGTAAAGGCTTTTTAAATGACTTGATACAGGCATTAATAACAAGTATAGATACATTCTTTAAAGTTATAAAAGATATATTTATAATCATAATTTATATATTGCCGTATGGATTAATTGGATATCTATTGTATAGAGGATATAAATTGTTCAAAAAATGAGGATGAGCAATTTACATCTTCTTTTTTTTGCGGTATATTAAAATACAAGAAGTTTTTTAGGAGTTGAGTTTATGTCAAAATTTTTGATTATCGATGGAAATAGTTTAATGTATAGAGCGTATTATGCGTTACCTGACCTTATGAACAGCGAGGGATTACATACAAACGCGATATATGGTTTTTCTATGATGCTTATAAAATTGCTAGATGAGGAAAAACCGGATTATATTGCTGTTGCATTTGATAAAAAAGCACCTACATTTAGGCATAAGGAATACAGTGCATATAAAGGGACAAGGCAATCAATGCCCGAAGAGTTGATTGAGCAGGTCGATATATTAAAAGAAGTAATTGATGCCTTTAATATAAAGACATTAGAGATGGAAGGCTTTGAAGCAGATGATATAATAGGGACAGTCTCAAAACTTGCCGAAGAAAATAATTTATCTGTTCTTATTGTCACCGGTGATAGGGATGCATTGCAACTTGCATCAGGTAGTGTCAAAGTTAAGATTTGCAAAAAAGGAATAACACAGATGGAAGAATATACTGATAAAGACGTAATGGAAAAGTATGAGGTTACACCAGAACAATTTATCGATTTAAAGGGCTTAATGGGGGACAAGTCTGATAATATTCCTGGCGTACCAAATATCGGAGAAAAAACAGCAATTAAACTCATTAAAGAATTTGGTTCTATTGAAAATCTTTTGATGAATACAGATAAATTAAAAGGGAAAGTAAAGGAAAACATAGAAAAAAATATTGAATTGGCCGTATTAAGCAAGAAGCTTGCTACTATTGAAAGAAATATACCGCTTGATATTAATTTTGATGATTATCGTAAGATAGATTACAATATTGATAAACTTAAAGAGCTATTTGAAAAGTTGGAATTTTCAAGTCTAATTGAAATTATAAAAAAAGATGATCATAATAATTATACTGATACTGTAAAAGAATGGCCGCAGAAAGACAATAATTATCTTAAAGAATTTTTGAATAACAAAACAACTATATCTATCAATCCATTTATATATGATGGGGAAATAAAGGCTATATCTTTTGCAAGTGATGATGAGGTATTTTTTATAGATATCGATGATTATGATGTATTTAAGATGTTAGATAACGGAAACTTGACACTGATATGTCACGATATAAAGAATTTCTTGGTGTGTCTTTCATACCACGACATAGATTTAAAATGCAGATACTACGATACTGCCATAATGACATACCTTTTAAATCCATCAGAATCAAGTTATGATATTAATCGAGTACTAAAAAAATATCTAAAAGAAGATGTTCCAAATATCGATGAAATTGTAGGGAAGGGCAAGAGCAAAAAACATTATGAGGATATAGACAAAAAACTTCTAATCGACTATTTGTGCCGTTGTGCATCATTGTTAGAAAAATTAAAAGAAAAGCTATTATCATTTATAAAAGAAATGGAAATGGAAGACCTTCTTAATAACGTAGAATTTCCACTAATAGAAGTTTTGAAATCTATGGAAGTATATGGATTTACATTGGATAAAAATGTATTAAGCGAATTATCGAAAGAAATAGAAGAAAAAACCGACAAAATAATTAAAGATATCTATGAAACTGCAGGATATGAATTTAATATCAATTCAACAAAGCAATTGGCAGAATTTTTGTTTGACAAGCTTAATCTGCCTGCAATAAAGAAAACAAAGACGGGCTACTCGACAGATATTGAGGTTCTGATGGAACTTACGCCATATAATGAAATAGTAGGGGAAATAATCGAATATAGGCAGCTTGTAAAGTTAAAATCTACATATATAGATGGTTTTTTGCCTCTGATGGATGATATGAATAAAGTCCATTCTACTTTTAAACAGACGGTTGCGGCAACTGGTAGAATTAGCTCAACAGAGCCGAATTTACAAAATATACCTGTAAGGGATGAATTTGGTAGACGTATAAGGCGTGCTTTTATATCGAGTTTCCAAGATGGGTATATTGTATCTGCGGATTATTCTCAAATAGAATTACGTGTTCTTGCGCATATTTCAAATGACGATAAACTAATAGAATCTTTTTTAAATAATGAGGATATTCATATAAGAACAGCGTCTGAAGTATTTAAAGTAGCGCCGGAAAATGTGACAAGTGAAATGAGAAGACATGCAAAAGCTGTAAATTTCGGTATAGTGTATGGCATAAGTGACTATGGGCTTTCAAGGGATTTAAAGATATCTCGTAGAGAAGCAAAAGAGTATATAGACAATTATTTTGACAGATATAAAGGTGTAAAAAACTATATTGAATCAATAGTAAAATTTGCTAAAAAAAATGGATATGTAACTACTATTATGAATAGGAGAAGATATATACCAGAGATAAATTCAAGAAATTTTAATCAAAGGTCATTTGGTGAACGGATGGCTATGAATACTCCCATACAGGGAAGTGCTGCAGATATTATAAAAATGTCTATGGTCATTGTATATAATGAGATGAAGAAGAGAAATTTAAAGTCAAAATTAATACTTCAGATACATGATGAGCTTATAGTCGATACATATCCGGATGAAGTTTTAATTGTTAAAGATATACTAAAAAATAGTATGGAAAATGTTATAAAATTAAAAGTTCCTTTGATTGTAGAGATAGGACAAGGTATGAATTGGTATGATGCAAAATGAAAGTGTTAAAATGACACTTTCATTATTCTATATAAGGCAGGAGATGTTATTATGGAGGTTATTGGATTAACTGGAGGTATTGCATCCGGCAAGAGCACTGTCTCTGGAATACTAAGGGACCTTGGTGCATTTATCATTGATGCTGATATTGTATCAAGGGAGATAATGTTAAAGGGAAGCAAGGTATATAATAAATTAGTAAGCAAATATGGGAAAGAAATACTAAAGGAAAATGGGGAAATTGACCGAAAGAAACTTGGTAATTTAGTATTTGCAGATAATAAAAAACTTAAAGAACTAAATGCAATAACACACCCTGAAATAATTAAAAGGATAAAAGATATAATAGAAAGAGAAAGAAAAAATGGCAAAGAAAAAGCAATTATTCTTGATGCAGCGTTGTTAATTGAGATGAAATTATTTAATATGGTTGATGAAGTCTGGTTAGTTGTGGTTGATAGAAAAACACAGATTAGAAGGCTTATGGAGAGGGATAAGCTTAAATATATTGATGCATTAAACCGTATAAAAAGCCAAATGTCGATCGAAGACAAAATGAAGTATGCCGATTTTATCATAAATAATTGTAAGGACTTCAATGCGATAAAAAAGCAAGTTGACCTATTATGGGGACGATTTGCAAACTAAAACATCTGGAGGTATTATATTGATATTAAAAAAATTCTTACTAATATTTGCAATAATTGTTACACTATTAACAGCATATCTTGTAAAAACAAATTGGTTTTTGAAGCAAATGTATCCACGGAAATATAGCGAACAAGTATATTTTTATTCTAAACAATACAATGTTGACCCTAATTTAATTTTTGCAATGATTAAGGCCGAGAGCAATTTTAATCCACGTATTGTATCGCATAAAGAGGCCATAGGCCTTATGCAGGTAATACCAGAAACAGGCGGATGGGTAGCCGAGAATATAGGCATAAAAGGATACAATAAAGACATGCTTTTTAACCCCGATTACAACATAAATATTGGGACATGGTACTTAAAATATCTCTTAAAACAATTTAACAATAATGTCACTTTGGCTGTTGCAGCATATAATGGTGGCAGCGGAAATGTTTTAAACTGGCTTAAAGATAAAAGATATTCTGAAAATGGAAGTAATCTTAAAAATGTACCATTTCCTGAAACAGATAAATATATTAAGAAGGTCATAAAAAATTATAGGATATATCAGAATTTATATAATAAAAAATAAGTTTAATCACGTAGAATAATTTAAAGTATTTACAAATATTTGTATAAGGAGAGAGGAATGATATTTATGGACTTCGGGGTTATACTGCTTGTTGTTATGCTTCTTTTCAGCATTATTGGTAAAAATAATAGTGTTGCAGCAGCCATTGCTTTGCTTTTGACAATAAAATTACTTAATCTTGAAATAATTAATCAATATATATCGAAAAATGGTATAAATCTTGGTATAATAGTATTAACGATGGGAGCTCTATCACCACTTGCATTGAATAAAGTGTCTTTAAATGATTTTGTGAATGCTACAAAAAGTATAGAAGGTATAATAACGATTGCTGCTGGCATAATAGTTGCTATTCTTGCATCTATAGGCCTTGATACCATGAAAATTGATACAAACGGTGTCGTGGGGGTTTTGCTTGGCACAGTTATAGGTGTGAGTTTCTTTAGAGGTGCGCCTATTGGGCCTATGATAGCACTTGGCATTACAACAATATTGCTAAAGATATTTAGAATATAGAGAGGGAGGACACCAATGAAAACTATAAAACATCTTGAAGATTTAAAAGAAGTTAAGATAAGCAATGATAGAGAATTCTTTTCAGCTACCCACGAAGAAATTAAAAATGGTGCAACAACGGATGTGTATTTTTTAAGAACACAGGACATCTTAATGCATCTTGGAATCGATGGTAAAATAGTAACAGCAGAAATTTTTGCAAGAAAAAAGGGTGTATTTGCAGGGCTACCCGAAGTTAAAAATCTTTTGAAAGATAAAAATATTGAAGTATGGTCACTCGACGAAGGTGATACTTTTGAACCTAAAGAAACCGTAATGAGGATAATAGGCCCATACAATGAATTCGGTACATATGAAACAGTCATACTAGGTATTCTCGCAAGTTCGTGTGGATGGGCTACAGCAGCTAGAGATTTAAAAGATGCTGTGCCAGATAAACCAGTATTATGTTTTGGAGCAAGACATGTACATCCTGCAGTCGCACCTGTTATGGAAAGAGCAGCACTTGTAGGCGGCGCAGACGATGCAAGCTGTATTCTTGGTGCAAAATTAAAAGGAAGGGAACCGAAGGGCACTGTGCCACACGCAGCATTTCTAATAGCTGGTGATACATTACCAATAGCAAAAGCATATAGTGAAATTTCTCCAAGCGATGAAAAGATTACCGTGCTTGTGGATACTTTTAAAGATGAGATTGAGGAGTCTTTAAGAGTGGCTGATCTCCTTGGCGATAGACTGTATGGTGTTAGACTTGATACACCATCTGAAAGAGGTGGTGTTACACCAAATCTTGTCTATGAATTAAGACAAAGACTTAATCAAAAAGGTTATGATAAGGTTAAGATTATTGTATCCGGTGGCCTAACACCTGAAAGAATAAAAGAATTATCAGAAAGTGGCGCAGACGCATTTGGTGTAGGAAGTTATATATCTGATGCACAGCCGATTGATATGACAATGGATATAAAGGAAGTTGAAGGAAAGCCAATAGCGAAAAGAGGCAGAATACCAGGAAGAATAGAAAATAAAAAACTCAAAAAAATAATGTAGTCAGATGAGGGGACAGGTACCTTGTCTGAATATATTTTTAAAATGATATTATTATAAAATGATAGAAATGATAAAAGAGTATTGACACGAAGCAAAAAACATTATATAATGTCTAATGTGTTAGCGATAAAAAGTTAGTTACGCGGGGGTGGCGGAATAGGCAGACGCGTACGTTTGCGTGGATGTCGATTCTGTGATAGAATTAATTAACACTTTTGCGAATATTGACAAGTTAGCATCTTGATGATACAATACTTAATGCAAGCGGGAGTGCTGGAATAGGCAGACAGGCATGTTTGAGGGGCATGTGAGAATTATCTCGTATGGGTTCAAGTCCCATCTCCCGCACCAAATTAAAATTGATTACATAATAAGCCTTTCAAGGCTTATTTTTATTATTATAAAACTATAACCATTTTAGCATTATTAAAGACATAAAGATTATACTTACTATAGTAGTTGACGTAATAAATATTGATGCAAGCTTTACATTTAAATTTCTTTCATCTGAATATATAACTGCTATAAGTGGTGTTGGCATTATGGAGCCAAGCATAATTGCTTTGATTACCATCGATGATGTATCAAAGAAAATTGGTAATCCTATAAACAATATTATTCCAGGAAGGTATTTTATAACTAAGCCTTTAAATAGGGATATAATCTCATCTTTATTTAGTTTAAAATCAAGGAAATAGCCTATTACAAATAATGCTAATGTGCTATTTGGAAGTGAAATCTGATATATTATATTTGTTATAAGATTTGGAAATTTAACTCCAGTTAAATTAAGTATAACGGACAATATATAAATATCAAATGGGAAAAAATATAATATCTTTTTAAGGATTTTTTTCTTATCAATTACATCATCTTTTGAAAATATGTACGCGACTATGTAAGCAAGACCAAAGACAATAAACGAATTACCCATATCAAACATAGCAATGTGCATTAATCCATTGTTTCCATAAATCTGTAGAATAAATGGAAATGCAAAAAGTCCTATATTATAACCACATAATGAGACGATAAGAGAACCTTTAGTATGTTTTTCTACATTACATTTCTTAAAAAATAAATAACCAATTACAAATGTAATAAAGCCTAAAGAAAATCCTAAAAATGGTAGTATAAATAAATTAGTATTTATATGAGTATCAATAAAAACCTTCGCTATGCTTGCGGGCAATGTTATGTATATTATAAATTTGTTTAAAACACTACCTGTCGTTGTTGGTAAGATTTTCATTCTTTTAACTATATATCCTAAAAAAATTATGAAGACACTTGTTAAGATTTTTTCACCTATGACAAATTGATTCATATTGATCTCCCTTCATACGTTAATAAATAAATTATACTACATTGAAGTCCTATTTTCATAAAATTTTTCTTAAATCATTACATAAGTAACAAAATTATTAAATTTTTATAAAATATATTAAAGAATAATAAAAAAAATATTAAAAAATTGTTTTGAAAACCTTGACTTTTGTAATAATCTTTGTTAAAATATAAGAAGTTTGTACATATTAGCAATCTTGCCGAATCCTAAAAGGTACGGAGGATTTTTCATATATGGGGTTAATCTGCTATTGCAGTAGGGATGCCTTCTTGTCCCGCACCCGTCAACTAACTCCGGAGGCAAATAATGGAAGGAGATTAGCTATGAATAAAACATTGGGTAAAATAGTATTTGGAGTATCCGTTTTTGGTATGACTGTTGTTGGAAGCTCTATATTTACACATGCATATGCAGAAGGGCTTGGAACTGGAATGGTTACAGGCAACAGCGTAAACATAAGGACAGGTAATAACTTATCATCTAAAGTAGTGACACAATTAAATTGGAATGACATGGTTACAGTACTCGGCCAAGATAATGGTTGGTACCATATAAGACTTGCAAATGGCAACGAAGGATGGATATTTGGTAAATATTTATCATTGAGATTATCAAGTGATAATACTTCAAGAGGAAGTGTCGATAGAAGTACTGTTGCAAGAATGATTGATTTTGGGAAAAAGTATCTTGGAACAAGATATGTATACGGTGGTGAATCCCCGTCAGTAGGTTTTGATTGTTCAGGTTTTACAAAGTATGTTTTTAGCAGTATTGGTATAGATCTTCCAAGAACGGCTGATAGCCAAGCAACGGTTGGTACCAGTATTGACCGCAGCAGTCTTGTACCTGGTGATTTAGTTTTTTTTAAAACTCTCGGCAGTAAATCAATAAATCATGCCGGTATATATATTGGAAATGGGCAATTTATACATGCTTCATCAGGAGCAGGCAAGGTTATGATAAGTTCATTAAGCAGTGGATACTATAATGAACATTATGCAACAGCTAGAAGAGTTGTAAAATAACAAACAAAATCAGAGGGATACTTTATAGTATTCCTTTTTTTATGTGTATATTTAAAACCACGATATTGAGTTATTATTGACTATTTAATAGTATTAATATATTATTATATGTTGTATACAAAGTGTTTTTTTATGGAAGGAGATAACCTAATGGGTTTTATTAGAGATGATATAAGAAATATAGCAATTATTGCTCACGTAGACCATGGTAAAACGACTTTAGTCGATGGTATGTTAAAACAGAGCGGTATATTTAGACAGAATGAAAAAATAGAGGAAAGGGTAATGGACTCAAATGAATTAGAGAGAGAAAGAGGAATTACCATACTTTCTAAGAATACTGCCATTAGATACAAAGGTGTAAAGATAAATATTGTTGATACACCGGGACATGCAGATTTTGGCGGCGAAGTAGAGCGTGTACTTAAGATGGTTGACGGAGTATTGCTCCTTGTTGATGCATTTGAAGGACCTATGCCGCAGACGAGATTCGTATTAAGTAAAGCACTTGAACTCAATTTAAAGCCGATTGTTGTAATAAATAAGATTGATAGGCCAGATGCAAGACCAGAAGAGGTAATCGATGAGGTTCTTGATCTATTTATAGAGCTTGGTGCCGATGATAATCAAATAGATTTCCCTGTTGTTTTTGCATCAGCCAGAGAGGGCATTGCTAAGTTAAATTTAAAGGATGAATCAAGTGATTTACGTCCACTCTTTGAAACTATATTAAAGGAGATACCCGCACCGCAAGGTGATATTGATGGCCCATTACAGCTCATCGTTACGACTCTTGATTATGATGTTTACATTGGAAGAATCGCCATAGGCAAAGTTGTAAGAGGTAAAATTGTATCAGGTGAAACGGTTGGAATATGCAAAAGAGACGGATCTGTACAAAATGTTAAGCTGAGCAATTTATATCAATATGAAGGACTAAAAAGAATTCAGGTAGACAATGCCGTATTAGGAGATATTGTCGCTGTATCAGGAATAAGCGATATAGAAATAGGTGAGACAATAGCAGATCCGGAAAATCCAGAGCCTGTTGATTTTGTACAAATAGAGGAGCCGACAATTTCTATGACATTTGGTGTTAATACAAGTCCATTTGCAGGTAGAGAAGGAAAATTTGTTACATCAAGGCATCTTAGGGATAGACTATTTAGAGAGCTTGAAACAAATGTAGCATTAAGGGTTGAAGAAACAGAAACAACGGAAGCATTTAAGGTATCTGGGCGTGGTGAATTACATCTATCTATATTGATTGAAACAATGCGAAGAGAGGGCTATGAATTACAGGTATCAAAGCCAACGGTAATTATAAAAGAAATTAACGGCGTAAAACATGAGCCAATTGAACTTTTAACTATTGATATACCGGAAGACTTTATGGGCATTGTTATGGAGAAGCTTGGTTCAAGAAAAGGCGAACTTATGGATATGCATACATTAAAGCCCGGAACATTAAGACTTAAGTTTAAGATTCCAACAAGGGGACTTATAGGATACCGATCTGAATTTCTTACAGATACAAAGGGTAATGGAATTATGACTTCTATTATATATGATTATGAACCATATAAAGGCGACATTCCCACAAGGTCGAGGGGTTCTCTTGTAGCATTTGAGGCTGGAACTACTACAACATATGGCCTTTACAACGCACAGGAAAGAGGAATACTTTTTGTCGGACCTGGTGTAGAAGTATATGAAGGTATGGTTGTTGGTGAAAATGCAAGGAGCGAAGATATAGATGTAAATGTATGTAAGAAAAAGCATGTAACAAATTTACGGTCGGCAACGGCTGATGAGTCATTAAGACTTTCACCTGTAAAAGAAATGTCTCTTGAAGAGGCATTGGAATTTATTGCAAATGATGAGTTAGTAGAAGTCACACCAAAAAGCATAAGGATAAGGAAAAAGATTCTAAGCTCACAGCAGAGATACAAAAATGCAAAATATAAATAGAAAAAAGGGGTTCGCTACGTAAAGTGCTTAACCCCTTTATTTTTCTAAATCTTTTAATATCTTATTGACATAATTTATGGTTTCATTATAAGGTGGTATACCGTTATATTTATCAACGGCAGCTTCTCCGGCATTATAAGCTGCTAAGGCTAACTTAACATTATTGTATTTGCTAATTAATTCACTTAATAATTTTGTACCCCCATCAATATTTTTTTTGGCATCAAAAGGGTTATCAATTCCAAGATAGGCGGCAGTCGAAGGCATTAATTGCATAAGACCCATGGCACCCGTCTTTGATACGGTATATTGTTCATAATCAGATTCTGCTTTTATAACTGAGTCGATTAGATTAGGGCTTACTCCATATTTTTTTGAAGCATCTAAAATATAATTTTTAATATCATTTATTGATGCACTATTATTTTTTCCATCATTTTTGATGTTAAAATTTTGTAGTAAATTTGTTGAATTAAGCGGCTTTTTATAATCAGCATCATATGTGCTTATAGGCTTTTCTTCCATTAAACTATTAAGCATCTCTTGAAAAGTGTTATCTTTTTTAGTAAGACTGATATTTAATGGAAGGCGAGACTCTATCTCATTAAGCTTACTTTCAATTAATGAATTAACATAATCCAACATAAAAACCTCCTTCATATTATATTTCGACATAATATTAAGTTTTCCTTCTTATATAATAAAAATGGGAAATTAGTCCTATAAAATAATTGTTTTATAAATAAAAGGAATTTAAATATTTATGTAGAATATATATCATGGGTGATGAGAGTGAGAACAAGGGCAGAAGAGAAAAAAAACGAAAGATACAATAGGAAAATTATTTTAGCAGTATTTATTATACCAATTGTATCGATATTAGTAGGTTTTTTGATAACTCAATTTTTAATAAAGCCATATATAGTAAAGATAAGTAACAATACGCTGTATGAGAAATATACATTTGATTTACCTACTTTAAATTATTATCAGGTAAAATTCGGCGAGTATAAGGATGAGAATGAGGCTAAGTATAATCTGAATTTGCTTATGATGAAAGGATTATTTGGAGATATTTATTTAAACGGTGATAAATATATTTTGAGTGTAGGCAATTTTCTAAATGAACAAAATGCGATTGATTACAATAAAAGGCTTAATATAAGTGGTGTAAAGGCTACTATAATATTAAACAAAGGTCCTCTGTATGAAATAGCATATGAAAAAAATTCATCCCATGATGTTGAAATAACAAAAGAATATGTAAATAGTTTATACGAAAACTTATCACAGTTATCTATACTATCATATAAAACAGCTATGGGGAATGTTGATGTGAAAGATATAGATATTTTAGAAAGTACAATTAAAAATTCAATAAAGAATATAAAATATTTTAATGATAAAGGAAATTTACAAAAAATAGCATCAGGTATTACATCTATAAATAATTTTATTTTAAGTGATATAAAGGACCTTAAGACATCAGTTCAACTGCAGGATGGAAATGCTTTTAGTATCACTCAGAAGGCTTTAATAAATTCTATAAAAAGCTACGATGGTCTAATCAGTTCTTTGAAATAGAGGAGTGTCATATGAAGCTTATTAAAGTGAAAGAAATATTGTAGGCAGAATGTTATGAAGACAAATTATTTGAGGACCTAGCCTTGTGCAGCAAAGGTAATGAGTGTTAAAAATCCTATAGGAATTAAAAAACATCGATAGATGGTGTATTTTCTATAAGGAATATATATTGTGTAATTTTTGACAATAGAAAAAATAAAAAAAGATGTGGCTTACCTGGATGCAGGGCACTTGCAGAAGACATTGTAAAAGATACGCGAATGAGTACGATTGCATATTTAAATTAAAAGACAGAATAAAAGTACTTGCAAAGGGTGTGAAAATACCACCTGTAATCGGTGGTGAAAAGGAGGAAGAATCTTGAAAGTAAAAGATATTTTAAATACTGATTTTACATTAGTTGCCGGCAAAGGTGGGCTCGATAAAGATGTGAATGGCATATATGTATGTGATTTATTGAGTTTTGTGATGACACATGTTAAGAGTGGTAGTGCATGGATAACAATCCAGACACATATAAATGTAATAGCTGTAGCGGTGCTTACAGAGATAAGCTGCATTGTTATTTCAGAGGGAGAAAAACTTGATGATAATGCAAAAGTTAAGGCAGATCAAGAGAATATACCTGTAATATCATACAAAGGATCCTCATTTGATGCAGCTGTGAAACTACATCAAATGCTAAAATGCACATCATTTAGGTGACATATCGGAAATACAAAATTATATAGAATTTAAAAAACATTAAAGACATTGTTAATTGGTTGTGTAATTAATTGACGAATGCCGATAGAATTAGTAGAAATTTATCAAAAAAATAAAAAAATTTTACTTTTTAATACCTGTTAAAAAATTAATAAACTTATGATATAATAAATTTGACTCATCTATATTATATGAAAACGTCTATAATTTATTCAAGAAGGAGGGTATATTAATGAAGGCCATTTATGAGAAATTTGAAGAAGAAAAAATAAATAAATTCAAGAATATCATGGATGAGCTAAAAAACAAAGAGGGCTCATTAATTGCTGTAATGAATGAAGCACAAGAGATTTTCGGGTATTTACCTATTGAAGTACAGCAATTTATTTCGGAAGAGATGAATGTTCCTCTAACAGAGATATTTGGCATTGCAACATTTTATTCAAGATTTACATTAAAACCATCTGGTAAGTATAAAATAGGCTTATGCCTTGGGACTGCTTGCTATGTAAAAGGCTCTTCAATGGTTCTTGAAAAATTAAAAGAAAAACTTGGAATAAGTGTAGGAGATGTAACAAATGACGGTAAATTTTCCCTTGAAGCAACACGTTGCCTTGGAGCATGTGGTTTGGCACCAGTAATGATGATAAATGGGGAAGTGTTTGGCAGATTAACACCTGATGATATCGACGATATCCTTAAAAAATATGAGTAAATATGAAAGAATTAGCACTTTACATTCTGGACATAGCTCAAAATAGTATAAATGCCGGTGCAAAAAATATTGAAATAGAGATGAATATCGATCACAAAAAAGATTTGCTTTCTATCGTTATAAACGATGACGGCTGTGGAATGGACAAAGATTTTCTTAATAAAGTTTTTGACCCTTTTACAACTACAAGGAAAGAAAGAAGAGTTGGCTTAGGGTTACCTTTATTTAAAGAGTTGGCAGAACAGTGCGGTGGAAATGTAGTGATTAAGTCTTCCAAAGGTATTGGTACATGCTGTACAGCAACATTTAAGCTTTCAAGTATAGACCTTGTACCGCTTGGCGATTTACCTTCTACAATAATATCCATAATCATTTCAGATAATAGTGTGGATATTGTATACACATTTAAAGTAGATGGAAAATCATTTAAATTTGATACAAAAGAAATAAGAAAGATATTAAAAAATGTTAAAATTACTGAAATATCTGTCCTAAACTGGATATTAGAGTATCTTAAAGATAATATGAAAAAGATTATGGAGGTGTAACTATGAAGTCAATCGAAGAATTAGAGAAGATTAGAAAAGAAACATTGAAAAAGGTAAACCTTCGAAAAGATAGAAACGGGATAAGAGTGACAGTAGGTATGGCTACATGTGGTATTGCAGCAGGTGCAAGGTCTGTAATTATGGCAATACTCGATGAGCTTGGAAAAAGAAATTTTACAGATGTTGTTGTAGCCGAAACCGGATGTATTGGTATGTGTAAATTAGAGCCAATTGTCGATGTTTATATACCAGGTAAGGACAAAGTGACCTATGTAAAGGTTGATGAAAGTAAGGCAAGACAAATTGTCTTAGAGCATGTAATAAATGGACATCCAATCAAAGAGTGGACTATAGAAAACTACGAATAGAGGAGGGGTGTAAATGTTATTTAGATCACATGTTATGATTTGTGGTGGCACAGGATGTACTTCTTCAAACTCTGATAGAATTGCTAAATGTTTTGAAGATGAAATAATTAATAAAGGGTTAGATAAAGAAATCAAAGTTGTAAGGACAGGTTGTTTTGGACTTTGTGAACTTGGACCTGTAGTTGTTGTTTACCCTGAAGGCGTTTTCTACAGCAGAGTAAAAGAAGAGTATGTGCCAGAAATAGTTGAAGAACATCTATTAAAGGGAAGGATTGTAAAGAAATATCTTTATGGTAAAAGTGTAACAGAGGAAGGTATAAAACCACTTGAAAAAACTGAGTTTTTCAAAAAACAGCAAAGAGTTGCATTAAGAAACTGCGGTTTAATTAATCCTGAAGATATAAATGAATCCATTGCTTTTGATGGCTATAAAGCTCTTGCAAAGGTTTTAACAGAAATGACGCCTGAGGAGGTAATAAATGAAGTTAAAAAATCAGGACTTAGGGGTAGAGGTGGCGGTGGATTCCCAACAGGAGTTAAGTGGGAATTTGCTTATAATCAGAAGGATACACCCAAATATGTAGTATGTAATGCAGATGAAGGAGACCCAGGTGCTTTTATGGACAGAAGTGTACTTGAAGGTGATCCACACAGTGTATTAGAAGCAATGGAAATAGCAGGTTATGCAATTGGTGCAAATCATGGTTACATTTATGTAAGAGCTGAATATCCTCTGGCAGTAAAAAGACTGCAGATTGCAATAAATCAAGCAAGAGAATATGGACTTTTAGGTGAGAATATTTTTAATACCGGTTTTAACTTTGATATAGAAATAAGATTAGGAGCCGGTGCATTTGTCTGTGGAGAGGAAACGGCACTTTTAAATTCAGTAATGGGCAAACGTGGTGAACCAAGGCCAAGGCCACCATTCCCTGCTGTAAAAGGTGTATGGAATAAGCCGACCATTATAAATAATGTTGAAACATTTGCAAATATACCTGTAATTATATTAAAAGGTTCTGAGTGGTTTTCAAAATTGGGTACAGAAAAATCCAAAGGTACAAAAGTCTTTGCACTTGGCGGTAAGATAAATAATACTGGTCTCGTTGAGGTCCCGATGGGTACTACATTGCGTGAAATTATCTTTGAAATAGGTGGCGGAATACCAAAGGGTAAGAAATTTAAGGCAGCACAAACTGGTGGACCTTCAGGGGGATGTATACCTGTTGAACATCTTGATACACCTATTGATTATGATTCACTTTTAAGTATTGGTTCAATGATGGGCTCTGGTGGTCTTATTGTAATGGATGAGGACAACTGTATGGTGGATATTGCAAAATTCTTCCTTGAATTTACTGTCGATGAATCCTGCGGTAAATGTGCTCCATGCCGTATCGGAACAAGGAGGATGTTGGAACTTTTAAATAAAATAACATCTGGCAAAGGTGAAGAAGGAGATATTGATAAGCTTGAAACTTTAGCTAATTCTATTAAAGCATCATCACTATGTGGGCTTGGACAAACAGCCCCAAATCCGGTTCTCTCAACTCTAAAATATTTTAGAGATGAATATGAAGCACACATTAAAGAAAAGAGATGCCCAGCAGGTGTATGCCAGGCGCTATTGAGATTCGTGATCAATAGTGAAAAATGTAGAGGATGTGGTATATGTGCCAAAAATTGTCCGGCAAATGCTATTTCAGGTAAAGTAAAACAGCCACATGTTATTGATCATGATAAATGTATAAAATGCGGTTCTTGTATGGATAAATGTCCTTTTGACGCTATATACAAGAAATAGATTATGAAAGGAGTGCAATAAATGGATAAGGTGCGATTAACGATAGATGGAATACCTGTTGAAGTTCCTTCTAACTATACAGTTTTGCAAGCTGCCAAAATGGCAAATATTGATATACCAACACTTTGTTATTTGGAAGGAATAAATGAAATTGGTGCATGTCGTGTATGTATTGTCGAAATAAAAGGCGTTAAAAATTTACAAGCATCATGTGTATATCCTGTAAGTAATGGAATGGAGGTTTTTACGAATACACCGCGTGTAAGAGAAGCAAGGCGTGCGAACGTTGAGCTCATTCTATCTGCACATGATAGAAGCTGTCTTACATGTGAAAGAAATAGAAACTGTGAATTACAAGCTCTAAGCGAAAAACTCGGTATTAATGAAATTAGATTTACTGGTGAAAATATAAAATATCCAAAGGATGATTTATCACCATCAATAGTTAGAGACCCAAATAAATGTATTCTGTGCAGAAGATGTGTTTCTACATGTTCAAATGTTCAAAATGTATTTGCAATAGGAATGGTTAATAGAGGATTTAAAACTATAGTTGCACCGGTGTTTGGCAGAAGCTTAAATGAATCACCTTGTATAAGCTGCGGTCAATGTATTGAAGTATGTCCGGTTGGTGCTATATATGAAAAAGATCATATTAACAGAGTTTATGATGCACTATATGATGGCAAAAAATACGTCGTAGTACAAACAGCTCCTGCTGTGAGGGTTGCGCTTGGTGAAGAATTTGGTTTACCATATGGAACAATAGTAACGGGAAAGATGGTTTCAGCATTAAAAAGATTAGGATTTGACAGCGTTTTTGATACTGATTTTGCCGCAGACCTAACTATAATGGAGGAAGGCAACGAATTACTCCAAAGGATTAATAATGGTGGTAAACTTCCGATGATTACATCATGCAGCCCAGGTTGGATAAATTATTGTGAGAGATATTATCCAGAATTTATAGAAAATCTTTCTACGTGTAAATCGCCACATATGATGATGGGTGCTCTAATAAAAAGTTATTTTGCTGAAAAGAAAGGTCTTAATCCAAAAGATATATATGTAGTATCGGTTATGCCGTGTACGGCGAAAAAATATGAGATAGATAGACCCGAAATGGAATCGGATGGTATTAAGGATGTTGATGCAGTTCTGACGACAAGAGAATTGGCACGCATGATTAAACAGTCCGGGATTGAATTCAATAAACTGCCAGATGAGGATTTCGACAATCCGCTTGGGGAATCAACAGGTGCGGCCGTAATATTTGGTGCAACGGGTGGTGTTATGGAGGCAGCGCTTAGGACTGTTGCAGATGTAGTAGAAGGGCGCGATTTAGAAAATATTGATTTTAGTGAAGTAAGAGGATTTGAAGGGATTAGAGAAGCATCCATAAAGATTGGTGGAAAAGATATTAAAGTTGCAATAGCTAATGGTACAGGGAATGCAAAAAAACTCTTAGATAAAGTAAAAAACGGCGAAGCCGAATATCATTTTATTGAAGTTATGGGTTGCCCAGGTGGATGCATTATGGGTGGTGGTCAACCGATACACAATCCTAATAAAAATCATGAAGTTAGGATTGCGAGAGCAAAAGCTATATATGAGGCTGATCGGAACTTACCCATAAGGAAATCCCATAAAAACCCGATGATAATAAAGATTTATGAAGAATATCTTAGCACACCACTGAGTGAAAAATCCCACCATCTCCTCCATACAAGCTATTCTAAAAAAGAATTATATCCTTTAAGTAAATAGAATAATTTAGTCCCCATAGTAAATGCTGTGGGGACTTTGATTGTATTTCCATAAATAACTTATTAAAAAAAGATTAGTTTGTGTCGAAATATATATTATTTATGATATAATTAAAAGGAAAAGTCTTAAATCTCGATGAAAGTGAGAAAATATAATTTAAAGGAGTGGGAGAATGAGAAGGAGCAAAGGCCCATGGACACTGGTATTTTTGCTGGTTGTTGGGCTAATACTTGGTGGCTTTGTAGGTGATTATCTTGCAAAATATGTAAGCCAGTTATCATACCAGCAAATAATAGGAATGAATAGTCCTATAAGCTTGGACCTTAATTTCATAAGGTTATCCTTTATGATTGCATTCAAGGTCAATATCGGGACTGTTGTAGGACTTATTGCTGCAATATATATGTTTTATAAGATAAAATAAAAAGCGTAAGTGCGGCACTGCGAAAGGAAAGTATAAGATGAAGATTATTCTTGCATCAAAATCTCCAAGGAGACGTGAATTGTTGTCTGGTATAGGCCTCGATTTTGATATAATTGGAAGTAATATAGATGAAATAACAGATGAGGTAAAACCGGAGAATATTGTTATGGATTTGTCAAAGAAAAAAGCCGAAGACGTAGCAAAGGGTGCTGATTCAGATTCAATCGTCATTGGTGCGGATACTATTGTTGTTATTGATGGGGAAATACTCGGTAAGCCTAAGGATAGACTTGATGCATATAATATGTTAAAAAAGTTGTGCGGAAGATGGCATAAAGTCTATACAGGAATTACCGTTATTAATACAAAAGATTTTAAAGTTGTATCAGATTTTGAATCAACTGATGTACTTATGAAAAATCTCAATGATGATATGATATATCGATACATTGATAAGGGTGAAAGTTATGATAAAGCGGGTTCATATGCTATTCAAGGATATGGATCACTTATTGTCGAAAAAATAAATGGTGATTATTTTAATGTAGTAGGATTGCCAATTACAAAATTATCTGATATCCTTTTAAAAGAATTTAAAATAAACCTGCTTTAAGGGGGAAAAAGAATGGGAGAGGAATCAAGCTTTACTATAAAAGATTTGCCTGAAGATGATAGGCCACGAGAAAGGCTTGTTAAATATGGTTCATCTGTATTGTCAAATGCAGAACTAATGGCTATAATTATAGGGACGGGTAATAAAAATGAAAGCGCAATAATGCTTTCGCAAAGATTGCTTAGTGAAGGCCGCGGACTTAAATATCTTATGGATACAGGAATAGAAAGGCTTTCAGAAATTAAAGGCATAGGTGTAGCGAAAGCTGCAAAATTAAAGGCCGCTATAGAGCTTGGAAGGAGATTGGCTCTTTCAGGGTATAATGATAGTTATGTTATAAGGAAGCCTGATGATGTAATAAGTTTATTGATGGATGAAATGAGGTATCTTAATAAAGAATATTTTAAAGTGGTCATGCTTAATGTGAAGAATAAAGTTATTGCAGTCGATACTATTTCAATAGGAAGTTTAAATACTTCTATCGTTCATCCGAGAGAGGTTTTTAAAGCTGCTATTGAGAGGTCAGCATCTTCGATAATTTTAGTTCATAATCATCCAAGCGGCGATCCAAATCCAAGCAAAGAAGATATTGATGTATCAAATAGGATTCATAAAAGCGGAAATATATTGGGGATAAAAGTGTTGGATCATATTATTATAGGTGATGGCATAGGTGTAAGTTTGAAAGAAAAAGGATATTATGATTTTGATGAATAAGGAAGGAGTTAAAGTTATAATGAAAGGATTTTCGAGAGATATAGGTATTGATCTTGGGACAGCAACAACACTTGTTTATGTACAAGGTAAAGGTATAGTATTAAGGGAACCGTCAGTTGTTGCTATAAAAAATGACACACATACGGTTCTTGCAGTTGGTGAAGAAGCTAAAAAGATGGTTGGTAGAACCCCAGGTAATATAGTTGCTATAAGACCAATGAGAGATGGTGTTATAGCTGATTTTGATATAACGAAAATGATGCTTGATCATTTTATAGGCAAGGTAAATCCGAGAAAGGGTTTATTTAGGCCACGAGTTATTGTTGGTATTCCTTCTGGCGTAACAGAAGTAGAAAAAAGAGCAGTAATAGAAGCAGCGTTTCAAGCAGGTGCTAAAGAGGCTCATACAGTAGAAGAACCAATGGCTGCTGCAATTGGTGCAGGTTTACCTGTCGAAGAACCAACTGGAAGCATGGTTGTTGATATAGGTGGCGGCACGACTGATGTAGCCATAATTTCTCTTGGCGGTATAGTTACAAGCAAGTCGCTGAGAATTGGTGGAGATGAGATGGATGAGGCTATTATAAACTATATCAAGAGAGAATATAATCTTATGATTGGTGAAAGGACAGCAGAAGAAGTAAAGATTCAGATAGGATCTGCATTTCCTAAGGCAAAAGAAGAGACAATGGATATTAGAGGAAGAGATTTAGTGTCTGGCCTCCCAAAAACCCTAAAAATTACTTCAACAGAAATACTTGAGGCACTAAAAGATCCTGTATCAAGCATACTAGACGCTATCAAAATGACACTTGAAAAGACACCACCGGAATTAGCTGCTGATATAATGGATAGAGGAATAATGTTAACAGGTGGTGGTGCATTATTAAGCGGTATAGATAGACTTATAAGACAAGAAACGGGAATGCCAATTCAAATAGCTGATCAACCATTGGATTGTGTGGCATTAGGTACGGGTAAAATATTAGAAGAAAGTTCGTTATTTAAAAGAGTTTTAAGCCCTATAAATAAGCTAAATTGAGAGGAGTGGGAAAGTGCCACGATTTCTAAAAAATAAACAATTCGTATTAGTAGTAATAATAGCCGTGGCACTTATTTCTGCCATGGCATATACCTATGGTGGTGGACGGGATATAACATCTATTGAATCAACTATAGGTGGTGTTTTATCTCCAGTACAAAAAGTATTCTATTCCATAGGTAATAATGTATCAAATTTTTTTGTATCTATAAGAGAAATTGGTACATTACGAGTTAAAAATGCTTCCCTTGAAAATGAAATAGTTAAATTAAAAAAAGATAATATAAAGTTACAAGAATATATAAGCGAAAATGACAGACTAAGAAACATCTTAAATTTTAAAGATAATAATATTGATATAACTACTAAACCAGCAAATATTGTAAGTAAGAATCCTGGAAATTGGTTTAATACATTTAATATAGATATAGGTTCAGATAATGGTGTTAAACCAAAAATGGCCGTTCTTGATGAAAAAGGAAATATGGTAGGCACTGTTACAGACGTAGGGAAAAATTGGTCAAAAGTTTTATCTATAATTGATGTAGACAGTTCCGTAAGTGCGATTGATGTAAAAACTCGTGACAATGGTATCATAAGAGGGGATTCTAATGGTAACCTTACAATGATTTACATTCCTGCTGATTCCAAAATTAGCAAGGGTGATGTAATTACTACATCTGATATGAGTATTTTCCCAAAGGGACTTATAATCGGGATAGTTGAAAAAGTAGAAAAGCAAGAAGGCTCACTTTTAAAACAAGCGATAATTAAACCTGAGGCTGATTTTGAAAGGCTCGAATTTGTGCAAGTTGTTACAAATATGAAAACTACGGGGAAGTAGAGATAATGAAAAGTATATATAAATATTTATTAATTATATTAATGATAGTATTGCAGGCAACGGTATTTAGATATTTTGCTATATTAGGCGTTAAACCTGATGTACTGCTAATATTAATTATATCTTTTGCACTCTTAAATGGCATTAACGAAGGGATTGTTTTAAGCCTGTTTGGAGGTCTTCTTGAAGATATACTTTTTAATAATGCTATTGGTTTTGTAGCTATTTCCTTGTTGATAGTTGCTTATTTATCTGGATTGCTTGGCAAAAATGTTTTTAAAGAAAATACATTCGTTGCATTCGTATTTGTATTTTTAGGGACTATTCTTTACAATTTGATAATGGTATTTTCAATGCTCCTCATGAAGTATGAATTAAACCCTGCTTTATTATTTAATATAATAATAGTTCAAGCGGTTTATAATTCTATAATTACAATATTTGCTTACAGATATTTAGTTAAATTTAATAATTATATAAATAAGTCAAGAAAATTTTTTTTTAAGATTTAAAGGTGGTTAAATTGAATGAGAGTTTAAAAAAAAGATTTAATGTGTTAGGCTGGATAATAGCAATTATTTTGATTTTACTTATTGCTAGACTCGTTTATCTACAGCTTATTAAAGGAGATTATTACAAAGAACAGTCTATTGGAAATGCAATAAGACCAATTACAATTACTGCTCCTCGTGGTGATATTGTAGATAAAAACGGTGTAAAGCTTGCAACGAGTAGGCCAAGCTTTTCTATAGAGTTAATGAAAAGCGATGTCAAAAATGTTAATTTAAATGACGTTATATTAAAATTATTAAAAATACTCAATAGCAATAATGTTAAGTATAAAGATGATTTGCCTATATTTTTAGATAATCATAATATGCCATATTTTAATTTTCAAAATCCAGACGAAAGCAATGTCGATCAAGCTGTCCTCATGCAGAGGGAAAAACAATGGAAGAAAAACAACAATATAGAACAAACTGCTACAGCTGACGAAGCATGGAAAATGCTTATTGAGAAATTTAAAATATCTCCAAAATTATCTCCTCAGGAAATAAGAGGAATAATGGCCATTAGGCAATTAATGGTTGAGCAGGGATATACGCAATATAAACCCGTCGAAATAGCAGTTGATGCAAATCAGCAAACTGTCGCACAAATAGAGGAAAATCATTTAGACCTTCCGGGCATAATAATAGATATCAAACCCATAAGGGTTTATCCTTTTAATACACTTTTATCACAAACCATTGGCTATATCGGCCGCATGAATCAAGAGGAATGGAAAAAATATAGTCAAGAAGGATATCAAATTTCTGACCTTGTTGGACATTATGGATTAGAAAGTTATCTAGAAAAATATTTAAGAGGTACAGATGGCAAACAACAAGTGGAAGTAGATAACTACGGAAGGTTAATCAAAAAATTAGATGAAATAAAACCGATACAAGGTAATACAGTATATTTGACAGTCGACGAAAAATTGCAGAAGGTAGCAGAAGATTCACTGCAAAGGACGATGGAAAGTATAAGGGCAAACAAAAGAGGGCCACACGGAGAGTATTTACCTGCAAATATTGGTGCTGCTGTAGTAACAGACATAAACACAGGAAAGATATTAGCGCTTGCCAGCGTTCCTGGATATGATCCAAATATCTTTGCATCTGGTAGTCCTCCACAAAGCATAATCAATGAATTATTTCGCCAGAGAAATGCGACGATTGACCCCAGTCCAATTTTTAATTATGCAATACAAGGTACTGCACCACCTGGTTCAACATTTAAAATGGTTACTGCACTTGCTGCTTTGGAGTCTGGTGTAACAACAGTTAACGAAAAATATGATGATCCAGGGATATATGCTCCTACAGGACAAGAAAACTGGCTTTTTGGTGAATATGGGCAAAGACAAGGTCCTGTTAATGTGTCTGATGCGATAAAATACTCTACAGATACTTATTTCTATGAGATGAGTAGAAGAATGGGTATTGATAAAATTTACGAATATGCACATAAGCTTGGACTTGATCAAAAAACCGGAATAGAATTATATGAAACACAAGGAATAATCGCAAATCCGCAGTTTAAGAAAGACTATAATTTAGCAATTTTAAAATCTATGGTTAAGACGGATAAAAACCCAAATGGAAAAATAACACAGGATCAATATGACAAAATAGTTGCGTTAATAGACAAAGGGAATTTCAGCGATTATAAGACATTCTTAGAATTGAAAAAGATGGGTATAACCAATTCGAAATTACAAATGGATATATGGAGAATCATGGATGGAACAAGATGGACTTTGGTAGATACAACAAATGCTTCAATAGGTCAAGGCAGTAATCAATTTACACCGATAGAAATTGCAAGCTATCTGTCTACACTTTTAAACGGTGGAACGAGATATAGAATGCATTTAGTTGATAAAATAGTTTCACCGGATGGGAAAATTGTAGAGGAAGTAAATCCGGAGGTACTTGATAAGATTGACATACCACAAAATTACCTTGATGCAATTAAGCTCGGAATGAAAGGAGCGACAGAAGAAGGTGGTACGGCAAGTGCTGCATTTGCTAATTTTCCTATAGAAGTTGGAGGAAAGACAGGGTCTGCTGAGGTAGGCTCCCATGGAAGCAAAATAATGCAAAACTACGGATGGTTTGTTGGATTTGCACCATATGACAAACCACAGATTGTAGTAACGGCACTTATATATCAAGGTGGTTCAGGTGCATATACAGCACAAGTTGCGAGAGACATTATGGATGCTTACTTTGGCTTTAACAATCCTAACAATCAAACACAAAATCAGAATCAACCTAAAAACAATGTACAAGGGCAAAATAATGGTCATTGAGAATAATATTTCGACTTATTGACAATAAAAGAGGGCATTTTTTATCCTCTTTTGTTTTTTTAGAAGGAAAAATAAAAGTTATGGAGAATATTATAATTAGGACTAAGACTATAATGGGAGGGCCAAAAGATGTTAGATGATTATGTGAAAATACATGGTTCTAAAGATGGCCTTGTGGTAATTGCCAGTGATATCACAGATATAGATACACTAAAAGAAAAAATTATAAATAGAATTGAGCATTCAATTACATTTTTTAAAGGTGCTCAACTGACAGTTAAAGTACATAATCTTGATGTAGATGAGAGCAGTATTGAGGCATTAAAGGAGTTTATTTTTGGCAAATATGGTGTTAATGTAAATATTAAAAAAATACAAGAAAGACGCCTTAAAAATGTAACAAAAGAGAATGCAATTTTTGAGGGTCTCGATGAAGGTATGACGAAATTCTTTAATGGAACTGTTAGGTCTGGACAGGTAGTAAAGTATTATGGAAATCTCATAATACTTGGTGACGTAAACCCCGGAAGCATCGTTCAAGCATCAGGAAATATCATTGTAATGGGTACTTTAAGGGGGATTGCACATGCTGGTATATCAGGAAATAATAGAGCAATAATTGCTGCATCAAAAATATGTGCTATGCAGCTTAGAATTGCTAATATTATATCAAGGTCACCCGATAATGATATTGAGGCGATGTATCCTGAAGTTGCATTAATTAAAAAGAATAAAATTATAGTTAAGCCACTTTACTTATATGGTAAAATATAGTAAAATAGACAATAAAGAGAAACTAAGAAATGGAGTGAAGTAAATGAGTGAGGTTATAGTAATAACATCTGGTAAAGGTGGGGTAGGTAAAACAACAACAACAGCGAATATCGGTACATTCCTTTCAATGAAAGGTTTTAAAACCGTATTAGTTGATACTGATATAGGATTGAGGAATCTTGATGTTGTCATGGGACTTGAAAATAGGATAGTATATGACCTTGTAGATGTAGTAGAGGGACAGTGCCGTTTAAAACAAGCTTTAATAAAGGATAAAAGATATGAAGGATTGTATCTTTTACCAGCTGCCCAAACAAGAGATAAAACTGCCGTTAATCCAGATCAAATGAGAAAAGTTACAGATGAGTTGCGGCAAGAGTTTGATTATATTCTTATTGATTGCCCCGCAGGTATAGAACAAGGCTTCAAAAATGCTATAGCTGGTGCTGATAGGGCTTTAGTGGTTACTACACCAGAAGTATCTGCTGTAAGAGATGCTGATAGGATTATAGGACTTCTTGAAGCGTCAGAAGTAAATAATCAGATGCTTGTTATAAATAGAATAAAAATGGATATGGTAAAGCGTGGAGATATGATGAATATTGAAGATATCATGGATATTCTTGCAATAGACTTATTAGGCGTTATACCAGATGATGAGAATATAGTTATATCTACTAATAAAGGTGAACCAATAGTTACAGATGAAAAATCACTTGCCGGACAAGCATACAGGAATTTAACACAAAGATTAGTTGGTGAAGATGTTCCTCTTATAAATCTTGATGTAAATAATGGTATATTAGAAAGATTAAAAAATTTATTTAAAATTTCTTCAAGTCGGTAATGTCAGGAGGTGTATCATATGGATTTATTTAAATCTTTTGGCAGTAAAAGAAACAGTAAAAATGTAGCAAAAGAAAGGTTACAGTTATTGCTAGTTCATGACAGGTCCGACGTATCTCCAAAATTTTTAGAGGTTATGAGGGAAGAAATTATGAATGTAATATCTAATTATGTTGATATTGATGAAGAAGGATTAAATGTTGAAATAACAAAAGAGAAAAGAAGAGACGATACATATGTTCCAGCACTTCATGCTGACATACCAATAAAAAAGATGAAAAGAGTAATAAGATAACCGGTTATTTACCGGTCTTTTTTTACCCTTTAAAAAATTTATATATACTGTTAAATATTGAGTGTAAACAAGTTATGGTGTATAACGACATTGTATGATATAATACAAGAAGTGATATTATATAGAAAGGGTAATATACTGTAATGTTAAATAAAAAGTTATGGAAAAACTTTGATTTTGGACTCCTTATTACAGTCATCTTAATATGTGCATTAAGCATTGTTGTTATATCAAGTGCTTCACATGCTATTGAAACAGGATCATACAAAAAAGTAATTGTGCAGTCATTTGCAATATTATTTGGTATTATATTATTATTTATTATAACATTATTTGATTACAATCAGATATCAAGGTTGTCTAAAATTATATATATATTAAATATTTTAGTGCTTATATCTGTACTATTTGTCGGAAAAGTTAGTAATGGAGCGCAAAGCTGGATTCATATTGGTCCGATTGATATACAGCCATCAGAATTTTCTAAGATTGCTATTATATTAACTCTTGCAAATACATTTAAAGATATGGATGAAGTAAGGAGTTTTAAAGATTTAATTGGCCCACTAATACATGTTGGGATTCCATTTATTATTGTTATGCTGCAACCTGACCTTGGAACAGCCCTTGTATTTATAGCAATCTTTATAGGTATGTTGTTTATATCTGGTGTAAGACCTAAAGTATTTGGAGGCTTAATTGCCGCAGGGCTTGCAATGCTTCCTGTAGCATATAAAATACTAAAGCCATATCAAAGGAACAGGCTTTTATCATTTATAAATCCCAATCTCGATCCAATGGGTTCTGGATATCATGTTATACAGTCAAAAATAGCGATTGGTTCTGGTATGTTTTGGGGAAAGGGATTATATAATGGCAGCCAAACACAACTTTATTACCTGCCTGAAGCGTGGACGGACTTTATCTACTCTGTTGTTGGAGAAGAGTTGGGCTTTATTGGTGCAGCTTCATTGATACTTCTTTATGGAATAATGCTTTACAAATGTTGGAGAATAGCTTTTATGGCTAAGGATAAGTATGGATATCTAATAGCAGTTGGTATTATATCCATGTTTACATTCCACATATTTGAAAATATAGGAATGACGGTTGGAATAATGCCTATTACAGGCATACCACTACCATTTATGAGCTATGGTGGAAGCTCAATAGTTGCCAACATGATTGCAATTGGCCTTTTATTAAATGTCGGCATGCGAAGACAAAAAATCAATTTTTAATTGATATAATATTTTATTTCTACAAATGAAAAGAAAGGATGATGTTTATGAATATTGCATTGATAGCACATGACATGAAAAAACCTCTCATGGTAAATTTCGCTATAGCTTATAAGAATATTCTAAAAAAGTGCAATATATACGCAACAGGTGCTACAGGACAATTAGTTGAGGAAGCTACAGGAATTAAGGTCAATAAATTTTTGCCTGGACCGATGGGTGGCGATCAGCAGATTGGGGCAATGATTGCTCAAGATAAGATGGACCTTGTCATATTTTTAAGAGATCCTTTGACAGCGCAACCACATGAACCGGATATACTGGCTCTTTTAAGAGTTTGCGATGTGCATTCTATACCATTAGCAACAAATTTGGCTACAGCAGAAGTATTGATAAAAGGGCTCGATATGGGACTACTAGAATGGAGAAATGCAGTAAAATAAAATTTATTCATAATCCCTTCTCATTGATAATATAAATATATCATGAGAGGGGGTTGGCCAAATGAAGCCAAATAAATGGTCATCTACCAATTATATTAAAAAAAATAAGGTAGACTTAAAAAAATATATTGAAATATTTGAAAATCAATTTATAATTTGTCTCGTGCTTGTCGGAGTAGCTATGTTATTAAAGGCTATAAATATACCTATTGCAAAAACTATAACAGAAGGTACTAAGTCAGTTTTAAACTACAATATGAATTATGAAAATACAAAGAAAGGTCTACAGTTAGTAATGAGTAAAATTCCTACCTTTAAAGAAGATGTAATTAAGGTATTTTCAAATAAAAGCGAAGACAGTAAAAATGTTATTTCCAACAATGCTATATCAAGGATGATAGCTCCAATAAAAGGAAGCGTGGTTTCAAAATTTGGGTTAAAAGTAGATCCTAAAACAGGAAAAGAAATAAAGAATGATGGAGTTGACATAAGTGTTAGCACTGGCGAAAGCGTTAAAGCTGTTTTGGGTGGGGAAGTCATGATTGCAGATGAAACATATCCGGACCTTGGCAAAGTTGTTGTACTGAGGCATGAAAATGATGTAAGATCGGTTTATGCTCATTTATCAGAAATAGATGTTAAAAAAGGTGACAAAATAATACAAGGACAGGTTATTGGCAAAATTGGTGAAACGGGTAAAATTACTGCACAAACACTACATTTTGAAATATGGGAAAATGGAAAACCCATTGATCCACTTTCAAAGGTAAGTTTTGATGCACCTTCAAGTGATGTTAAAAAATGAATATTGATATTGATAAAATAAAGATAAACCCATTTACATGGGTTTTTGTATTACTGCTTATCATTACAAGATATTATGTTGAATTAGTAAATATAGTTCTTACTGTCGCAATTCATGAATTTAGTCATTTTATTATGGCAAAAAGACTCAATGTCAATGTCTTACAAATTGAAATATTCCCATTCGGCGGTGCAGCTATTCTCGATAGTTCTTTATTTATTCGCCCGGATTTGGAAATTTTGATCGCCTTAGCAGGCCCTTTGTCAAACCTTGTTTTTGTTTTACTGCTTATAATAATTGCAGAGTCAACAGGTATTTCTTTTGATCATTTAATAAGTATAAATATTATCATGTGTATATTTAATCTTTTACCTGGTGTTCCGCTTGATGGTGGCAGAGCCTTAAAGAGTATTTTATCTAGATTTATTGGGACTATCAAAGCAAATAATACTGCGGTTTACATATCATATATTTTATCCTTAGCATTAATGTACTATGGTATATTTACTTTAATATATGGCTATAAGAATTATGAATTAATAATCCTTGCTATATTTTTATTTATCGCAGCAAAAAAAGAGAGAAAATTATCGGTGTTTTTTCATTTACGGGATGTAGCATATAAAAAAGCAGATTTTTATAAGAGAGGATGTATGAGTGTTAGGCAGATAGCTGTTTTAGAAAATCAAAAAATAAGTAAAATAATTAATTGTTTTTTACCACTAAAATATCATATAATAGTTGTGCTGGATAAAAATCTTAGAGAGAAATATAGGCTTACAGAAACAGAACTTTTTGATTATGCTGTTAGTAACGGTATAAATTTATGTGTTGGGGATGTCTTAAATAAGATAAAATAGGAGGTAACAATGCTTGATATAAAAGAAAAAATAGATAGTATACTAATGATGGTAAATAAACCTGCTCGTTATACAGGCGGAGAGGTAAATTCAGTGATAAAGGACACAAAAAATGTAGACATAAGGTTTGCTTTCGCATTTCCTGATGTATATGAAGTAGGAATGTCACATCTTGGAATGAAAATACTGTATCATCTTTTAAATGATAGACAAGATACATATTGTGAAAGGGTCTTTGCACCTTGGGTAGATATGGAAAAAATCATGAGAGAAAATAATATACCTCTTTTTTCATTAGAGACTAAAACACCTCTTGAAAGATTTGACTTTATTGGTTTTACACTACAATATGAGTTAAGCTATACCAACATACTGAATATGCTTAACCTTGCGGGTATACCTATTAGAAGTAAGGATAGGGAAAACCTTCCGATAATAATAGCTGGTGGACCTTGTTCATATAATCCAGCACCATTATCAGATGTAATAGATTTATTCGTAATAGGTGATGGCGAGGAAGTAATAAATGAACTTTTAGATTTATATAAAGAATGTAAAAAAATTGGTGAGACAAAAGAAAAATTTTTAAAACTTGCATCAACAATAAAAGGAATATATGTACCATCATTCTATCAAGAAATATACAATGAGGATAATACAATTTCATCAATAAAACCATTGATAAAAGATGTACCATCATCAATAAAAAAGAGAATTGTAAAGGACCTTGATAAGACATACTATCCAGAAAAGCAAATAGTACCATTTATGAATATCATTCATGATAGAATAATGTTGGAGGTATTTAGAGGTTGTACGAGAGGATGTAGGTTTTGTCAAGCTGGCATGTTGTATAGGCCTGTCAGAGAAAGGTCAAAGGAGCATTTGCTTGAATTGGCTGATAAATTGATAAAAGCAACTGGTTATGAAGAAATTTCACTGTCTTCTTTAAGCACATGTGATTACTCTGAAATAGAAGGGCTAATATATGACTTGATTGAAAAGTACAAAGATATGGGAATAGGTGTAGCATTACCATCAACAAGGATAGATGCTTTTTCTATAAACTTGTTAAAGGAGATACAGAAAGTTAGAAAGACTGGTTTAACACTTGCACCTGAAGCGGGTACACAAAGATTAAGGGATGTCATAAATAAAGGTGTAACAGAAGAAGATTTGATAAATTCTACAAGAGAAGCATTTAAGGCCGGATGGAGTACTGTAAAACTGTATTTTATGTTAGGTTTGCCAACAGAAACAATGGAGGATGTGAGAGGAATTTCAGACCTTGCACATATGGTGGCAGACGTCTATAAAGACGTAAAAGGAAACACAAAGGGACTTAAGATAACTGTAAGTACATCAACATTTGTACCAAAGCCATTTACTCCATTCCAGTGGTATGGACAGGAAAATATGGATATAATTACAAAAAAGCAAGATCTATTAAAAAGTTTATTAAAAGGACACATATTTCATTACAATTGGCATGAAACTAAGATGAGCTTCCTTGAATCTATAATATCAAAAGGCGATAGAAGAGTAGGACAAGCCATAATCAGAGCATGGGAAAAGGGATGCAAATTTGATGGATGGGATGACTTTTTTAAATTTGACATATGGATGGATGCTTTTAATGATGTCGGAGTCGATCCATATTTTTATGCAAATAGAAAACGCGATTTTGATGAAGTATTCCCTTGGGACATTATAGATGCAGGTGTAAAGAAAGATTACCTTATAAGGGAGTATAAAAAATCTTTGGAAGGCGTGCTCACAAATGATTGCAGATTATATTGTACAGGTTGTGGGATAAAAGAGCTCGAAAAAGGGGTTGTATGTTTTGAAACTAAGAAATAAATTCGAAAAAGATGACAATTTAAGGTTTATTTCACATTTGGATCTTATGAGGGTGATTGAACGTGCAATGCGTAGAGCGAAAATTAAGTTTGCACTATCAAAAGGTTTTAATCCACATCCATTGATATCATTTGGTCCAGCATTAATGATAGGTGCTACGACACATGGTGATTATTTCGATGTTATTCTTGATGAAAATATAGTACCAGAAGAATTCAAAGATAAGATGAATGAATCACTCCCAAATGGTTTAACAATAATAGAATCTTATATAGTTGATGATAAAGACCTACTGTCAAGCAGAATAAAAGAGGGAGAATATATATTAAAGGTAATAGCTTTAGAAAATACAGAGAATTTAGATTCTATTATTAATAATTTTATGAATAAAAATAAAATACTAATAGAAAAGGAAAGTAAGAGCGGTAAAAAGATTATTAATTTAAGGCCATATATTGTAGATTTTAATGTAATAGGTACAGTTGGTGATATAATATTATTGTACATTAAATTGATCATTGCGGAAGGTTCCCCTGGACCATTACATGTGTTAAGTGCTTTTAATGGATTTGCAAATTATATAATTGACACAAATAATATAAGAATTGATAGAAAAAACCTTATACTTGATTGAGGTGAAATATTTGAAACGAATTTTATTTGACATAAGCGAAAATTTTAATCAAGTTGCATATATTAAAGACAGTATTTTAATCGAATACCATATAGAAAACCTGGCAAATAGAAGCATTGTTGGCAATATTTATAAAGGAAAGGTACAAAATGTTATAAAGGGAATGCAGAGTGCCTTCATAGACATTGGAATAGGTAAAAATGCCTACTTATTTATCAATGATATCATTGAAAAAAATGATTCTAATGCTGAAAAAAAGACAATTACTAAATTATTAAAACCAGGACAAGAGATAATGGTGCAGGTTTCAAAGGATTCGATGGGGCTAAAAAATCCGAAAGTAACAACAAATTTTTCACTACCAGGTAAATACGTTGTATTAATGCCCGGAGTTGATTATATTGGTATATCACACCGAATAGATAATGAGATTGAAAAATCAAAGCTTATGGAAATAGCGAAGAGGATAAAGCCTGAAAATGCCGGACTTATAATAAGGACTGCAGCGCAAAATGTAAGCAAAGAAGAATTTGAAAATGATATTTTAAGTTTATGTAAGCTGTATGAGAAAATTATGGAAAGGTATGAAACAGCAAAGGCACCTGATTTAATATATGAGGAAGAAAATTTTATTATTAAATATATAAGGGATATGTCATCTTTTATGGTTGATGAAATAATTATAAATGATTTAAAGCAATACGAAGAGTTAAAAAATTATTTAAAAAATCAAGATCACAAAAATTTTGTTGTTAGATATGAAGAAGGCGACTTAATTGGACTGTATGGAGTTGAAAAACAGGTAGAAAGGCTTTTAAATAAAAGAGTCTGGCTTAAAAGTGGCGGATTTATTATTATTGATAAGGTCGAAGCACTAACTGTTATTGATGTTAATACAGGTAAATATATCGGTAATTCATCACTTCAAGAAACGATTTTAAAAACAAATATTGAAGCAGCAAAAGAGATTGCAGTCCAATTAAGGCTTAGAGATATTGGTGGAATAATAATAATAGATTTTATCGATATGGATAATGAAAATGATAGACAAAAGCTTATCAATGTCTTTGAAGAATGTTTAAAAAATGATAGATCAAAGTGTAGCTTGCTCGGTTTTACGCAACTTGGCCTTGTTGAAATGACAAGAAAAAGAGTAAGGTCTAATGTTAGTGAATATATGATAGATAAATGTCCATGTTGCAATGGAACAGGACATATTATTTCGAATGACATGCTTCTATTAAAATTAAAAAGGACAATTGAAAGAATATGCAAAAATACAAATGCAAAAAAAATTATAATAAAATCCAACAAAAAGATAGCGAATATTATAGTACAAAATGGTTTAAAAGAGAAATACCTACAAATGTTTGGCATTTCTATAGTACCTGTTATATGTGATGCCATGAATTTAAATGACTTTGATGTAAGTTATGAGTTGTGATTGACAATTATTTATTATTATGTTAGAATACACTTTGTAGCCGCTCGGAACGGGTTTTGAAAATACTTCAAATATTAGTTGATGAAGTACCTTGTTTTCGGCGAGACTGGTATAGAGGAGGTGCCTTTATGTACGCAATAATTGAGACAGGTGGTAAGCAATATCGAGTTCAAGAAGGAGATATTCTCGAAATAGAGAAGCTTAACTGTGAAGCTGGTAGTGTTTATACATTTGATAAGGTATTGGCAGTTGCAAAAGATGATGGTACTGTAAATTTTGGCAAACCCTATCTTAACGATGCAAAAGTTGACGCAAAAGTACTTGAACATGGCAAGGGTAAAAAGATAATTGTATTCAAGTATAAACCTAAGAAAAATGAAAGAAAAAAGCGCGGACATCGCCAACCATTTACAAAAGTTCAGATAGAAAAGATTGTATAAGGAAAATGATTAAAGTTGAGATATTTCGCGATATTAATGATAAAGTGCACAAATTCGTTATAAAAGGGCATGCAGGGTATGACGTGTATAATAAGGATATAGTGTGTGCTGGTGTTACGGCTGTTGCGCAGACAGCAATACTTGGCATAGAGCTACTTCATACTGTATCAATTGATAAGATGATAGATGATGGGTACATGCATGTTGAAATAAAAGATAATGGTTCAAATGAAGATAAAATAAAATTATGTGCAATTATTGACACAATGATTTTAGGACTTAAAGATATCGAAAAAGATTATCCTAAATATGTAAGAGTGATCGATAGGAGGTGTGAATAATGAAGCTGCAATTATTTGCTCATAAAAAAGGTATGGGAAGTACACGCAATGGACGTGATAGTGAATCAAAGCGCCTTGGCGTAAAAAGAGCAGATGGGCAATATGTTTTGGCCGGAAATATATTAGTTAGACAAAGAGGTACAAAGATACATCCTGGTATTAACGTAGGCATAGGGAAAGATGATACATTGTTTGCACTTACAAATGGATATGTGACATTCGAAAGAAAAGGCAAACATAAGAAGCAAGTAAGCGTATATGATAAAAGAAAAGAGGTCCTGGCATAAGCCGGGATTTTTCTTTTTTGTATTTAATTATTTTGGTATAATGTATATAAATAAGCTAGCTAAATTGTGAGGTGATTTTAATGACAGAAATAGAAGATTTATTTGTAAAATATATAAATATGAAAAGGCATCAATATTTGAATGACCTGCAGGTAATACTTGGATATGCTCAACTTGGTAAACTTGATAAGATATCAGAATATGTGCATAAAGTAATAAATGAATTTGATGAAGAACGGGAAATATTTAATAATAATAACATGGATAGTATCTTAAAATATATAAAAAATAAAGATATGAATGCTTAATTTGGGGTAGGTGATTTTGTGTTTATTGATACTGCTAAAATTTATATAAGGTCAGGCAATGGTGGCAATGGTGTAATTTCTTTTCGAAGAGAAAAATATGTAGCTTATGGAGGTCCGGATGGCGGCGACGGTGGAAAAGGTGGAGATGTAATATTTATAGCAGACCCAAATATGTCAACACTTATGGATTTTAGATATAAGAGAAAGTATGTAGCATTAAACGGTGAAAACGGACAAGGAAATAAAAAATATGGGAAAGATGCCGAAGATTTGTATATAAAAATTCCGGTAGGGACACAGATAATAAGAGATGATACAAATGAAATAATTGCGGACCTTACAAAGCCCGGTCAAAAGGCAATTGTTTTAAAGGGTGGAAAGGGAGGAAGGGGGAACGCAAAATTTGCTACACCAACATTAAAGACACCAAGATTTGCAGAAAGCGGTGAGGAGGGAAAGGAACTCTATGTAAGACTCGAATTAAAATTACTTGCGGATGTTGGCCTCGTTGGATTTCCAAATGCCGGAAAATCTACATTACTTGCGGCTTGTACAAAAGCAAAGCCAAAAATTGCAGACTATCCCTTTACAACACTTTCACCGAACCTTGGTGTGGTCTTTCATAAGGGAAAGTCCTTTGTTATAGCTGATATACCTGGACTTATAGAGGGTGCTCATAATGGTGAAGGTCTTGGATACGATTTTTTACGACATATAGAAAGAACGAAATTGATTTTGCATGTTGTAGATATATCTAATCAAACTACTGACCCGATAAAAAATTTTAAGAAAATTAATAATGAACTATATCTTTATAGCGATAAATTAAAAAAATTTCCTCAGATAGTTGTATTAAATAAAATAGATGCTGTTGATTTAAAGGAAATGGATATTGATGCTGTAGAGAGTAAAATTAAGGAAATGGGATATGATGTCTATAAAATATCTGCAATGTCAGGTGCAGGTATAGACAGTTTGCTTGATAAAACTATAGAAATTCTTGATAAAATAAAAGTCGACATAGAAGCTAACACCGAAGATGTTATAATATATGACATGCCCAAAGAGGAAGAGACCGTTAATATAGATATAAAAGATGGTACATTTTATTTAAGTGGAAGTAAAATTGACAGACTTTTAAAAAGGGTTAATT
This sequence comes from Thermoanaerobacterium sp. RBIITD, assembly GCF_900205865.1. Classification (NCBI taxonomy): domain Bacteria; kingdom Bacillati; phylum Bacillota; class Clostridia; order Thermoanaerobacterales; family Thermoanaerobacteraceae; genus Thermoanaerobacterium; species Thermoanaerobacterium sp. RBIITD. Next base: position 2,954,407 of record NZ_LT906662.1, read on the forward strand.
TGCAAGATGAAAATTCCTTAAGATATTTTGAGAAAAATTTAAAGAAAACAGGAATAATCGAAGAACTAAAAGAAAAAGGGCTTAAAGATGGTGATATAATAAATGTAAGAGATTTTGAATTCGAATATTATGATTAAAGGTGGATAAGTCAATTTTAAATCATTCTAAAAAAATTGAAAAATTTCTTGATTAACAATATATACAGTTGTTAGTGAACATTAAATATTGTATAATATATAAAAGTAATAATAAAAATTCTTTTGGGAAAAGTGAAACATTTTTGCTTCTTACATTGTGGAAGGTAATAGATTGAAGAATCTTCATACTTTCATTTGTGAGATAAAATATTGTGGAGGACATTCATATATGACTAATGATAAATTAAGGCTTGGTATTATGGGTGGAACATTTGATCCGATACATTTTGGGCATCTTGTAACAGCAGAAGCAGTGAGAGATAAATTTAATCTTGACAAAGTTATATTTGTTCCTTCAGGGAATCCACCACATAAGATTAAAAGAAGCATTACGGACAAAAAAGTAAGATATCTAATGACGATACTTGCAACAGTTACAAATCCTTATTTTGAAGTATCCGCTATTGAGATAGAAAGAGAAGGCTACACATATACGATTGATACTATAAAAGAGTTTAAAAAAATATATGGTGATTCGACAGATATTTATTTTATTACTGGAGCAGATGCTATACTTGAAATACTGACATGGAAAAATGCCGAAGAACTTTTGGATATATGCAATTTTGTTGCTGCAACAAGACCCGGATATGCAAATGACACAATAAATAGTAAAATAAAGTATATAAAAAGAATGTTTAATAAAGATATTTTTCAAGTAACTGTGCCATCACTAGCTATATCTTCAACAGATATAAGAAATAGAGTATTTGAGGGAAGACCAATTAAATATTTGCTTCCTGAATCTGTAGAAAGATATATTGAAAAATGCGGACTTTATAAAAGAAGGTGACATTATGAATGTGGATTTTTATATAGATAGACTTAAAACTTTATTAAATGAAAAGAGATTTAAACACTCCATAGGTGTAATGGATACGGCAGTGAAACTAGCAGAGCGGTATGGTGCAGATGTAGAAAAGGCTAGAGTAGCAGGACTTTTACATGACTGTGCAAAAAATTTAAGTAGTGAAGAATTAATTGCACTTGCAGAAAAATATAACATTGAATTAGATGATGTATTAAGGCATTCACCATTTTTATTGCACGGACCTGTTGGTGGATATTTAATAAGAGACAATTTTGGAGTATGTGATGAAGAAATTAAAAGAGCAGTTATGCTACACACAACAGGTGACAAAGATATGACACTTCTTGACAAGATAATATTTTTGGCGGATTTTATTGAACCTGGAAGAGACTTTGAAGGAGTAGATGTTTTGAGAAAAACTGCAGACGAAGACCTTGACAAAGCAGTTATTATGGCTCTTGATAGGACAATCGAGTTTGTAATAAAAAATAATCAACTGTTGTACAATAAGACTGTTATTGCACGCAATGATATGCTTATAAAATTAGAAAAATCTAACATTAATTAAATAGGCATTATTTTAATAGTAAATTGAAACAATATTTATCAAAAAATAATGTTTTCGGAGGGTTTGTCATTGTATAAAGACAGTAGTGAATTAACTTTTAAAATTTTAAAGATTCTTGATAATAAAAAAGCCATTGATTTAAAAGCACTATATGTAGGAGATTTGACGACTGTAGCAGACTATTTTATTATAGCAAGTGGTACTTCAATAACACATGTTAAATCATTGTGTGATGAAGTGGAAGAAAAGTTGAATGAAGATGGTGTACCGGTAAACCACATCGAAGGATACAATAGTGCAAGGTGGATTTTAATGGACTATGGCAACGTAGTTGTTCACATCTTTACAAAAGATGAAAGAGATTTTTATTCGTTAGAAAGACTTTGGAGTGACGCGAAAGAAATAGTACTTGACAAGCTAATATTTGATTAGTATAATATTTTTAATATAAACCTCTCAGGCCTGCATATATAAGGCAGCGAGGTTTTTTTCGTAATAATTTATTCAATAAAATATATAATATTTAAATTAGTTTAATTAACATTTAGAAGTTTTGGGGGGGGATAAAAGTGCCATCGAAAACGCATCCTATTTTAAAGAACATGATACCTGTTGTAGAAAGTATTGCAAAAACATTTGGCAAAAACTGTGAAGTTGTACTTTATGACTTTTCTAATTTACAGAGTTCTGTTATCGCAGTTGGTAATGGCCACATAACTGGCAGAGAAGTTGGTAACCCAATACCTGAGATTATTTTAAAAGCATTAAAATCCAATAAAACTGATAATGAAGTTAATTTTAAAAGTAAGGGTAAAGATGGAAAAATATTAAAATCTACTACTGTTTATTTTAAAGATGACAGTGGAAGACCAATTGGGTGTTTATGCATAAATATTGATATCTCAGAATATATTATGGTAAAGAATACACTTCAAGACCTTTGCGAGATAAACGATGGTGAGGAATTATCTGCCGAGCCTTATAGCGGAAATGTTAATGATGTCCTTGAAAATATAGTAAATACTACAATTGAGAATTATGGAAAACCTGTGAATTTTATGTCTAAGGAAGAAAAAGTAAATATGGTAAAAATGCTCGATGCTAAAGGTACATTCCTCATAAGAGGCGCGATTGACTATGTGGCAAAAATATTATGTGTATCGAGATATACAATATATAATTATCTTGATGAAATAAGGGTTGGTGATGATTTAAGCAAATACTAAAATAAATTTGCAATACTAAGACAAAAATGGTATAATTTATATAACTTAATATGATGCTAAACGCTTAATTCATAAGAAGCGGGGGACCCAGTTAAAGGGGTGAATCCATATTGCATGGAAGGGTTATCTTTCGATCCTAACCCGTCAGCTAACCTCGTAAGCGTTGAAAGAGGAGGAGATAGCATGGATATATTCGGTTATAAGTCCTTCTACTAGTAACCGTGTTCAGGCTGTAGATTTTCTCTATAGCTTTTTTGTTACCCAAAAGTAGAAGGAGGTCGTGTACAATGAAGTTACCATCTTTTGCAGTAATTGGAGCTGGAAATGGCGGTCAGGCAATGGCGGCACATCTTTCTTTGATGGGATTTTCAGTCAATCTTTATAATAGGACGTATGAAAAACTTATTCAAATATTAAATAATGGTGGTATATATCTTGAGGGCCCAACAAATGGTTTTGGTGAAATAAACAAAATTACTGATGATATCGAAGAAGCAATAAGCAATGTAGATATTATAATGGTAACTATTCCGGCATCAGGACATTCTGATATAGCATATGAAATGTTACCATATCTAAAAAGTGGTCAAATAATAGTTTTAAATCCTGGAAGAACATTCGGAGCAATTGAATTTTACAATATTATTATTAAGAGAAATGATATCGATGTTACAATATCAGAAACAGATACATTTATTTATGCATGTAGGTCAAATAATGGTGTTGCTAAGATTTACAGAATAAAAGATGTCGTATCATTAGCTGCAATACCTTCGTGGAGAACAAATTATGTTGTTAATCTTTTGAATTTAGCATATACACAAATCATTCCGGCTGAAAATGTTTTAGTTACAAGCTTAAATAATATAGGTTCGATATTTCATCCAACACCAACTCTTTTAAATTCTGCGCGAATAGAGACAACAGATGGAAATTTTCAATATTATTTAGAAGGTATATCACCATCTGTAGCAAAAATACTAGAAAGAATAGATAAAGAAAGAATAGCAGTTGCACATGCACTTGGTGTAAATGCCGTTACAGCATTAGACTGGCTAAAAGAAACTTATGGTTCACATGGGGATAATCTATATGAGGCAATACAAGATACTGATGCATATAGAGGCTTGTCAGCACCAAAGACACTTGAGTGCAGATACATTTTTGAAGATGTTCCGATGAGCCTTGTACCAATTTCATCTATAGGAAAACAGTTGGGGATTCCTACACATACAATTGACTCAGTAATCCATCTAGCATCTTGCATGCACGAAAAGAACTACTGGAAAATTGGCAGAACAGCTCAAAAACTTGGGCTTGAAGGTAAAAGTGCTGATGAGATTAGAAATATTGCATGTGGTGTAAAGGAGGAGATTACGGTCGCATGAAAAAATTAATTATTGCAGCATCATTAGAAAATGATGTACATGTAGCTGGTGTTTTTAATTTTTTAAGATTAGCAGAAAAGGAAGGGTATGCTACTCAATTTTTAGGTCCCGCAACTTCGATTGATAATCTTATAAATAATGTAATAAATAAGAAACCGGATATTGTTGGTGTAAGCTACAGATTAACATCAGATTCACTTAAAAATATTTTAAAGACTTTAAAAAGTAAAATAGATTATTATGATCTTAACAAAATAAGATGGATTTTTGGTGGTACAGAGCCTAACGCAATAGTTGCGAAAGAGTCAGGAATTTTTGAAGCTATATTTGACGGTACAAATGGTGATGAGTATACAATATCATATTTGAAAGGTAATAAAATTACCATTGGTGAAGAAATGTATGAACAGGATATAATAAGCAGGATAAATGAAAGTTATCCATACCCTGTAATAAGACACCATTTTGGACTACCTTCATTTGAAGATACACTTAAAGGAATTAAAAAAATAGCAGAGGAGAAAATACTGGATGTAATTTCACTTGCACCGGATCAAAACACTCAAGAGCATTTCTTTGATAAAAAATACAATAAATCTCTTGATGGTGCAGGTGGTGTTCCTTTAAGGACTGAAGAAGATTTTAGAAGACTTTATGAGGCATCAAGGTGCGGCAACTATCCATTATTGAGATGCTATAGCGGTACAAATGACATTTTTAAAATGGCGAAAATGCTTAAAAACACTATTCATAATGCATGGGCTGCAATTCCATTATGTTGGTATAATATATTAGATGGGAGGGGTCCAAGACAGGTAGAAGAGGCAATAGCAGAAAATCAAAAACTGATGAAGTGGCATGCAGATCAAAATATACCTGTTGAAGTAAATGAAGCACATCATTGGAGCTTAAGGGATGCTCATGACGCTATATGTGTTGCTGCAAGTTACTTAGCTGCATATAATGCTAAAAAAATGGGTGTTAAAAATTATATAGCTCAATTTATGTTTAATGTTCCACCATCTATTTCACCAAAAATGGATCTTGCAAAAATGTTAGCATCTATAGAGATGATTGAAAGCCTTGAAGATAAAAATTTTAAAGTTATAAGACAGGCAAGGGCTGGCCTTGCCAGTATGCCGCAGGACCTTTATGAAGCTAAAGGGCAGCTTGCATCGAGTGCGTATCTATCAATGGCAATTAAACCGCACATTTATCATGTTGTAGGTTTTTGTGAAGCACATCATGCGGCAACACCAGATGATATTATAGAAAGCGTAAAAATTGTAAAAGCTGTAATAAAAAATACACTTTCGGGTATGGTAGATTTCACAAAAGATAGTGATATAATAATACGCAAAAATGTGCTTATTAATGATGCAAATATTATACTAAAAGGTATTAAAGATTTAAATGAATATTGCAATGACCCATTATCAGATCCACACTCACTATCGATAGCTATAAAAACGGGGATATTAGATGCTCCACATCTTAAAGGGAATAAGAGCGCAAGAGGAGCACTACAAACTAAAGTGGTAAATGGAGCATGTTATGCATATGATTACGAAAATGATAGAATTATATCTGAAGAAGAAAGAGTTTCAAAAATCCTTGATGAATATCAAAAATTAATTGTTGTAGCATAAGACAAAGGGAAACGCTTATATAAGCGTTCTTTTTAATTTTATATAAGATTGTTATTTCTGAAATAATGTATTATTATTCTATTGATAGGTACTAAAATAATTAAAGTAAGAGGCGGTGTATATCTTGAGTATTGTATCTATAGAAAGATGCAGGACATATAGTAGCACTGAGGTAAAATCAGCGATTAATAAATGTATTAATAATCTTGGAGGCATTGATAAGTATGTGAAAAAAAGTGATAAAGTATTTTTAAAAGCAAATTTGCTTAAAAAAAATAAACCCGATGATGCTGTAACGACACATCCTGCTATAGTTGAGGCAGTTGCAAACATTGTAAAAGATATTGGTGCTATACCGATAATAGGTGACAGTCCATCAGGCCCTTTTAGTGAAAGGGCATTAAAGGGAATTTATGAGTCAACTGGCATGGAAGAGGTTTCAAAGCGAACAGGTGCAGAACTGAATTTTATAACGGATGAGCTATCAGTAAAGATACCTGGTGGAAAAGTAATAAAACAAGCGACAATAATGAAAGCAATAATGGATTGTGATTTAATTATTTCAATTCCTAAATTAAAGACACACGGTATGACAGTATACACAGGAGCTGTTAAAAATCAGTTCGGAGTAATACCTGGTCTTGTTAAAGCTGGATACCATTTAACCATGTCAAACATTAAAGACTTCGCAGATATGCTTATCGACCTTAATAATTTTTTGAGGCCTGTTTTAACCTTTATGGATGCTGTCGTTGGTATGGAAGGTAATGGACCATCCGCCGGAAAGCCAAAAGATATTGGCCTAATTATTGCATCAAATGATGTATTTTCACTTGATACAGTTGCAACATCAATAATAGGATTAAAGCCAGAGGATGTGCCTACTGTTTTTATGGCACAAAAAAGAGGATATGGTAAATTAGAAGATATCGATATTAAGGGTCTTAGCATTAACGATGCTAAAGTAAGTGATTTTGACATACCAACACTGAGAGGTTTTAGCGTTACAGAAAAAATTCCACCATTTTTATCGAAATACATAGATAAATATGTAAAACCATATCCAGAATTTAATCATGAAATATGTAAAAGCTGCGGTATATGTGTATCGAGTTGCCCACCAAAAGCTCTAAAAATGATTAATAGAAAACCGTTGGTTGATTTAAAAACATGTATAAGATGCTTTTGCTGTCAAGAATTATGCCCACATAAAGCAGTAAAAATAAAAAGACCTTACTTATCAAAATTTTTATATAGATAAAAAAGGGTTTAAAAATTCTTTTTTATTTAGTAAAAATATATTTACTTTTCGCTTTTATCTTTTTTTTTCGCCATAATAAAGCTGCTAAAAGTACAACTAATAATCCGGAAAAGAATTCTATATATGTCATTATCTTATTATGATCTTTAACAACATTGGTTTTGCTTTCATTGTAATAAGTACCTATTGAATTTTTATATACTGTCTCATTTGCTAATAATTGAACACTACCTATTTCTTTTCCGTCTAAGGTATATTTTAAGAAACCTAAGATAGTACCCTTTTTAATAGGTGCGTTTATATCATTATTTAGCTCAACTTTTGATTTAATACTATTTTCTTCTCCCTTTGGAACTTCGTAGTAAAAAGCATCTTTTGACACAAGTGGCAATTTGAATTTCACTTTGCCAATTTCAGCGTATGTTACAATTGTACCTTTATCAACTAATTTCACCAAATTGTAATTATTAAAACCATAGTTAAGTAATTTAATTGTATCAGACCATATGTTTGCACCTTCATCACCCATTATAACGGAAATTAATCTGTGCCCATTTCTTGTTGCTGATCCTACGAAAACTTGATTAGCTGCGACCGTATAACCAGTTTTAACACCGTCTGCACCGTCATAATGAAAGCTAGTCGGCTTTATAAGCTTGTTGCTAATCCAAAGGTCTCTTGGCTTATTGAATTTGTTTGTTGGTGGTATTTGATAATGCATTGTACTAACGATTTTTCTAAATGTCTCATTATTCATAGCGTATCTCGCAATTAATGCCATATCATATGGTGTAGCATAATGATTTTCATTAGGTAACCCATTAGGATTTACAAAGTGGCTATCATTAGCACCTATTTCCTTTGCTTTTTTATTCATCAAATCGGCAAAACCTTCGATGCTACTACCTATATGGTCTGCGATAGCAACAGCTGCGTCATTAGCGGATTCAAGCAACATAGCATATAGGAGCTGTTCAAGTGATAGCTGTTCACCAGGTACAAGATACATGGCATTTCCATCTATCTTAGTCACATCATCATTTGCAGTTACTATGTCGCTAAGATTTCCTTTTTCTAATGCTATTATAGCTGTTAGGATTTTAGTTGTGCTGGCAGGAAACATTCTTTGATGCATATTCTTATCGTATAAAACTTGTCCTGTCGTAAAATCCATCAAAACTGCCGTTGGCCCTACAATTTGAGGCTTTTCTTCAATAGCGTAGACATGGGGTATATAATTTATTAATAATATAAAGACCAAAAAAGACAATAAAAAATTTTTCATTTCTCTGCCTCCATTTTGCGCTTATAATCTAAGTATACCAAAAAAATATAAAAAATAAAAAGGAATTTTTATAATAATGTAGAAATAATTATATGAATTAATTTAATAGGGGTGTACATATGATAAAATTTAACAAAAGACAACAATACGCTTTAATTATTCTTCTTGTTATAGTTTTATTTGTTTCAGGATATTTTATATACGTAAAAAGTAAAAATGCACAAGACACAGGTATAAAAGTGGACATAAAAAATGAATCTAGTGTTTTAAAAGACAGTAAAGATGAAGAAACAAAAAAGTCTCAACTAAAAAGGGATTTAAAGGTATATATAACTGGTCTTGTAAAATCACCTGGTGTTTATACAATGAGAGATGGTGACAGAATTGATGATGCAATAAAGCTTGCAGGCGGAGCATTAGACGGTGCAGACCTTACAAACATAAATCTTGCAGAAAAAGTAAAAGATGAGCAGATGATAAAGATACCAAAGTTAGGCGAAAACAACGGGCCTTCTAATAATGATGGAGGTAATAATGGACAAAATAGTTTTGAAAGTAAATCAAATGATGGTAAAATAAATATAAATACGGCATCAAAGGCTGAGCTAGATACACTACCTGGGATTGGCGAAGTAACAGCTCAAAGAATAATTGATTTTAGAGAGCAACATGGGAAATTTCAAAAGATAGAAGATATAATGAATGTATCAAGGATTGGCCCTAAGCTATTTGAACAAATAAAAGATAAAATAACAGTTGATTGAAGGTGATTGCATGGTAGATAGAGTGAGATTAACACAAATGTCATGCAGTTCCGGCTGAGCTGCCAAATTAAGCCCTGAGGCGTTGGCACAGGTTCTGTGTCAATTTGATATACCTAATGATAAAAATTTGTTGGTTGGTTTAAATACAAACGATGACGCAGCCGTCTATAAGATAGATGGAAATAATGCAATTATTAATACGGTTGATTACTTTACGCCTATAGTAGACGAGCCTTACGATTATGGCCAGATTGCGGCTGCAAATGCCTTAAGTGATGTTTATGCAATGGGTGGAAAACCATTGTTAGCACTAAATATAGTTTGCTTCCCAACACAATATCTTGACATGTTAAAGGAGATATTAAGAGGCGGAAATGATAAAGTTAAAGAAGCAGGAGTATTTATAGCTGGTGGTCATACCATACAAGATAATGAACCGAAATATGGACTATCTGTAACAGGGTTAATAAAACCGAATATGGTTATCAAGAACTGCAATGCAAAACCAGGAGACATTCTTATACTTACAAAACCTATTGGCACTGGTGTAATAAGTACAGCGCTAAAACGTGATAAATGCCCTGAAGATGTATTAAAAAATGCCGTAGATGTTATGAAGTATCTAAATAAAGATGCATCATCAATAATGATGCAAATTGGTGTTAATGCATGTACAGATATAACAGGTTTTAGTCTTTTGGGCCATGCTTATGAAATGGCACATTATAGTAAAGTAAGTATAGAATTTGATGTAAGCAAAATATCATTTATAGAAGGTGCAAAAGAGCTTGCATCAATGGAATTTATACCAGGTGGGACATATAGAAATAAAAACTATTTAAAAAAGTATATAAGGATAGACAACGTTGCTGAAACAATAGAAAACTTGTTATTTGACCCACAGACATCCGGAGGACTTTTGATATCGGTTAGCGAGGATAAGGCAAATACACTATATGAGGTGCTTAATAGTGGTACAAGATTTAAATGTAGTATAGTAGGAAGAGTTATTGATAGAGGAGAATTTGATATTTATGTAAAATAGTTCCATGTAGAACAAGGAGAGATTTTTTTTGAAAGATTTACTAAGGGAACTACCTTCTGTTGATGAAATATTGAAAGACAATGATATAAAAAAACTTTTTTCAATTATTAAAAGGGAAAATATAATATATGCTGTGAGAAAAGCTATAAATTTTTATAGAGATTTAATACTTAAAGGTGATGTAATTAAGTTTAATAACAAAGATATTATTAATAAAGCTATTAAATATATAAGTAAGGAAAAACAATTTAAGCTAAGAAGAGTAGTAAATGGTACTGGTATTGTAATACATACAAATCTTGGCAGAGCACCATTGCCTAAAAATATGTCAAATAAATTAATAGATGTATCAACACATTATTCAACACTCGAGTATGATATAGAGGCTGGCAGTAGAGGGTCAAGATACTCACATGTTGAAGAGCTTTTATGTATTTTAACTGGGGCTGAAGCGGCTTTAGTTGTAAATAACAATGCCGCTGCAGTTCTCCTTGCATTATCAACTATTGCCAAGGGAAAAGAAGTAATTGTATCGCGTGGTCAGCTTGTAGAAATTGGCGGTTCTTTCAGAGTGCCTGATGTGATGAGCCAAAGTGGTGCAATATTAAAAGAAGTCGGTACGACAAATAAGACTCACGATTATGATTATATTAATGCAATTAATGAAAATACTGCTTTAATATTAAAGGTACATACAAGCAACTATAAAATAATTGGATTTACATATGAAGTAAAATTAGAAAAAATAGTTGAGATTGCTCGAAAATATAATCTGCCTACAATGGAGGACCTCGGAAGCGGTGTACTTGTTGATTTAACTAAATATGGCCTTTCATATGAACCGACTGTTCAATCATCAATCAAATCTGGGATAGATATAGTTACATTTAGCGGCGATAAATTACTTGGTGGACCGCAGGCAGGAATAATTTTAGGCAAACGTAAGTATATTGAAATGATGAAGAAAAACCCTTTAACTCGTGCATTAAGGGTCGATAAAATGTGCTTATCAGCCCTCGAATATATTTTAAAGATTTACCGTGATGATGATCCGCAAAAAAATGTACCGGTATTAGCTATGCTTACTTTAGATAAAGAGGAATTATACAAAAGAGCCGAAAATCTACGTAATATATCTGGTGATATCAAAAACCTTGATGTAAAAATTGCTGAAATAGAATCAATGGCTGGAGGAGGTTCACTTCCAGGTTTAGCTATACCATCTTATGGTATAGCTATAACTATAAGAAATATGACTGCTAATGAATTAGAAGAAAAATTAAGAATAAATGAAATACCAATTATTACAAGGATAATACAAGATAAAGTAATAATAGATGTAAGGACACTATTTGATGATGATTATATAATTATACATGATGCAATTAAAAATATATCGGAGGAAGTAACTTGAAACATATAATTATTGGAACAGCCGGACATATCGATCACGGCAAAACCGCTTTAATAAAAGCCTTGACTGGAAATGATACAGATAGACTTAAGGAAGAAAAACAAAGGGGTATAACTATAGATTTAGGTTTTACTTATTTTGATTTACCGTCCGGTGTTAAGGCAGGTGTAATAGATGTGCCGGGGCATGAGAAATTTATAAAAAATATGTTGGCAGGTGCACATGGCATTGATATTGTATTAGTTGTAATAGCTGCTGATGAGGGTGTGATGCCACAAACAAAGGAACATATAGATATACTTACATATCTCGGCATAAAAAACGGCATTGTCGTCATAACCAAATGCGATAAGGTCGATAATGATTGGTTAAGGATGGTTAAAGATGATATTAAAGAATATTTAAAAGACACTTTTTTAAAAGATGCTCCAATAATAGAGGTATCATCATTAACAGATTATGGAATAAAAGAATTGATTGGAATAATAGATAATAAAGCAAAAGAAATAACTGAAAAAAATTTTAAGGGAATATTTAGGTTACCTATTGACAGGGTTTTTACTGTGCATGGCTTTGGAACGGTTGTTACAGGAACACTTATATCCGGGACAATAACAAATGGTGATATAATAGAAATATATCCAGAGATGATAATAACAAAAGTGAGGAATATACAAGTCCATGATGCCAATGTTGATAGAGCTTATGCAGGTCAAAGAACGGCATTAAATATTGCTGATGTTAAAAAAGATGAAATAAGTCGTGGTGATGTTATTGCACCACCTGATGTCATCGAACCTTCTAAGATAGTTGACGTGAAATTATCTTTATTAAAAAACAAAAGCATAAAAAATCGAGAGAGAATAAGACTTTATACAGGAGCGTCAGAAACTATAGGAAGAGTTGTACTACTTGATAGAGATGTATTAAATGGTAATGAAAGCACATATGCTCAGATAATTCTTGAAAAAGATGTATGTGTCCTAAAGGATGACAGATTTGTTATAAGGTCATATTCGCCAATGATAACAATTGGCGGTGGTATTATTTTAATACCAAATGCAGTAAAACTTAAAAGATTTAAATATGAGGCAATAGAAGAACTTAAAAAAATTTATGAAAATGGAGACCTATATTTATTAGAAAAATATATTTATAATTCTATTTTACCTATTCCGATTATGGATGTTAGTAAAAGATTTAATATACCTGATATTCAGGATGTTATAGATAAAATGACATCTCTTTTGAAAATTAATGTTAATGGCGTGATATATCTATATCATAAGAAGATATATGAAGGTATACAAAAAAACGCAAAAGATTATTTATCAAATTACCATAAAAAATACCCTTTAAGAGAAGGTGTTTCAAAAGAAGAGCTTATTGTTAAGCTATTTGGCAATTTGAAAAGTAAGCTAACAGATTATATCCTAAAATTAATGGAAGATGATAAAGTAATAAAGATAAATGCAAAAAATGTATCACTGTATAATTTTAATGTAACATTAACACATGAACAAAAAAATATAGAAATTAGTTTATTGAGATTATATGAAACAGCAAAGTACAATGTAAAAAGACCGAGAGAGATAGAGGACTATGATAATATTTTGCCTGTTTTTAATTATATGGTAGAAAAAGGCGAGCTCGTTAAAATTAATGATTATATTTACTTGACACAAAATAATTTTAATAATTCAAAGGAAATACTTATAAATTATCTTAAAGATAATAATGATATCACCCTTGCTATATACAGGGACTTGTTAGGAACGAGCCGCAGAATAGCTATAGGTATACTCGAATATTTTGATGCGATAAAATTAACAAAAAAAGTTGGTGACATTAGAATATTAAATAAGGGATTTAAAAATTCTTGATTATATTAAGAAGGATTTTTTGATATCTTCTCGAATATATAAATAGATTTTATTATTCGAGGAGATTATATGAAAAGAATTGTAATAATTATAATAATATTCGCTCTATCATTTTCTATGATAAAAACTACGTATAGTGACCCTGTGTTGGATTTAAAAAATGCTGAATCAGAAGAACAAAAGATTATTCTTGATTTACTTAATTTAGACATGGAAAGAACTAAATCAATAAGGGAACTTGACCAGATAAATGCTGAAATAAGTAAAATAAATGCACAAATCAATTTAAAAAACGTGGAAATAATAAGTCTTAATCAGAATATTAAAAATGAGAGAAACCGTATAAAAGGTTGGTTTAGATTCTTGTATATGGATGGTACAAATACAATTCTTTCATTGATTTTAATGTCAAGCAATGCTGTAGAACTTTTACATAGGATAATCTACATTGACATAATTACTAATTATTTTTACTCGAAATTGGATCATATAAATTACCTCCTTAAAAATAAAAAGGCCGAAGAAATTTCTTTGAACAATCAAAAAAATGACCTTAATAAAAAACAGCATGAACAGAATGATGTAATAAATAAAATCAATCAATTAAAAATAAGTAAAACAGCGATGCTAGAAGATATAAGAAAGCGTATTGCGGATTATCAAAAAATATTGAATATTAGCGATTCGATCGACATGAGCTTACCATCACTTGATTATTTACTAAACAATCTTTCAAAATTACCATGGGAAACATTAAAACCTGTTAATATAGATTATTCGCTATTTTCTATATCCGCAGTATTTAGCGATAAATCCATTAATGATATGATTAATAATTATGATGATAAATTAAAAGGCATTGGGATTAAATTTGATGGTAGTGGTTTTACATTAAGCGACCAAGACAATTATACACTTAAAGGTAATTTTGCAATTGATGGAGGTAAAGTCAAGCTTGATATTAAATCTATTGACATTAAAGGCATTGCTATTACTGGCGATTATTTAAACAATATGCTAAGGAATTACAATACAACATTAAATTTTGAAAGCCCATTAGTAGCATATAAACTAAGCGATGTGAAAACATCCGAAGGTAATGTGATATTTACATTAAGTAAATAATTATAAATACTTTAAAATGATTTTCATTAAATGGATTAAATGATAGAATAATATTATAACATTTTTGAATTTTACTTTTAATTATACAATATTAGGAGGATTAACGTGAAAGAAATAGTTTTTGCAGGTGGTTGTTTTTGGGGAGTTCAGGCATACTTTGATACGATAGATGGTGTAATATCTACAAAAGTAGGTTATGCTAATGGAAATAAAGAAAACCCAACATATAAAGAGGTTTGCACGAATACAACCGGATTTGCCGAAGCATGTTATATAAAGTATGATGAGAATATGATATCCTTAGAAGAATTATTAAAGGCGTATTGGAGGATAATAAATCCGACATCAATAAATAAACAGGGAAATGATATAGGAACACAGTATCGTACGGGAATTTACTATATCGATAATGATGACCTTAATATTATAATAAAATCAAGGGATAACGAACAAAAAAAATATGAAAAACCGATAGTTACAGAGATAGAACCACTCAAAAACTTTTACGATGCAGAAGAATACCATCAAAAATATCTTGAAAAAAATCCCGGCGGCTATTGTCACATTCCACGTGAACTCTTAAAAAGATAGATTATAAAATGGCTTAATATGTGACAGCGAATTACATATTAAGCCTTATATTTATTAATCCATTTTTTCGTCCAATATTGCAAGTGCTTCTTTATCATAAATATTGAAAAGCTTCATTGACCGCAAAATCTCATCACATGCAAATTGATAAAATCCATATTTATAGTATAATTTACCTAATCTCAGTAAAACTTTATTATCATTAATGAGGTTTAAAAGGTTTAAACCTTTCTCAAATATTTCGAATTCCTCAAGATATAAAAGCCTTTCTAAAATTTCAAATATTATATCTTCATATTCTGAAGATAATTTTTCATCATCACTTAATGTTGTAGGCATTTCACCTTTAGATAAAATCATTAATCTCAACATGACGTCATATAATTTAGGTTTAATTTTTTTAATATATTTTAATTCCTCATTGATATTATCTTTTTTAATTATGTTTAATAAAATTAGATCGGGTACTATATTTTCATAGAATGAACTATCTTTTCCAACTTTGCTCCAGTATTTATATGCATTATTAAAATTTTTAAGATTAAAAAAACAATTTCCAGTCAAATAAAGAACTTCATCGTTAATGGTATTATTTAAAATAAGTTCATTTAAGTATTTGAGGCATACATCATATCTTTTAAATCTCATAAATATTTTTATCAATAATATTTTATCTTCATAAATATTTGGATCTAAATATTTTTCTATTTCATTCATTGCTATATCTAAAGGTTTTGTAATAAGAAGAATATAACTCATGTCATATAATGGTTCTTTAAATTTTCTATTGTTATTATATGAATCAACAAAATTTTTATATGCAACATCATAATCTTCTAATTCAAGATACAATTTACCCAAGGCATAATATGCTCTATAACTACCTGTACCTGCTATAAAACCTAAATCATCCGGTGCATCACCCATCTCAATGCATTTTTTAAACATTCTCTCTGCAATAGTGTATCTTTTTTTGATATGAAGTATATAACCCTTTAAAAAATAAAGATCTGTTAAATTTTGATAATAGGATATTCCATTTTCGATCATTTTTATTGATTCATTATATCTTCCGAGTTCATTTAGACATAGAACGATCCTTACGTATAGTTTTGAAAGATAACCTGTTTTGGCAAAAGTATTTTTTAGAGATATCATATATTCATCAAGTGCTTTACTGTAATCCTCAAGTGCAAAATATTCATTTCCCAAGTTGAATCTCATAAATGGATCCTGTGGATTGTTTTTAAGGACTTTATTAATTATTAACATATTTCTTTTTCTTTTATTTTTATTTTGGACTTCATAATTTAAATATCCATAATGATATACTTTAATATCCGTATTTATTAATTTTGCATTTGGATTTACATTCTGTATGACAACTGCAATTTGTTCATGTATTGGATATATAAATCTATATTCAGGTCTATTTCTCATAATTCTTAAATTCATATTAATAGCGGTTTCATAACTTGGACTATTACCGACAAAATTTATAGTTTTAAAAAAATATGCTTCATCATCGTCATTTAATATTTCTTTTACTTTTTTTAAATCATTTTTATCAAGTTCATCATCCGCATCCATAAATAATATCCATTTTCCATGTGCCATATCTAAAGATTTATTTCTGGCCTCACTAAAATCATCATGCCATTCTACGCTATAGATGTTAGCTCCATATGACCTTGAAATTTCTACAGTTTTATCTATAGAACCAGTATCAACTATGACAATTTCATCTACCAAATCCTTAACACTATCAAGACACCTTTTAATATTTTTTTCTTCATTTTTTACAATCATACAAAGGCTTATAAGTGGTTGCATCAAAAATCATTCCTCCTCTTTTTTATGTATTTAGGTGCTTTAAAGCACCTTTATCTTAAGTTTGAGCATTGTAATAAAATTCTGCAGTAACAGTTGAAGTACCCGCGTTATAAAAAATACGAGTATAGTTTAGAAATCTACCAGCAATGAGGGTTGCCGCAGTACCTGGAGCAACACTTATTTCACCTGTTACGTCATCAATATAATACGCTTCAGCGGTTGTCGGACTTATCTGTAATACAACGGAAAATGCGGCATTACCAGTATTTCTAACATAATAAGTGTACATTGTTTTCTGTGAGGTATCTTCTGCAAGCAAGGCTCCTGTCCCAGTAACATTATTAATTGAAGAAGTAACGGATATAAAACTCCTACCAGATAATACATTGGATATCGTATCAATACTCGAATTAAGTGGACGAATATTTACTGTATTAGTAACATTGGTATTCACCGTATTAGTAACATTAGTATTTACAGTACTAACAACGTTTTGAACTGTTATATTATCTACTGTATATGATAATGGTCTTATATTAAGGTCCGACGCCGTGACTGTAATAGAGGCATTTTGCAAAGTTGTTAAAAGATTTCCACTAGCATCAGTCAATAAGGCTGTAACGGTTCCTTGTGCAGTTTGTCCGTGAACCAATGTTTTGAGCTGGCTTGCTACAGGATTAAAAACAATATTGTTGGGCATATTTTTCACCTCATATTTTAATTCTTTATATATATATATATATATGATTTATATATAAAAATGTTATATATGATAAGCAATATTTTTTTTAATGAATATATTAAAATAATGAGGTGATGTGTAATGAGAGTTTTAATTGGAAGTGCTATAAAACAGGATTATGATATTTTAAGAGAATTTTTGGAATCAATAAAAAATCTTGAATCGGATAAAATAAAAATAGATTACTATTTTGTTGATGACAATGATGATAAAAGATCAAGTATTTTCCTATATGATTTTAAAAAAGAAGTTACTCAATCAACAGTAGAAATAATTACTGCAGAAAACAAGAATATGAGATATCTAAGGGACGATGTAACACATTATTGGACAGATGATCTTATGAATAAAGTTGCGGATATTAAAAATAAAATAATAAACTACGCTAAAGAAAAAAATTATGATTTTTTATTTTTAGTTGATTCAGATTTATATTTACACCCTATGACATTAAAACAGCTGATTATGGCAGAAAAAAATATTATATCAGAGATTTTTTGGACGAAATGGTCACCGGATTCTATAGATTTGCCACAAGTATGGGTTTCTGATCAATACACTCTATTTGAAAAAGGTATGAGTGAAAAATTAACCCAAGAAGTGATAAATGAAAGAACTATGAGATTTTTAAACATGCTATTAGATAGAGGTATTTATAAAGTTGGAGGATTAGGAGCTTGCACACTTATATCAAAAAAAGCTATTAATTCTGGATTATCTTTTAGTGCAATATATAATCTTTCTTTTTCAGGAGAAGATAGACATTTTTGCATAAGAGCGGTTTCTCTTGGCTTTGAACTTTTTGTGGATACCCATTGGCCAGCATTTCACATATACAGAAGTGATGATTTAAAGAGGTTATCTATTTATAAAGAATGTATAAAAAAAATTAATGGAATATATAAATATATTATGCTGCCATATAATAGAAGAATAAAAATATCGGATAATAGAGTCACGCTTTCTATGGTTCTAAAAAATGAAGCTAATAGATATTTAAAAGATGTTTTAAAAATCGCACGCGAAATAGTTGATTCCGCTGTAATCATTGATGATGCAAGTACAGATAATACAAAAGAAATATGTTTAAAAGAGCTTAGTGGGATACCTGTAACATACATTGTCAATAAAAAATCAATGTTTAACAACGAAGTTGAACTTAGAAAAAGGCTTTTTAATGAAACAATAACTAAAAATCCGGATTGGATACTCTGCCTTGATGCAGATGAAATATTAGAAGATAAAATCATTCATAAAATAAAAGGAATTATAGATAAACCATATTACGATACAGTATGTTTTAGATTATATGACTTTTGGAACGATCATCAATATAGGGACGACATTTATTGGAATGCCCATAAGAGAATGTGGCCTTTTCTTATAAGATACCAGCCATATTTTAAATATGTTTGGAGAGAAATACCTGTACATTGTGGGAGATTTCCTTTGAATATTTTTGAACTTCCAACAGGAACCAGTGAGATAAGAGTAAAACACATGGGCTGGGCTAATGAAGAAGACCGCCTTTTAAAATATAATAGATATATGCAACTAGACGGTGATGGAAAATATGGTATATTAGAACAATATAAATCAATACTCGATAAGAATGTTAATTTAAGGGATTGGGAGGATTAAAAAAGAAAGATGATATATTAACACCAGAAGGCATATTAATTGTTTTCTGGTGTAATTGCAATAGCTTAAAAAAATACTCAGTTTTAAAACATTACTTTTTTAGAAATATATTTGTCATTTCTAGAAATTTAAATATAGCCAAAGCTATTATGCTACCACTAATTGTATTAATTGAAAAATGAATTATAAAGAAAAAAGCAGCGACATTTTTACAATGAATAAATTTTGCAATAGGAAAAGCTAATATAGCACCTATTATGCCTGTACCGATTATCTCACCTAAAATGCGAGTAATTTTTTACCCGTTTTTTTATAGAGAATTCCGCCAAATAAAGCACCGATCATACTTCCTGGAAACGCAAGTAAAGTACCTGTGCCAATGAAATTTCTAATTAAAGATATACAAAATGCAATTAATACAGCATAGCTCGGTCTGAGTGTTACTGTAGAAATAACGTTAATTATATGTTGTATAGGTGTTGTTTTAGATGCACCAATAAGTATTAAATTGATATAATTATACTTTATAAATATGGTTTTGTAAAGATAAATTTAATTTTAATTGTGCCGAATAAGTGCACAAAATGTGCCCTTACTTGCAAAAATCTGCATAAATAAAAATTAAATAATAAAAAAGTCTTATAAAGCCTTGATATAGAATGGCGGGAGTATGTGGGAATCGAACCCACCCCTCGCCTTTTTAGACGAGAAGCTGGTTTTGAAGACCAGTAGGCACACCAGCACCTATCTACTCCCAATATATTAATATTTTATAATATTATTTGTCCCTTTTCAATGGCTTGCCGCTTTTTATTGAGTGAGCAATTCTCGAACATGCTGCTGCTACAACCGCAGCAACTAAATCATCAATAAAAGTATTACATCTTTCATCTTTATGTTCATTTAAAACACCAATAATTCCAAGCTTTACTTTATCAAGATATCCGAAATTTGTAAGTCCTATTGAACCATATATATTTGTTATACTTAATGCTAATGTTTCATCTATACCATAAAGGGGCTCGTCTCTTTTTAATATTGATAATAATGGCTCGTCGAGCATATTTTTTTCTGCTAATTTATCAAGGGTTATGCCTGTCAAAATGGCATTTTGTACCTCTCTTTTATCAAGTACAGCATTTAAACTCTCTATGCTTTCCTCCCTTGTTAAATCATAATACTTCTTTTGAAGTTCTATAACAAGGTCAGCCATATCATTTATTGTTACACCACGTTCTTTTAATAAATTTATTATGATATCCTTCATTTTGTGCCTCCTAATCTTAAAATTGGTTATAATCATATAATATGATGAAATGTTGAAAAATATTATATATTAAAGTATAATCAAAATTAGTTTTAAAGTCCATAGACAAAAGTTGAAAGGGATGTTTTTATGAGTGAAATTAGAGTAAGATTTGCACCAAGCCCTACAGGAAATTTACATATTGGTGGTGCGAGGACGGCATTATTTAATTGGCTTTTTGCAAGACACAATAATGGTAAAATGGTTTTAAGAGTAGATGATACAGATTTGGAGCGTTCTACAGGTGAATCGATGAAAGCTATAATTGACGGATTAAATTGGCTTGGTATTGATTGGGATGAAGGCCCTATATATCAGTCAAAAAGGCTTGATGAATATAGAAAGTATGCGAAAAAATTAATAGATGAAGGCAAAGCTTATTACTGTTTCTGTTCAAAAGAAGAGCTTGATGAAATGAGAAATATAGCTCAAAAAGAGGGAAAACCCCCTATGTATACAGGTAAGTGTAGAAATCTAACTCGTGAAGAAGTATCAAAATATTTAGATGAGGGGAAAAAACCTGTTGTGAGATTAAAGGTCCCTATGGAAGGTAAAACAGTGGTTCATGATATAATAAGAGGTGATGTAGAATTTGATAATGCTACATTTGATGATTTTATTATTATGAAATCCGATGATATGCCAACATATAATTTTGCAACAGTTGTAGATGATTACGAATTAAAAATAACTCACATTATAAGGGGTGAAGAACATCTTTCAAATACACCTAAGCAGATTTTGATGTATGAAGCTTTAGGATTTGATATTCCAAAGTTTGCACATGTTTCAATGATATTAGCACCGGATAGAAGTAAACTAAGTAAAAGACATGGAGCTACATCTGTTCAAGAGTTTAGAGACCTTGGATATTTGCCTGAGGCTATAATTAACTATATAACGTTGCTTGGTTGGATCCCTGAAGATGGTGAAGAAATATTTAATACGTCAAAAAGTATAAAAGAATTCACACTTGAGCGGGTATCAAAAAATCCGGCTATATATGACACAAAAAAGTTGACATGGCTAAATGGTATTTACATAAGGGAATATGATATTGATAGATTAACTAAGGAAGTAATACCATTTTTAATTAAAAATGGCCTTATTAGTGATGATTATGATTATAACTATATCAAAAAAATCGTCAATGCTGTGAGAGGAAGAGAAAAAACTCTTGCAGAAATAGCAGATGCTATGAGTTATTATTTTATAGATGAATTTGATTATGACGAAAAAGGTGTAAAAAAACATTTTGAAAAAGATGGTGTTGCTGATATTTTAAAAAAGGCAGTCGAAGCACTTAATGATGTATCGAATTTTAATGTAATAGAAACGGAAGAAGTATACAGAAACCTTATAGTAAAATTAAATATTACAAGCGGAGCCCTTTTTCATCCTACAAGACTTGCAATTTCGGGAAGAACATTTGGCCCTGGCTTATTTGATATAATGGAATTATTGGGCAAAGAGAAAACAATAGAAAGAATCAAAAAAGCTATAAAATATATCGAAGAAAATATTAAGAGTAAATAAGAGAACATTCTAGTTCTCTTATTTATTATGAATGTCAATATAAGGGATATATTGACTTTTACAACATACGCTTATTTCTAAAACCTCATATACTTTTAAAAAAATATAATTGCATTAGATTAAACGCTATTATCATAAACATTAGCACTGTTTCAATGCACGTTGGGCTATGAAGAAAACAATGGTCTAAATGCCATGGAGATTTTACTCTTTTATCTTTTAATGTATTGATTTTTCACCCATATCATATACTCTATTAATATAGGTGAGTAATTGTTTTAAATAACTTTTGTTCATTTTTAAGCATCCTTTTCTATGAGTTTGTGAACAAAACTATTATAAAAAGGATGCTTCTATTATGCAAAGTTTTTATAACATCATCTTTTGTACTAAAAGTAATATTTCATATCATTTTACCATATCCAATAGTTTATAGATTTCTGCTTTTTATAATTTATAGCTTGAAGTTTTAAGAATGTCTGGACAAGTTTTCTGTTTTTTATACAAATCTTAATCTATGATTTTCTTTTTGTTATTTGTTATTAATAATATTTTTAACATCTTTTAATATATGTTAAGTTATTAAACATTGATACAAAAATGAAATGTTTATGTCTTAAAATGATAGATAAAAATTGCAATAACATATATATAAAATTACAAAAAATGTAATTGCATTTATTAAGGTTGACATATGTTATATTATATAATAAAAGTGTTGTTGTAAAATTACAGTAAAAGAGGGTGTTTATTTTGAATAAGGGTTATATCTATCTTACTATTACAGTGTTTTTTTTCAGTACATACGAGGGATGATATGAATGGATTTGATTGAGATTTCGAAACAGACCAAAATTGTGATAGATGAATTATTAGACATTGCAAATGTTAAAAAAGGTGGTTTATTTGTTCTTGACGGTAATACCAGTGAAGTTCTTGGTAAGAAAGTTGGCACATCGGGAAGCTTAGATGTTGCAAAAGCAATTGTTGACCCACTCTTTGAATCTATCAAAAAAGAGGTTTATATCTTGCAATACAAGGTTATGAACACTTAAATAGAGCGCTTCTTGTTAAAGAGGAGGCAATGAAAAAATATAACCTTGATGAAGTAACGGTTATACCACAGGTACATGCTGGTTTTGGTATAGGGCTTTTCTTAATTAGAATGATTTAAGCCTATTGTATTACCAATTTGAGCCATTTTGAAATCAAAAAATGATTCACTTTAGTTTTTATGCAAACAAATATGTAACATTACTATCATCAAATAAATAAAACATAAACGTTTTTTCGGCAAGGGTAATCTAATGTAGTGGAATAAAATATAAAAAAAAGACTAATATATATTTATATATTTTGTAAAAAGTGAAAAACCTCTTGTCAAAATTAAAAAGCCGTGATATAATAACAACTGTCAGTTGATGCCGAATGGTGTAACGGTAGCACCGGTGACTCTGGATCATCTAGTCTAGGTTCGAATCCTAGTTCGGCAGCCATTATTTTTGGCCTTATCGTCTAGTGGCCTAGGACATCGCCCTCTCACGGCGAAGACAGGGGTTCGACTCCCCTTAAGGCTACCATTGATATCCACAATTAAGAATATTTTAAAATGATCTTCATATACAATAACCTTTTGGACATTGTTTAATACTACCTTTCATATATACATTTTACTGTGTTAAACTTTTCATGTCCACATTTATATACTAGCACCAAACAGAACTGAAAAAAGCAGTATCAGGACAAGCATAATGCCTGTCTTTTTTAAAATTTCTGTTTATTTTTTAAAAAAAGTAAGTAATCAATATATAATGTTATAAACATAAATAAACTACAATATTTTGATGTGTTTTAATAAAAAAGCTAATTATACAATTTGCTCAATTATTTAAAATATAAATATTAAACATCAATTAATTAAATAATTAATTACCGATTTATTAGTAAACCTTAATTGTTCAGGAAATTCACTGTTTCTTTTTGATAAAAGTGCAAAGTATCCTTCTTCCTCAAAATTTTCTTTAATCCTTGCATTTTTAAAACCCAATCTCGTTATTAATTCGTAATAAAAATCCTTATAATTGATTATATCTTTTGGTACCAAATGAAAAATTCCTTTTAAATTGTTATTTATTATGTAACATAATTGTCTTGCTATCATTGTATCAGTATTTGTATTATGAAAAAGTTTTGGATAAACAACAACATCTTTGTTGTTATGAAGCAAGGTTAATAATTCGTTCATCCTTGGAGAATTTTTCCCCCAAACTTGAGGAAGTCTTAATAAACAGACATTATCATGTAATATTTCTGTCATTCTCTTTTCACATTCTATCTTATATTGTCCATAATCGCTATGAGAATTTGGCAAATCATCTTCGTAATGAGGTTTACTTAAGTCATTATCAAAGACATTTGTAGTAGAGAAAAAGTATAAACTTCCGCCATTTTCCTTTAGGTATTTGGCAATTTTTATATGCAGAATCAATTGTTTATTAAAATCTCCTCTTAAACATGAAACTATACTATGAGGCTTTAAAGTATTCAATATAATACTTATGTTATCCGAATCTTCGATGTTGAGCTTAAAACTTCTATCTTGATTCAATGGTACTGGATTTTGAAAGTACGTTGAATAAACCTGAAATTTATCATATTTATTCATTTCATTTATTATTGCTGTTCCTACAAGTCCACTTCCACCCAGTATTAAAATCTTGTGCATGAGAATTATACCTCCTTATAAGGAGAGTGGCAACCACACCCTGCTTATCAAGCTACCTCAAGTATAATTATAGCATATATAGAGCTTTAAGCACTCATTAATTTGAGTGTTTTTTTATTGGAGGGATATATGTTATCTCTTTAACTTTGCATAGTTTCAAGCAAAGCATTTAAGAAATTATAATTAATTTTGCCATTAATTATTTTATAATTTTTATCTTTGTTTATGTTATCATACATATTAAAAAGAAATAAATGATAAGTCTTAGTGGTTTCCAGAAAAACATTAATATAATTTTCATTGGTTATGCTTATCATAATTTTTTCATTTTTTTTATTAGTTTCTAAATAAATTTCGTAGGAATAATCATTTGTATTAGTAAATTTACCGTTATATTGTACAAGTTTAAATTGTTTTAGATATGTTAATAAATCTTTTATTATCTTTGAATCATTGCTGCTCTTTGTTATTGCACTATTATTAGAGTCGTTAGTGTGCCTAATCAAAGTGACAGAAACGATTTTTGAATTACTGAAATTATTTAAAACCAACTGATTAAACATTCCCATTTCGAAATAATTTACGTATGAATTGATAACGAGGAATATACAAAAAAAGAAAAATCCAATATATTTTAGAATTTTTATTTTTTTAAATTTTAGCTGCAATAATAAAATAATTAAAGGCATTATTGCTAATATAGACAATAATAACAATTAGATCAATCCTACCTTATAACCTATTAACAATATTATACAAAAAAGAAATCAAAAAGTAAACCAAATTAATAATTTTTTTAAGTTCTTCCAACGCCGTATTCCACGTCCTAAAATATCTAATAATAACTTTATAGGAAGGCTTAAAACGTCCACTTTTGTACTCATTGATGCTTGGCAAATGTCCAAAGTATTGATAAGCCTGATTAAGTCCATTAATACAATCATCTTTTGTGTATCTAGTTATGTCATTATAAGGTATATTTAAGACTTTTTTAAGCCTTGTAATACCGCCATGACGCTCAATTTGAGTGTATATGCTAATATAAAAGTGATTCTTTCCAAAGTTAGTTTATTTTGCGCATATGTTCAGACCAAAGCACTTTAGCTTTTAGCGTATCGAAGCTACACCTTCCATACATAATTCTTTTAATTACTTTGAGCTTATTGACACTGCCTTCCGCAAGACCATTATTAAAATCATATATTATTGCATTTCTAACAGCATCTATATCTTTTACTAGCCCTTTCACAAAACTTTCTATTTCGTGAATTTTTAACGAAATGGCTTTATCTATCCATTCTTCTAATTTACTAATATTTTTCTCTAACAGTATTTCCCTAAATTCATTTACAAGATGATATATACTTGCATAAAATGGATATTCATTACATACTCTATCCAATTGCTCTTGAGTAATCATTTTTACTTCCTCGATAGGCTTATACAGCAACTTTATTAAATTTTTGCGCTCTATTAATTCGCTAATTTTGTCTCCATTATCATTAGATTTATCTTTATCATATTCCTTTTTGTAACGATGTTTCCATTCGCTAATATAGTGACGTATGTTGGAAATAGAACCATTGTAACCTTTTTTACGAATTATCTCATCAATATTTGCTGATGTATATCCTTGCTCAATATAATGATTTAATTCATCTATAAATGGACTTAATTTACCTGGTTTTTTAATTTTTTTTGTTATGTTGTCTATGTTACACTAAAAGTTTCTTTTATAATGTGAATGAACTTTTGTAGATGTTTGACCACAGAAAGGACATTTTAATTCTTTTCTATTTGATTCCACTTTGATATATATAGTATCATCAATTATTTCATGGCTTTTATATTCTAAATTTTTATCCAGCATCTTAATAAATTCATCCATCTAAGAGTCCTCTTTTCTAATTTTCTTATCATTCTATTATATCATGCATTTATTAGATTTAAACTAACTGTGGAAAGAACCACTTTTAGTGTAACATAGACATTTTAGCCTTTTCTAGATTCCTATCATCTTTTAATTCAAATGTAAATTCATCCATTTTGTTTTTCAGTATTTCTGCATGTGTCATTTCATCTTTTGCCATCTCTTTAAATACATTGTAAAGTTCATTGTCTTTATTCAATTCAGCTTGATTATTGTAGTAATCTACACCATCCAGTTCCATTTTGATTGCATACTCTAAAGGATTCATATAATCATCTCCATTATCAATAAATAATATTTTTCTTCTAATAATATTATAACATTATTTGCAAATTAATTAAATAAGAAAAAAGAAAATATTTCTTTATAAATTCTTTATAATTTAATTTTATAATACAAACATCAAACAAAAAGATGGGAGAAAGGTGGTATATTATGGAATATATACTTGAAACGAGAAATTTAAAAAAGTCCTATGGGAAACACTTAGTTGTAGATGACATTTCATTAAAAGTTCCTAGAGGATCTATATATGGGCTTCTTGGACCTAATGGCGCCGGTAAATCTACTACATTAAAGATGGTAACTGGTTTACTGCATCCAACATCAGGTGAAATATTTGTATTTGGAGAGAGGTGGCGAAGAGAACATCTTGATAGAATTGGTGCACTTATTGAGTTACCTGCACTATATGGGAATTTGACGGCACATGAGAATCTTTTGGTTCACGCAAGATTAATTGGAATTGCTGATGAGAGGATTAAAGAAGTTCTAGAAATTGTAGATTTAAATGATACAGGTAAAAAACTAGTATCGCAATTTTCTACAGGCATGAAACAGAGATTAGGTATTGCCATTGCTTTATTAGGAAATCCTGATTTGTTAATACTTGATGAGCCATCCAATGGTTTAGATCCTATAGGTATACAGAATCTTCGAGAATTAATAAAGTCTTTTCAGAAAATGGGTATTACAGTAATATTATCAAGCCATATTTTAACAGAAGTTTCAAAGCTTGTTGATACAATAGGTATTATAAGTAATGGCAAAATTAAATACCAAGGAACAATAGATGAAAAGCAAGACATTGAACAGTTATTTTTTAATGTAGTGAGAGGTGAAAAAAATGATTAATATTTTGAAATCGGAAAATTTAAAGTACAGAAGGACTTTTATGAGAAAACTTATTATATTTGCGCCGCTGTTTTTTGTGCTGTATGCACTACCGCAAAAGATATTTATGCCTGCAACTTATCTCATGCCATGGCAGCTTCTTATTGATTTGGTGTACAATTGGTGGTCGGTAATTTTTATACCGATTGGCTTCGCACTTTATGCATCGCTGGTAGCTTTGCATGAGAAAAAATCTGGCCGATATCGAAGTATAAAAAGTCGAAATGTTTCTCTACACAAAATATGGATAGGTAAAATATTGATAATGGCCTTCTATACATTTTTGTCAACATTGGTTTTGATTATTGCTATTATTATAACAGGATCAATAACGGCAGGTGGAGATATTCCTTGGGGTAAAATAATTGCAGGAGGATTTTTTACATGGGTTACATCGCTTGCTCTTAATCCTTTGGAATTATGGCTGGCAACTATGAAAGGAACATTTTATAGCATTGCATTAGGGTTTGTAGGACTTATTATCGGTGTGATTGGAGCTTCTAAATTATATTGGATCTATATTCCATGGAGCTGGCCAATAAGGCTTATGTGCCCAATAATAGGTGTTCACCCTAACGGTACATTGTTACAGATTAATGACTCCTTAAGAGATCCATCGGTAATCCCGATAGGCGTTATTGTATCAGCTTTAGCGTTTTTGATATTCTCAATTCTTACTATGATTTGGTTTCAAAGGAGAGATCTAAATTGATGAAGATATTGTATTCTGAAATAATAAAGACGAAGCGTACACCTTTAAGATATATTACATTTTTGCTTCCGGAATTGTTTTCATCTGCACTTCTATGGTACTGTTCAGTAAGATCTTTATCTGATTTTTATATACATCAAGCCTTTTTTGAAATCTGGACGGCAGTGGTTGTTCCGATTGTGGCTGGCTTATTATTTGGTTTGGCTGCAAATCAGGAGGAGAATGCTGGAGGTTTCATAAACTTGTTTGGCAATAATTTTGAAAGGAGCAGTTTATACATTGGCAAATTCATAATTATAGCATTATCAATACAGATAAGTATGATAATTTCAATATTTATTTTTGGAATTGGGTTTGAAATATTACGTGGGAATTTTCCGTGGGTCATCTATATAGCGTCTTTTATTTTAGAATCAATCGGTGCATTATCATTATTGTCTATGTATATGTGGATTAGTTTTGCATGGGGATTGGGAGCATCAATTGGATTTGGTGGCTTTGGCATGTTAGTTGCTGCGCTTATGTCTACGAACTTAGGCAATAGTATATGGACTTATATCCCATGGGCATGGCCTGTGAGGTTATCAGAACTTCCTGGTGCATATCTTCTTTTTACATCAAGCATGACGTATCCGCCTAAAATAATATCGTCGGGAGAATTGATTAATCAAATCGCCAGTGGGTTCATCTTTGCTTCATTGTTTTTTATATTTATGATTGTTGGTGGTATAATATGGTTTAAGAGATGGGAAGGCAGGAAAATGTATGAGTAAAATATTAATTATTGATGATGAGAAAGAGATAGCTGATTTGTTAAAAGATTCGCTTGAAAGAAAGGGCAATACTGTTCTGACTGCTTATAATGGCAAGGAAGGAATTGAAAAAGCTAAAGAAATGCCGGATCTTATAGTGCTTGATATTATGATGCCTGATATTGATGGGTATGAAGTTTGCCGTAAGATAAGGGATACTGTAATTTGTCCCATCGTATTTTTAAGTGCAAAACAAAGCGAAATGGACAGGATAAAGGGATTTGCCTTAGGTGGTGATGATTATGTTGTAAAACCATTTAGCTTAAAGGAATTGTTAGCAAGGATAGATGCACATTTGCGAAGGGAAAAGCGAGCAATTTTATTAAATGAAGAAGGAAAAAGGGCTTTATTAAATTTTAAAAACATTACAATAGATTTAAAGTCGCGGGAAGTGATGGTGAATGGGAATCCTATTGGGCTTACAAAAAAAGAATTCGATGTTTTAGAGCTTTTGTCGCTTCATCCCGGTCAAGTATTTTCAAAAGAACAGATATATGAAAAAGTATGGGGTTTTGATGCAGAAGGTGACACTACTACAGTTACAGAGCATATTAAAAATATAAGAGCAAAAATTGAGAACTTTGATCCTGACACAGAATATATTAAGACAGTGTGGGGAATAGGTTATAAATGGGAGAAGGTTTTATGATATTTAAAAATAAACCGCTAAAGACACAGTTTATTATATCTTTTGTTTCTATATTGATATTAAGCATACTGGCTACTATAGTGACGTATTATATAGGATATCTGTTGTTTTTAAATATTCAGTATAAAAAGGTTTATCCGGCTAATTACTATGAGAAGATGATTCCTTCAATCGAAAGCAAGATTCGAGGATATGGATCGGATATATTAAATATTAATAATAAAAGTAAGATTGACAAAATCATACCAAAAGAAGGTATTAAGTATCAAGTGATGAATCAAAATGGACATAAAATATATGGCACTGATAATCAGAAGCTGATTAGGGATAGAGACGAACTGTATAAAATTATAAATACGACATCTGGTATAAAAGGTAACTATTATAAAACTATACCGATAATAAATAAGCAAGGTACGATAGAAGGTGCTGTTTCACTGTCTTATACATTAACGCCTTATTTTATTAATAAGGTAGACAGAATTCTATACGAGCCATTATTTATAATAATAGTATTTTCGCCGTTTATTTACATTGCTTTATTTACAATACTTTTTTCTCTGGAATTTACTAAAAATATAAGAAAACCTTTAAATTTGATTATCGAGGCGTCAAGAAAAATAAAAGAAAGAGATCTCAATTTTGACATTGATTATAAAGCGGATAATGAACTTGGTAGTTTATGTGTAGCATTTAATGATATGAAAGATGAATTAAAAAATTCTCTTACTGCTCAGTGGAAAATCGAACAGGAAAGGCACGAAATGGTAGAATCCCTCGCCCATGATTTGAAGACACCTATTTCAATAATCAGAGGATATGCTGAATCATTGCTTGATGATTGTATAGGCGACAAGTTAAAATTTAAAAAGTATTTAGATGTGATTGTTGAGAATGCTGATAAATGTATAAAGATTGTAAAGATGATGTTGTACATATCTGAATTAGATGATTCACCAGCCAATCTGAATTTTAGTCAGATAAATATAAAAGATTTTTTAACGCGCAAAATAGATGAATATAAACAAATTTCAAAAGACAAAAATTTAAATTTTGATTTGGATATTTTAGACCAAAGGCATGATAAATCAATGGTATATATAGACGTTGAAAAGTTTGAGAGGGTAATGGATAATATCGTTATTAACAGTATAAAATATACGCCTGAATTAGGAATGATAAAGATAAGAGGTAATATCGATGAAGATAAAATTTATATAACAGTTTGTGATTCAGGAAGTGGATTCAGCCAGAAAGACTTAGCACATCTTTTTGATAGATTTTACAGAGGAGATGTATCTAGGTCATCAGAAGATGGACACGCTGGACTTGGACTTTACATTGCAAAAAAGTTGGTAGAGCTCCATGGCGGGAAAATTGAAGCTTACAACTCAGATGGTAGAGGTGCCTGTATTAAGTTTGATTTAAAGTATGAGAAGAGTGTGTAAAATCATAAAAACAATCTTGACACAGGGTATATAATAAAGATGATGTTGTAAATTTTACATAAGAAGGTGACAAGATTGAATAGAGGCTATATCTACCTTATCATAACCGTACTGTTCTTCAGCACTTACGAAGTGGTGGGAAGGACACTTACAGGCATTGTAAATCCAGTTCAGATAAATTTCATCAGGTTTTTTATCGGCGGACTTATATTACTGCCTATTGCCATTAAAAATATTAAAAGGAAAAATCTTCACATAACGCTTCAAGATTTTACACTATTAGTTTTTATAGGGCTTACAAATGTGGTATTTAGCATGTCATTTTTGCAGATAGGGATAAACATGACATCGGCCAGTCTTTCTGCCGTCATATTCAGTTCAAATCCTCTTTTTGTAATGATTGCAGCTTCTCTTATATTAAATGAAAAATTAGATTCTGCCAAAATTTACGGACTTATACTGGGCATAATAGGTCTGGTTATTGTATTTTACAAGCAGCTAATGTCAGGTGGTAATCATTTAACTGGAATTGTACTTCTTGTGTTGTCGTCAATCATGTATGGTGTATACACAGTGTTGGGCAAGAAATTCACTGTTAAGTTCGATAGCGTTGTTATGAATTCATTCTCTTTTATAATAGGAAGTTTGCTTCTTATGCCATTGCTTCTGTACAATAGATATCCTATTTTTAGCTTGCCTGCAAAAGCCGTACCGCAAATGCTGTATTTAACTGTATTTGTTACAGGTATTGCATATTACACTTATTTTTTAGGTTTATCAAGTGTAAATACTGGTGTAGGATCTATGGTTTTCTTTGCAAAGCCGATACTAGCCAGCATAATTGCAGCAATATTTTTATCAGAAAAAATTACTATCCAGCTTGTAATCGGAACAATCGTAATACTTATAGGTATATTGATTGTACAGAGAGATAATATAGCTTTATTTAGCAGTAAAAATGCAGATGAAGAGATGTAAAAGAGGGTCTCAATGTGATTTAGAGGCCCTTTAACTTATTTTTACACATCCAAATTTTCTACCTTTTTCTTGAAGACAAATTTTATGAATAATGCCAGAACGATCAATTCAAGTATTAGAACTATTTTATTAAATTTAGCAGTAAATTCTATGCCTAGTATATTGACAACTGTGTTAACGATTATGAAGACCAATGCCCATATGACAACTGGAACAGATGGGAATATGTTGCTTAATGCTGCAGCACTGACGACATACAAGAGTGCAGGTACTAAAAGATAATCTAATAGTATAGCCCATCCAGTGAAAAAACCAATGACTTTGTTTAAACCATTTGTCGCATAAGAATAAACAGAACCAGCGATTGGAAAAGCTTCAGACATTGAAGCATAGCTAAATGCAGTAAATATCATTCAGATTATGCCTATTACATAGGCAAGTGCTACCATTCCCTTTGATATGTCAGCTACAAAGCCGTAAATACCAAAGGGAGCTATTGGAACCATGAATATGAGGCCATAAATGATGAGATCCCAGACAGTTAAAGCTCTTTTTAATTCCTGCTTATAGCCAAAGTTTTCCAGAGCACCGTCATTTTTATTATCCATTATTATACCTCCTGATTAAAATACTATTCCATACGTCTCAAGTACCCAATTTGGCATTGAGAAACGAGCTGTTTTAAGTGGGTCAACAACTTGCGATATTTGGACATTGCCAGATATACTGAAAAGGGTTGATATTTCTTCTATCGATAGGTCAGTGTACTTTTGGAAAAGTTCTGCCATGTCTTTGACTGCTTTTTCTATAGTTTTTCTATTGATTCATTTGATGCAATTGTGGCTGTTACTTCATTTGTCTTGACGACTGGATTTTGGATTTTTAGATTTTTTAAAACTTTTAGCCATACAGTAACGGCGCCGTTTACTTCTACACCTGATACGCCTATCTCTCCAGCACCCATTACGGCATGTAAGTCTCCTAATGCGAAAAGTGCACCATCAACAAAGACAGGCAAATAAAGCTTAGTGCCTTCACCGATAAGTGTAGTGTCCATATTTCCTCCATGAGGACCCGGTGTGCCGCAGTTTATTTCGCCTTCCTTTGGAGCGACGCCTATTACACCTATCATTGGTTTTACAGGAAATGAGAGCTTTTCATTGAAAATGACTTTGCTATTATTTATCTCAACTACTTTTGAATACAGGTCATTCATCTTATCGCCTAAAACTCCTAAATCCTTTCCTGTTGCAACGACACCTTTATTTTCGATGTCGATTTTTTTGATTGTCACTTCTAATACGTCATTTTCTTTTGCACCATTGATGTAGATTGGACCTGTTGCAGGGTTTACTTTGTCCCAATCCATTGTTTCCAATTTGTCATCATTTGTTTTGATTTGGTTTGAGAAACAGTCTAGAGTTTCGATTTCCACATCATCGCCGTCATTTACAAAAAGATTAGGTTTATTGTTTTTTGTAAAGCTGAAGATGTTATTTTCTTTAGATAGTTTATACATTATAAAGACCTCCTCGTATAATATGATTTGTAATCAACCAAAAAGATCGATCTTTAAAAAGATTACAAAATTTAATTGAACCTTGATAATTAAATATTGTTTTACTAAATTTGTCATAATTAAATCCATCAAGTGCCACTTGATATTATGTATACTTCGCTTAGCTATTATCTATGTTTGGGAAGATGGGTTGTCAAGCCCGAACGCAGCTCATTTACAGCTGCTGCGGCTGTATTAAAAAAAGAATTAACACTGCCGGAAATATCTCAGACAGTTATTATAACTAGAACAGAAGGATGAACACCAGTGCCTGAAAGTGAAAATTTAAAATCTTTGGCAAAGCATCATGCTACTATGGCAATATTTTTAAGTGTACATAAAATTGACAAGCTTGTTAAAGATCTTATAACAGAATATAATGAAGATACTCCCGTTGCTGTGGTATATAAGGCAACATGGGATGATAAAATAATTATTAATGATAAATTGAAAGACATCGACAATAAAGTAAAAGAAAAAATATAAATAAGACTGCTATGATACTTGTAGGAAATTTCCTTAGTGATATTGATAAGTATTCAAAGTTATATGACAAAAACTTTTCACATGAATTTAGGAAAGGAAATAATAATGAAATTGGCTGTATTAGCACTAACAAATAATGGAGCAAAACTTGCAAAGAAAATATCAGACAAATTTAAAGCAGACTTATATCTTCCTAAGAAATATTCATATTATGGAGTTAATACAATTGATAAAAGTTTTATAGAATTTGTCCATAGTATATTTAAAAACTATAAGGGATTTATATTTATCATGGCTACAGGAATAGTCGTTAGGGCTATTGCTAAAGTTATAGAAAATAAAAGACAAGATTCGGCAATAATTGTCATAGACGAAAAGGGTAATTATGTTATTAGTCTATTATCAGGGCACATTGGTGGTGCAAATTAGCTTGCACAAAATGTTGCTTCATTTATTGGTGCAAAACCTATTATAACAACTGCATCAGATGTCAACGGCATGATAGCAGTTGATGTCATAGCAAAAGAGATTGGCTATTATATAGAAAATTTTAAAGACTTAAAAAAGGTTAATGCAGCGATAGTAAATGGTGAGAAAGTCGCTTTTGTAGGAGATAAATTTACTAAATTACAAGAAACAGATAGTATAATTAAAGTACATGGTATTAAAGATGCTCACCATGTTTCTGCATGTGTTTTAATAAGAGATGGAAGTTATGATGTACCGGATATACCATATGTAGTATTTAGAAAAATATTGTTTTAGGCATTGGCTGTAAAAGGAATACTCCCTATGAAACCCTTATAAGTGCTGTAACGGTCATATTTTATAGACTAAATATAAGTTTAAACTGTATATATAAAGTTACTACAATAGATATTAAAAAAGACGAAGGTTGTATACTTAAAATTGTTGAATACTTAAATGTGCCCGTTAAATTTTACAGTGCAGATGAACTAAAAGCAGTTGAAAATATATATCCTATATCAAACTTTGTAAAAAAGACTGTAGTGGTTGGTAGTGTTGCACGTCCATCGGCATATTTGGGTAGTAATAGAGGCAAGGAAATTTATTATACAATAAATGATGGTGTAACTTTGGCAGTTTACAGGAAAGAGGAGAAAAGTCAATGAGATGGAAAAAAGTAGTAGGAATCGGTCCTGGAAGTATTGATGATATGACATTTAGGGCATATAATGTAATAAAAGAGTGTGACGTGGTTGTTGGTTATATAACGTATATAAATCTTATGAAAGAGATCATTAATGATAAAGAAATTATATCGTCAGGTATGAGAAATGAAATCTCAAGATGCAAAGAATGTCTTAAAATAGCTCTTGAAGGGAAAAAGTTTGTTTAATATCAAGTGGTGATGTAGGCATTTATGGTATGGCAGGCCTTATGTATGAAATAGCGGAACATGAAAATAAAAATATAGATATTGAGATAATACCAGGGATTAGTGCATTTAATTCATCAGCATCAATTCTTGGAGCACCTATAGTGCACGATTTTGCATCTTTAAGTTTATCAAATTACTTAACACCGTGGGAGATAATAGAGAAAAGATTGAGACTTGCGGCACAAGCGGATTTTGTTATAGTATTGTATAATCCAAAAAGCAAAGAAAGACCAGATAGTATTAGGTTAGCACAAAATATACTACTGAAATATAAAAGTGAAGATACACCGGTAGGAATAGTCAAAAATGCATCAAGGAATGGCCAAAATATAACAATTACAACATTAAAAGAAATAAATAATCACGAAATAGATATGACAACAACAGTGATAATAGGAAACGAAAAAACTTATGTAATAAATGGCAAAATGATAACACCAAGAGGGTATAAATTATAATTTACTTCAAGTTCCTAATATATGAAAGGACTGTTTAAAGTGATACTTGTTTTATCAGGTACGAAAGATGGAAGAGAGATAGCGAAGAATCTAAATAATACAGGATTTGATATAATTGTAAGTACAGTAACTGATTACGGAGAAAATCTTAATGATAATGATATAAAAGTGCACATAGGTGCTTTAAATGAAGATGAATTAATAGAATTTATTAAAAATAATAATATTGATACGGTTGTTGATGCTACACACCCTTTTGCAATAAATGCCAGTATAAATGCAATAGATGCTTGTAAGAAGACAAAAATAAGATATATAAGGTATGAAAGGCAGAGCATTATCGATAAAAATGCTATTATTGCCAATGGTTTTAAAGAAGCGGCAGATAGATGTGTCGAATTTAATATAATTTTTTTAACAATCGGAAGTAAAAATCTCGAATATTTTGTTAGTCTCAACAAAGAGAAAAAGTTATTTATAAGAGTTCTTCCGCAAAGCACAGTCATTAAAAAATGTGAAGATTTGGGTTTAAATTCAGGCAAATTATTGCAATGGAAGGGCCGTTTTCTAAAGAAATGAATTACTGTATGCTAAAGGATTTTGACGCAGATGTATTGGTTACAGAGGACAGCGGCAATACAGGAGGTATTATAGAAAAATTTGAAGCAGCGAATATGCTTGGTATACCAGTTATATTGATTAAAAGGCCAAAAATAGACTATCCAAATGTTGTAACAAGTATTGACGAGCTATATAAAGAAATGAGGCGTGATGATGAATATTAATGATATTAAAATGGTCGGAATTGATCAAAATACTCCAATAGAAATACGGGAACGTGTTTCCTTTGGTAAAGAAATAAAAAAAGCTTTATTAAAATTCAAGGAAACTTATAATGCTGAGGTTGTAATATTGTCTACATGCCATAGAAGTGAAATATACGTCTATTCAGAAAATATTGCTCTGAAAACTATTAAGGACTTTTTTATAGAATACTTTAAGGTAACTGAAGATGAATTAGGACAATATTTATATATTCTAACAGGAGTTGATGCGGTAAAACACATATTCAGAGTTGCATGTGGACTTGAATCGATGGTTGTTGGAGAAGATCAGATACTTGGACAGGTTAAGAATGCTATAAGTATTTCTCAGGAAAATTTTGCATCAGGTAAGATTCTAAATAAACTTTTTAGAGATGCAATTACACTAGGGAAAAAGGTTAGAACAGAAACAGGTATAAAGGATTTAGCACTATCAATTAGTTATATAGCAGTTAAATTTATAAGTGACGAATTTAAAGACTTAAATGATAAAAAAGCTTTTGTTATCGGCACAGGTGAAATGGGGCAAATAGCAATAAAAAATCTTATTTCAAAGGGTACAAAAGTTTATGTTTCAAATAGAACCCATAGTAAAGCAGTTGACTTAAAAAAGATTATACCTGAAATAGAAGTAGTTCCTTATGATGATAAATATGTTCAAATAGCAAGAAGTGACATAGTAATTAGTGCAACAGATGCTCCGCATTATACAATTGATTATGAAAAGTTTATAAAGGTCTATAAAGGTAAAAAGATATGTATGGTAGATATAGCATTACCAAGAGATATTGATCCTAAAATTGGAGAAATTGAAGGTGTTAGCATTTACACGCTCGATGATTTAAAGAAAACAGCAGATGAAAATAAAAAGAAACGAATAGGTTTTATTAACGTTATTGAGAAAATTATAGAATCGGCGGTAAATAATTTTGTTAATTGGTTTAAAACACTTGCAATAGAACCTCAGATAAAAAATATAAACAAATTTGCTGATGTGATATCTGAGATTGAATTTGAAAGAGTTATAAATAAGCTATCAAATATAGACGAAAGAGATAAAAAAAATATAGAAATCGCTTTAAAAAGAGTAGCAAAGAAAATGTCAGATTTAATGATAAAACATATAAAAAATGATATCATTAATAAGAAATATGAAGAAGTTGCTATAGATTTTATCGATGAAAATGGAGGAAATATATGAAAAAGAAAATAAGTGTCGGTACAAGAGGAAGTGAACTTGCTCTAACACAGACAATTATTTTAATTAATGAAATTAAAAAATTCAAACCTGATTTTGATTTTGAAATAGTAAAAATAAAAACACAAGGTGACAAAATACTTGATAAACCCTTGAACAATGCTGGGGGTAAAGGACTATTTGTAAAGGAAATAGAAGATAAGCTTATTGAAGGTAAGATAGATATAGCAGTACATAGTATGAAGGATATGCCATTTGATGTTCCAGAAGGACTAAGCCTAAAAGCTGTACTAAAGAGAGAGGATCCAAGAGACGCGTTTATATCATCTAAAGGAGTAAGATTTGAGGAGCTAAGAAAGGGTGCAAAAATTGGTACAAGCAGCTTAAGACGTAAGGCACAGTTAATTGATTTGAGACCTGATATTGAAATAGTAGAAATAAGAGGTAATGTCGGTACGAGGCTTAAAAAGATGAAAAACGAGAACCTTGATGGTATTATACTTGCTGCTGCTGGTCTTAAAAGGCTCGGAATGGAAAACCTTATAACTGACTATTTTGATGTTGATACTATGGTTCCAGCAGCGTGCCAAGGAATACTCGCAGTAGAAACCACGAAGGTTTTTGAAGAAGAATTTAAAGAGATTTATCCTATTCTTTTAGATATTAATACGCTTTTTGAAGCATCAGCAGAAAGAAAAGTAATGAAGAGATTTGGCGGTAATTGCAAGATACCAATAGGAGTGCATGCACAATACACAAAAGATGCTAAAAAAGATATCGTTAATATTAGGATAGCTTATAAATATGGTGATAAACTTTTTAAATGTAAAGGAATAGGGACAATAGATGACATAGATAAAATTGCTGAAAAACTTTATAAAAGTTGTGGAGGTAAATGATGTCTGGAAAAGTATATCTAATTGGAACAGGTCCAGGTGATGTAGGGCTTTTAACGATTAAAGCTGCAAAAATAATAAAAACAGCTGACGTTTTAATATATGATAGATTGATAAACAAAAGAATATTGTTGATGGGAAGAAAGGACGCGAAGTATATAGATGTAGGGAAACTCCCAGATCATCATAAAGTACCACAGTGGAGAATTAATGAGATAATCTATAAAGAGGCACTTGGAGGCAAAATTGTTGCAAGAATAAAGGGCGGAGATCCATTCGTATTCGGTAGAGGAGGGGAGGAAGCAGAATATTTAGAAGAAAAGAATATTGAATATGAGATCATACCGGGTATAACATCGGCTGTGTCTGTACCTGCATATGCTGGAATACCAATAACACATAGGAATTTTAGTTCATCATTTCATGTTATCACTGGACATGAATGCGATGAAAAAGAAAATTATTTAGATTTTAGTGTTCTTTCAAAACTGAATGGTACACTTGTATTTCTCATGGGTATTAACAATTTAAAGACAATAGTGGACAAATTAATAGAGAATGGCAAAAGCATAAATGCTTCTGTTGCTGTTATAATGAATGGGACAACCCCTGAGCAAAAAGTAATAACAGGTACACTAAATGATATATATGAAAAAGCAGAAAAACATAATATAAAAAATCCGTCAGTTATAGTGGTAGGTGAAGTTGTAAAGTTAAGGGATAGGCTTAAGTGGTATGAAAATAAAAAGTTATTTGGGAAAAGAGCCCTTTTGACACGTACATATAATCAATCGAATAAAATGTATGATATTTTAACTGAGTATGGTGCAGAGGTAATAACATGTCCTACTATTAAACTAACTCCATATATTGATAATGCTATAAAATTTTTGAATAATATAAATCAATATGATTATATAGTTCTTACAAGTATAAATGGTGTTGAAGTTTTTTCGGAAGCAATAAAATTAATAAAATATGATATTAGAAAATTGTATGGAGTAAAAATCGCGGCTATAGGAAGCAAAACTTCCCAAATGCTCGAAAAAATAAATATATATCCTGACATAATGCCTAAGGAATATACATCAGATGCACTTGCTGATAAATTATACGATTTAGTAAAAGGCAAAAAGATTGCCATATTGACATCTGATATAGGTGGCGATATATTAATAAATAAACTTAGAGATTGCGCTTATATAGAAAAAATTGTATTGTATAAGAATGAACCAAATTATGAGATAAGAGATATTCTCTATGATGAACTTAATAAAGGAGTTGATATAGCAGTATTTACAAGTTCATCAACTTTTAAATATATGCATGATATACTTAAGGATGATATAAAAAATTTATTAAAAGGTGTAAATATTGCAGCAATTGGACCGGTTACAAAAAAGACAATAGAGGAATATGGACTTAAGGTAAATATAATGCCAGAAAAATACGAAACAGATTCTCTCATAAAAGAGATCTTAAAATATTATTAAATAAAGAGGCGTATATTATGGAAATTATTAAAAGACCAAGGAGATTAAGAACAAATAAGACTATAAGGAATATGATAAAAGAAACGACAATCGATATTAATGACCTTATATATCCGCTTTTTGTAGTGCCGGGAGAAAATATAAAAAAAGAGATTGATTCATTGCCAGGTGTTTATCACTACTCAATTGATTTATTAGTTGAAGAGGTTAAGGATGTAAAAAAACTTGGGATACCAGCAGTACTAATTTTTGGTATACCATCACACAAAGATGAATTAGGCAGCGAAGCATATGATGATAATGGAATAGTTCAAAAGGCTGTAAAAGCAATAAAGAGTGAAGTTTCAGATATGGTCGTAATAACAGATGTATGCATGTGTGAATATACAAGCCATGGGCACTGCGGGATTATAAAAGATGATTATGTTGATAATGATGAAACTTTGGAATATATAGCAAAAATAGCATTATCACATGTAAAAGCAGGTGCGGATATAGTCGCACCATCAGATATGATGGATGGTAGAATAGGGGCTATACGAAAGCTGCTTGATAAAGAAGGTTTTGTAAATATTCCTATAATGGCATACAGTGCAAAATATGCTTCATCGTTTTATGGTCCGTTTAGAGAGGCAGCACAATCTGCTCCACAATTTGGCGATAGAAAATCCTATCAAATGGATTCATCAAACTCGAATGAAGCATTAAGGGAGATAAGTCTTGATATTGATGAAGGAGCAGATATCATCATGGTAAAACCTGCATTATCATATCTTGACATTGTAAGAAGAGCGAAAGACAATTTTAATATTCCTTTAGCAGCTTACAATGTAAGTGGTGAATATTCTATGGTTAAAGCAGCATCAAAGATGGGATGGGTCGATGAAAAATCTATTGTTTTAGAGATGATGACGTCAATTAAAAGAGCCGGTGCTGATATGATAATAACTTATTTCGCAAAGGATGTCGCAAGATGGCTTACTATCCAGTAATGCTTAATATAAGTGGCGATAAATGTCTTGTGGTAGGTGGTGGTAAAGTATCGTACAGAAAGATATTATCACTTCTTGAATGTGGTGCTTTAGTGTCTGTTATAGCACCAACTATATGTGATGAAATTTTGGAATTATCAAAGGCAGACAAAGTATCTGTAATTAAAAGAGAATATATAGATAACGATGTTGAAGGCTATAAATTGGTTATAGTTGCGACAAATAACGAGAACTTAAATAAAAAAATTGCATTAGATTCGAAAAGAAATAATGTACTTGTAAATGTAGTAGACAATAAGGAGTTATCTACATTTATAGTACCTTCAGTTGTAAGAAGAGGCGATCTTTCTATTGCTATATCAACTAATGGTAAAAGTCCTTTGTTATCAAAAATGATTAAGGAAAAGCTTAAAAATGAAATAAATGATGGTTATATAAATTTGGTTAAAAAACTTTATGAAGAAAGAAAGATTTTAAAAGAATCAAATCTTTCTACAGAAGAGAAAATTGAAATATATAAAAAAATTATAAACGATAGTGGCTTATTAAAGTGATATTTATATTTAAGAAGGGAATGACGATTATATGATATTAGATAAATCAGAAAAGCTTTTTGAAAGGGCAAAAAAGTTTATGCCTGGCGGAGTAAATAGCCCTGTAAGAGCTTTTAAGTCAGTCGGAATTAATCCGCCTTTTATAAAATATGGCATTGGGAGCCATATAACCGATGTTGATGGAAATACATATATTGATTATGTACTTTCATGGGGCCCTCTTATACTCGGACATTCTCATAAAGAAGTTACCGATGCATTAAAAAGTCAAGTTGAAAAAGGCACAAGTTATGGTGCATGCACAGAATTGGAAATTTTAATGGCGGAAAAAATAATAAAAGCATGTCCATCAGTAGAAGTAATTAGAATGGTTAACTCTGGTACAGAAGCCACAATGACTGCAATAAGACTTGCAAGAGGGTATACTGGAAGAGACATAATCGTAAAATTTGCAGGATGCTACCATGGTCATTCAGATAGTCTTCTTATAAAAGCCGGCTCTGGCGCTTTAACATTTGGAGTTCCAGATTCAAAAGGGATTACAAAAGAGATAGCAAAAGATACTATCATATCAAAATACAATGATTTTGATATGATAAAGCGTATATTTGAAAAATATGGCGATAATATAGCTGGTGTAATTGTAGAACCCGTTGCTGGCAATATGGGGACAGTACCACCTAAGGAAGGATTCTTAAGAACATTGAGGGATGTTACGCTAAAATATGGTTCACTTCTTATATTTGATGAAGTTATGTCAGGTTTCAGGGTATCGTATAATTGTGCACAAGGCCTATATGGTATAAAACCAGATTTAACTACATTTGGTAAGATAATCGGTGGTGGATTACCTGTTGGCGCCTATGGCGGTAGAGAGAACATAATGAGATATATATCACCAGATGGTCCAGTATACCAGGCAGGAACTTTATCAGGAAACCCTTTAGCTATGGCAGCGGGCATTAAGACCCTAGATATTCTATCAAATAATCCTAAATTATATGATGATATGGACAAAAAAGCTGAACGGTTATGTAGTGGCTTAAAAGATAGCATGGAAAAGTGTGGAATTAATGTTACAATAAATAGGGTCGGAACTATGATGTGTATGTTCTTTAATGACACATCTGTTTATGATTATGAATCGGCAATAAAATCAGATATTGATATGTATGCAAAGTATTTTAGGGGTATGCTTAAGAGAGGAATATATTTACCACCGTCGCAATTTGAAACATTTTTTTTATCTACTGAGCATAGTGATGATGATATCGAAAAGACAATTGAAGCGAGTTATGATACTGCAAGGGAAATTACAAAGTGATAGTTTTATTTTTAACAATTGTGTCATTAAGTGTTTACATCTTAATATAAATGCTATATAATAGGCTTTGAAGTACATACTGTATAAACGAAAGGGGGAAACTATAATGGCACATTTAATTACAGATGAATGCATTAGCTGTGGTGCTTGTGCTGCAGAATGCCCTGTAGATGCTATTCATGAAGGAGACGGCAAATACGAAGTAGATGCTAATAAATGTATTGATTGTG
The DNA here is from genome assembly GCF_900205865.1 of Thermoanaerobacterium sp. RBIITD. Classification (NCBI taxonomy): domain Bacteria; kingdom Bacillati; phylum Bacillota; class Clostridia; order Thermoanaerobacterales; family Thermoanaerobacteraceae; genus Thermoanaerobacterium; species Thermoanaerobacterium sp. RBIITD. The sequence continues at coordinate 2,998,514 of NZ_LT906662.1, forward strand.
GTGCTTGTGAGGCTGTATGCCCAACAGGAGCTATAAAAGCAGAATAAGAAAATACAAAAAGTCCCAAATGGGGCTTTTTGTTTTGTTGACTTTAATAGTTTAAAATGATATAATTTACTTTAAAATATTAAAGTATGGGAGGAGTCGTAATGCCTGTTGTTTATGTAAATGGAGAATTTGTAGATAGTGAAAAAGCATCTGTATCTGTTTTTGACCATGGATATCTTTATGGCGACGGAGTTTTTGAAGGAATAAGAGCATATGATGGAGTTATTTTCAAACTTGAAGACCATTTAAAAAGGCTTTATAATATGTCAAAAGCAATTTTGCTTGATATTCCGTTGACGAAAGAAGAAATGCAAGAAAAAATTTGTGAAACAATGAGACGTAATAATTTAAGAGATGCATACATAAGGCTTGTTGTATCAAGAGGAAAGGGTGATTTAGGCCTTGATCCTTATAAGTGTTCAAGCCCAACAGTTGTTATAATTGCTGATAAAATAACATTATATCCCGATGAAACATATCAAAAGGGGTTAAAAATTATAACATCAACATACAGGAGAAATTCAATTCAAACTCTTGATCCACAGATTAAATCTTTAAATTATTTAAATAATATACTTGCAAAGATTGAAGCTGTTAATGCTGGTTACCCGGAAGCTCTTCTATTAAATTTGGATGGGTATGTAGTAGAGTGTACAGGTGATAATGTGTTTATTGTATCAAATGGTACATTATTTACACCACCTTCTGCTGCGGGTGCACTCGGCGGTATAACAAGAGCGACTGTTATAGATATAGCTAAAAAATTGAATATACCTTTTGAAGAAAAATATTTCTCACTGTTTAATGTTTATACTGCAGATGAATGTTTTCTTACTGGCACGGCTGCAGAAGCTATACCTGTTACAGAGGTTGACAAAAGATCGATTGGTGATGGAAAACCAGGAGTGATAACAAAGAAAATTATAGAAGAGTTCAAAAAGATTAGAACAGTATATGGTACAAAAGTATATGAATAAACCAAATTGCGCATGGTAGATACCATGCGTTTTTAATTTATTAGTTTAACATGGAGGTGTAGTTATATGCAAAAATTATATTACTATGATAGCTATACAAAGGATTTTACTGCAAATGTAGTCGATATAAGAAAAATTAACGGATATTATGAGGTTATACTCGATAAAACATATTTTTATCCTGAAAGCGGAGGACAAACAGCTGATCATGGTACTATAGATGGGTTAAAAGTAGAAAATGTTATTTTAAGAGATGATGATGTGATTCACATCTTAAAAGAATGTCCTCATAATAAAACCGTCAGTTGCTTAATTGACTGGAATAGAAGGTTTGACAATATGCAACAGCATACGGGACAGCACCTTTTATCGGCAGTCTTCAACAAATTATATGATGCTGAGACAGAGAGCTTTAACATAGGCGATATGTTTTCACATATAACCATATTGAATGATAAACTT